>CAIRAW010000082.1 GCA_903876735.1 uncultured beta proteobacterium | reverse complement strand
CGAGTGGCAACAACTGGTCGTTGACGGGTGTCCCTTTGGTTGACTACGCGACCACACTACTGTCGCTGAACGACCGTAAGCAATGTCCGTTAACTGGCGGGCAATTTGAACTTCTGTATTTCCGGATACGCTGCGATCCGGTTGCTCAACTTTCTCCAGTTGAAGCGTAGGGTCGCAAGCCAGCCTGAGCGAATAGATCGCTAAATTGCCACTGACTTCAACTTGAAGCGCTTGGCATTCTTGGCCAGGACGGTATCCAAAGTCACTATGCCCTGTGCATTGGCTTCTATGGCACACGCAAGATGCAAGGCATCTCCAGCGCGCAAGCCCGCAGCCGCGTCCATGGTCATCAGCGCAGCCTTGTGAAACGACATGGTCTCCACCGGTAGCAACTGCAGGTCGTTGGCACAAATGCGCTTGAACTGCACCCACGCGGTCTGCGCCTGCGACTCGGTCAATTGCCCAGTGCGTTGCTTGATGCCCAGGGCACTGGCGAATTCAGTGGCGCACCACGCTGCAGAAGCGAGTTCGACGGTGCATGCTGCATACCACTTGAGCACCTCGGCCGTTTTGGCCTCATTGGTGCATAGCGCGACGAGGACGCTGGTATCGACATACAACATCAATACCGCGCCCCTTGCCGCAACTGTTCCATGACCGAAGTGCCCATCGGTAGCGCCTTGGCATCGTGTGCTAATTCCTGCGCGAAGGCTTTGCGGCTCCAACGAGAGGGCACGCTCAGATTCAACGCGCCATCAATGCTCAGGTGCGCTATCAGTTGGTCCCCTTCTTTGACGCCGATTTGGCGCACATAGTCAGCGGGAATGCGCACAGCAAGGCTGTTACCCCATTTGGCAATTTGTAGATTCATCATGATTGACGTGGATATACATTGACGTTGATACATTCTAATGCGTCACGCCACTGCGTGCAACCTACCTGTTGGCCGGCATATTTTCAAGTCCGAAAGCGCTTCAAAATGCCAAAAAAAGCGGTTTCTGACCGCCATTAACAGCCGGAATCAATGACCGGTAATTGGCGGTCAATTTGAACATCTGTAAGTCGGGTTGCGCTGCAATTCAGAAATCCGGAAGGTCAGCCGTTAATGGGCGTCACGCAGTCCGTTTATCACACAGCCGCGACTTCAGAAGTTACGATTGCCCCATTCCCACCGCAGACCACCCCATGCCCCGCATCAAGCTCAACCCTGCCGCCAGTTACCCGTTTGCCACCGAGATGCAGATCTACATCAGCCACGTCAACCAGGGCGGGCATCTGGACAATGCGCAGTTGCTGACATTGGCGTCCGAGGCGCGGGTGCGCTTCTTCAAGGCGCTGGGTTACTTCGAGTCGGGCGTCGAGGGTGCGCTGATCGTGGTTGCCGACATCGTGGCGCAGTACAAGTCCGAAGGCTTTCATGGCGAGACCATGCGCGTTGAGATGAACCCGGCCGACTTCAACAAATACGGCTTCGACCTGCAGTTCCGCATGAGCGAAGTCAGCACAGGGCGCGAGGTGGCACTGGGCAAGATCGGCCTCGTCTTCGTCGTCCGCGAGGGGCGCAAGATCACGCCGGTGCCGCCGGCCTTTTTTGCACGGGTGGAGCAGTTTCGGGTGGCTGTTCCCTAGCGATCAGGTATTTCAGGCAACAACCAGGCGACCCTTGCCCTGTTCCTTGGCACGGTACATCGCCCGGTCGGCCCGGATCAGCAGGGTCTCCATGTCAGCCGCTGAATCCGGGTAGCCCGCAACGCCGATGCTGGCCGCTATCGAGGTCTGCACATCAGCAAACTGATACGGCTGCGAGAGTGTCGTGATGAGGTGGTTGCCGAACGCCTGGGCGCTGGCAAACTCGGCGTTAATCAATGCGACGGCAAATTCATCACCCCCGAGTCGGGCCGCAATATCGGATTCCCGGATGGAAGCGGTGATCCGCCTGGCCACTTCACACAGAAGCTGATCACCCGTATCGTGCCCGTACTGGTCATTGACAGCCTTGAAGCCGTCCAGATCAATGTACAGGATCGCCAGTTTCGTCTGGTTGCGCCGGCACAGCGCCAATTGGCCATTGACCGCTGCTTCAAACAGGGTCCGGTTGGCAAGTCCGGTCAAGCCATCGTGATGGGCCCGGTAATCGCTTTGCGCCAGTGCGTTTGCCGCCTCCACCAGCGCTTCGCCGAGTTTGTTGGCCTCTCTGAAATGCAATCGGGGAATCGCGACGGCCGCGCCCGAGCCGAGCGATCTGGCGGGTTCGATCAACGCCTTCACGGACTCGGCAACGCGTCCGCCAAAATGCCAGGCCCAGGTGATGCCGATCAGCAAGGCGGCAATGGCCGCCCCGATCAACCAGACCAGGCTGCGATTGAGCCCGGCCGTCAGATCATGCAGGGGAATTCCCAGCACGATGCCCCACCGCGTCGTTTGTGATTTGCTGAATACGGTCAACACCGGAATTCCGTCCAGCGTGCTGCCTTCCTGGCTGCCAGACGACGCGGTCTTCATGCTCTGCAGCAATGCGGCGCTGAGCTTGCGTCCCTGAAACTTCTCGATGTCATGCGAGCGCATGACAACGCTGCCAGTGCTGTCGACGATCGTAACGCGCCAACTGCCGGGGAACCCCTGCCCCGTCAACAAGGGCGAGATCTGTCGCGGCGCAACGTTGGCGGTAAGCGAATAGACAAGTTCGCCGTCGCGCTTGACCGGCATCACAACGGAGAAAACGTTGTGGCCGGTGACAGGATCCACAAACATCTCTGAAACACCGGGCTCCCCTTTGTCTATGATCGTTTTCAACGCGGGCGGAATATAGGGTTTGTTCGGCAGTTCCGTCTGCGACTGACTCGACGAGAGCAGCAGCCGCCCGTCCGCACGCCAAACCACAATGTTTTCGGCATGGATGTTCTGCAGGGCTTCAAGCGCCCTGTCGCCAAATCCGCTCAAGTCACCCGTCGCCAGGCGATGCGAGGTTCCGAGAACACGCAGTGCTGCCTCTGTTCTGGACAAATCCTGGTCCAGCATGGTGCTCAGCGCGCGCGCACGCGAAGTGGCGCTGTCGGTCAACTGCTTTTGTTCGATCTCGTAGTAATTGAGGATCAAAAACACTGCCACGACTGCAATCGGCAGAACGCAGCCGGCAACCAAACCAGCAAGGTGCCACCGAATGCCCAGCGTCTTTACGCCTGCCAATGCTGGCAGGCCAAGCCATTTCGTTTGGGGGGCCGGGAAAACCATCGAACAAGGACACTTTCACATTGCGTGTTGCGAGGGCATATTGTGCGACCGATTTCCCGCCAAGGTAACAAACGGCAACATCTTTTTTACTCAAACACACCCCCCGATCCGGACCGCTTGCGCGTTACACGCCCAACTCAATCACCTGGGCCAGCGCCACATCGCCCGGCGCCTCGTAATGCGCCATAACGAAGGCGCGCCCGGACTGCGCTGCCTCTGCCAGCAGTTCCAGCACGAAGTTGATCGAGCCCTTGTCGAGTGCGGCAAATGGCTCATCCAACAGTGTCACGGTAGCGCCGGAGGCGAAAGCCGCTGCCAGCCAGACCTTGCGTTTGGAGCCGGTAGAGAGCATGTAGAGCGGCTTGGCCAGATGCGGCGTCAGGGTCAGCTCCTCGGCCAGCTCATCGAGCAGTGCGGCGTCCAGCGCCTGGTATTGGCGGCGCAGCGACGCGAAGTAATCCAGCGCCGTGATCTGATCGAATTGCTTGCTGCGCGGATCAAGCCAGAACACCTGACGCCGGTAGGCATCGGGCTGCTCGCTCAGCTTGGCCCCATTGATCGCGAGCGTGCCGGCATCGGCCTTCAGCTCCCCGGCGAGCAGACGCAAGAGAGTGGTCTTGCCGCTGCCGTCATCGCCGCGCAAGAGCGTGAGGCCGGGCGTGATGCGCGCCGACCAGTGCATGAATAGCGGGCGTTGTGGGTAGGTAAAGCGCAGACCGTCGGCTTGCAGGATGACGGATGCGGGGGTGGCGCCGGTTTCGATGGTGGGGTCCTCATGTTGCAACTAGCCCTCAAACTGCGGATGCAACTGGCGGATGCGGCTCATCGCCATGCCGGCCGCTGCGGTGCGGGTCTCGACGCCGAGTTTGGCAAAGACGCGCTCCAGGTGTTTCTTCACGGTCATTGGGCTGCTGCCCAGAATATCACCAATGTCGCGGTTGATTTTGCCCTTGACCACCCAGTACAGCACCTCGGCCTCGCGCGGCGTGAGCTTGAAGGACAGCGCAATGGCGTCGATCACGCTCTCGTCCGACTGCTCGCGCATGATGATCAGCCAGTCGCCCCCGCCTTCCGAATCGCCAATCTGCTGGTGCAGGCGGAAGGTCAGGCGCTTGGGGCCCAATTCGATGCTCAGGCGCGGCGGCTCGATCTGCGCCACGGCCTCGGCCACATGGCGGCGTAGCCAGGTCAGGACGGCTGCGGGCGTCTGCGGCGCCTCGGTTCCGTAGTACCGCAGCAGCAGGTCGCGCGCCAGCGGCGTTTGCCACATCAGCTTGCCGTCGCTGGCACGCACCGTGATGCTGGCAAAGCCGAAGGCGTCAAGCGCGTTGCGCGCCTGGCGCCGTTCGCGCGCGCCCTGCAGATGCACCTGCATGCGCGCCAGCACTTCTTTGGGCTTGATCGGCTTCGTGACGTAATCAACGCCGCCAGCGTCCAGCGCGGCCACCAGGTACTCAGTCTCGGTCAGTCCGGTCATGAAAATAATGGGTATGTGCGCGGTCTGCGGCGCCGCCTTCAGGCGTCGTGCCACCTCGAAGCCGTCCATGCCGGGCATCATGGCGTCGAGCAGCACGATGTCGGGCAGCGCCTGCGCCGCGCGCGCAAGGGCCGCCTCGCCGCTGGTGGCCAGCAGCACGGTATAGCCCGATTCGTCGAGCGCGTCGTGCAGCACCGAGAGGTTGTCGGGCACGTCGTCGACGATCAGCACGACGTCGCTGTTGGCGCGGTCCAGCGTCAGGTCCAGCGGTTTGGCGGGCGGGCTATGTTTCATCGGCTGCTTCGTTCAATAGCTGGGCCATGGCCTCAAACTGAAACTGTTTGGCCAGGCCGCGCAAGCTGGCAACAAAGGGCGCGCTGGCCGGTTGCGCGGATTCGATCGCGTCAAGCTGATTCATGATGCCGCGGTAGTAACCCAGGCTCACCGCCTCGCGCAGCGCGTCGAGTTGCGCGCGCGCCGGGTACACCAGCGTCGCTGGCGCTACTGCGACGGTCGAGACAGCGACGGGAGGCGCGCTCAACCACTCGATGGCAAGACGGCGTTCCAGCCAGTCCAGCAGTTCAGAGTGGCGCAGTGGTTTGAGAATGAAGTCCTCCCGGGGGATGCCAGCGTCGTTGTCCAGCCCCTGGTCGAAGGCGTTGGCCGACACGATGGCAATCTGCGCCTTCGGCCCCACCGTCTCATCCTCGATTTTGCGCAGGCGACGAATGGTTTCCCAGCCGTCGATGCCGGGCATGGCCAGGTCCATCAAGATGACATCACTGCGGTAACCGCTGGCCAGCAGGTCCAGGCAGTCGTGGCCGCTGGCAGCGGTGCGCAACTCGAAGCCAAGCGGCTGCAGCAGATTGACCAGCAGGTCCCGATCGACCTCCTCGTTGTCCACCACCAGCACGCGTCGGCGCACCCCGGAATAGGCCAGGCGCGACGCGGCCGTGGCTGCTTGCCGGCGGCCGGTTGGCACGCCGGGTGAAGCCGGCGCCCTGTGCACTTCGGGCAAGAACAGCTTGACCGTGAAGACCGAGCCAATGCCCGGCGTGCTGCTGACGCTGAGTTCACCGCCCATCAGGTCGGTCAGCATCTTGGCAATGGTCAGACCGAGACCCGAACCGGGCGCTGTCGCACCAGGCGTGATGGCGCGTGTGAAGGGCTCAAAGATGCGCGCCTGCTGCTCGGAAGACAGACCCGGGCCGCTGTCTTCGATGGCGATGATGGCCATCTCGCGCGCATAGCGGATGCGCAGGCTGACCCGACCCTGCGCCGTGAACTTGATGGCGTTGCCCAGCAGGTTGATCAGAATCTGGCGCACCCGCTTCTCGTCGGCACGCACCACGGCCGGCAGCGCGTTTTCTTCCTGGTATTCAAAGGCCAGCCCCTTGGCCTGCGCTTCGAGCTCGAACAGGCTGGCAATTTCCTGCACGAAGTCGGCAAACTGCATCGGCTTTTGCACCAGGGTCAGACGCCCGCTCTCGATGTGCGCAATGTCGAGCGTGCCCTCGATCAGCGACAGCAAGTGCTCGCCGCCGCGCTTGATCACGCTGACCGCCTGTTTGCGGTGCGCTGGAATGGAGGTGTCCTCGCCCATCAGCTGCGCATAGCCCAGGATGCTGTTGAGCGGCGTGCGCAACTCGTGGCTGATGGCGCTGATGTAGCGGCTCTTGGCCTGGTTAGCCTGATCTGCGGCGCGGCGCGCCTGCTCGGCCACCAGACGTGCGCTTTGCAAGGCCTGGTCGGTCTGGCGGTGCGAGTCGATCTCCTGCATCAGCAAATGCGTCTGCCGGTTTGACTCCTCCTGCGCCACCTGGCGGCTCTTGTGCGCCAGCACCACCCACCAGGCCACCAGACCGGCGATCACGGTCAGCGCCAGATAGGCTTTGAGAAAGCCCGAACGCAACGCTGCCTGCGGCACTTCCAGCAGTTGCGCCGGCAAAAGATCCATATCGCCCACGGCCTGCGCCAGGGCGCGCAACTCCTGGTGGTAGAGCAGGCCAAAGACGCTGGCCAGCAGCGGCGCAATCACCAGCATCAGCAGCAGAAAGTAACCCAGGCCGTTGTCCAGATAGGACCAGAGCCGGCGCGGCAACAACCAGTGCAATGTGGCCGACCACTGCGAGGACAGGCTGGCCTGCGGCTTGCACATGTCACCACAGCGCGCGTCCAGCGTGCAGCACAGTGAACAGATGGCGCCCTGGTAGGCAGGGCAATGCGCCATGTCCGGGCCCTCATACTCGCGCTCGCAGATCACGCAGCGCTGGAGGGATACGGAACTCGCCAAAATGTCTTCGTCATCGTCATCGCCAGCGCAGCGTGGCGATTCATGCCTTTTGTATACATGGATTGCCGCGTCGCTAAGCTCCTCGCAATGACGGCCCTGGGTTTGCATTTCGCTTTGGACTGACGCTGGAGTTTGAGGCCGACTGGATCGCGCAATGTAGTACTTGCCTTTGGTGACCCACGCAATCAGCGGCGCGGCAACAAAGGCCGTACCCAGCGCAATCAACGCTGAAAAAGCCTGCGCCAACTCACCGAAAAACCCCAGATAGGCCGTGACCGAAAGCAGCGAGGCCAGCGCCATGGCGCCAACGCCCACCGGGTTGATGTCGTACAGGTGGGCGCGCTTGAATTCGATGCCTTTGGGCGACAGCCCCAGCGGCTTGCTGATGACCAGGTCTGCCACCACCGCCATCATCCAGGCGATGGCGATGTTGGAATAGAGACCGAGCACATCGCCAAGCGCCTGGAACACATTCATCTCCATCAGCATAAAGGCGATCAGCGTGTTGAACACCACCCAGACCACGCGCCCCGGGTGGCTGTGCGTCAGACGTGAAAAGAAGTTGGACCAGGCCAGCGACCCGGCATAAGCGTTGGTGACGTTGATCTTGAGCTGCGAGACCACCACCAGCAAGGCGGTGGCCGCCACCGCCCAGCCGTAGTTCGGAAACACGTACTCGTAGGCTGCCAGGTACATCTGGTTCGGATCCACGGCGCGGTCCACCGGCACGGAATGGCTGATCGCCAGATACGCCAGCAATGCGCCGCCCAGCATCTTGAGCACGCCCGGCACCACCCAGCCCGGGCCGCCCACCAGCACCCCAAGCCACCAACGCCAGCGATTGGCCGGCGTGCGCTCAGGCATGAAGCGCAGGTAGTCGGCCTGTTCGCCCATCTGCGTCATCAGCGCAATGCCAACCGTGAGTGCAGCACCAAACAGGGGCAGACTGAAACCCGCCGTATTACCGCGCTCCCCTTTGTAGTGCAGTACCCCGGCCAATGCACCGGGATCTTGCATGAACACCGCAACATACGGAACGACCAGCAGCAAGAGCCAGAGCGGCTGGGTCCAGACCTGGAGCCGGCTGATGATGGAAACGCCATGCGTGACCAGCGGAATCACCACCAGCGCGCAGATCAGGTAACCCCAACTCGGGGGAATGCCAAGCGCCAGCTCCAGCGCATAGGCCATGACGGCGGCTTCAAGCGCAAAAAAGATGAAGGTGAAGGAGGCGTAGATCAGCGAGGTAATGGTCGAGCCGATGTAGCCAAAGCCGGCACCGCGCGTCAGCAGGTCCATGTCAACCCCATAGCGCGCCGCGTAAATGCTGATCGGCAGGCCAGCCAGAAAGATGATGAGGCCGGTCGCCAGAATGGCCCAAAAGGCGTTGGCAAAGCCGTACTGCACCAGCAGCGTGGCGCCAACCGCCTCCAGAATCAGGAAGGACGCCGCGCCAAAAGCGGTGTTGGCGACGCGCCACTCCGACCATTTGCGAAAGCGCTGCGGCGCAAAGCGCAGCGCGTAGTCTTCCATGGTTTCGCTCGCCACCCAGGCGTTGTAATCGCGCCGGACCAGCGTGATGCGCTGCGGTGCCTCGGGCGAAGAAGGGGGGTTGGCGTCAGAAGTCACACCTTTGTGGTGCACATTCCATGCCACGGCACGGCAATTGCATTGTCCAAGCCATGGAACTCACACCCCGCGAAAAAGACAAGCTGCTGATCTTTACCGCCGCCCTGCTGGCCGAGCGACGCCAGGCACGCGGCTTGAAACTCAACTACCCTGAAGCACTGGCGCTGATCAGCGCCGCCGTGATGGAGGGCGCTCGCGACGGAAAGACCGTGGCGCAGCTCATGAGCCTGGGCCGCACCATCCTGACCCGCGCCGACGTGATGGACGGTATCGCGGAAATGATCCCCGACATCCAGGTCGAAGCCACCTTCCCCGACGGCACCAAGCTCGTCACTGTTCACCAACCGATTGTCTAACATGACCCCTGGCGAAATCATCACCGACGGCCCCGACCACGCGCTCAATCAAGGGCGGCGCACGCTCACCCTGGTCGTGCAGAACAGCGCCGAGCGCCCGATCCAGGTCGGCTCGCATTACCACTTTGCCGAAACCAACGGCGCTTTGAGTTTTGACCGCGCCGCCGCGCGCGGCATGCGTCTGAACATTGCCTCGGGTGCCGCAGTGCGTTTTGAGCCCGGACAGCAGCGCACGGTGGAACTGGTGGACTATGCGGGTGACCGCTTTGTCTACGGCTTTCGCGCAATGACGCAAGGGGCACTCTGATGGCGACCATCGGCCGCCAGGCTTATGCCGAGATCTTTGGACCCACCGTGGGCGACCGCGTGCGCCTGGCCGACACCGACCTCTTGATCGAGGTTGAAGAAGACTACACGCTGCGCGCCGGTGGTTATGGCGAGGAAGTCAAGTTCGGCGGCGGCAAGACGATACGCGACGGCATGGCCCAGTCGCAGCGCATGCGTTCTGAGGGCGCGGTGGATTGCGTGATGACCAACGCGCTGATCCTGGACCACTGGGGCATCGTCAAAGCCGACATCGGCCTCAAGGGCGGGCGTATCGTCGCCATCGGCAAGGCCGGCAACCCGGACGTGCAGAGCGGCGTCGACATCATCATCGGCCCCGGCACCGAAGTCATCAGTTGCGAGGGCAACATCGTCACCGCGGGCGGTATCGATTCGCACATCCACTTCATCTGCCCGCAGCAGATCGAAGAGGCGCTGGCCAGCGGCGTCACCACCATGATGGGCGGCGGCACGGGACCGGCCACCGGCACCTTTGCCACAACCTGCACACCCGGGCCCTGGAACATCGAGCGCATGCTGCAGGCGGCCGACGCCTTCCCGATGAACCTGGGCTTTCTGGGCAAAGGCAACGCCAGCCTGCCGGCGGCGCTGCAAGAGCAGGTCGAGGCTGGCGTGATCGGTCTGAAGCTGCACGAAGACTGGGGCACAACACCCGCGGCCATCAGCAACTGCCTGGACGTGGCCGAAGCGATGGACGTGCAGGTGGCGATCCACTCCGACACGCTCAACGAATCGGGTTTTGTCGAAAACACCATCGCTGCCACCAAGGGGCGCAGCCTGTGCGCCTTCCACACTGAAGGCGCCGGCGGCGGTCACGCGCCCGACATCCTGCGCGTGGTCGGCGAGGCGAACTTTCTGCCCAGCTCAACCAACCCAACCATGCCCTACACCGTGAACACGCTCGACGAGCATGTAGACATGCTGATGGTCTGCCACCACCTTGACGCCGGCATTGCCGAGGACCTGGCTTTTGCCGAGAGCCGCATCCGCAAGGAAACCATTGCCGCCGAAGACGTGCTGCACGACCTGGGCGCGATCAGCATGTTCAGTTCGGATTCGCAGGCGATGGGCCGCGTCGGCGAAGTGATCCTGCGCTGCTGGCAAACCGCGCACAAGATGAAGGGCCAGCGCGGCAAGCTGCCCGAAGACAACGCGCGCAACGACAACTTCCGTGCCAAGCGCTACGTCGCCAAGTACACCATCAACCCGGCGATCGCGCACGGCATCAGCCACGAGGTCGGCAGCATCGAGGTCGGCAAATGGGCCGATCTGGTGGTCTGGAAACCGGCCTTCTTCGGCGTCAAACCGGCGCTGATTCTCAAGGGCGGGTTCATCGCCATGGCGGCCATGGGCGACCCCAACGCCTCCATTCCGACACCGCAGCCCGTGCACTACCGCCCCATGTTCGGCGCCTATGGCGGCGCGCTGACGCGCGGCTCGCTGACCTTTGTCTCGCAGGCCGGTCTCAACGCCGGCATCGGGCAGCGCTTCGGCTTGGCCAAGACCCTGAGCGCCGTGAAAAACATTCGTGGCGTGCGCAAGCAGCACATGGTGCACAACAGCTACCTGCCCAAAATGGAGATCGATGCCCAGACCTACAGCGTTCGCGCCGACGGCCAATTGCTGACCTGCGAAGCGGCCACCAGCCTGCCAATGACGCAGCGCTATTTCCTGTTCTGATAGTCAGTTCAAACAATATCCATTACCCGGGTAATGTGATAGCATGACCGCATGGAAAAAGTTCAATCCAAACTCACATCGCAAGGGCAGGTTTCGGTGCCGGCGTCGGTGCGCAACTTTCTGCACCTGATTCCCGGCTCGGCGCTGATATGGACCCAGGAAGGTGAAAGAGTCGTGGTGGAGCGGGCCAAACGTCACAGCACAGAAGAAGTGCATCAAGCCCTTTTCTCAGAGGGTCCACCGGGTACTGAACCGGCCAAGACCCTGGGCGAACTCAAGCAAGGTATTCGCCAGCGCATGCAAAAGCGTCATGCTCGCTATTGACACCAACGTGCTGGTGCGCCTGTTGGCGCGCGACGATGCCAAGCAGGCGCTGGCAGCAGACCATACTGTTGCGAAGGGCGCCTGGGTTTCGCAACTGGTATTGGCCGAAGCAGTCTGGGTGCTTGATGCCGTGTACGCGCGCAGTCCGAAACAACTGATTGCAGCCCTGGACCTGCTGCTGGTCCATGAGCACCTGGTTCTGCAGGACGCCGATGTGGTGAGCGCTGCACTAACCCAATTTCGCGCCAAGCCGGCGCTGGGGTTCTCCGATTGTCTGGTGCTTGAGATTGCCCGCAAGGCCGGACACCTGCCGCTGGCCACCTTTGACAAGTCACTTGCGAAGTTGACTGGCGCGCAAAAGCTCTAGCCTTCAACCAGGGATTCGCAATGGCTGTTTTGCGGAAAATTGTGTAGCAGCAGCGCAGCGTACCCAGACTTACAGAAGTTCAAATTGACCGCCGGTTAACGGACATTGCTTCCGGTAACGTAGAGGTCAATTGCATCATGGTGTAGATGACAGGAAATCTAGTATGAACATCCCATATAGAGCGATATGTGTCTTGAGTTGCTGCTTGTGGTGTGGCACATACGCCATGACCAGCACTCAACCGTTTGACGCCGGAGGGAAGCGCGGGAACCAGAGTCCTGTGATCGCATCGGACTTTGGCTTTCTGCGCGCCGAACCATCAAAAAAGCAAAAGCAGATCGTCGAAGTTTCTGGCATCAAGACAAAAGGCGATGCGACGGTTTTGGAATCTGCAGTTGTCGATGCTTTACGTTTTTGCAATAGCTTATCTCTTTGGCAGTACCCGGGATATACCGAAAGGGTCATGAGTAGGGTCACCAAACGCGGAGCTGAGTCGCTGCAATGGCCGCCACATTATGGCGCTAACAAAATCGTGCCGCTTGGTCCCATGCGCCTATCTGAATGGAAGATCGTTTCTGACTCGGAGTTGTCGGTTCGCGTCGACTATGGCGATATGGGTCCCAATGGTTTGCTGAAGTGGCCGCCGATTGTGACGTGGCGCATGGTTTTCCTGAAGCAGGATGGCACATGGAAGTTTGACCACTACGATCAATAAGAAGGAGGACCAATTTTGACCGGCAAACCCAATCGATTAAGTGTGTGGGACCGACTCAACCAGGTGTTGTGGGCATTGGTTACCGCGCGAGCGGTTTAGTCCATGTGTCTGTGACCGCCTGTGACTTTTCTCGGAAGCCGACGGCCGAGAATGAACGGCAGGTCTGGAGAAAGTTGTAGACCCGGATCGCAGCGTATCCGGAAATACAGAAGTTCAAATTGCCCGCCAGTTAACGGACATTGCTTACGGTCGTTCAGCGACAGTAGTGTGGTCGCGTAGTCAACCAAAGGGACACCCGTCAACGACCAGTTGTTGCCACTCG
>CAIRAW010000081.1 GCA_903876735.1 uncultured beta proteobacterium | reverse complement strand
CCGGTCGCCATGGCACGCGGCAATCTGGAGCTGACGACGCTGTCGGCCTTTGACATCGCCAAGCTGGTGCCCGAGTTCTCCATCTTCACCGCCGGCTACGTCATCCGCGACCCGGCGCACCTGATGCAGGTGTTCAACGGCCCGATCGGCCGGGAGCTGTTCAAACGGGTGGCGGAAAAGATGGACATCACGGTGCTGGCGCCGATTTACTACGGCACGCGCCAGCTCAATCTGCGCGAACGGCGCAACATCCGGACGCCGGCCGACCTCAAGGGTGTGAAGTTGCGCATGCCGGGCAGCCGCGAGTGGCTGTTTCTGGGCGAGGCGCTGGGCGCCACACCAACCCCGCTGGCCTTTGGCGAGGTTTATCTGGGCCTGCGCACCGGCACCATCGACGCCCAGGACAACCCGTTGCCGACGGTGAAGAGCGCCAAGTTTTACGAGGTCACAAAACAACTCACGCTGACCAGCCATCTGGTCGATGCGCTGTTCATCGGCGTTTCAAACAAACTCTGGGCGTCTCTCAAGCCGGAGCAAAAAACAAAACTGATAGCCGCAGCGCAAGCGGCTGCCAGCTACAACAACGACAATCGGATTGCCGATGAAAAGCAGCTGGTGGAATACTTCAAGAGCCAGGGTCTGAGCGTGACCACGCCGGATGTGGATGCGTTTCGCAAATCGGTTCAAACCACCTACCTGAATTCCGAGTACGCCAAGGTCTGGCCCAAGGGCCTGCTTGAACGCATCAACGCCAGCAAATAAGCGCGCCCATGTTGAAACGATTACGCGCCGCCGCCAATGCCTTCGGTGTCTTGCTGTTTGTCTTATTGTTCCTGGTGTTCGTGGTGCAGGTCGCAGCGCGCTTCGCCTTTAACAAACCGCTGGCCTGGACCGATGAACTCGCGGTCATCCTGTACCTGTGGGCCATCCTGTGGGGTGTGGCGCTGGTCTGCGAAGATCGTGAAAATGTCGCCTTTGACCTGCTCTACCAGAAAGCCAGTCCGGCGCTGCAGCGCGTCATGGCGATTGCCGGTTGCGCCCTGATCGGCGTGCTGAGCGCCTGGGCCCTGCCCGGCTCAATCGACTACATCGGCTTCATGCAACGCGAGCACACGCCGGTGCTGGGCCTGCCCTTCAACTGGGTCTTTGCGCCCTTCGCCCTGCTGCTGATCGCCTTGACCCTGCGCTATGCCTGGCGCATCTGGCGTCTTCTCGGGCGCAACTGGCGCAAGCACCTATGAGCGCGGCCTTGAGCACACTGCTGGGGGTATTGGTGGCCGGCATGCTGCTGCGCGCGCCAATCGCCTTTGCCATGCTGGCCAGCGGCATCGCCTACCTGGTCGTGAAGGGCCAGGACATCGGACTGGCGGCCGAACAGATACTCAACGGCCTGTACAACGGCTATGTGATGCTGGCCGTTCCCCTGTTTGTGCTCGCCGCCAACCTGATGAACGCCGGCAGCATCAGCGAACGCCTGTTCCAGCTCTCGCGCGTCGTCGTCGGGCGCATGCGCGGCGGCCTGGCCCAGGTCAACATCCTGGTCAGCGTGATCTTCTCTGGCATGAGCGGCAGCGCCATCGCCGACGCTGCCGGCCCTGGTCTGGTATCGATCAAGCAGATGCTGAAAAAACCGCAATACTCGCCCGGCTTTGCGGCTGCCGTGGTGGTGGCGGGCGCGACCATCGGCCCCATCATTCCGCCCTCGATCCCGATGGTGATCTACGCGCTGGTTTCAGGCACCTCGGTTGGCGCGCTGTTCCTCGGTGGTGTTATTCCGGGCCTGCTGATGGCAGCACTGCTGATGCTCGGTGTGCACCTCATCGCAACGCGACGCAACATGCCCAAAGACGACCCGATCGCCATGCGCGAACTGCCCGGCATCGTTGGGCGTGGCCTGTTGCCGCTGACCCTGCCGCTGGTGCTGCTGACCGGCATCTACAGCGGCGCCTTCACGCCAACCGAAGCGGCGGCCGTGGCGGCTTTGCACGCCCTGATTCTGGCCGCTGGCGTGTACCGTGCATTTTCACCGAAAGCGCTTTTTGCAGTGCTGCTGGAATCGCTGCGCGCTAGCGCTGTCATCACGATGATCATCGCGTCGGCCTATTTGCTCAATTACGCATTTGCCGCCGAAGGCATCCCGAATCAGTTAGCGCAGTGGGTTACCAGTCTGCAACTCGGACAACTGCAATTCCTGCTGCTGGTCAACGCCGTCTTCCTGGTGCTGGGCTGTTTCCTCGATGTCTCGGTCATGCTGCTGGTGTTTGTGCCCATGCTGATCCCCACTGCCAAACTGCTGGGCGTGGACCTGGTTCACTTCGGCGTGGTGGTGGTGGTGAACATGATGATCGGGTTGGTGACGCCACCCTTTGGCATGCTGCTGTTCGTGACCAACGCGCTGACCGGCATCCCGCTCAAGGACATGGTGCGCGAGGGCTGGTCCTTCATCGCCCTGCTGGTACTGGCGCTGCTGCTGATGACGCTGTTCCCGCAAATCGTGCTGTGGCTGCCGCAGACCATGGGCTACGTTACGCGCTGAACCTTGCGCTTGAGCGCCGGCTTCGCTGCTGCCTTGGACGTTGACCTAACCCGAGGCTTGGCAGCTTTGGGCATCAAGGCCTGCTCCAATTCCAGAATCGACTCATCGGTGTAATCGAGCATGCGCTGCAAGGCCGGCACCGAACGACGGCAGGCGATGTACCCAAAACCCAGGTTGTCGCAATAACCGCTGATCGTGATGTTGAGCGCCAGGTATTGCGTCGGAATGGAGACCGGGTAGATCTCGTCGAGCCGCGCACCGTTGAGATACCGGGTATGGTGTGGTCCCGGCACGTTGGAAATGATGACGTTGAACAGGGGATGCTTTCGAGCGCTGCCGGTGACCATGGCCGGCCCCATCGGCGAGATCGAGGTGATGCCGTGTGCCAGCTTTTGCAGCCGCGGCATGGTCTTGAGCCGCTCCTTGGCTTCATGGGTCGACTGCACGATGCGTTGCAGACGCTTGAGCGGATCGCGCACGTTGGTTGCCAGATTGGCCAGTAGCAGCGACACTTGGTTGCCACCGGCGTCCGTTTCACCGTGCAGCGACACCGGAACCATGGCGATCAATGGCTTTTTCGGCAAGGCCTTCTGGACTTCAAGGTACTTGCGCAGCGCACCGGCGCAAATAGCCAGCGTGACATCGTTGACGGTGGCGCCAGTGGCCTCACCGATGCGCTTGAAGCGCGCCAGCGAATAAGACTGCGAAGCGAAACGGCGCGAACCCGAGATCTCGACGTTGAAGGGGGTAGGCGGCGCCTGAAACGGCAGGGCCGGCGCGCCGTCGTCCACGCTGCGCAAAAGGTCCCACAACCCGCTGCCGATGCCGGGCAGAATTTCGCGTCCGGCACGGGCCACGCCGGCCAATTGCGCAATCAGTCCCGGTGGCGGCGCCGAGCGCTTGGCGGCCGGATGCCTGGTCGAGGCCTGCGCCCACAAGGGCGGCTTGTACTCGTCGGCTGTGCGCGATAAGCCCTCAGCCACAATTCTGGCGCCACTGACACCGTCTACCAGAGCGTGGTGCGTCTTGGAGTAAGTGGCAAAACGACCGCCGGGCAAACCTTCGATCACATAGACCTCCCACAGCGGCCGGTTGCGGTCCATCAGGTTGCCGTGCAGTCGCGACACCATGGCCAGCAGTTCCCGGATCCGACCGGGCTGGGGCAGCGCGACGTGGCGCAGGTGGTAATCGAGCTCGAAGTGCTCGTCGTCCTCCCAGTACCAAAGCCCCATGCGCAACACCGGGCGCTGGTTGAAGGGCGGTTGGGCCGAGAGGTACTTGCCCCAATCAGCCAGCAAATCGGCAATGAAGTTCGGTCCCGCGCCCGGCGGGGGTGTGAAGAGGTTGAGGCCCGCCACATGCATCGGCTGGTTGCGGGTTTCCATCCAGAGAAAAGCCGAATCGGTGGGACTAAGGGCGATCATGGCTGGGTTCCATTGCGTGAATCAATGATGCAGCCTACTGCAATTCAGTCGCTTCAGGACCGGGGCAAACCCCAGCCAGTGCTTAGCGGGAAAGGGTGTAGACCGAAGTCCCGGCGCGCAGGTTGGGCGCAAAACGCACGGTGGCGCCGTCCTGGATGCCAAAGCTATCAAGCACCGTCAGACCACTGCGCAGCGCCAGCACGGCCAGATCGGCGTGGGTGCCAACACGGATATTGGGCGTGTCATACCACTGATAGGGCAGACGGCGCGTTACCGGCATGCGTCCGCGCAGCACGCTCAGGCGGTTTGGCCAGTGCGCAAAATTGGGGAAGGCGACGATACCCACACGACCGACGCGCACCGTCTCCCGCAACATCACTTCGGCATTGCGCAGGTGTTGCAGGGTATCGATCTGCAGCACGACGTCGAACGAGGCATCGTCAAACAGGGACAGGCCTTCATCGAGATTGAGTTGGATGACATTGACCCCACGCTTGACACAGGCCAGCACGTTGGCGTCGTCGATCTCGATGCCGTAGCCGGTGCAGCCACGCGCCTGCTGCAGATAGGCCAGCATGGCGCCGTCACCGCAGCCCAGGTCGAGCACGCGCGAGCCGACCGGCACCAGTTCGGCCATGATTTTCATGGTGGCGGTATCACTCATTGGAACTGGCCCCCACGCTTGCCGCTGCGCGTGCTGCACTGCCCCCCGCGGGGGCTGTTTCGCCTTGGGGCGGCCCGGCGGCGAAACTGACCCCCACGTTCCTCGCTTCGCGTAGTTCACTGGCCCCCACGCTTGCCGCTGCGCGTGCTGCACTGCCCCCCACTTCCTTGGCCACGGTGTCGAAATAGGCGCCGACAACGCCGAGGTAGCGCGGGTCATCGAGCAGGAAGGCATCGTGACCGTGGGGTGCATCAATCTCGGCGTAGCTGACATCACGCCGGTTGTCCAGCAGGGCTTTAACCAACTCCCGGCTGCGTTTGGGTGCAAAACGCCAGTCCGTGGTGAAACTTACCAGCAAAAACTTGCTACTGGCGCGCGACAACGCCTGGCTCAGATCACCGCCATAGCTGCGCGCCGGGTCGAAATAATCCAGGGCTCGGGTAATCAGTAAATAAGTGTTGGCGTCAAAGTATTCGGCAAACTTGTCGCCCTGGTGGCGCAGGTAGCTTTCGATTTGAAACTCCACATCCTGTGTCGAATAACGATAAGCCCCCACGCTTGTCGCTTCGCGTACTGCGCTGCCCCCCGTGGGGGCCGTGCCTTGCTTGGGGCGGCCCGGCGCGGCGGCCTCTGCATTCTTACTGGCAGAGTTGACTGCTGCTCGCAGTTGGCGCCCGAACTTCTCGTTCATCACGTCATCGCTCAGGTAGGTGATGTGGCCAATCATGCGGGCAATGCGCAGGCCGCGTTTGGGCACCACGCCATGCTGGTAAAAATGACCGCCATGGAAATCGGGGTCGGTCACGATCGCGCGACGCGCCACTTCGTTGAAGGCAATGTTCTCTGCCGTCAGATTGGGCGCGCTGGCCACTACCACTGCGTGGCGCACCCGGCTCGGGTATTGCAGCGTCCAGGAAAGCGCCTGCATGCCGCCGAGCGAGCCGCCCATCACTGCCGCCAACGTATCTATACCCAGTGCGTCAAGCAACCGGGCCTGGGAGTTGACCCAATCTTCAACCGTCAGCACGGGAAAATCCGCACCGTAGATTCGCCCGGTATCCGGATTGCTGTGCATGGGACCGGTCGAACCAAAACAGGACCCCAGGTTGTTGACGCCGATCACAAAGAAACGCTCGGTGTCGAGTGCCTTGCCCGGGCCAATCATGTTGTCCCACCAGCCTTCGGAATTTTCCTGCCCGGCGTAACTCCCGGCCACATGGTGCGAGGCATTGAGCGCATGGCAAATCAGCACCGCGTTCGATCGATCGGCGTTGAGTGTGCCGTAGGTCTCGAAGCTCAGAGAATAGTCACGCAGGCAGGCGCCACTCTGCAAAGGCAGGCGGTCGGCAAAATGCATGGACTGTGGCGTGGCGAACATCTCAATCAATCAAGGCAAGCGCCCGGTCAAAAACGAAAAAACCCGGCATCGCCAAAGGCGAAACCGGGCTGGTTGGCGTCTTTAGCTGAACTTATTAAGCGCCCGCAAGCTGTAGCAAATCGGCGCAGCCGCAGTATAGCAACCCCAACCTGTCCGAACAAGGCTCGATCGCACCGACCAGTCGCAATCATCAGCATGGAGAGATCGGGACAAGCACAGTTATGGAACAAGCAAAATCCAAATTGGCCCGTTTTTTGCTTCTTGTTGGTGCGCTTTCGCTTTTACCCTTAATAGCGCACCAATCAAACTCATTTCAAACGAAGAGGTTTTCATGGAAGCACCAAAGCAGGGCATTGACACCCTGTTCCTACTTCTGGGCGCCGTCATGGTGCTCGCCATGCATGCCGGTTTTGCATTTCTGGAACTCGGCACCGTGCGCCGCAAGAACCAGGTCAACGCCCTGGTCAAGATTCTGGTGGACTTTTCTGTTTCCACCGTCGTCTATTTCGTGGTTGGCTACGGCGTCGCCTACGGCACCAGTTTCTTGGTGGGCGCAGAAGAACTGGCAGCCAAGAATGGCTACGAGCTGGTCCGATTCTTCTTTTTGCTGACTTTCGCGGCGGCCATACCGGCCATCATCTCTGGTGGCATTGCAGAACGCGCCAAGTTCTGGCCGCAGCTGATTGCCACCGCCATGATCGTCGGACTGATCTACCCGTTTTTCGAAGGCATTGTCTGGAATCAGCACCTGGGCGTTCAAGCCTGGATCAAAGGCTTGACTGGCGCCGAGTTTCATGACTTTGCCGGCAGTGTGGTGGTGCACGCGGTTGGCGGCTGGATTGCTTTGCCGGCCGTCATCCTGCTTGGCGCACGCAGCAACCGCTACCGCAAGGATGGCGCGATTTCGGCCCACCCACCTTCGAGCATCCCGTTTTTGGCGCTGGGCGCGTGGATACTGACGGTCGGCTGGTTCGGCTTCAACGTGATGAGCGCGCAAGCGCTGGACAAGATCTCAGGTCTGGTCGCGGTGAACTCGCTGATGGCCATGGTCGGCGGCACGCTGGCTGCGCTGGTCATGGGCAAGAATGACCCCGGCTTTGTCCACAACGGCCCGTTGGCCGGCCTGGTTGCGGTCTGTGCCGGCTCCGACCTGATGCATCCGTTGGGCGCGCTGGTGGTGGGAGCCGTGGCAGGCACTATCTTTGTTGTGATGTTCACTCTGACGCAAAACAAGTGGAAGATCGACGACGTACTGGGCGTCTGGCCGCTGCACGGCCTGTGCGGCACCTGGGGTGGACTGGCAGCCGGGATCTTTGGCAGCAAGACCCTGGGCGGCCTGGGCGGCATCAGCCTGGGCGGTCAAGTCATCGGCACGCTGCTGGGCGTCGCTTGGGCCCTGGTGGGTGGCGTGGCGGTTTACGGCATCCTCAAGGCCAGCATGGGTTTGCGCCTAAGCCAGGAGGAAGAATTTGACGGCGCCGACCTGTCGATCCACATGATCAGCGCCACCCCTGAACGTGAGGCCAATTGGTAAGATAGGCGCCAGCGCCGCTCCCCTGCCTGAGCCCGCTGCGCAACAGGGTATTTCCTGTTTTGCCAAAATATTTGTGGAAATGCGAAACATGACGCATAATGCGCTCGTATTTCCGAAAATCGGTTATACAAGTTTGCGGTGTTTAGTCAGTTTCGCGTCTGCTTTAAGTCTTCATTGTTTGTTGATAGCGGGTTAATTGCGGTTTTGGACTCCATCGCGTTTTGAGTCATTTTGAGGAGTCCTTTCGTGGGCAACAAACTTTACGTGGGCAACCTGCCCTATACATTCCGTGACGAAGACCTGCTGCAGGCATTTTCCGCACACGGCACCGTCACCAGCGCCAAAGTCATGATGGAACGTGACACTGGCCGCTCCAAGGGCTTCGGCTTTGTGGAAATGGGCAGCGATGCTGAAGCTCAAGCAGCTATCAGCGGCATGAATGGTCAACAATACGGTGGTCGCGGTCTCGTCGTGAACGAAGCCCGTCCGATGGAAGCTCGTCCTCCCCGCACTGGCGGCGGCGGCTTCGGTGGTGGTGCTGGCGGTGGCGGCGGCTACGGCGGCGGCGCCGGCGGCGGCCGTAGCGGCGGCGGCGGATACGGCGGCGGCGCCGGCGGCGGTCGTAGCGGCGGCGGCGGCGGTGGTGGTTACGGCGGTGGTCGTAGCAGCTACTAAGCACTGACTGGCCTTGCGCCAATCAACAAAAAGGGCCCTTGTGGCCCTTTTGTCATTGTGTCGACGATTCCGCGCGTCAGCGCTCAGAGGTCGGCGCTGCGTGGTTTTCGGGGTCTCCCGGCAAAAATCCTGTCGAACAGCCAGTTCGGCAACAGGCGCAAGACCTTGGCCACCACGCCCATCTGCCAGGGAATGACACGGTAGCTGACGCCGGCTTCGATCGCCTTGAACGCCTTCTCGGCAAAGTCTTCCGGGCGCATCAGGAAGGGCATGGAATACGCATTTTTGCGCGTCAGCGGTGTATCGATATAACCCGGGCAAAGGGTCACAACCCTGACCCCGCTGCTGCGCAATTCGCCCCTAAGACATTCGCAATAACTGATCATGGCGGCCTTGCTGGGGCAGTTGGCGCCATGACCGGGCAGACCCCGAATGCCGTTGACGCTTGCAATGCCAACCAAAACACCGGAGCCACGTTCCACCATTGCACTGACAAAGGGATGAAAACTTGCCGCCGTGCCAATGTTGTTGGTGGCAAACGTCCTGCTGATCACATCAATGTCGGCACGCTGGGCCGTATCCACGCCCAGGCTGATGCCGGCGCCCGCAATCACCACATCCGGCAGGCCCTGTTGCAGCAGGCAGGCCTGTCCCGCCGCCACGATGCTGTCCAGCACCGCCACATCGGCCTCGTAGATTTGGCAGCGTGCGGTTTCAATGCGACGCGCATTGACCCAGTCCTGAACCTCGGCAACACGGCGCGTGACCAAGGCCAGGGAGTAGCCCGCCTGGTAAAAGCGCCAGGCCAGCGCCTGACCAATGCCACTGGATGCGCCGGTGATAAAAGCGAGTCGGGGCATGGGTCCTCGCGCAAAATCTATTGGGCAAGCCCGGGCATCAGCGTACCTTTAACGCGGCCCTTGAGTTGCAGCACGCGCTCATGGTCATCGAAATCCATGGTATCGGCCGTGACACGGTCCCGTCCGCGGACCAGTTCCACCGGCAGGTGCGACTTGATCCGCCCGCTGGTCATGTAGGTGTGCAGAAATTCACCGCGAAACTCGCTGCGCGGCTGAAGTGACCCGTCTTTGTCTGTCACCGGTTCGCGCACCACAAGGGCATCGCCAAACAACTGCACTTCAGAGGCGTCACCATTGGTCAGCGCCCGTTTGGCACTGGCCATGGTCAAGCGGCTTTCTTCATTGATCGAACGAATGCGCACCAGGTCAATTTCCAGCGTATCGGTATCCGGGTAATGACGCGCATCGGTTCCCATCACTTCGCTTTTCAGGCGCCCTGCCGCATCAAAGGTCTTCACTGAAAACTTGCGCATGAAGTAATCCGGTTCATGGCGTGGCAAGGAGGCCGGCACACTCGCGAGCAACTGCGGCGTGCTCCGAACCAGCCAATAGGTTCCGAGCGCCAGCACGCCCATCAATACGACCGGCAGGTAAAGTGACAAATACTCCGTGCCGGCGCGCAAGAATCTGATCACTGCGCAGCCTCCGCCAGCAGGTCGGCGTAGCGGCCACCGGCAATCAGCAAAAGATCACAGAATTCCCTGACAGCACCGGCACCGCCAGGGGCTGTCGTCACGTGATGCGCCAGGGCCTTGACCTCCTGATGGGCCTGGGGCGGCGCGCAAATCAGGGCGCAGCGGCGCATCATGGCCAGATCGGGCCAGTCGTCGCCCATGGCTGCCGCCTGCGACCAGTCAAGCCCCAGGGTCTTGAGTGTTTGCTGGGCGGCCGGGTACTTGTCCTCGGTGCCGTAGTGCACATGGTCGATGCCCAGGGCGGCAAGCCGCAAGCGCAGTGGTTTTGAATCTCGTCCGGTGATGACGGCGGGAATGATGCCCGCGCGTTGCAGCAACTTGAGACCGTGACCGTCTAGCGTATGAAAGCGCTTGATGGTCTCGCCGGCCTCGGTAAAGTACAGGCCGCCATCGGTCAGAACACCATCCACGTCAAAGAACACGACGCGCACGCCCTGCGCCTTGAGCAGCAACTCTGGTGCGAAATTGAGCGTCGGGGTCAGGGCAGCACAGGCCATGGCAGGGGTGGGTGTCATATCACTTTGGCCCGCATCAAGTCATTGCTGTTGAGCGCGCCACACAGTTGCCCTTGGGCATCAATCACCAGCACGCTGGTGATGCAACGCAGTTCCATCAGTTCGGCCGCTTCGACGGCCAGTGCATCACTGGCAATGGTGCTAGGCTTCGGATGCATCACCTGCTGGGCACACAGGCCGCGCAGATCGATGCCCTTTTCAACCAGGCGGCGCAGGTCACCATCGGTAAAGATCCCCAGCACCTGCCCCGACTCCCCGACGATGGCCGCCGCTCCCAGACCCTTGCTGCTCATCTCGCGCATCAGCTCGCTGAAGCTGGCCTGCGGTGCAACTTTGGGCACGGCAGTGCCCGAGCGCATCACATCGCTGACGTGCGTCAGCAGCTTGCGCCCGAGGGCGCCGCCAGGATGCGAGCGTGCAAAGTCTTCCGCCTTGAAGCCGCGTGCATCGAGCAGCGCAACCGCCAGCGCATCACCCAGGGCAAGCTGCGCCGTGGTGCTGGCCGTCGGCGCCAGATTCAATGGACAGGCTTCTTTCTCGACACCGCAATCCAGAAACAGATCGGCGTGCTGCGCCAGCGTCGAATCGGCCTTGCCAGTCATGGCGATCAGGCGCGTCCCCATGCGTTTGAGAACGGGCAGGATCGACGTCAATTCTTCCGACTCGCCGCTGTTTGAAATTGCCAGCACCAGATCGTCGGGCGTGATCATGCCAAGATCGCCATGGCTGGCCTCGGCCGGGTGCACAAACAGGGCGGGCGTGCCGGTCGAGGCCAGTGTCGCGCTGATCTTGCGACCGATATGACCGCTCTTGCCCATTCCCATCACGACCACGCGGCCACTTACGCCCAGCATCATCTCGACCGCCTGGGCAAATGAAAGACCGAGGTGCTCCCTCAAACCGAGTACCGCTGCAGCCTCAATGTCCAAGGTCTCCCGGGCCAGTCGAATGGCCTGCTCGGCCTGAAAGGCGGGGCGCCGCTTGGATTGAGGTGTCATACCCGCATTTTATCGATGGATGCGGCACTTGCTAGTATGTGGGCATGAGCCCGCTTGAACTCACCCTGCTTTACCTGCTCGCCGCCGTGCTGGGAGTGGTGGTCTGCCGCTACCTGAAACTGCCACCGATGCTGGGTTATCTGACGGTCGGTGTGTTGATCGGACCCAACGCGCTGGCACTGGCAAAGAATGCGCAAGGTGTGCAGCATGTGGGTGAATACGGTGTGGTTTTTCTGATGTTCGTCATCGGGCTGGAATTCAACTTGCCCAAGCTGCGCGCCATGCGCCGCTATGTGTTCGGACTGGGCTTCTTCCAGGTATTGCTGACCATGCTTGGCGCCACGTCCATCGCGCTGGCACTGGCCAGAATGGCGCCGTCGCTTTGGGGCATGGACTGGAAGACCGCACTGGCCCTGTCGGCCGCGCTCGCCATGAGCAGCACCGCCATTGTGGTCAAGCTGATGACCGAACGGCTCGAAATGGAATCGGAGCACGGCAAGCGCGTCATGGGTGTCCTGCTGTTTCAGGATCTGGCCGTTGTCCCCTTGCTGGTACTGATCCCGGCGCTGGGCGCTTCGGCCGAGCAGTTGTTTGAAACACTGGCCCTCGCAACTCTCAAGGCAACGGTTTTGATCAGTCTGCTGCTGGTCGGTGGCCCACGCGTCATGAGATTCTGGCTGACCCTGGTGGCACGACGCAAAAGCGAAGAACTGTTTGTGCTTAACCTTCTACTGATCACCCTGGGGCTGGCCTGGCTGACCGAGCTGGCAGGTTTGAGCCTGGCGCTCGGCGCCTTTATTGCCGGGATGCTGATCTCGGAGACGCAGTACAAGCAACAGGTGGAAACCGATATCCGGCCCTTCCACGATGTTCTGCTGGGCTTGTTTTTCATCAGCATCGGCATGATGCTTGACTGGCGACTGGTGCTGGAGCGCTGGCCACTGGTGCTGTTGCTGATGACACTGCCGGTGCTGTTCAAGGCCATCATCGTGACCTTGCTGGCGCGCGCGCTTGGCGCCACAGCGGGTGTTTCCCTGCGCACCGGCCTGTACCTGGCGCAAGCCGGCGAGTTCGGTTTTGTGCTGCTGACGCTGTCCCAGCAAAGTGCGCTGGTGCCGCCGGCCCTGCTCAACCCGATCCTGGCCAGCATGGTGCTGTCGATGCTGGCCACCCCTTTCATCATTCTGTACAGCAACCAGTTGGTGATGAAACTGGTCAGCAGCGAATGGCTGCAGCAGTCCCTGCAAATGACCACCATTGCGCGCAAGTCGATCGGCGTCAACCAGCATGTGATCATTTGCGGTTTTGGCCGTTGCGGCCAGAATCTGGCCCGCATGCTGGACCTGGAAAGCATCCCCTACATGGCGCTAGACCTTGATCCGGACCGCGTGCGCCAAGCCGCTGCCGCGGGTGACTCGGTGGTCTTTGGCGATGCCGCCCGCCTGCAGGCCTTGATGGCAGCCGGGTTGGCGCGCGCCAGTGCCGTCGTCATCACCTACCTTGAGGTGCCGGGCGCCATGAAGGTGCTGGCCCACACCCGGGCCCACGCACCCCAGGTACCAGTCATCGTCCGCACCCAGGATGACCATGATCTGGAGGCACTGCGGCAGGCCGGTGCCACTGAAGTGGTACCGGAGGCGATCGAAGGCTCGCTGATGCTGGCCAGCCATGCGCTGGCTCTGGTTGGCGTGCCGATGCGGCGCGTGCTGCGCATCGTGCAGGGCCAGCGCGATGCGCGTTACAACCTGCTGCGCGGCTATTTCCACGGTGCCGACGACGACTCGCTCGATGAGTTGCACCAGGAACGCCTGACATCACTGACTCTCTCACCGGACGCCCGCTGCATTGGTCTGCAGATCAGTCAGCTGGAGCTGCGCGGACTCGGTGTTCGCATCGTCAGTTTGCGGCGCAGCGATGGCAAGGTCCTGTCGGTCACGCAGGATCCGCTGATTGAAGAAGGCGACACTCTGGTGCTCTCCGGCAAGGCCGAAGCGCTGGCACTGGCCGAACAAAAATTGCTGACTGGATGAAGCCGGTAGCCAGCGGGCCGGATGCACAATAGGGGTCCAAGCTCCATCCGATGCCTCATGCAAAACCTCAGCGTCAACCAGTACCTTAGAGACCACATCCGAACCGTATCCGATTGGCCCGCACCGGGCGTGCAGTTCCGTGACATCACCCCGCTGTTACAGGAAGCCAAGGTGTTTCGGGTTCTGATCGACGCCTTCGTCCATCGCTACATGGACCCGGCCTTACGCCCCGACGTGGTTGCCGGACTCGACGCGCGCGGCTTTATTTTGGGCGCAGTGGTGGCCTACGAATTGAATGTGGGGTTTATTCCGATCCGCAAGAAGGGCAAACTGCCATTCACGACGGTGGAAGAAACCTATGAGCTCGAATACGGCAGCGCCACGGTCGAACTGCACACGGATGCGGTCAAAGTCGGCGACCGCGTGCTCCTGATCGATGACCTGATCGCCACCGGCGGCACGATGATGGCCGGCAAGAAATTGCTGGAAAAGCTTGGCGCCCACGTGATGGAAGGCGCCGCCATTGTCGACCTGCCCGAGTTGGGCGGATCCGACAAACTGCGCGCAGCGGGACTGGCGTTGTTCACGCTGGTCGATTTTTCCGGCCACTGACCTGACAGCAGCGGCTTATTTCCCGATGCAGAACCGGGAAAAGATGACGCCCAGCAGGTCATCGGACGTGAATTCACCGGTGATTTCACTCAAGGCGTTTTGCGCCAGGCGAAGCTCCTCGGCCAGCAGATCCAACGCCTGCGCTTGGGCGGCGAGATGGGCGGTGGCCTCCATCAAATGGCCATCCACCCGCCGCAAGGCCTCCACATGGCGCGCCCGCGCCAGATAAACACCCTCGGCGGTCGATTGCCAGCCCGCCAGTTCCAGCAATTTGCGGCGCAGCGCCTCAAGACCGGAGCCGGTTTTCGCCGATAGCGCCAGGCCAGCAGCAGGCGACGGCCCGCTGCTGGCGTCAAGCTTGTTCCAGACATCAAGCACCGGTACTTTCGACGACAGTTTCTGCGCCAGCGTATCCGCAATCACGGCGTCGGCCAGGGCGTAGTCGGTCGCCTGCACGCGGGTCAAATCGTGCAGGAACAGAACCACATCGGCCGCCCCGATTGCGTCCCAGGCATGGGCGATGCCGATCCGCTCCACCTCGTCATCGCTGTCGCGCAAACCGGCCGTATCAATCACATGGACCGGAACCCCCTCGATCTGAATGGTTTGCTGCACCTTGTCGCGGGTGGTGCCTGGGATCGGTGTCACGATCGCCAGTTCGGCCCCGGCCAGCGCATTGAGCAAAGACGACTTGCCGGCATTGGGTTGCCCCGCGATCACGACCTTGATGCCCTCGCGCAGCAACGCACCCTGGCGTGCCTTGTTCAATATTGCACCCAGAATCTGCTGCAGCTTTGACAATTGCCCGGACGCGTCGGCCTGGCGCAAAAAATCGATTTCTTCCTCGGGAAAGTCGAGCGTTGCCTCGACCAGCATGCGCAGATGAATCAACGCGTCGCGCAGCCCATGGATTTCGGCAGAAAAAGCGCCCGACAAGGATCGGCTGGCACTGCGTGCGGCCGCTTCGGTGCTGGCATCAATCAGGTCGGCAATGGCCTCGGCCTGGGCCAAGTCAATCTTGTCATTGAGAAAGGCGCGCTGCGAAAACTCACCCGGCTCTGCCACGCGCAGGCCGGCAAGGCGCGGCTGTCCGGTGCCGGGCTCAACTTCCGCCGCAGCTTCCAGGCAGCGCGCCAGCAGAAGCTGCAACACCACCGGGCCGCCATGCGCCTGCAACTCCAGGACATCTTCACCCGTGAACGAATGGGGCGCCGGAAAGAAAAGGGCAAGCCCCTGGTCGATGATGGCGCCATCCCGGGCGCGAAACGGCAGGTAGCTGGCTTCTCGCGGCTTCAATGCACGGCCGCACAGCGCCTCGATCAGGGGTGCAAGCTGTCGACCCGACACCCGCACGATGCCGACCGCCCCGCGCCCGGGTGCTGTGGCAATGGCCGCGATGGCCTGTTGTTGACGTGCGAACATGGGCTACATGGCAGAAGGGCCGCTTGCGCGGCCCTTTTTTACTTGAACTTGGGCAGATTGAACTGCGGTGGCACACCCATGCGGGTATTGATGATCCACTGCTGCGCAATCGAGAGCACATTGTTGGTGATCCAATACAGCACCAAGCCGGCCGGGAAGAAGAAGAACATCACGCTGAAAGCCAGCGGCATGAACCACATCATCTTGGCCTGCATCGGGTCCGGCGGCGCCGGGTTCAGCGCTGTCTGCAACACCGTGGTCAGGGTCATGACCACGGGCAGGATGTAGAAAGGATCGGGCGACGAGAGGTCATGAATCCACATGACCCAGGGTGCATTGCGCATTTCGACGCTGGACAAAAGCACCCAGTAGAGCGCGATGAACACCGGAATCTGGATCATGATCGGGAAACAGCCACCCATCGGGTTGACTTTTTCTTCACGGTAGATGCGCATCATCTCTTGCTGCATCTGTTGCGGGTTGTCCTTCAGGCGCTCACGCATCTCCGTAACTTTCGGATTGATGGCTTTCATTTTCGCCATGCTGGCGTAGGCCTTGGCGTTGAGCCAGTAAAAAGCCGCTTTCAGCAAGAGCACCAGCGCCATGATGGACCAGCCCCAGTTGCCCATGAAGCTCTGAATCTTGTCGAGCAGCCAGTACAGCGGCTTGGCCAGAATGGTGAGCCAGCCATAGTCTTTCACCAGTTCGAGACCGGGAGCAAGCGACTCCAGCATCTTTTCTTCCTGCGGGCCGGCAAAGAACTTCGCCTCCGTCGACTTGCTGGCGCCAGGTGCGATGCTGTCCAGCGGCGTGATCATGCCCACCGCATACAGATTCGTATCAACCTTGCGCATGAACAAATCGCGTTTGATGCCGTCACCCAACAGCCAGGCGCTGGCGAAGTAATGCTGAACCATGGCGATATAGCCGTTTGTTGCGCTCTTCTCGACATCAACCTTGTTGTTGTCGATATCCTTGAACTCGACCTTCTGGTATTTTTTGGCCTCGGTATAGACCGCGGGACCAGTAAAGGTCGAATAGAAGGATGACTCGCCCAGGGGCTTGTTGCCGTCGCGCACCAGTTGCAGGTAAAGCTGCGGCGACACGGGTGCACTGCCAACGTTGATCACCTCGTGCTTGACCGCCACCGCGTAGGAGCCGCGGCTGAGGGTAAAGGTTTTCACTAGTTTGACGCCGCCCACCTCGGGTGACTCGAACCGGACCACCAGGTCCTTGCTGCCATCCTTGAGCGCGCGCTCACCCGGCACCAGCGTCATCATGGTCTTGTGGGTTGGGAAAGCGCCGCCTGGAACACCGGCGATGAGACCCGTCTGTGCCGTGTAGCTGCGGTCCTTGTTGTCGGCCAGAAGGACCACGTTCTTGCTCTTGTCAGCCATGTCGACATGGCGCAGGAACTCAGTCTGCACCAGCGAAGCCCCCTGTGTATCAAACGTCAGCTTGAGTACATCGGTCGCCACCACCACGCTCTCGCGGGGCGCTGCAGGTGCGGCCTCGGGCGCAATCGAAGCCACTGCAGCGACACCGCCTATAGCCGCGCTTGGAGCAGGCACACCGGTTGGAACGCTGGAAGGCGAAGCGGGTGCAACGGCTGTCGCGACTGCTTTATTCGAGCCCGGAAAGAAAGTGGCCTTGTGTCCGTTGTAAACCTGCCACTGGTCCCAGAGCAAAACCATGGAAAAGCCAAAGATCACCCACAAAATGGTGCGGCGAATATCGTTCATGAAGACTTCTTTTGAGTGAATGGGGGAATCAGCTTGGTAAAGAGCCGGGGTTTTTCGAGCGCCACAGGGTCAGAGCCGCCTTCGCACCAGGGGTGGCAACGCGCAAGTCGCGCCAAAGTCAAATAAGAACCGGCTGCCGCGCCATGCAATTGCAGGGCCTGCAACGAATAAGCCGAGCACGTTGGCTCGAAGCGGCAGGCTGAACCCAGCCAGGGACTGAGCAACAAGCGATAGCCTTTGACCAGGCCAATCAGGATGGCCTTGATCATGACAAGCCAGTTGTCGCTGCCGGGAATGACCGGTGGGCGGTTGCCTTGGCGAACAATTGCTGCAACTCGTTGCGAATGGCGGTTTTGAGCAAATCCGACGTGGCACTGGTGAACTGCTTGCGGTCAAAACCGGCGCGCAAGCGCACCAGGTGCGCAGCCACGTCAAAAGCCGATTCGAAATCGGCACTGACACTGTAAATCTGACGCTTGATGGCGTTACGCGTAACGGCCCGTTTGGCGCAGCGTTTGGGTACAAGCGCACCCATCCACACCGCACGAACCGGGAACATCACCATCGGGGGAGAACTCGCGGGTCTAGTCGAGATTGGCTCGACAGCCATCGTATCCAGGCCGGCACGGTGCAATGCAAAGTGGGCCGTACGGGCCACAGTTCCGCCAGCCAGGACGACCTGAAACTGGCTTCGCGTTTTCAGTCGCTGCACTTGGAAGTGACGGCAAAACTGCTGATCAGCTTCGCGCTATGCGGGCAGTCGAAATCAGACAGCCAGGCGCTTGCGGCCCTTGGCGCGACGGGCATTGATCACAGCACGGCCACCACGGGTCTTCATGCGAACCAGAAAACCGTGGGTGCGGGCGCGGCGAATCTTGGAGGGTTGGTAAGTGCGTTTCATTTTGAAAATCCTAAAGGGCTCGATGAGGACCAGCCAACCATCGATTGGGGCGAGTCACTGTCTTGTCTCCCCTGACACGGCCAGAGGAACCCGCGATTATCGCAAATTTTATCAACACCGGCAATACCTTACGTGATGTAAATCGCGTACTACTGAAAGTAGCAACGGGTTTTTCCGTCTTGTGGATAAAATCTTGATAAATTACAATTTCGAGCGCACTAATTGAAAACTATCCACAGAAGCCGGCAAGAACAATGACTGAGGGACAATACGCTGGGCAACCCGGGTCTGCCGGCCTTGAGGCGGGGCAAAGCCTGTGGCAAAGTTGCGTCGATCAACTGGCACAGGAGTTGCCGGAACAGCAATTCAACACCTGGATCAAGCCCTTGTCGGCACAGGTTTCTGAAGACCTGTCCAAAGTCACGGTCTTCGTCGCCAATCGTTTCAAGCTTGACTGGATCAGAGCCCAGTACGGCAGCAAAATTGCAGCCCTTCTGGGGCGCCTTTCCGGCCAAAGTGTGCAGATTGAGTTAGCGCTTGCTCCACGAGAAACTGTTGTCAGGAGCGCATCTGCTCATAACTCAGTCGAGCCGAGTTCAATTGAAGAAACCAATGAGATCGGGGAGCAGAGAACTCCGAGCGAACTCAAGAACCGTCTTAACACGTCGCTGACCTTTGACACGCTGGTTGAGGGTACGGCCAATCGCATGGCGCGCGCAGCAGCGATGCATGTTGCCGGGATGCCGGGCCACCTCTATAACCCGCTCTTTATCTACGGCGGTGTCGGGCTGGGGAAAACCCACTTGATGCACGCCATCGGCAACCGCCTTCTGGCCGACAAGCCAGGCGCAAAAGTTCTCTACATCCACGCCGAACAATTTGTTTCGGATGTGGTCAAGGCCTATCAGCGCAAAACTTTTGACGAATTCAAGGAGCGCTACCACTCCCTGGATCTGCTGCTGATCGATGACGTCCAGTTTTTCGCCAACAAGGAACGCACCCAGGAGGAGTTTTTCAACGCCTTCGAAGCGCTGCTGGCCAAAAAGTCGCACATCGTGATGACCAGCGACACCTACCCCAAGGGTCTGACCGATATTCACGAGCGCCTGGTCTCGCGCTTCGATTCCGGGTTGACCGTGGCCATTGAGCCGCCCGAGCTTGAAATGCGCGTCGCCATCCTGATCAACAAGGCGCGGGTTGAAGGCATCGACATGCCGGAAGAGGTGGCCTTCTTCGTCGCCAAGAACGTGCGCTCCAACGTCCGCGAACTCGAAGGGGCCCTGCGCAAGATTCTGGCCTACTCACGTTTCAACCAGAAGGAAATCTCGATTCTGCTGGCAAGAGAGGCCTTGCGCGATCTGCTGTCGATCCAGAATCGCCAGATCTCGGTGGAAAACATCCAGAAGACGGTTGCCGACTACTACAAGATCAAGATTGCGGACATGTATTCCAAAAAGCGCCCTGCCAGCATTGCCCGGCCGCGCCAGATTGCCATGTACCTGGCCAAAGAACTGACGCAGAAAAGCCTGCCGGAGATTGGCGAGCTGTTTGGTGGCCGTGACCACACCACGGTCTTGCACGCCGTGCGCAAGATCGGCGGAGAGCGCCAACAGGTCACTGAACTGAACCAGCAGCTCCATGTGCTGGAACAGACGCTCAAGGGCTGATTGCAGGTATGGAAAAAAGGGGAAAATGGCTGCTATTGCAGGAAATTCCTTTCCCGTTCATCTTTGATTTGAATTGCTGATATTAAAAAGGGGTAGACATGATTGTCCTGAAGGCCACACAAGACAAGGTTTTAGCGGTTTTGCAATCGGTAGCGGGCATCGTCGAGCGTCGGCACACCTTGCCCATTCTGGCCAATGTGCTGATTCGAAAGACTGGCAGTTCGCTGCAATTCACCACCAGCGATCTTGAGATCCAGATCCGTACCAGCGCCGAGCTTGATGGCGATGCCGGCGACTTCACGACAACTGTCGGCGCGCGCAAGCTGATCGACATCCTGCGCACCATGCCGTCGGATCAAACCGTGTCGCTGGAATCGAGCGCCAGCAAGCTGATTCTGAAAGGCGGCAAAAGCAAGTTCACACTGCAGACCCTGGCCGCCGAAGACTTTCCGCTGGTGCAGGAAGCCGCCAGCTTTGGCCCGGTCTTCAGCGTGCCGCAAAAGACACTCAAAGACCTGCTGGGACAAGTCTCGTTCGCCATGGCCGTGCACGACATCCGCTACTACCTCAACGGCATCCTGTTTGTCGCTGAAGGCAAGAAGCTGAGCCTGGTGGCCACTGACGGGCATCGACTGGCGTTTGCCTCCGCCACACTGGATGTGGATGTGCCCAAGCAGGAAGTCATCCTGCCGCGCAAGACCGTTATCGAACTGCAGCGCCTGCTGTCCGATGCGGACGGCGCCATTGAAATGCAGTTTGCCAATAACCAGGCCAAGTTCAGCTTTGACGGCATGGAGTTCGTGACCAAGCTGGTGGAAGGCAAGTTCCCCGACTACAACCGCGTCATTCCAAAGAATCACAAGAACAGCATCACCCTGGGTCGCGTCGCCCTGCTTGGCACGCTGCAGCGCACGGCCATCCTGACCAGTGAAAAGTTCAAGGGTGTACGCCTGAACATCGACCCCGGCACCTTGCGCGTGGCATCGAACAATGCCGAGCAGGAAGAGGCGGTCGATGAATTGGACATTGATTACGGCGGCGACAGCATCGAGATCGGCTTCAACGTGACCTATCTGATTGATGCGCTGAGCAACATGACACAAGAGATGGTCATGCTGGAGCTGTCTGACGGCAACAGTTCGGCGCTGTTCACCATCCCTGACAACGCCACCTTCAAATACGTAGTGATGCCAATGCGCATTTGACGCCGAAAAATTTGTAGCGATACAAAGCCGAACCCGCGATGAACAGAAAGTTCATTGCGGGTTTGGTCCTTCAAGAGTTTGAGAAATATTGAAAACTTGCGGGGCAGACTCAAGCGCAGCGGCGCCTAGCCCCCAACCGATTAGAAGTTAGCCATGACCGAAGAAAACAAGCCAGTCCCAGCCTCCACAAGCAACGAAGACGTGGTGCACACGGGCGAGGGCAGCTCTGACAGCTCCAACTTCCAGCCCACCATCGACGCCAATCAGGCCGGGGCATCAGAGGCTTATGGTGAAGACTCGATCCAGATTCTCGAAGGCCTGGAGGCCGTGCGCAAGCGCCCCGGCATGTACATCGGAGACACCTCGGACGGCACCGGCTTGCACCATCTGGTATTTGAGGTGGTGGACAACTCGATCGATGAATCGCTGGCTGGCCACTGCGACGACATCCTGGTCACCATCCACTCCGACAACTCGGTCAGCGTGGTCGACAACGGACGCGGTATCCCGACCGGCATCAAGATGGACGACAAGCACGAGCCCAAGCGCTCAGCGGCTGAGATCTCCCTGACCGAACTGCACGCCGGCGGCAAATTCAACCAGAACAGCTACAAGGTTTCGGGCGGTCTGCACGGCGTCGGCGTGAGCTGCGTCAACGCCCTGTCCAAGATGCTGCGCCTGACGATCCGACGGGATGGCAAAGTTCACGTGATGGAGTTCAGCAAGGGCTTCGTGCAGAACCGCATCACCGAAACGGTGGGCGGCGTGGACGTCTCGCCCATGAAAGTCATCGGCGAGACCGAAAAGCGCGGCACCGAAGTTCACTTCCTGCCCGACACCGACATCTTTCAGCAGAACAACGACTTCCATTACGAAATCCTGAGCAAGCGCCTGCGCGAGCTGAGCTTCCTGAACAACGGCGTGCGCATCCGCCTGAAGGACGAGCGCAACGGCAAGGAAGACGACTTTTCCGGCGCCGGTGGCGTGCGCGGTTTTGTCAACTTCATCAACAAGGGCAAGACCGTCCTCAACCCCAACATCTTCCACGCCATGGGCGACCGCCAGAGCGACCAGAACACCAACATCGGTGTCGAAGTCGCCATGCAGTGGAACAGCGGCTACAACGTACAAGTGCTGTGCTTCACCAACAACATTCCGCAGCGCGATGGCGGCACCCACCTGACCGGTCTGCGCGCGGCCATGACGCGTGTCATCAACAAGTACATCGACGACACCGAGATTGCCAAGAAGGCCAAGGTTGAGGTCACCGGCGATGACATGCGCGAAGGTCTGACCTGCGTGCTGTCGGTCAAGGTGCCTGAGCCCAAATTCAGCAGCCAGACCAAAGACAAGCTGGTGAGCTCTGAAGTGCGCGGCCCGGTGGAAGACATCGTCAGCAAGCTGCTCTACGACTACCTGCAAGAGCGTCCGGCCGACGCCAAGATCATCGTCGGCAAAATCATTGAAGCGGCGCGCGCCCGTGAGGCTGCGCGCAAGGCCCGCGACATGACACGCCGCAAAGGCGTGCTCGACGGCATGGGCCTGCCCGGCAAGCTGGCGGATTGCCAGGAAAAAGACCCGGCGCTGTGCGAGATCTACATCGTCGAGGGCGACTCCGCCGGCGGCTCGGCCAAACAGGGCCGCGACCGCAAGTTCCAGGCGATTCTGCCGCTGCGCGGCAAGATCCTGAACGTCGAGAAGGCGCGCTATGAAAAGCTCTTGACCAGCAACGAAATCCTGACCCTCATCACGGCGCTGGGCACCGGCATCGGCAAGGCCGGCGGCACTACCGGCAGCGACGATTTCAACGTCGCCAAGCTGCGCTACCACCGCATCATCATCATGACCGATGCCGACGTTGACGGCGCCCACATCCGCACGCTGCTGCTGACCTTTTTCTACCGCCAGATGCCTGAGCTGGTGGAGCGCGGCCACATCTACATCGCACAGCCGCCGCTGTACAAAGTCAAGGCCGGCAAGGAAGAGCTGTACCTGAAAGACGCACCCGCGCTCGACAGTTTTCTGCTGCGCATTGCGCTGGTCAACGCATCCGTGCATACCGGCGGCGATGCCGGTACCGTGCTCAGCGGCGAGACGCTGGCCGAACTGGCGCGCAAGCACCAGGTGGCACAGGGCGTGATTGCACGCCTGCGCAACTTCATGGACGCCGAAGCCCTGCGCTCGGTGGCCGATGGCGTGGCGCTGAACCTGGACACGGTGGCCGACGCTGAACTATCCGCCGCCGCATTGCAAGCCAAACTCCCGGATGCCGAAGTGGCCGGCGAGTTTGACGTGCGCACCGACAAACCCATCCTGCGCATCAGCCGCCGCCACCATGGCAACGTCAAGAGCAGCGTGCTGACGCAGGACTTTGTTCATGGCTCAGACTACGCCGCACTGGCCGAAGCCGCCAACACCTTCAAGGGGCTGCTCAACGAGGGCGCCAAAGTCATGCGCGGCGAGGGCGAGCGCCAGAAGGAAGAAAAAGTCAACGACTTTCGCGAAGCCATGGCCTGGCTGATCGCGCAGGCGGAACACGCCACCTCGCGCCAGCGCTACAAAGGCCTGGGGGAAATGAACCCGGCCCAGTTGTGGGAAACCACCATGGACCCTACCGTGCGCCGCCTGCTGCGGGTGCAGATTGACGACACCATTGAGGCCGATCGCGTCTTCACCATGTTGATGGGCGACGAGGTCGAACCACGCCGCGATTTCATTGAAACCAATGCACTGCGGGCCGGCAATATTGACGTTTAAGTGCATTGTCTGGAGAAAGTAAGGGTGACCGTTTGAACGACTTGCAACCCTTGCTGCCGGGGCGCTCGTCCCAAATCGCGACACTGTATTCAGCGCAAGGCCCGCACTGCGTCAAAAGTACCCGGTGCTGATACCCGTTGCAGAAGAACACTGGGTCCATCGTTCAGGATGATGTCGTTGAAACCGTCGCCGTTGGCATCGAGAACGCCGATGAAACTCCCACCGTAGGACCCTTCATAAACTGCCGCCACGCTGAACTGCCCACGGTCTGACCGTGACTGCAACAGAACCGTCACGTATGACGGTTTCGACAATTCCTGGTACACGATCGATACCACCGCAATGTCCGCGATGCCATCACCATTAAGGTCGCCCACCGCAACCTCCCTGGCCCCGTCGGCCACAGCAATGGTGCTGGCCTGGAAGCTCCCAGGACTGACTTGCCGCAGGATCATGACGTTAGCGCCACCAGTACCGCCTGACGGTACATAGCCTTTGTTGGCGGCAATAATGTCTGGTCGCCCGTCGCCGTCGACATCTGCCACCGCAAGACCGCTGGTCGTATTTCCGCTGGCGAGCGTGATTGGCGCGTCGAAACCACCGCCCGGGCGCTGATAGTAGACGATGATTCTGTCGTAGATCGATAAGACAATGTCGTTCAAACCATCACCGTTTAAATCCTTCAGAACCACAGCAGTTGACCCACCCCCCGTCTGCAAGGCTATCGGCGGGAGAAACGTCCCCGCACGCGTCTGGTCTTGCCGGTAGAGCAATACCCGCCCATTTACCATGATGGCATCGGCAACCAGCAAATCAGCGGCACCGTCAGCATTGAGGTCTGCAATCGCGGCGCTGTCGGGGCCGCCGCCCGTGGCGATCCATTGTGAACTTAGGAATTGTCCGGGATGAACGCCATCCTGACGCAGGACGGATACGCCTCCGCTATCGCTTATGGCATTGATCTGCGCTGGCCCGACCATTTGTGTGACGGCAACGAGGTCGATACGACCATCGCCATCCAGGTCTCCCGCCGCCAGGGTCCAGGGATCGGGCCCAACGGGGTACTTGATCGGTGCATCAAAGTGACCTACTGGTGTCTGCATAAACACTTCGACATACCCTGCATGCGGTGGCGAACCGCTGATATAGGTGGTGGCTATCGCAACATCGAGACGCCCATCGCCATTGAAATCTGCAAGCACCATGCCATTCTGGTTCCAGTATGGAGTGAACTCATATTCACCGCCGCCACCGCCACCACAGCCATTGATCGTCAACACGCCAACGCCAGTCAATGCAAGCAATAGCCGCCTAAGATTCATGTGCATAACAACCCCCCGACGAGTCATGGCTACCAATTTAGGAGTAACTGTCTTGAGCCTGTTGACAAATCGCAACGGGCCAATCAGTCTTGAGGATTTCTGATCTCAAAGGCTGCTATAGCGCGACCAGTTTCGATGGTTGTATGCCAGCTTCGTGTCTGTGATCGCCAGTGAACTTCCCCGGCAGCCGACGGACAAGAATAAACTTCAGGTCTAGAGAAAGTTGTCGAGCCGGATCGCAGCATTTGCTGCCAGCCGGCAGGGTCAGCTTACTGGTAGTCCAACTTGGACGATTGGCCTGGCAATCGGCATTGCTGACCTACCCCCCGCCGATGGCGGGTAGGTCTCAGGCCGGCACCCAGCGCACGACCACTGGCTGTCCAACCGCCCCCGAGTAATTCCAGCCCCAGCACCATGCTGAGCCATCGATTGAGATACCGCAGGTGGCCGCACCACCCGCGTCGAGCGCCCGGTACACCAGGCCGCCGCTGACGCGTACCGGCGCCGCCCTGGAGGTGGTGGTGCCGTCGCCGAGTTGGCCCCCTAGGTTTTCGCCCCAGCACCAAGCGCCGCCGTCCACCGCGACGCCGCAGGCATGTGAGGTGCCCGAGCTCAGCTGCACGAACTTCGGCCCCGACACCGCCAGTGGCGTCGCGCTGAAGGCATTGGGGTCGCCAACGCCAAGCACCGAGCCGCTACCCCAGCACCAGGTCGTGCCGTCGGCCTCGCGCGCGCAGGCATGCATCGCGCCGACGCCGATCCCCTCAAACACACGATCACCGCTGACCGCCACCGGGGTCGTTGCACTGCCAGAGAAGGCGCTGCCGAGCAGCGGGTACGACACCGTCAGCCAGCACCACGCGTGGCCTACGATGTCGAGCGCACAGGCATGCAGATCACCCAGCGCAATCTGCTTGAGCGCCAGCCCCGGCGCCACCTGGCGCAGCGTGGACGGCGACCCCGCACTCCAGCACCACGCGCTGCCGTCGGACTTGACGCCACACGCATCGCGGCCGAAAGTGCCGACATCAATCTGCACGAAGCGGTCGGTGCTTGCGCCCACCGGCGTCGGTACGGGTTGCGGTGCCAGGTCATCGATCCCACCCCAGCACCAGGCGCGCCCGTCCACGGCCAGCGCGCATGTCGTGAAGCGGCCGCCGTCGATAGAAGCGAACGCCGGTGTGCCGCCCACTGCGAGGGGGACAGACGAGCAGGGAGACATATCGTCGTCGCCACAGATCGCACGCGACGCAGAGGCCAGTTGGCCGGCGTCGTTGAGCCCCCAGCACCAAGCCTGGCCTGCCGGCGTGAGCATGCAGCTGTGGCCGTCGCCCAGGCCGATGCGGTCGAAGGCCGGGACGCCCGAGAGGCGCGCGGGAACCGGCACGTCGTAGACCGGGCGTACCACCTCGGCACCCCCGCCACAGGCCACCGCGACGAGGCCGGCCATCAACGCTACCAGAGCTGCACGAATGGAAGGTGCGCTGGAGAGGAAAATCCAACGCAAGAGGCGACGCAGGGCATGGGCTTGGTACATCAAGATGCTCCCTAAAGACAAGCTCATGGGCAAGACACCCAAAACTTCATGCTACCAACCTGGCTTATTTGTACAGTGACAACTATCAACGAATTTGATTTGCATTTGTGACTGCCATTTCTTTGGCGGAGGCATTCTTTGTTGGGATGCTAATGACCGCATTCGTTACGATCCGGGTGGTCTGCCCACAACAGGTCAGCCGTCTGATCAGATTTCATCTTCGACGGCTGGTTTAGAGCAGGCAGTTCGGAAACTCGACCGGCCGGATTGTGTCTGTATTTGACGTATGCGTTTCACTGATTGAGGGATGAAGCGGCGCAAGAACTCTGTCACCGTTGCCGGCTGGCGATCGTGAAACGCCGAACACGTGGGCCGGTTCAGTTTGCGGTGCAAGCAGATTGCGCCAGGAGTCAACGACTTGGCGCTGTCGCTGGTACGCCCGCAGCAAAAAGGGGATGTCTGCTGCGGGAACGACAAGGCCCAAGCGGTCCAGGATTGCGTGAAGCGCTTCGGATTGATTCGAGCTCGTCATCGTCATTCGATCTGCACTTTTGCCTTTTCGATCACCTCGCGAACACTCTTGAGTTCGTCTGCAAGCCATTTGGCGTGCGCAGCAGGGCTGCGCTGATTTGCGGGGAACAGGTCGGTGCCCATGTCAGCAAGGCGTTTCTGCACGGCGGGATCGGCCAGCGCGACCTGAAGCGCACCGTTCAACTGCGTAACGATGGCGCCCGTCGTGCCCTTGGGCGCATAAAGACCATGCCAAACGGACACGTCAACCTCCGGGATGCCGAGCTCGCGGGTGGTCGGAATATCCGGGAAGGCCGCACTGCGCTGCGGAGATGTGATGGCGTAGGCCTTGATCTTCTTTGAAGCCAAATGCGGAAAGGCATTCGTGGTCTGGTCACACAACATGTCGACATGGCCGGCGATCACGTCCTGCAGCGCCAGACTGGTGCTCTTGTAAGGGATCAGATTGGGCTCGGCGCCCAGCGTTTGCGCCAGCTTGATCGCGCACAGGTGCGATCCGGTGCCGACGCCGGCATTCGAGAACGACACCTTGTTTCCGTTGGCCTTCAGATTGGCGAACAGTTCCTTGGCATCCTTGGCCGGATACGCCGGGTTGGCCGCGAAAACATAGGGGCCGATGTTGACCAGGCCGATCGGCTCAAACGCCGTCGCGGTGTCATAGCTCAGCTTCTTGTACAGCACCGCAGACAGCGCGATGGTGGTGTGGATCAGCAGCGTGTAGCCGTCCGGCGCAGCGCGCGCGACCCGGGCGGCTGCGATGGTGCCGCCCGCACCTGGCACGTTTTCCATAACAACCGGCTGGCCGAGTTTTTCAGCCATCTTCATGCCGATCAGGCGGGCGACAGAGTCTGTCGCGCTGCCAGCCGGGAACGGGACAACCATGTTGATGGGGCGACTCGGGTAAGACTGGGCTTGGACTGGCGAGCTTGCCAGAATGGTGGCGGCACTGGCGCAGCCGATGACCGTCGTCACACGCTTGAAGAAGTTGTTCATGGGTAAGAAAGTCCGGAGTTGGATAAAGGGATTCAAACGAAGGCGCAAGGCTGTTGCGTCACGAACCAGTCGTGGATCTGATCGCCCGACCAGAACGCCACGCCTTCACGGTTTGCAAACAGGTCGAGCATCTTCTCGAGGTAGGCGATCCGGTGGGCCGCACCCGACACATAGGGATGCACGCCGAATGCCATGATGCGAACAGATTGCGCACTCTCTGCATAGAGGCGCTCGAATGCATCGCTGGCGCGGCGCAGCATGGCGTCGGATTCATGCATGCCGCTGACCATGATGGTGATGTCGTTGATTTCAACCGTGTACGGTATGGAGACCAAAGGCCGCGTGGCGGTTTTCACCCACAGCGGCTGGTCGTCCAGAATCCAGTCGGCGAACCAGTCGAACCCAGCGGCCGCGACATGGTCCAGCGTCTCGAGCGTCTGGGTCCGCCCGGGCCCCAGCCATCCTCGTGGGCGATACCCTAGAAAGCGCTGAAGCAAGTCCGCTGACTGGTTCATCATGGCGGCTTGATCTTCAACCTTGTGAATCGGCATTTGCACATGGCAATGCGCCATGAACTCCCATCCGGCGTCACGCGCCGCCTCCGGCACCTGCGGGATGGTTTCGCACACCTTTGAATTGATCGACAGCGTTGGTTTGATGCCGCGTTTTTCAAACGCATCCAGAAGGCGCCAGAAGCCGACGCGCATGCCGTATTCATGCCAGGTCCAGTTGGGCATGTCAGGTACAACGCTTGAGATGCCGCCGGGCGGCTGCGATGCGTGGCGGGGCATTGGCCGCTCGATCTCCCATTCTTCGACATTGACCACCGGCCAGATGATCAGTCGGGTGCCGTCGGCGGTCTGTAAGGCAGGGCGCCGGAACGGCGTGGAATAGTCAATACGCTGACGTGGATGCATGCTGTAAATTCTCTCTGTTAATGCTGTCCTGGCACATCCGCCGCATCGAGGTCCGGACGGCGAAGGTGCCATTCGGTCGCACTTTGGTAGGAGTGCGCAACGCGATAAACCATGGCTTCACCAAAGGCACGGCCCACCACCTGGAGGCCAATCGGCAATGCGTCTTGCGAAAACCCCATCGGCACCGAAATTGCCGGCGATCCGGTGAGGTTGAAAGGGGTACGGGCCTGACGGTCGTAGGTTCGATCGATCTCGGCTTCGTCGTCGATGGCGCAAGGCATCTCCAGACTTGAGACGCAAAGCGCCGCATCGACCGTCTCCATGGCCGCTGCGAATTCCCGCGCCAGCACGCTTCGCATTTGCTGCGCGCGAATGTAGTCGCTCGCGCCAAGAAAGGCACCCGGCAGAAGCCGGGTTCGGCCACGCATGCCGTAGTCACCAAGGCGCGTGCGCAGCCATTCTTCATGGATCGCAAAACCTTCGGCCTGCAGGATAAGGCGCCCGCAACCGACATAGCTGTCAAGCGGCGAAAGTTTCAACGGTACGAGATCGGCACCCAGACGCTCAAATGTCCGGCAGACTTCGACAAAGGCGGCTCGAATTTCAGGGTTTGCCGCCGCGCCAAATTCCTCGATCACGCCCAGGCGCAGGCCCTTTAGCCCGTTGTTGAGCGAAGTCCGAAAATCCGGGTTCGGATGGTCCACGCTCGTGATGTCGTCGGGATCCCGCCCAAGAAGCGCCTCCAGCACGATCGCGTTGTCCTGCACCGTGCGGGTCAAGGTTCCGACATGGTCCAGCGAGAACGCCAGCGGAAAAACGCCCGTCCTGCTAACAGCACCATAGGTTGGCTTCATTCCGGTGACGCCGCAGGCGGTGGCCGGGTTGCGAACCGAGCCCCCCGTGTCTGTGCCAAGTGCTACCGGCGCGAGCCCGGCGGCAATTGCAACGCCCGCTCCGCTCGACGAGCCCCCGGGGTGATGACTGCGTTTCCATGGATTGCGTGCAGGTGGCCACGGAAGGTCAAACGAAGGCCCCCCGGTTGCGAACTCGTGCAAGGCCGTCTTGCCGATGAGAATGGCGCCTGCATCACGCAGTTTCGCCACCACAAAGGCATCGCGATCGGCCACATGGTCCATGCGAACTTTTGAATGGGCGGATGTTCGCTGGCCAGCAACATCGAAGATGTCTTTCAATGCGACCGGCACACCGTGCAGGGGGCCGCGCCATCTGCCCTGGCCGATTTCGCGTTCCGCATGGCTGGCGGCCCGAAGCGCCCCCTCGCGGTCAATGTCGATGAAGGCATCCAGCGCCGGGTTGTACCGATCGATGCGATCAAGAAAAGAAGTGACGTACGTCACCGGAGACATTTCGCCTGAGCGCAGCAGCGATGCGACCGAGGTTAACGAAAGGTCTGTGAGCTTGTCCATTGGTGAATTATTCACCCGACCGATGGTAGCAGCGTGGCCCCTCGGCGACTGCGCCCGGAAAGAACCGGCCCGCCCATGAAATCCCAAACGGACGCCCGATTCAGCGTACTACACTTCCTGCTTCAACGCGCGCACAACAGATGGGATGATGCCAATGTCCGAGCTCGGTAGTCAGGGGTTGTCTTTGTTTACATTGCTTGCAGCTAGCGGGCTGTTCTGCGCCTGTTCCAGCACCACGCCCGGGCCATCGCCAGAAAGAGCCCCGCTCGCTGCGGCGCGCGCTGCAATGGCGCCCTCTGGAACCTTGCGCGCCGCCATCAACTTTGGCAACCCGATCCTGGCAAGCCGCGATCCGGTCTCGGGAGAACCGCAGGGGGTTTCGGTTGACCTGGCGCGCGAGTTGGGAAGTCGCCTGGGTGTTCCGGTAAAACTGATTCTGTACCCGGCAGCAGGAAAGGTTGTGGAGGGCATCAAGGCAGGCGAGTGGGATCTCGGATTTTTCGCGATCGATCCGGTGCGCGCGGCAGAGATTGATTTCACACCGGCGTACGTGGTCATCGAAGGTGCCTATTTGGTACCACAGGATTCGGTCATTAGAAGCAATGAGGAGGTTGACCAGGAAGGGATGCGCGTCGTTGTTGGTCGTGGCAGTGCTTACGATCTTTACCTGACACGCGAGTTGAAGAAGGCAACGATTGTTCGCGCGGCGACCTCGCCTGCAGTTACTGACATGATGCTCACCGACAGGATCGAAGTCGCCGCCGGCGTGAAACAGCAACTGCAAGCGGATGCCAAGCGCCTGCCGGGCCTGCGTTTGCTCGACGGACGCTTCATGGTCATCCAGCAAGCCATGGCGGTCCCCAAAGGACGAGGCGCCGTCGCGGCAGCTTACCTGAGCCTGTTTGTGCAGGAGATGAAGGCCACAGGCTTTGTCGCGCGGGCCCTGCAGCGCCACGCGATTGATGGAGCAGCGGTGGCGCCGCCCTGAGTGCAACCACTTTGTCCAGCATGCCGATCTTTTCCCGCCTGTCCGCATTTCGATTGGCGCGACCCATGCCCCATCCGCTGTTGAATTCATGACGCCACAAAAGCCTCTTGCCATTGCGCTGGCTGGCATGTTCTCGCTCGCAGTCGCCATGGGCATCGGGCGGTTTGCCTTTACGCCGCTGCTGCCCATGATGCTCCATGACGGGGTGATCAATCTCAGCGCCGCAAGTTGGCTGGCCACGGCAAATTACCTGGGGTATTGGCTGGGCGCCATGGCTTGCGCGCTGCAACCCCTGGTCTGGGCACGCTGGCGCGCCTTGACGCCCATTGTTCATACACATGCAATCCGGGCAGGGCTGCTGGCCACTGTGGTTCTAACCATGGCCATGGCCTCACAGTGGCCGGCGGCCTGGCCGTTGTGGCGCTTTCTGGCCGGTGTTGCCAGTGCGCTGGTTTTTGTTTACACATCAGGATGGTGTCTGGCGCGACTGGCGGCACTGGGTGCGCCGAAGCTGGCGGGGCTCATCTTCGTCGGGCCCGGGCTCGGCATCATGGTGAGCGGTCTGGCTGCAACAGTAATGGTGGCCCGCAGCATGAGCGCGTCCAGCGCCTGGGTGGCGTTCGGCGTGCTGGCCGTCATCTTGACGGCACTGGTGTGGCCACAGCTGCGCGGAACCGTGGCCCTGACCGCTGCGCCGCCAGATCTGTCAGCCGCGTCGCGCGGCTCCGCCATGACCATTCTGGCGCTCGCCTATGGCATGGCCGGCTTTGGCTATATCGTCACCGCCACCTTTCTGCCGGTGATTGCACGCCAGGCCTTGCCTGGTTCTGTCTGGCTGGACCTGTTCTGGCCCTTATTCGGTCTGGGTGTGAGCGTTGGCGCGCTGCTGACGATCCGCGTGCCGGTTCATTGGGATCGCCGCCACCTGCTCATGGGCTGCTACGCGATGCAGGCCGCAGGGATTCTGCTGGGCGTGCACTTTCCGAGCCTGACGGGTTTTGCCTTCGGCAGCCTGCTGATTGGTCTGCCATTCACGGCCATTACCCTGTTTGCGATACAGGAAGTCCGACGCCTGCGCCCTGACGGCGCCTCCGGTTTCATTGGTTTGTTGACGGCCGTTTATGGCCTAGGCCAGATCGCCGGCCCGCCCTGGGTCAGCGTGCTGCTTCAGCGCAGCGCGAATCCGGCGCAGGGCTTCGCGCTTTCCCTGCAAACCGCTGCGGCCAGCCTGCTGCTCGGTGTCGCCTTGTACGGCTGGCTGGCTCGACGCCATCCGCTAACGGCGTCAGCGACGCACCCATAGCCCACCACCGGGCAAGCTCTTTCCGATCAATCGACCGGCGGTGTTTTGCTGACCGGTTTGCCCGGCAACAGGGGGACGGGACGGCGATCCGCCAACAGGTGGCGTACGCCCAGAACCGGATGGCGCAACAGCATGCGGGGCCCGGCCCAGCGCATCACGACCCTGACGCGCTCGCGCATGTCCTTGGTGTAACAGTGCACGACACACTTGGCGCAATTGGGCTTTGCATCACCAAACACGCAGCGCTGCAAGCGCCGCTGGGCGTAGTCGAACAAACCATTGCATTCGGCGCAGCGGGGTGCGCCAGCGTGGTGATGGGCGCAGTACATGCCGATCATCACTTCGATGGTCTTGAGTTCGCGCACGCGCCGGACGAACCGCTTGTCGGTGGTGAATTCAACAAATTGATCTGACATCAGTGCGACTCCGGTTCTTCTGCGCAGGCGATCTTAGTGCAGACATCGCAGTACTGCAGGCCTGAACCCCCGTCGCTGACGCGGGTATGCGCCTTGTCAGAGATTTTGCCGACTTGAGGGGGACGGCATACACAATGTCTTACAGGAGTTGCAAGTCCAAGCCCGCCTGCAGCGCCCGCAGCGCCCTAAACTGGAATGAGCAATTCCATCATTCAAATCAGGCAGGGAGCGATGCAAGCACACATTTATCGCGCCATACACGCGGGCCTGGCCGCCAGCGCCATGGTTGCGGCCCTGACCCTGACCGGCTGTAGCGTATTGCAAACGAACCCGGAACTCGCGGCATTCAGCGCGCAGATGACGGGCGCCAACCTGGTGCCGCCGGTAGCCACCGTCGCAAGCGGGCGTCTGTACGCCGTGCTGTACAAGGACAGCTACCTGTTGCGCTGGAAACTGACCTATTCAGGCTTGAAAGGCGCGGCCACTGCCATCGATTTTCACGGCCCGGCGCCAATTGGCACCAACGCCGCCAGCGTGCTTGCCGTCAAGGGGCCGCTGCAAACTCCTGCGCAAGGTCAGGCCACACTGAGCCCGACTCAGGCTACCGACCTGCTGGCTGGAAAATGGTATGTCACTGTGCGCACAGCGGCCCGTCCCAAAGGCGAGATCCGGGGGCAGATGATTCTGCAGGAGTAAGTGCTTGCTGGTCCCGACCCGTCGAAGCAGCCGGGCAACGGACTAGGTCTTGATGTAATTCGTCAGCTGCGAGATGGTCTGTTCGTGGTCAGCGATGATGTCGTTCATCAAGTCGCGGATCGAAATCATGCCCAGCACGCGGGCCCCTTCGACCACCGGCAAATGCCGGATATTGTTCTGGCTCATCAAGCTCATGCAGGCCAGCGTATTGGTAGCAGGTGAAACCGTGATGACGCTGCTCGTCATGATGTCGGCGACCGTGGTTTCTTTCGAATTCTTGCCCAGCAATGCCACCTTGCGCGTGTAATCGCGCTCGGATACCAGCCCCACCAGTTTGTCTTGGTCCATCACAGCCATGGCACCCACACCATAGTCTGCCAGTAGCTGGAGTGCGGCAAAAACGGTGGTCGACGGACTGACCTGAAAAACCGTCGAGTTGTGATTTTTCAACAATTGCTGAATGGGTTTCATAAAAGCTCCTTTAGTTATTCCCGCGCTGACGGTGCAGTGTAAACAACTTTACCGCATTGCAATGGAAGCGACCGCGAGGCGCCTGCGCAGTACCCGAACCCTGAGGCAAGGCACCGAGGGGCTATAGTAGCGACGGGTTTCCAGTTGAGACTTGCCAGATGCAGACAAAATGGCGGCACATCTGGCGCACGCATGCAAAAGGGTCTACATGAAATTACTGCTTCTCGGTCTGTTTGTTTTTCTGGCTACGCATTCGGTGCGCATCGTGGCCGACGAATGGCGGACACAGACCCGGGCGCGTTTGGGGGAGCTGACCTGGAAAGCGGTGTTTTCGCTGCTGTCGCTGCTCGGCCTGGCCCTGATCATTTGGGGCTTTGGGCTCGCGCGCCAGGAACCCGTACAGATCTGGAGCCCGCCACTGGGTATGCGTCACCTGGCTTCACTGCTGACCCTGTTTTCTTTTGTCTTGCTGGCAGCGGCCTTCATACCAGGCAACAGCATCAAGGCGCGGCTCCACCACCCGATGGTGCTGGCCGTCAAGGTATGGGCCCTGGCCCATCTACTGGCCAATGGCAATCTCGCGCACCTGCTGCTGTTCGGCTCGTTTCTGGCGTGGGCCATCCTGGACTTCACCGCAGCGCGTCGACGCGACCGGGCAACCGGCACGCGTTACCGCCGTGGCAGCGCAGGAGCCACCGGCATCACGGTGCTGGCCGGACTGACGGGCTGGATCGTGTTCGCGTTCTGGCTGCACGGCATGCTGATCGGCATACGCCCGCTGGGCTAGGCACGAGCAAGGTTGAACCGTGAGCATCCGCAACCTCGATGCCCTTTTTGACCCGGACTCCATCGCCGTCATTGGCGCTTCGACACGCAGCGGCAGCATCGGCGCCACGCTCTGGCAACAGCTCGCCAACGGCAACTACCCGGGCAAGCTGTACGCCGTCAATCCAAAGTACCGTGCGTTGGGCGCCCACCCGGTCGCGTCCCGCGTCTCCGATCTGCCAGAGGCACCCGCACTGGCCGTGGTCTGCACGCCACCGGCGACAGTGTCGCGCCTGATTGCAGAACTGGCCGCTATCGGCACGCGCGCGGCCGTGATCATGACCACGGGGCTGGACTCCTCGCAGAAGCTGGACATGCTGAAGGCGGCACAAGGCCGTTTGCTGCGTCTGCTGGGACCCGGCAGCATCGGGCTGCTGGCGCCGCACCAGGGGCTCAACGCCAGCTATTCCCCGGTCGATGCAAGCCCCGGTGAATTGGCCTTCGTGTCGCAATCGGCTGGACTGATGACGGCCATGCTGGATTGGGCCAAAGGTCGCGGCATCGGTTTTTCGCATTGCGTTTCTCTGGGCGAACAGGTCGACATTGACTTTGGCGACATGCTGGACTACCTGGCCAGCGACCCAAAGACCCGGGCCATTTTGTTGTACGCCGAATCGATCTTGTCACCACGCAAGTTCATGTCGGCGGCACGCGCGGCAGCGCGCAACAAACCGGTCATCCTCGTGAAGACCGGGCGTTCGCTGCCGGGCGAAGCGGCGGTGGCCGCGCACAGCAGCGAGCTCACCGGTTCTGACATGGCGTTTGAAGCCGCCATCAGCCGGGCTGGAATGCTCAGGGTCAATACACTGCAGGAATTGTTTTTGGCGGCCCAGACCCTGACACGCTTTCGCGGCAACACCGACGATGTGATCACGGTGCTGACCAATGACGGCGGGGCTGGTTTCATCGCGGCCGACGCCGCGGCCTACGCCGGCATCAAACTCTCGGAAGTCGGTGCTGCAACCGGTCGGCAACTTGACGCCTTACTGCCGCCGAGCCGGTCACGCCGCAACCCGCTGAACATGGTGGCCGATGCGCCCGTCAAGCGTTATGAGCAGACGCTCAAGTTGCTGCTGCAAGCGCCCGACACCGGGGCTGTCCTCTTCATTCACGCGCCCATGGCCGCCGTGCCCAGCGCCGAAATTGCGCGCGCACTGGCGCCCCTGGCACAGCATGAACCGGGCTGCCCGCCGCGCCTGCTGGCCTGCTGGCTGGGTGAGCAGACTGCAGCGCAGGCCCGTCAGACGTTTCAGGATGCGGGCATAGCCAACTTTGATACCCCGGAGCAGGCGATACGCGCCTTTTCCCTGTTGACGCGCTATCGACACAACCAGGCCGAACTGACCGAGGCGCCGCCCGCGCTACAGGCAGACCGGCGTCCGGACACAGCGGCCATCCGCGCCATCGTGGCCAGCGCGCTGGCCAGCGACTGCGAAACACTGAGTGACGCTCAAACCCGCTCGCTGCTCAAGGCCAGCGGGATTGCCGTGTTGCCGGCACAACATCCGCCTGCAGGCCCCGAATCCATGCTGACGCGCCTGCATGCGCAGGAATTGATGGTCGGCGGCAGGATTGACAGCGTATTCGGTCCGGTCATCCTGTTTGGCCAGGGCGGCAGGACCGAGGAAATCTTGGCAGACCGGGCAGTGGCCCTGCCGCCCCTGAATGTGCCGCTGGCGAAGGCGCTGGTGGCGCGCACCCGGGTGTCGCGTTTACTGGCTGGCTGGGATGACACACCGGCCGTTGACGAAGCGGCACTGCATGGCGTGCTGCTGGCGATATCCCAGTTGCTCGCGGAAATACCGGAGATTGCCGAGTTTGAAATTAATCCGCTGATCGTCAACTTTGAAGGCGCCTGGGCCGGGGAGGCACAAATCCGGCTCAGTGCGACAAAACCTGCCGGCGCCGCCAATTTTGCGATACGGCCTTATCCGGCACATCTGGAAGAAACCGTGCAGTGGCAGGGACAGAGCGTGCTGATTCGGCCAATCCGGCCCGAAGACGAGGCATTGCACATGGAGTTTCTGCAGTCTCTTGAGCCTCAGGACATCCGCATGCGGGTGTTTTACAGCCGGCGCAGCATGGAGCGCAGCGAACTGGCGCGCTTGGTGCAGATTGATTACGCCCGCGAAATGGTTTTCATCGCTGTGGCCCGCGCAGCAGATGGCAAAGCGCAAACGCTTGGCGTGGTGCGCGCCATGACGGATCCGGACAACATGTCGGCCGAGTTCGGGGTCATCGTGCGCTCCGACCTCAAGGGCGCTGGCCTGGGGCGTCTGCTGATGCACAAACTGATTGCCTACCTGCGCACGCAGGGCACGGCGCGGCTGGTGGCCACGGTGCTCGATCAGAACGACCGGATGCTCAAACTTGCCAGGAGCCTGGGCTTTGAGGAGGTCCCCTGCGCGAACAGCGGGGGCGACACACGCGACATTGTGCTCGCGCTTACTTGATGCCGATGGCCCATTGGATCAGGTACTTGGCAACAAAACCGGTCATGCCGAAGGCCAGACCCAGAAAGATGACAAAGGTGCCGAACTTCCCGGCCTTGGACTGCCAGGCCAGATGCCCGATGATGAACAGCATGTAGAGCATGAAAGCACCAATGCCAAAGGTCAGACCGAAGGCCGCGACCTGCTCTTCCGAGTAGGAGAACATCAGAGCGGCTCCCGCTCCGGCAGCGCCGAAGCATCCACCAGTTCGCGGTAAGCATGCCAGCTCGCATGCCCCAGCAGTGGCACCAGCACGATCAGACCCAGCATGAACGTGCCCATTCCAAGCAAGGTCAACACCATGATGAGCGCAGCCCAGAGCGCCATCGTCACCGGATTGGCCAGAATCACTTTCCAACTCGCAACCACGGCCTGCAGCAGGGTCAAGCGGCGGTCCAGCAACAAGGGAATGGCGATCACGGACGAGGCAAAAATCGGCGCTGCCAGCACGCCACCCACCGCCAGCCACAATTCGAACAGAAAACCGTGCCTGGCCAGCACGACATGCTGGAAGAAATCAAGCGGATTCAGAACTGGCGCCGGTGCCAGCAGGGTAATCAGGGCGGCCGAGGTCAGAACCCAACCCGTCCCGGCGAACGCCAACAAGGCACCGAACTGCACCAGACACCAGTAGTCGTTGCCCCATTTGCTGGCGTGATTGCGTTGCCAGTTCAGCCAGGTTTTCAGCACCACCTGAGAATCGGTTCTTTCACCCCGTTCGCGCGCCCGGCTAAGGGCGTACAGACTGGTCGCCAGCACCGGCGCCACCAGCAAAAAACCGGAAAGGGCGCCTGCCAGTAACCAGAAGCGCTGATAGAAGACCGCCACGATGGCGACGCCGGCAAGGGCCAGCGTCAGTCCGTGTGCCAAGCTGATCCAGCCGCAATGCAGCATGTCGCGCCATCCCAGCAGCAACCAGTGAAACGGCCGGGTCACTGCCACGCTGCGGATGGCGGGGCCTGCACCTGCAAGAAGTTTGGCATCGGCTGAAAATGAATGATTGGACATAAGCGTTGCTAGTGTAGGCTGGGGCACGGCCCTCGATTGACCCTGGTCCGGGCTCAACAAGCTACTGTGGCGCACCGTATTGAACCGGTCATCGCCGCATAATGACACCTCTTAGTATCCCAGGAGATTGCCATGCCCCGTCCAGTTCTTGACGAATCGAAAATTCACCCCGCCATCCGGGAAAAAATTGCCAACCACGAGCAGGGCATTGTGCGTGAAGTGCAGGCCGCCGTCGCCCAACATGCGGTAGTGGTCATTGGCATGGGCATGAACCCGTTTCCGAAGAAAGCCCGCAAAGCGCTGGACGCAGCCGCAGTAGCCCATCACTACCTCGAATACGGCAACTACTTCAACAACTGGCGCCAGCGCAATGCCCTCAAGCTGTGGACCGGCTGGCCGACCCTGCCCATGGTGTTTGTCAAAGGAACGCTGGTTGGCGGGGCCAACGACCTGATCGCGTTGATTGACAGTGGCGAACTGAAAAAGATGCTGGCCTGACCCAGCAAGGCTGCGACGGCGGGACAAACCCACCGCGCTAGCCGTGCTACTTACTTCTGGGGCTGAAGCGGGCCTTTGCCATCACGCGGACCACCCCGGCGCACGGCGGCGCCTTGGTGAGGAAGTGTGCTGACATCAAACACCTTTTGCTGCTCGGGCGTCAAGGTCGCATAGAAGGCCTTGGTGGCCGCGCCCCGTTTTTCCATAATCACATTCATTTCGCCCGCATGCTGGGCGTGCAAAGCTTGCATTTTGTCAATGCGCTCTGGCGTTGGCAATTTGGCAAACTCGGCAAAATCGGGACGTTTTGCCATTGCATCGGCGGGGATCTTGATGGCCGCGGTGAAGGTAGTCCAGGCGCCTTCCTGCGCTGGCGTCAGTTTGAGTTTTTCCTTCAGTTGTGCCTGACGCCGCTCGGCCATGGCCTGCCGCCTGGCGGGATCTATTCTTCCCATGCCATGGTGCGCCATGCCATCGTGCATCATGGGCCCGCCTGCGCCCATCATGGGGCCACCCGGGCCGGGGCCCGGGCCTGCGCCTGGAGCTTGTGCAAACGCAAACAGGGTCAAGCAGCCCAGCAGGCCAGCCAGCAATACGGGTTTGAAAACTGATTTCATGAGAGCTTCCTTTGTATTCAGCCTGACACTCACCGTCGGCATCAGCGTGCCAAGCATGTTGCGCCAGCGCTGTATCTGCGGCGTGAGACTTGATGGCTGGCGTGTAAAGTTACACGAAGCCATTACTGACTACCGACACGCCAGATGGTTTTGTTAACCCGGTTTCTTCGTGGAACAGGTGTTCCAGCCAAAGATGGCATACGGCGGACACCAACCAATGGCACCGGTTGCCAGGAATACCAGGCCGAGCCAGCCCCACAAGCCAACCGTCCCTGTGGCAGCCAGCCCGATAAGCACCAGGCCGACCACGATGCGCGCAATGCGGTCAATGCCGCCAACGTTTGATTTCATATGAGACTCCTGAAAATGAGTTGACAACTAAATTAGACGCCTGGCGAGCAACAATTGCCTGCCAGATCGTCCAGGATAGGGCAGTCCGGACGCTCGTCACCATGACAATGCTCAAGCAGGGATGCCAGCGTGCGTTGCATGGCCTGCATCGCTTCAATGCGTTGCGACAGATCGTCCACATGTTTCTGGGCAATGCGCTTGACGCTGGCACTGGTGCGCTTGCGGTTGCGCCAGAGATCGACTAATTCGGCAATCTCTGCCATCGAAAATCCCAGTGTACGGCAACGCTTGATGAACTGCAGCGTGCGCACATCGGCTTCGCCGTACTGTCGATAGCCACTGTCGGTGCGCGCGACGGGAGAGAGCAGCCCCATCGATTCATAGTGGCGCAGCATCTTGGCCGAAACGGTTGACAGTCGCGCTGCCGTGCCGATGGCAACCGGCCAGACGACGTCAGTGACTGCAACAGCCTCAGGCAGGATGCTCATGCCGCGACTTCGTAACCTTCTTCAACAATCGCTTTGGCCAGCAGTTCACGCGACTGCTCAGAAACCACATCGACTTTTCCAAGGCTGCGGTCGATCTTGATCTCGGCATTCGGATCCACTTGCTTCACGGCACGCATGACGGCCTTTTCGCAGTGGCCGCAAGTCATTCCGGAAACGGTAAAAGTCTGATTCATGGATAGGTCCTCTGGGTAAATGCTTTGAAAGATGCTGAATTCTGAACCTTCCCCCGATGGTAAGGTCAAGCCCTCAGTAAAAAACCTTGACCTTGACATGGTGGGAAGCCTTAGGCTCACACTTATGAATACCGTTCCATCTCCCTCCACTCCAGCCGCATGCTTGGACATCGGCATTGGCGGCATGACCTGCGCATCCTGTGTAGCCCGCGTCGAAAGGGCTTTAAAGAAGATACCCGGCGTGCAGGACGTGAGCGTCAATCTGGCCACCGAATCGGCTCGCATTGTCTACACGGCCTCGGAACCCATGGAGGCCCGCCTGCGCCGCAGTGTGCGAGACGCCGGTTACGAACCGGTCGCTGCCAACGCTGCACTGGACGCAGCCGATACCTCTGTCTGGTCGGGTTTCATGCCGGTTGCCATCGGTCTGGCCTTGTCAACGCCACTGGTACTGCCCATGTTCGCTGATTTGGTGGGACAACACTGGATGCTGCCGGCCTGGATCCAGTTTGCGCTGGCGACTCCGGTTCAGTTTTTCCTTGGCGCACGCTTTTTCAAGGCGGGCTGGCACGCGCTCAAGGCTTTTGCCGGCAATATGGATTTACTGGTTGCCATCGGCACGAGCGCGGGTTGGGCCCTGTCCATGTGGCTCTGGCTGACTGCCGCACCCGGTGCCACGGTGCATCTGTACTTTGAAGGATCTGCCGTTGTGATCACCATGGTCTTGTTGGGAAAGTGGCTGGAAACGCGGGCCAAACACCAGACCACATCGGCGATTAGGGCCCTGCACGCTCTTCGGCCTGAACTGGCGCATTTGATGGGCCCGGACGGTGAGGTGGCTGTCCCGGTCGCTGAAGTCATGGTGGGCGATCATCTGGTGGTGTTGCCCGGCGAGCGTATCCCGGTTGATGGCCTGTTGCTGGAAGGTTGCACGCAGGTTGATGAGTCCATGCTCACCGGTGAGCCAATGCCGGTCGACAAACAGGCCAGCACTGATCCTGCAGCAGCCCTGACCGGAGGTTCAATCAATGGGAATGGCCGCATCGTGATGAAGGTGCAGGCCACCGGTGCGGAAACCGTTCTGTCACGCATCATCCGCCTGGTTGAAGATGCACAGGCGGCCAAGGCACCGATCCAGCGCCTGGTCGACCAGGTGAGCGCGGTGTTTGTTCCGGTGGTATTGGTCATTGCTCTGGTCACCTTGCTTGCCTGGTGGTTGACGGGCCATTCTTTTGAGTTGGCCGTAATCCGCGCCGTTGCGGTACTGGTCATCGCCTGTCCTTGCGCTCTGGGTTTGGCAACGCCAGCAGCCATCATGGCTGGCACCGGTGTTGCAGCCAAATATGGCATCCTGATCAAGGATGCACAAGCACTTGAAATTGCGCACAAGGTCGATGTTGTGGCATTTGACAAAACCGGTACCCTGACACTCGGACAACCCCGTTTGACGCATTTTTTGGTGGGTGATCACGATACGCTTGGCAATGCAGGCGAACCGGCATCGGGTCAAAACGATTTATTGGCTATTGCAGCCTGCCTGCAAAGCGGCAGCGAACACCCGCTGGCGCGGGCTGTTGTTTCTGCGGCACGTGCACGTGGAATTCTCGTTAAAACGCCTTCCAATCTGCGCAGCCTGCCTGGACGCGGCTCCGAAGGCGAAATGGAAAATGGTGGCGTCGTCAATACCTATCTGATCGGCAGCACACGCTGGATGACCGAGTTGGGAGTCAATATGGGTATGGAAGGGGGCACAGCGGCCCCACAAGCCCTTGAATTTCAAAATGCAGGAGAGACAGTGTCAGTATTGGCGCAACGCCTGCAAGCCCAGGAGCAACTGCCTGAGCGGATTCTGGTGCTCGCAATCATGACTTTTGGTGATGAAGCAAAACCGGGTGTCAAACAGGCGCTGGAAAAATTACGTGCGCGCGGTATCAAGACCGTGATGATTTCAGGTGACAACCAGCGCGCTGCCGAAACCATGGCACGCCGACTCGGATTGAAACCAGATCAGGGTGAAGTAATGGCAGAGGTGCTGCCTGGCGACAAGGCGGCACTGGTTATGGGTCTGAAAAACGGTGGCCATACCGTGGCCATGGTCGGTGACGGTGTCAATGACGCGCCGGCCCTCGCAGCAGCCGATGTGGGTATCGCCATGGGCAATGGTACTGATGTTGCAATGCATGCAGCAGGCATCACCTTGATGCGGGGTGACCCGGCACTGGTAGCAGCAGCACTTGCCATTTCGGCCAGAACCGTGGCAAAAATCAGGCAAAACCTGTTCTGGGCCTTTGTTTACAACGTAGCTGGCATTCCACTGGCAGCATTTGGTTTTTTAAACCCGGTTGTTGCCGGTGCCGCCATGGCCATGAGTTCAGTCAGCGTCATGAGCAATGCGCTGCTGCTCAAACGCTGGAAACCACAAAACGGTTTAAAAAAATCTTGATAGCGTTTATTCCCTGTTCTTCTTCTAAATCTTCTTATTAAAGATAGTAGTAGTAGATAAGGTTCGCATCAAAGTGTGAAAAAGGCTTTATTTCTCTTATATATCAAGAGTTTATGGCGACTCAAGTGATGTGGACGACCTTGCTTTGGCAGGCTGGTCACATTGAACAACTTTGAAAAATTAAGGCAGCTTGTGGATAAGCAAGGGTTTATGCAAGAACTATCCACAGAACTGTACTTTGACAACATTGCATAAACCTGTTGGGAAAATAAATCCGGATCAGACAGGTTTATTTTTCTCTGTTTACTTGAGCAAGCTAACGGGAGTTGGAAAGCTTTGCAGCCTTGATCATGATGGCCGCTTTTTCCGCAATCATGATAGTCGGGGCGTTGGTGTTGCCAGTGACCAGTTGAGGCATGATGGAAGCGTCGACCACACGCAGATTCTGGATGCCGTAAACACGCAATTCGGTATCAACTACGGCCATCGGGTCGCTGGAAGGGCCCATCTTGCAGGTGCTGCAGGGGTGGTATTCGGTGTCAGCGTGATCGCGCAGAAACTGTTCAATCTGGGCTGGATTATTGCGCTCCAGCGGGTAAAGCATGGCACCCCGGTACGGCGTAAGAGCTTTGCTTTGCATGATGTCAAAGCCGATTTGAGTTCCTTTGACAAGCACATCCATGTCACGTTGGTCGGACAGGAATTGTGGATCAATCAGCGGCGCATCCTGGGCTTTGGCGCTTTGCAGCCGGACGCTGCCACGGCTCTTGGGGCGCATCAGTGTCACGTGCAAGGTGTAGCCGTGTCCGAGGTGGTTCTTGCGCGTGTGGTCGTCCACGATGCCGGTGCAAAATGCCAGTTGAATGTCTGGTGCCTTCTCGCTCTTGTCGGCGAACAGGAAACTTTGCGACTCGGCAACATTGCTGGTGATGATGCCTTTGCGGTCCTTGCGCCATTCGAAGATGCTGCGGACAATTTTTACCAGGCCGGAGAGTGAAAATCCGAACGTGGTTTCCTTGCTTTGTGTGCGGTAGATCAGGACCGTTGTAATGTGGTCATGCAGGTTTTGTCCAACGCCTGGTAAATCGTGCAGCACGCTGATGCCGTGTTCTTGCAGATGGGCGGCCGGGCCGATGCCTGACAACATCAGCAATTGTGGAGAACCAAAGGCACCGCCTGACAATACCACCTCATGCCGGGCACGGACCTGGGCGCTTTGCCCGGCGCGCAGATACTCGGCACCGACAGCGCGCTTGCCTTCGAACAGGATGCGCTGCGTGTGGGCCTGCGTGATGACAGTCAGGTTGGGTCGTGCCAGATTCGGTGTGATGTAGCCCTTGGCGGCACTCCAGCGCTCACCATTTTTTTGTGTCACCTGTGCCGGAGCGCAGCCAAACTGGGAGGCGCCGTTGTAGTCCCTGGTCTGCGGCAGGCCCTGCTCGACACAGGCCTCCAGGAACGCCTGGTTGATGCTGCTGGGACTGCGCAGGTAACTGACATTAAGGGGGCCGCCAAGGCCGTGGTAGTCATCGGCACCAAAGCATTCGCTGTTTTCCGAGCGCTTGAAGAGTGGCAGCACATCCGCATAGGACCAGCCGGGGTTGCCCAGCGCGGCCCAGTGGTCGTAGTCCAAGCGGTTGCCTCGGGTGTAAACCATGGCGTTGATGGAACTGCTGCCACCCATAACCTTGCCACGCGGCTGAAAGCCGCAGCGCCCGTTCAGTCCGGCTTGGGGCAAGGTGTTGAAGTTCCAGTTGTGGATGCCAAGCGCGGCGGAAGCTGCAAATCCGAGAGGAGCCTGGATCAGGGCCGAGTTGTCGGGACCGCCTGCCTCAAGCAGACAGACAGAAACGGCGGGGTCTTCGGACAGACGGCTTGCGACCACGCAACCGCCGGCACCGCCACCAATGACGACATAGTCGAATTCTTGAACTTGCACTTTGGTCCGCCTTCTTTGCTTTGTTTACTTGGTGAGGAAGTCGAGGTATTTGCTTGCGAACTTTCCATAGGGCGGCCACAGAAACTTCATGGCGCTGAAGGAGGCCTGGTAAAAGACGGGACGCATCTTGGAGAAGGTGACAAAGCCTTCGTAACCGTGGTAATGGCCCATGCCGCTGGCGCCGACACCGCCAAACGGCAGATCGTGCTGGGCAACGTGAAACAGCGCATCGTTGACGCTCACGCCGCCCGACATAACGCGGTCCAGCAGCGTCTGGATGGTGTTTGCGTCGTTGCTGAAGGGATAGATCGCCAGGGGACGCGGCCCGCGATTGATGGCTGCGATCGGTTCTTCGAGCGAGTCGTATTCCAGGATTGGCAGAATCGGACCAAAAATTTCACGCGTCAGGAGGATGCTGCCGACCGGCGCATTGAGGACGAGGTGGGGCGCGATTTTGTGGCTGGCCGCATCCCAGGGCTTGCCCGGTATCAGCTGAACCAGCGTGGCGCCAGCAGCGCGCGCTTCCTCCAGCGCGTTGGTGAGGCGCTGGAAGGCCCGTTCATCGATGATGGCGGTGAAGTCGGCCGAGTTCAGATCGGGATAGCGGGTGCCAACGATTTCTTTCGCGGCCGCCACGAATTCGGTGGTTTTGCCTTTGGGCAAGTAGACATGGTCAACCGTGGTGCAGATCTGCCCGGCGTTGAGCAACTTGACGAACAGGAGCCGTTCAGCCGCTTTGCGCAAAGGGTAGTCCGCGCAGACGATGGCCGGCGATTTGCCGCCGAGTTCCAGTGTGACCGGGCACAAATTCTGCGCTGCGGCTGCCATGACGGAACGGCCGGTCTGACCCGAACCGGTGAACAGCAGATGGTCAAACTTGAGCTTTGAGAATTCGATGCCCACACCACCGGTTTCATCGAAGAAGGCCAGTTTGTCTTTGGAGAAGTACGCAGGCGCTTTTTCGATCAGGAGCTTTGCCAGATGCCGAGAGTTTTCGGACATCTTGACCATCGCCCGGTTGCCGGCGGCAAAAATATAAATGAGAGGGACAAAGCTCAGATTGATCGGAAAGTTCCACGGCACGATGCACCCGACCACACCGAGTGGTTGCGGGATGACGCGATTTCTGGCACCCAGAAAATTGCGAAGATCGATTGCCCGTCTTTGCGGTTTCATCCATTTTTTAAGGTGCTTGAGCGTGTCCTTGATGGCATCAAGGGTCGGGAAGATTTCGGTAAACAGGGTTTCATGCCGTGACCGACTTCCATAGTCGGCATTGAGAGCTGTGACCAGATCCTCCTTGTTGTCCCGAATGAAGGCCTGCAGTTTGAGTAGATCGGCTCGGCGTTCGTCCAGACCCGGAACCGGGTGCGCGAAGTAGGCATTGCGCTGGCGTTGCAGGGTGGCTTCAAGGTCGTCGCTGACCAGAGCCTGGGGACTATCGTTGTCAAGGTGCGAGGGGGTCATGGGGTGCTTTCTCAACAAATGGTTTTGCAGCTGTACTGGCATCGGTTCGGGCGCTGTTTGATCGGCCTGATTCACTATCGCACAGTAAATGTTTACTTGACTCTCAAATGTCAAAATTTTTACAATCAAGGGTATTCACCTTGAGGAAATAGGGCGTGCGTTCAAAAGTCGAGACTCCCCCTGCAATGGCGGTCAATCCGTGGTTCTGTGCTTTGCCTGAGTGCGACCGAGAGGCTTTGCTGGCGGCAGCCGAGGGACTGAATTTGCGCTCCGGTGAAATGCTGTACCGGCAAGGCGATCCACCTGGCGGATTTTTCGGCGTTGTCAGTGGTGCTTTCAAGGTGTCGACCCTGCGCGAGGATGGCAGGGAGGGCATCCTGGCGCTGGTCGAGGCCGGCAACTGGTTCGGCGAGACATCGCTCTTTGACCAGTTGCCGCGTCCGCATGACGTCACCGCGCTGGAGCCGGCAGAAGTGATGGTGGTTGGACGAAACGCGTTTGAGGCGCTGATGGCCAGCCCGACATTTGCGCGCGCAATGGGCGTATTGCTATCGACCCGTGTGCGCTTGCTGTACAGCTTGGTGGAGGACGCCCTGTTGCGTTCTATCAGTACCCGTGTGGCGCGACGCCTGATGGCCTTGGCGCGCGGCGACGCAACTCTGGCGCGCGATTGCCGTTCAATCCTGCCGGTGTCGCAGGAGCAGTTGGCCATGATGCTGGGCGTGACACGGCAAACCCTGTCCAAGGAACTGAAGGCGCTCGAGCGTGATGGGGTGGTTCTGGTGGGTTATTGCCGCATCGAGATCCGTTCGCTGGCCGCTCTGGAGGCCAGAAGCAGACTGGCTTGAAGGCTTCATCCTGCTTTGGCCACCGGTTTGGAGCACCCGGTAAAATCGCACTCTTTCCCCGCCCAGATTGGTATACACGCGCATGCTTTATTCACATCATTTCGACGTGATCGTCGTCGGCGGAGGGCATGCCGGAACCGAGGCGGCGTTGGCGGCGGCACGGATGGGCTGCCAGACTTTGCTGATCAGTCACAACATCGAAACGTTGGGGCAAATGAGCTGCAACCCCTCAATTGGCGGTATCGGCAAGGGGCACCTGGTCAAGGAGGTGGACGCACTGGGCGGCGCCATGGCGGCGGCCACTGATGAAAGTGGCATTCAGTTTCGGATTCTGAACTCCAGCAAAGGTCCTGCGGTGCGGGCCACCCGGGCCCAAGCCGATCGCCTGCTGTACAAGGCAGCCATTCGCCAGCGACTGGAAAACCAGCCGAATTTGTTCCTGTTTCAGCAGGCGGTTGATGACTTGATGGTGGAGGGCGACCGCGTGGTGGGTGCGGTCACACAGTCCGGGATCAAGTTCCGTTCCAGTACGGTGGTGTTGACGGCCGGAACATTCCTGGACGGCAAGATTCATGTCGGCTTGAACAACTATCCGGCCGGGCGGGCCGGAGATCCTCCCGCGGTCAGTTTGAGCGCTCGCCTGAAGGAGCTGAAGTTGCCGCAGGGCAGACTCAAGACCGGCACTCCGCCCCGCCTGGATGGGCGCTCGATTGACTTCAGCAAGTGCATGGAGCAACCCGGTGACGGCATGCCGGGCGGCATGAGTCCGCGCATGCCTGTGTTCGGTTTCATGGGTAGACCCGAGCAGCATCCGCGGCAAATGGCGTGTTGGGTGACCCACACCAACCAGCGTACACACGACATCATTCGCACGGGTTTTGATCGCAGCCCCATGTTCACCGGCAAGATCGCGGGCGTCGGGCCGCGCTATTGCCCCAGCGTTGAAGACAAGATCAAGCGCTTTGCCGACAAGGAAAGTCACCAGATTTTCCTGGAACCCGAGGGCCTGACGACGCACGAGTACTACCCCAACGGCATTTCAACCAGTCTGCCTTTTGACATTCAGTATGCGCTGGTGCGGTCCATGGCGGGTCTGGAGAACGCGCACATTCTGCGACCCGGTTATGCCATTGAGTACGATTTCTTCGACCCGCAACAACTCAAGAGCAGTTTCGAGACCAAATCTATTGGCGGCCTTTTTTTTGCTGGCCAGATCAATGGAACGACCGGCTACGAAGAGGCCGCTGCCCAAGGCCTGTTTGCCGGCGTCAATGCGGCGTTGCAGGCAGGGGCAAAGACCGCTTGGTCGCAGGATGTCTGGGTTCCCGGTCGGGAGCAGGCCTATCTTGGTGTGATGGTGGATGACCTGATTACCAAAGGCGTGACCGAGCCCTACCGCATGTTCACCAGCCGCGCCGAGTTTCGGCTGCAGTTGCGCGAAGACAATGCAGACCAGCGCTTGACCGAAGTGGGTCGGCAGCTTGGTCTGGTGGATGATGTCCGCTGGGATGCTTTCAATCGCAAACGCGATGCGGTTTCACGTGAAACAAAGCGTTTGCAGTCTATTTGGGTCAGCCCACAAAATCTGACGGCGCAAGAGTCGGAGAGAGTGTTGGGGAAGCCGATTGACCACGAGTACAGCCTCGCAAATTTGCTGCGCCGCCCGGATGTGAGCTATGCGCAATTGATGTCGCTGGACGACGGGAAATATGCAGACCGGGAGTTGGATGCCGGTGTTTCACGTGAAACTGCGGCTAGCCTGACTTCCGAGGAGATGTTTGCGGCTGTGGTGATTGAGCAGATTGAAGTCTTGGCTAAGTACTCTGGTTATATTGAGCGTCAAAGAGATGAGATTGACCGCTCCGCGCATTACGAAAACCTCAAACTGCCGAGCGGTCTCGACTACCTGCAGGTTAGTGCCCTGAGTATCGAGGCCAGGCAAAAGCTTGACAAGCACAGGCCGGAAACACTGGGGCAGGCTTCGCGCATTTCCGGTATTACCCCGGCGGCCATCTCGCTGCTATTGATCTACTTGAAGAAGAACAGGCTCCTAGTGTTTGCGCCGCCAGAGGGGGTGGCTTGATGCGCGCTTGGGATGCGGAGCTGCGTGCCGGACTGGCCGACCTGTCTCTGGTGCTGGACGAGGGGAAAATCAAACAGCTTCTCGACTACCACGAGTTGATTCAAAAATGGAACAAGGTCTATAACCTCACGGCAGTAAGGGGTCCGGCCGAGATGTTGACGCATCATCTGCTCGACAGCTTGGCGGTCGTTTCGCCTTTGCGTGTGGCTTTGCGCGAGTTTGTAGTGCTTCCGGTGGCGCAAGCGGAGCAGGTCGCGAAGATCGGCGCTTCGGCGGTGCGTCTGCTGGATGTCGGGTCGGGCGCCGGTTTGCCGGGTGTTGTGATCGCCATTTGCTGCCCTGAGGTGTTGGTGGACTGTGTCGACGCGGTGGCCAAGAAGGCTGCTTTTGTCCGGCAGGCTGCGCTATCCCTTGGTCTGCCCAATCTGCGAGGTTTGCACGCTCGGGTTGAAAATCTGACAGATCAGTATGACGTGATCAGTTCGCGGGCATTTGCGTCTCTTGGCGATTTCACCGACTGGTCGGTGGCTGCGCTGCGAGAGGGGGGCGTCTGGCTGGCCATGAAGGGCAAGTTTCCCGCCGATGAGATTGCAGCCCTGCCGCCAAGTGTCACGGTGTTTCACGTGGAACAGCTTGAAGTGCCGGGTTTGGGGGCCGAACGCTGCATCGTCTGGATCAGAAAGGCCCCTGTCCTTCTGGATTGAGCGTTCTCGGTAAGACTTGCCGTAAACTGCGTGCTTGTCTATCGAGAAAAGAATCCATGTTGGGCATAGTCGACTACGGCGCATTTGTCATCGCAATCATTGTTTTCTTGTTGATTCCTGGCCCGGGGAATCTCGCCTTGATCACATCCACGGGCAAGGGTGGCATCCGGGGTGGCTTGGCTGCGACTTTTGGTGTCATTTTTGGCGACCAGGTCTTGATGTGGTTGGCCGTTGCCGGCGTTGCTGCGTTGCTCAGCACCTCGCCTGCCGCGTTTAACGCCGTGCAGTGGGTGGGCGCGGCATACCTCGCCTGGCTGGGCGGCAAGATGATCCTGGCAAAGGCCGGCTCTGCACCGGTGCTGCAAATCAAGCCGCATCACTACTTGCGCCAGGCACTGATGATCACCCTGCTCAACCCAAAAGCGATTGTTTTTTACATGGCATTTTTCCCGCTGTTTGTTGACCCCGCCCGACATCAGGGGTTGAAAACGTTTGCCTTTATGGCCTTGACCATTGCCGCCCTGACTTTTGCCTATGGTTTGACGGTGGTCTTGCTAACCCATTTTCTGGCCGAACGCTTGCGCGCGAACCCGCTTATTTCAGGTGCGTTGGAAAAGCTGGCCGGTGTGTTCTTGATCGGCTTCGGCGTCAAGTTGGCGCTGACGCGCTGATGCTGCATTCCCTTTTCACGTCACATCAGGTAAGCACTCCATGACCAAAATATTCTGCATCGCCAATCAAAAGGGCGGTGTTGGCAAGACCACTACAGCCGTCAATCTGGCAGCCGGTCTGGCCCAGGTCGGGCAGCGTGTTCTGCTGGTGGACCTTGACCCGCAAGGCAATGCCACGATGGGGTCTGGCGTCGACAAGCGTGCACTCAGTCTCACCATTTATGACGTGCTACTGGAGTCCGCCTCGGTTGCCGAGGCGCGGGCCAAGAGTGACAAACTGATAGCAGCTGGTTGCAGCTACGACATTCTGGGGGCCAACCGAGAACTGACGGGGGCGGAGGTTGAACTGGTCGACGTCGAGCGTCGCGAGAAACGCCTCAAACAGGCGCTGGCAGAGGTGGAGCAAGACTATGACTTCATACTGATTGATTGCCCGCCATCGCTGTCGATGCTGACGCTCAATGGCCTGTGCTGTGCGCATGGTGTGATCGTCCCGATGCAGTGTGAATACTTTGCGCTGGAGGGGCTCACAGATCTGGTCAACACCATCAAGCAGGTGCACGCCAACCTGAACAAGGATCTGGTCATCATCGGCCTGTTGCGCGTCATGTTTGACCCCCGCATCACCTTGCAACAGCAGGTGAGCGAGCAACTCAAGAACCATTTTGGCGACAAGGTGTTCAACACCGTCATTCCACGCAATGTGCGCTTGGCGGAGGCCCCCAGCTACGGTGTTCCCGGCGTTGTTTTCGATCCCTCAAGCAAGGGCGCGCAGGCATTTGTGGCGTTTGCCCGGGAAATGGTCGAGCGCATCGACACGATGTAGCCGAACGGGCCACCACTACAAACCACAATTAGCTATCGAAAACGTAGCGAATGAATGCTGCCAATATATTGATTTTGCCGGGCTGGCAGAATTCCGGTCCCGACCATTGGCAAAGCCGGTGGGAGCGTTTGTACGGCTATCAGCGCCTGGATCAGCATGACTGGATGCGCCCGCTGCGCGGCGACTGGATCGCCCGGTTGGAAGAGGTTTTGCTGCACCGTGCCGAACCGACGATTCTGGTGGCGCACAGTCTGGGCTGCCTTCTGGTTGCATCGTGGGCTGCGCACTCGCAGCATACGCATCTCGTCAGCGCGGCGTTGCTGGTGGCCCCGGGGGATGCAGAGCGCGAGGAGCTGCGGCCGGTTCTGAGCAGCTGGTCGCCCATTGCCCTGCAAGGTTTGCCTTTTAAAAGCATTCTGGTCGGCAGTCGCAATGACCCGTATTGCGCGGAAGCGCGGGCTCGCCTTTTCGCCAGTGCCTGGGGTGCCGACTATGTTGATGCGGGGCAGCAAGGCCATATCAACGCCGAGTCGGGTCTCGGCGATTGGCCGGCGGGATATGAATTGCTGCGCCAGCTTGATCGGTAGCGCGCATGTTCAGAATCTGTTCACTGGAAAATTAACAAGGACAAATCAATGGTCACCAAAAAACCAAAAGGCCTGGGCCGCGGACTCGAAGCATTGCTCGGGCCCAAAGTAAGCGAAACGGCGGCATTTGATACGTCGATCGGCAACCCCGTCAATCCAGGGGTCCCGGCGTCCTTGTTGTTGGCCGATATGTTGCCCGGCATGTACCAGCCGCGAACCCGCATGGATGAAGGGGCTCTGTACGAGCTGGCCGAATCGATCAAAGCCCAGGGCATCTTGCAGCCAATCCTGGTGCGCCGATTGACTGAAGGTGCGAATGCGGGAAAGTACGAGATCATCGCGGGTGAGCGCCGCTTCCGTGCTGCCAAGCTGGCCGGGCTGGACAGTGTTCCGGTGCTGGTGCGCGATGTTTCCAATGAAGCCGCCGCCGCCATGGCGTTGATCGAGAATATTCAACGCGAAGACCTCAATCCGTTGGAAGAAGCCCAAGGTCTGCAGCGCTTGATCAAGGAGTTTGGACTAACTCACGAACAGGCGGCGCAAGCCGTCGGACGTTCTCGCAGCGCGGCCAGCAATCTGCTGCGCCTGCTCAATCTGGCTGATCCGGTGCAAACCATGCTGATGGCGGGTGATCTGGACATGGGACACGCCCGTGCACTGCTGGTACTTGACCGCGCCACCCAGATCACAGCGGCCAGTCAGATCAGTGCGCGCAAGATGTCGGTGCGCGAAGCCGAGAGCCTGGCCAAAAAGCTCAGTGCGGAATTTAATTTGACCTCGGTCAAGCCCAAAAAAGAAAAGTCGCGCGATATCAAGCGGGTTGAAGAAGAACTGTCGGACCTGCTCACGGCTGAGGTCGAAGTCAGGGTCAAGAAGCGTGTCAAGCGGGCGGGCCGACTCGAGGAAATGGGTGAACTTGCGATCCGGTTTGGCTCAATTGACGAACTCAACGGTCTGATCGACAAGCTCACGCGCGGCGCTACCCGCTGAGAGACGAGGTCTTAAAGGCGTGGCGTCGCCTGACCCTACAGCGTAAAGATCTTGCCCGGGTTCATGATGTTCTTCGGGTCGAGTGCGCGTTTGATGCTGCGCATCATGTCAACCGCTCCACTACCGGTTTCTGAAACCAGAAAATCCATCTTGTGCAGGCCTATGCCGTGTTCGCCGGTGCAGGTTCCTTCCAGCCGCAGCGCGCGCGCCACCAGGGCATGGTTGAGCTTTTCTGCCACTTCGCGTTCTTCGGGCTTGGTCGGGTCGATCAAATAGCCAAAGTGGAAATTGCCGTCGCCGACGTGGCCGAGCAGAAAGTAAGGGATGCCGCTGGCGTCGGCTTCTGTCACCGAGTCGAGCAGACAGTCCGCCAGGCGCGAGATCGGGACGCAGGTATCGGTTGAAATGGCGCGGCATCCTGGCTTGGACTGAATCGCGGCAAAGTAGGCGTTGTGCCGCGCCGTCCAAAGCCGTGTGCGCTCCTCTGGCGTGCTTGCCCATTCAAACGCATTACCGCCAAATTCGGTAGCGATCTCCTGCACGGTTTCGGCCTGCTCTTTGACGCTGGCCGGCGAGCCGTGAAACTCCATCAGCAGCAAAGGCTCCTCCCGCAGATCCAGCTTGGCATAGGCGTTGACCATGCGCATGGTCTTGCCGTCTATCAGCTCGACTCGCGCAATTGGAATGCCCATCTGGATGATCTGAATCGTGCTGCGTACGGCCGCCTCGATGCTGGGGAAGGAGCAAATGGCTGCCGAGATCGCCTCGGGCAGCGGGTAAAGCTTGACCGTTACCTCAGTGATCACACCCAGCGTGCCTTCAGAGCCCACCAGCAGGCGGGTCAGGTCATAGCCGGCGCTGCTCTTTTTGGCACGGGTGCCGGTGCGGATGATCTCGCCGCTGGCGGTCACCACCTCCAGTGCCAGGACATTCTCGCGCATGGTGCCGTAGCGCACGGCGTTGGTGCCGCTGGCACGCGTGGCGCTCATCCCGCCCAGGGTGGCGTCGGCGCCGGGGTCGATCGGGAAGAACAGACCGGTGGATTTGACCGCTTCATTGACTTGCTTGCGTGTGACGCCCGCCTGCACTGTGACCGTCAGATCGTCGGCGTTGATGGAAAGCACCTGGTTCATGCGGCTGACATCGATGCTGATGCCGCCTTGCACCGCCAGCAAATGCCCTTCAAGCGAGGTGCCAACGCCAAACGGAATCACCGGTACATTGAACCCGCCGGCCAGTTTGACGGCGTCCGCCACGTCTTGTGTGCTTTGCGCAAATACCACGGCCGCAGGGGGTGGCGCCTCAAACGAGGATTCATCGCGACCATGCTGTTCACGCACCACCAGCGCCGTGGAGCACTGCTCAAGAAAACGAGATTTCAGCGCGTCGATCAGCGCCGCCGGTACTTCACGTGGTGCGACGGCAGGTAGGAGGGGCGATGCCTGGGTGTTCATGGGTTCTTTCAACAGATGAAGGGCCGTGCCTTTCGCGGCATGTCCCCGAAAATAGCGGTGCTGTATTTTGCTGCAACAATAGACCAATAACAGGAGCTTCATTATGGGACAACGACTGACGCAGATCGCCACCCGCACCGGTGACGACGGCAGCACTGGTTTGGGCGACAACACCCGCGTCTCGAAGAACAGCCTGCGCATTCATGCAATGGGTGATGTTGATGAGCTCAACTCGAATATCGGTGTCTTGCTGTGTGAGGACATGCCAAGCCCGGTGCGAACCTTGCTGGTCGAAATCCAGCACCAGCTTTTCAACCTGGGTGGCGAACTGTCGATCCCTGGTTTTGAATTGCTCAAGGCCGAGGCGGTGTTGGCACTGGACGCCGCATTGGACGAGCACAACCAGGCGCTGCCGCGCCTGCAGGAGTTCATTCTGCCGGCCGGCACACGCGCTGCGGCACAGGCCCATGTCTGTCGCACGGTAGCGCGTCGTTCTGAACGCGCCGTGGTGGCGCTGGAGGCGCAGGACGCGTTGAAGGATACGCCGCGCCAATACCTGAACCGCTTGTCCGATCTGTTGTTCGTACTGGCCCGCGTGCTCAACCGCTACCGCCCGGACGGCACGGTGGGCGACGATGTGTATTGGCGCAGTGAGCGGCTTGCTCGCAGCGATACCTGACACGTAGCCGGCGATCGGCCGCGCTGAAGGCGGGGCTTCAGCGCGGCGCCAAAATCGCCATGGTGATGCGCGAGACGCAGGTCAGTTCGCCGGCATCGTTGTGCATGTCAATTTGCCAGACCTGTGTGCTGCGGCCCATGTGGACCGGACGCGCCACGCCGGTCACCCAGCCACTGGTGGCGCTCTTGATGTGGTTGGCATTGATGTCGAGCCCGACCGCGCGGTAACCATCCGGGTTGGAAAATGCCGCACCGCATGAGCCCAGTGTCTCGGCCAGCAGCACGCTGACGCCCCCGTGGAGCAAACCATAGGGTTGTCGTGTCCGATGGTCTACTGGCACGCGAGCCTTGAGGAAGTCGTCACCCATCTCAAGAAACTCGATACCGAGGTGGGTCACTGCGGTGTCGACGTGAATGGCGTTGAGTTCGTCCAGGGAAATCACTTTGTTCCAGATGCGCATGCGGGTTCCAATCAGAAAGATGGCTGGAACTATAAACAAAACGGATGCCGGGCACTGTCAAACAAGGGTCAGTCGCTATTGTTTTTGTGGGTCAAACCAGATTAACCTTGGGACATGACGCAAGCTGCTACGCCACCCTGTATTCCCCAGATTCGTTTGTACCAAAACTGGCTGCAGTCGCAGCGTGGATTGACTTTCGATTCATATGATGCGCTGTGGCGCTGGTCAACCAACGATCTGGACGCCTTCTGGCAAAGCATCTGGGATTACTTTGACTTGCAGTCGCCCACCGACCACTCCATGGTGTGTGACGGAGCGCCGATGCCAAACACCCGGTGGTTTGTTGGGGCGCAGGCCAACTATGCGCGTCAGGTGCTGCGCCATGTGGTGCCGGCCCAGGCCGCTGGGTTTCCTGCCATCCTCAGCCACAACGAAAAAAGCCTGGGCAAGGCGCCTGCACGCAGCCTCAGCTGGCCCGAATTGCAGCGCCAGGTTGCCTCGCTCGCGCTCTACCTGCAGGCCCTGGGCGTGCAGCCCGGAGACCGGGTCGTGGCTTACCTGCCCAATACGGCAGAGGCGATCGTCGCATTCCTGGCAACGGCCAGTCTTGGCGCCGTCTGGAGCATTTGCGCGCCCGACATGGGCAGCAGTGCGGTGCTCGACCGCTTCAAGCAGATCGAACCCAAGGTCTTGATTGCCTGTGATGGCGTGCGTTACGGTGGGCGTGATTTCGATCGAACGGCGGTGGTGGCAGAACTCTGCGCCGCGTTGCCGACGGTGCGCCACGTCATTTTGCAGAACAACCTCGGGCTGGATTTTTGCGCCATCCCCGATCTGGCCAGTTGTGAAAGTTTCACAGTGGCGACGGCCAGAAGCGACGCCCAAACAGCGGCATTTGAGCCGCTCTGGCTGGCGTTCGAGCACCCCCTGTGGATTGTCTATTCCAGCGGTACCACCGGTCTGCCCAAAGCCATCGTGCACAGCCACGGCGGAACCATTTTGGTGGCCCAGACACTCAAGTGCCTGCACAACGATATCGGCTGCAGCTACGAACCCAATACCCTGGGTGAACGCTACCACTGGTACAGCTCGACCGGCTGGGTGATGTGGAATGCACAAATCAGCGGCCTGCTCGGCGGTACCACCTGCTGCCTCTTTGATGGCAACCCCGGGGGCAGCACCGTCGATGCGGCCGGCAACAAACAAGCACCTGACTGGACCACCTTATGGCGGTTCGCCGCCGAGCTGGGCGTGACATTTTTTGGTGCTGGCGCGGCGTTCTACGCCAACTGTCAAAAGGCAGGCGTTGACCTGAGCACTTGCGGCGATCTCTGCGCAATTCGCGCGCTTGGCAGCACCGGTTCACCCCTGAGCGCCGATGCGCAAGCCTGGGGCACCGAGCAGTTCCGTAAATTGCGCTCCAGCGCAGTGAGCGAGCGTGGGGGCAACGAGTTTTCCGCCGGGCCGCCCCAAGGAAAACTAGCCCCCTCGGGGGGCAGCGAAGCACACGCAGTGAGCGAGCGTGGGGGCGATATCTGGTGGTGCAACATCTCCGGTGGCACCGATTTCGCGGGTGCCTTTATCGGCGGCAACCGCGAGTTGCCCCTGGTTGTGGGCGAAATGCAATGCCGGGCACTCGGCTGCGCGGTGGAGGCCTGGAACGAGCAAGGCCAGGCCGTTGTCGATGAAGTGGGGGAACTGGTCTGCACCCAGCCCATTCCCAGCATGCCCTTGTATTTCTGGGGCGATGTCGGCAAGCAGCGCTACCTGGCCAGCTATTTTGACATGTACCCGGGCCAGGCTGGCAAGCCGCCGGTCTGGCGTCACGGTGACTGGCTCAAGGTTGGAAGCAATGGCGGTTGTGTCATTTATGGTCGCAGTGACGCCACCATCAACCGCCATGGTTTGCGCATGGGAACCAGCGAACTCTACAGCGCGATCGAGGCCTTGCCCGAAGTGCTGGACTCGATGGTGGTCGATCTCGAATACCTGGGGCGTGAAAGCTATATGCCCTTGTTTGTCGTGTTGCGCGAGGGTGCCACACTGGATGCGGCGTTCAAGCGCAAAATCGTTGAGGCGATCAAAACCGCCTTGTCGCCGCGCTTCGTGCCCAACGAGATCTTTCAGGTGGCTGAAATCCCGCGCACGCTCTCCGGCAAAAAGCAGGAGTTGCCGATCAAGAAGCTCCTGCTGGGACATGCGCTTGAAGCCGTGCTGCACCGCGAAGCAATAGCGAACCCGGGCTGTCTGGAGTGGTACGTGGCTCTGGCGCGCTCGCGCCAGAGTGCCCTGCCAAGCGCGTGACATGATGATTTTGCGGTGCGGTGGTTTGCTTAAGGAGACAGCATGAAGAACCAGACGGCTGAAGTCATCATTATTGGCGCCGGTATCGCCGGCATCGTTTGCGCCATCGAGTTGCTCGAGCAGGGGCGCCGCGTGCTCCTGCTGGACCGCGATCAGCCCGACAAACTGGGCGGCCTGGCGAGAGAGAGCATGGGCGGCATGTTCGCGGTGGACACGCCGGAGCAGCGCCGCGCCGGCGCCCGTGACAGTGTTGAACTGGCGCTGGCCGACTGGCACGCGTTTGCCGAATTCGGGCCCGACGCGCATTGGCCGCGCCGCTGGGCCCAGGCCTATGTGACGCACTGCACCGAGCACATGTACTGGTGGCTGCGCGGCAAAGGCGTCAAGTATTTTCCGGTACCGCACTGGGTCGAGCGCGGCCAGTTCACGCCGGGCAACTCGGTGCCGCGCTTTCATCTGGTATGGGGCACGGGAGAGAAACTGGTCACCGTGCTGCTGGCGCATTTGCAACAAGCGCAATGGGCGCAGCGTCTGGAATTGCGTTTTGAGCAGCGTGTGGAAGGCCTGTTGTGCGAGGCCGGTCGTGTCGTTGGTTGCCATGGCGTGCACCAGCGCAACGGCACAGCCTTCGAAGAGCGCGCCGAGGTCGTGGTGATTGCGGCGGGCGGCATCAACGGCAGCATTGACCGCGTGCGCGCCAATTGGCATCCTGATTGGCAGAGCCCGCCGCCGGTCATTCTCAATGGCTCGCACCAGTACGCCGATGGCCGTCTGCATGATGCGGCGCAGGTGGCCGGTGCGCAAGTCACGCACCTGAAAAATATGTGGAACTATGCCGCTGGCGTGCACCACTATGCATCGAGCAAGCCGCACGCCGGCTTGAGCCTGGTGCCGCCCAAGTCGGCCCTGTGGCTCTATGCCCGGGGCGAACGCATCGGGCCGCAGCCGCTGGTCACGGGTTTTGACACGCGCGATCTGGTCACCCAGATTTGCCGCCAGCCGGGCCAGTATTCATGGCAGTTGCTGAACTGGAAGATTGCCCTCAAGGAGTTGGCGGTGTCCGGCTCATCGCACAACCCGAGCATCCGCGACCAGAAGTGGTTCTCCTTCGTGCGCGAACTGGTGTTCGGCAACCGCTGGCTGGTCAATACCCTGGTTGAAAACTGTAAGGACGTGGTTGTGGCGCAGAGCCTGCCAGAGCTGGTGGACAAGATGAATGCCTTGCAGGGCGATGATGCGGTGCATCTGGCCACGCTGGAACAGGTTGTTTCGCGCTTTGATGAACAGTTGCGCCTGAAGCCGAAGTTCCGCAACGACGAGCAATTGCGCCGTATCGCCTATGCACGCGGCTACTCCGGCGACAAGATTCGCACCTGCGCCAACCAGCCGATACTGGACAGCAAGGCCATGCCCCTGATCGCCATTCGTGAATTCGTCATCAGCCGCAAGAGCCTGGGCGGCATTCAGACCGACTTGCAAAGCCGGGCGTTGGATGCTGCCGCGCAACCGATTGCGGGCCTGTTTGCGATTGGCGAAGCCGCCGGCTTTGGTGGCGGTGGCGTGCATGGTTTGCGCGCGCTGGAAGGCACGTTTCTCGGCGGCTGTGTTTTGACCGCTCGCGCTGCGGCTGCGGCGATGGACGGGCGAAACTTGCTGAGCATCTGAAGCAGAAACCATGCCGGGCAACGCTTCGGCTCTGACAACAAAGATTGAGGAACATCATGAAAAAAACCGGCGCCTGGGCGGCACGCTATGCCCTCGAACAACTCGGCATCCGCTACACCTTTGGCATACCGGGCGTTCAGAACACCGAACTGTATGACGAGCTCAACAATTCGGAGTCGATCACCCCTATGCTGGTGAGCCATGAAGGCGGTGGCGCTTTCATGGCCGACGCCCTGAGCCGCTTGTCCGACACCGTGGGTACGCTGGTTGTGGTGCCGGCCGCCGGATTGACCCATGCCGCCAGCGGCATTGGCGAAGCCTTTCTGGACGGTGTGCCGATGCTGGTGATTTGCGGCGGCGTGCGCACCGACGTGCCGTGGAAGTTCCAGTTGCACCAGATGGACCTGCACCAGTTCATGAAGGGCATCACCAAAGCCACCTACCTGATCGAGCGCCACGAGGACATTGTTCCGACCCTGTTTGAGGCCTACCGCACGGCCACCAGTGGTGAGCCGGGCCCGGTGTTCATCGAACTGCCCGCCAACCTGCAACTGTTCCCCGGCGAGTTGGGTGATTTGCCGCACTGGACCGCGCCGGTCCTGCCAGCACCGGCAGCGGTCAGCCAGATCGACGCCGCCGTGGCCTTGCTGCAGAAGGCCAAACGGCCCGGTTTCTTTGTCGGTTGGGGCGCACGTGATTGCCTGGCTGAAGTCACGGCGCTGGCGGAGCATCTGCAGGCGCCCGTTTCGACGACCTTGCAGGGTTTCTCGATGTTTCCGGCCAGCCACCCCTTGCATACCGGCTTCGGTTTTGGTCCGGCGGCGGTACCGGCGGCGCGCAATGCCTTTGCCGACTGTGACGTGATGCTGGCCATCGGAACCCGCTTTGGCGAGATTGCGACCGGCAGTTTTGGTGTGACGGTGCCGGCTCAACTGATTCACATCGACATCAATCCGCAGACCCTCAACGTCAATTACCCGGCGCAGGTGGCGATTGCTGGCGATGCCCGGGTTGTGCTGCCGCAACTGTTGGCCGCATTGCGCCAGGCGATGCCGGCACAGGCAGTCAACACCGGATTGCAGCAGCGTATTGCCGCAGACAAAAAAGCGTACCGCGAGAGCTGGTACGCCCATGACAGCAAGGGGCGGGTCAACCCGGCGCGCTTTTTCGATGCCCTGCGCGCCGCCAACCCGCCCGAGGCGGTCACGGTGGTGGACGACGGCAACCACACCTATCTGACAGCCGAGTTGATGCCGATCCTGAGTGCCAAGTCCGCCATCGTGCCGACCGACTTCAACGCCATGGGTTATTCGGTTCCCGCCGCCATCGGCGCCAAACTGGCGCGCCCCGACGTGCCGGTCAACTGCATCGTGGGCGACGGTTGCTTTCGCATGACCTGCATGGAAATCATCACCGCCACCCAGTACCGGCTGGGTCTTGTCTACTACGTTTTTTGCGATGGCGAACTGTCTCAGATTTCCCAGGCCCAGGAGATTCCCTACAACCGCAAACCCTGCACCGTGCTGGCCACGGTGCTTATTGACGGCGTGGCGCGCGCGGTCGGCGCGCACTATTTGAAAGTCAGTAGCGATGCTGAACTGGCACCGCAGATCGCCGCCGCCAACGCGGTGGCAGCAACCGGGCAGCCGGTCATAGTGGAAGTTAGTATTGACTACAGCAAACGGACCGCCTTCACCGAAGGCGTCGTCAAAACCAATTTCCAGCGCTTTACGCTGGCGCAAAAAGCCCGTGCCCTCAGTCGCGCCCTGCTGCGCAAAGTAGCAGGTTAGCCGGCGCCCACTTTCTCCAGGTGGCCTCTGCTGGTGTTCGGGCAAGGACTCGTCGGTGGCGTTTTTGTGTGCCTGTCGTCCGGTCTGGCGGCACATGAAGCGGGCAAATTTCGGGCTTGTCAATGCGGTCTAAATGCGATAGACTCGCATTTACATCGGCGGCATTCGTCTGTCGCCCGCTTCAATTTCAAAGGTCAGCCCCATGTTTTTGTCTCAGCTACCGAATGGTTCCCATGCCTTGGTAGAGGGTTTGGTGCCCGGTTCCGCCGAGGTGGGCGCGGCCACTTTGCACCGATTGGGTGAACTTGGATTCATAGCCGGCGAGCCCGTCCGCATGCTGCGACGCGGCCCGGGTGGCCGTGAGCCGCTGGCGGTGCAGATCGGTGAGACCCTGTTTGCGCTGCGGCTGCTGGAAGCCCAGTGCATCCGCGTGCGTGAGCTTGAAACGAGTCCTGCGTAAGATTTCCATGACCCAAGCCGCCATCAGCACCGGGCTTGCCATCAAAAGCATCGCGCTGGTTGGCAACCCGAATTGCGGCAAGACCGCGCTGTTCAATCTGCTCACTGGCGCGCGCCAGAAGGTGGCCAATTACGCTGGCGTTACGGTCGAGCGCAAGGTTGGCTTGGCCCGACTGCCCAACGGCCAGACGGTTTCGGTGGTGGATTTGCCCGGCGCCTACAGCCTGACACCGGCAACGCCCGACGAACAGGTGACGCTCGAAGTGATCGAAGGCCGGCGCGCCGGTGAAGATGCGCCGGACGCCATCGTGGCCGTGGTTGACGCCACCAATCTGCGCATGAACCTGCGTCTGGTGCTTGAACTCAAGCGCTTCGGCAAGCCGATGGTGCTGGCGGTCAATATGGCGGATGTAGCGCGGGCCCAGGGCCTGAAACTCGATTTGCCCCGGCTGGCGCTGGAATTGGGCTGCCCGGTGGTCGAAACCGTCGCGGTCATGCACGACGGCCATGCCCAATTGCTGGCGCAACTCGAAAAGCAGTTTGCCCGGCCATTGCCGCCCAGGCCCGATGCCGGTGCGCAGCCGGTGACTTCGACTGAATTGCAGCGCGAAGTGCGCCGCATCCTGGCCCTGGTCGCACCCGATGCGCCGAGCCGGGGGCGCCTGCAGCATCGCTTGGACGCGGTGGTGATGCACCACGTTTGGGGTCTGGTTTTGTTGGCTACCATCCTGTTCCTGATTTTTCAGGCGGTGTTTTCCTGGGCCAATCTGCCGATGGACGCGATCCGCAGCGCCATGGCGGCGCTGGGCCAGTGGACGCTGGAGCACATGGCTGCAGGGCCGCTGCGCAGTCTGCTGGTTGATGGCGTCATCGCCGGTGTCGGCGGCGTGCTGGTCTTTCTGCCGCAGATCATGATCCTGTTTTTCTTCATTCTGCTGCTTGAAGACTCGGGCTATCTGCCGCGCGCCGCCTTTCTGCTTGACACCCTGATGGGAAAGGTTGGCCTGTCGGGGCGCGCCTTCATCCCCTTGCTGTCGAGCTTTGCCTGCGCCATTCCGGGCATCATGGCCACACGCACCATTGCCAACTGGAAAGACCGCCTGGCCACCATCATGGTCGCGCCCTTGATGACTTGCTCGGCGCGGCTGCCGGTTTACGCCCTCTTGATCGGCGCCTTTGTGCCGCAGCGCGATGTGGGCTGGTTCAGCCTGCGCGGTCTGACCCTGTTTGGCCTGTATGTGGCGGGCGTGGTCAGCGCCATGGGTGTTGCCTGGGTTTTCAAGCGCGTCTGGATGAAGAACGGCTATCAGCCGCTGATGCTGGAGTTGCCGCCGTACCGCGTGCCGAGCCTGCGCAATCTGGGTTTGGGCCTGTGGGAGCGCGCGCGCATCTTTTTGCGCCGCGTCGGCGGCATCATCTTTGCGCTGATGGTGGTCCTGTGGTTCTTGTCCACCTATCCGTCGCCCCCGGCAAGCTGGGATGTGTCCCAGGGTCCGGCCATCCAGTACAGCGTCGCCGGCATGCTGGGCCATGCCCTGCAGTGGGTGTTTGCGCCGATTGGTTTCAACTGGCAGATTTCAATCGCACTGGTGCCGGGCATGGCAGCGCGCGAGGTGGTGGTGGGTGCCTTGGGAACGGTCTATTCACTGTCCGGCGCCGATCAATCGGTCGCCGATGTCCTGTCACCGGTGATTGCCCAAGGCTGGTCTTTGGCCACCGCTTACTCACTGCTGGCCTGGTTTGTGTTTGCGCCGCAATGCCTGTCGACACTCGCCGTGGTGCGGCGAGAGACCAACTCCTGGCGCTACCCGCTGGCGATGGCGTTCTATCTGTTTGCGCTGGCCTATCTGGCGGCATTTGCGACCTACCGCATCACCCTGTGGCTCGGAGGCTAGGCGATGGCATTGCAATCCCTGCTCGTGTTCCTGCTGGTGACTGGCTGCTTTGTCTATGCCGCCTGGACCCTGCTGCCACAAGTTGCACGGCGGATGCTGGTCAATGGCCTGTTACGCCTGCCAATCCCGCAATCATGGCGCGTCGCTTTGCAGAATACGCTGAGCACTTCCGGTGGCTGTCACTGCAGTGGCTGCGACCAGGCGCAGCCCAAAGCGGGTGGCGCCAAAGTACCGGCGTCTCAGGTGCTGGTGTTCCATCCGCGCAAGCGCCCCTAACAGCGCCGGTTGCCGTTCAGTCGACGAAGACCCGTGCCTTGCGCGGCGTCAGCAGCAGGGTTTCATTCGTTTGCAGGTCCAGCGCGTGGAAGGTCTGCGCCGGAATCTGCGCTTCAATGATTTCTCCGTTGCCGGCAGAGGCGTCCAGCGGCAGCAACTCCAGCCGGGCAATCGGGCCGACCACAATCGCGCGCGTCAGTTTGGCGACGATGCCGCGACCCGCGTCGTTGGCGCCGGCGCTGTAACGCTGCACGTCGAGGTCATGCGGGCGCACGTAGGCAAAGGCCTTGGCGTCTTTTGCGTCCAGATGTTCGGGTGTGGCCAGCCGCGCACCATGCTGGTCGGCGCCGATCAGCATTTCGCCTTCGTGGGCGCGGCCGTGGAACAGGTTGACGTCGCCCAGAAAGCCATACACAAAACGACTCGCCGGGTGGTCCCACACATCCTGCGGCGATCCGATCTGCTCGACCACGCCACTGTTCATCAGCACCACGCGGTCGGCTACCTCAAGCGCCTCTTCCTGGTCGTGCGTGACAAAGATGCTGGTCACGTGCAAGTCGTCGTGCAGGCGGCGCAGCCAGCGCCGCAATTCCTTGCGCACCTTGGCATCGAGCGCGCCAAAGGGTTCATCGAGCAGCAGCACCTTGGGCTCCACCGCCAGCGCGCGCGCCAGTGCAATGCGCTGACGCTGACCGCCCGAGAGCTGCGATGGATAGCGGTCGGCCAGCCAGTCGAGCTGCACCAGGCCCAGCAACTCGTGCACCTTCTGCTTGATCGTGTCTTCGCTCGGGCGGATGGCGCGCGCCTTCATGCGCAGTCCGAAAGCCACGTTGTCGAACACGCTCATGTGGCGAAACAAGGCGTAGTGCTGGAACACAAAACCGACGTTGCGTTCACGCACGTGTACGTCCGTGGTGTCTTCGCCGCTGAAAAGAATGCTGCCTTGGTCGGCGGTTTCGAGGCCGGCAATGATGCGCAAGAGCGTGGTTTTGCCGCAGCCCGACGGCCCCAGCAACGCGACCAGTTCACCGGATTCGATGTCCAGCGAGACGTCGCGCAGCGCGTGGAAGTTGCCGAAGTCTTTGCTGACGTTGCGGATGGCGATGCTCATGGTATTTTCTCAATGACGAATGCAAAGGTGTTTCAACGGACCGGGTTTTCCGGTGGCAGCAGGGCTGCGGCTTTTTGATCGCGCTCAAACTGCCACTCCACCACTGACTTGATCAGCAGCGTGAGAACAGCCAGCAGCGCCAGCAGCGAGGCCACGGCAAAGGCGGCAACCGACTGGTATTCGTTGTACAGAATCTCGACGTGCAGCGGCATGGTGTTGGTCTGGCCCCGGATGTGGCCCGAGACCACCGAGACCGCGCCGAACTCGCCCATGGCGCGCGCGTTGCACAGGATCACGCCGTAGACCAGGCCCCACTTGATGTTGGGCAGGGTCACGTGCCAGAAAATCTGCCAGCCGTTGGCGCCCAGCACCATGGCGGCCTGCTCTTCTTCTGTTCCCTGTGCCTGCATCAGGGGAATCAATTCGCGCGCGATGAACGGGAAGGTCACGAATACGGTGGCCAGCACAATGCCCGGCACGGCAAAGATGATCTTGATGTCGTGCGCCTGCAGCCAGGGCCCGATCCAGCCATGCGCGCCGAACAGCAACACATAAACCAGACCGGCCACCACGGGCGATACCGAAAACGGCAGATCGACGAGGGTGGTGAGGAAGGCCTTGCCGCGAAACTCAAACTTTGCAATCGCCCAGGCCGCGGCAACGCCGAAGACCAGGTTCAGCGGAACGGCAATCGCAGCCGTGATCAGGGTCAGTCGGATCGCCGTCCAGGCGTCGGGTTCCTTCAGCGCTTCCAGGTAAGCGCCCAAGCCCTTGCGCAGCGCTTCGGTGAAGACGGCGGCCAGCGGCAGGATCAGAAACAAGAAGATGAAGCCCAGCGCGATCGCGATCAGTGTCCAGCGTACCCACCCAGCTTCGCCAGTGGGGGATTTACGCGTGGAACGCCGCGGAACCGGCTTCGCCGGGCTGCTGGCGTTGCCCCCCTGGGGGGGTGACAGGGCCACATCGTGGGCCTGGCTCAGGGGGGTACTCATACTCCTGATCCTGAGCGGCGTCGTTGCCAGGCTTGCAGCGCGTTGATGACCAGCAGCAGCACGAACGAGATCAGCAGCATCACCAGCGCCACGGCGGTGGCGCCGGCGTAGTCGTACTGCTCCAGCTTGCCGATGATGATCAGCGGCGTGATTTCCGAAACCATGGGCATGTTGCCGGCAATGAAAATGACCGAGCCGTACTCACCGATGGCGCGGGCAAAGGCCATGGCAAAGCCGGTCAACAGCGCTGGCGCGACGGTCGGGAAGATCACGTAGCGAAAAGTTTGCCAGCGCGTCGCGCCCAGGCAGGTCGCCGCTTCTTCCAGCTCTTTTTCTGCGTCTTCCAGCACCGGTTGCACGGTGCGAACGACGAAAGGCAGACCGATGAAGATCAGGGCGATCACGATGCCGTTGCGGTTGAAGGCCAGCTTGATGCCTTGGGGCTCCAGCACCTGGCCGACCCAGCCGTTTCCGGCCAGCAAGGCGGTCAGCGCGATACCGGCCACTGCGGTGGGCAGGGCAAACGGCAGGTCCACCAACGCGTCGATCAGCTTCTTGCCGGGGAACTCGTAACGCACCAGCACCCAGGCCACCAGCAAGCCAAAGACAACGTTGACCAGCGCCGCAATAAAGGATGCGCCAAAGGTCAGCTGGTAGGAAGCCAGCACACGCGGGCTGCTCACCGCCACCCAGAACTGCACCCAGCTCAGCGTGAAGGTCTTGAACACCAGCGCCGAGAGCGGGATCAGCACGATCAGGCTCAGGTACAAAACGGTGTAACCCAGTGTCAGGTTGAAGCCCGGCAGCACGCGCCGCGTCGGGCGTTTGCGCAGGGCTTTGCCCGGCGCCGACAGCGGCGCAGAAAGAATCGCAGCGCTCATTTATTTGACGGTGTAGAGCTTGTCGAACTGTCCGCCATCGTTGAAGTGGACTTTTTGCGCTTCAGCCAGCGAGCCGAAGTACTCGCTCACGGCGAACAACTGGATCGGCTTGAAGGTGCTGGCGTATTTCTTCAGGATCACAGCCGAGCGCGGGCGCAGGGCATGTTTGGCGGCAATCTCCTGCGCTTCGTCGGAGTACAGGTAGTCCAGATAAGCCTTGGCCAGTTCAGTCGTGCCCTTCTTGGCAACCGTGCGCTCGACCACGGCAACCGGGTTCTCCGCAATGATGCTGACCGATGGGTGCACCGCATCAACCTTGCCGGCGCCGAACTCGCGGTCCACCGACACCACCTCAGACTCAAACGTCACCAGCACATCGCCGATATTGCGTTGCAGGAAGATGGTGGTGGCGTCGCGTCCGCCCTTGGCCAGCACTGGCACATTCTTGAACAGCTTGCCGACGAACTCCGCCGCCTGCGCATCGGTGCCGCCCTTCTTGCGCACATAACCCCAGGCCGCGAGATAGGCCATGCGGCCGTTGCCACCAGTTTTCGGATTGACCACGATCACCTGGATGCCGGGCTTGACCAGATCGTCCCAATCCTTGATGTGTTTCGGGTTGCCTTCACGCGTCAGAAACAGCATGGTCGATGTCGTGGGTGAGGCATTGCCGGGAAAGCGCTTGGCCCAGTCTTTGGTCACAACGCCGGTACCGGCCAGGAATTCGATGTCGGTGGTCGTGTTCATCGTCACCACATCGGCATCCAGTCCGTCATTGACGGCACGCGCCTGCGCGCTGGAGCCGCCATGGGCTTGGTCGATCTTGACGTCCTTGCCGGTGGTCCTTTTGTAATTGGCCACGAATGCGGCGTTGTAGTCCTTGTAGAACTCGCGCGCCACGTCGTACGAGGCGTTGAGCAGGGTGGTCTGGGCCATGGCCAGATGGCTGCTGAGCAAGGCCGCGCTGGCCAGGGCCAGCGTCATTTTTCTCTTCAGGTTCATGCGGATTCCAGTTGGGATGTCGAAAGCGGGGGTGTAGCGGCAGCGAGCGGGTTGGCGCTGCCGGTCAGAGACTGCAACAAGGCCAGGCCCAAT
>CAIRAW010000080.1 GCA_903876735.1 uncultured beta proteobacterium | reverse complement strand
GAGCCGGGCTGGTCCGAGTCGATCAATCGGCCCTGGCGCTCTGAGGTATGGGCGGCAAAGGTCTCGGCGATGATGTCTTCGAGTGTTGAGGCGCTGCTCTCGATAGCGCCGCTCAAGGGATAGCAGCCCAGCGTGCGAAAGCGCACCAGGCGCATTTGCGGCGCTTCACCCGGCCCCAGCGGCAGACGCTCATCGTCCTGCATGATCCAGGTGCCGGCGCGCGCAAGCACCGGGCGCAGCTTGGCAAAGTAAAGCGGCACGACTGCGATTCTCTCTTGCGCGATGTACTGCCAGACATCGAGCTCGGTCCAGTTCGAGATCGGAAAGACGCGCAGGCTCTGACCCGCATGGATGTGCGTGTTGTAAAGGTTCCAGAGTTCTGGCCGCTGTGCTTGGGGGTCCCAGCGATGGCCCTCGCCCCGAAACGAAAAAATGCGCTCCTTGGCGCGTGACTTTTCTTCATCGCGCCGCGCGCCGCCCAGCACCACATCAAAGCCATGGGCGTCGAGCGCCTGCTTCAAAGCCTGCGTCTTCATGACGTCGGTGTAGTAGCTCGAGCCGTGGCTGAAGGGGTTGACGCCGGCTGCAAGCCCCTCCTGATTCGTGTGAACAATCAGTTCCATGCCGGCTTCGGCAACCACACGGTCGCGGTGCGCCACCATCTCGCGGAACTTCCAGGTGGTGTCGACGTGAAGCAGCGGGAACGGCGGCGGCGCCGGGTAGAAAGCCTTGCGCGCCAAGTGCAGCATGACGGATGAGTCCTTGCCGGTTGAATACATCATCACCGGCCGGCGCGCACCGGCAACCGCCTCGCGCAGAATCTCGATGCTCTCGGATTCGAGGGCTTTCAATCCACGGTTAAAAACCGTCATGATTGGCGCGATGGGTTGACACTACTTGGCCTTGGTTGCCGGATAAAACCAGTCGTAATACCAGCCGCAGGCTTTCTTAATCAACTCCTGCACACGCACCGGGATCTCATGAACCTTGGGCGGTGCGATCATGGCCTGCTGGCGGTGCAGGTATTTGTGCCGGAAGTGGCTGTCACTCTCGTGCGGTCGCACGGTCAGCTTCTTGGGGTCAATCTTGTGCGCCGAAACACCTAGCCACTTATAGACCGCTGCCATCGTCGCTGCCGGCCGCGCCATCAGGTCCTCGAAGCGCACGAAGAAGATGCGATCTTTCACCGCCTGCGGCAGATCCTGCACGGATTGAATCGACGACAGCGGCGCACCGATGGCCTTGTCCTTGGCAAAGAGCTGGTCGGCACGTCCAAGGCGATCAAAGTCTGCGAGGTGGTCGATGAAGTCAAGCAGGATGGTCTTCTGGTGTTGCGCCTCGATCGATCCGTAGACTTGTCCCAGTTCACGCAGTGTCACCAGAAACTTGGCATCCGGGTCCAACTGCAAAACGAACTCGATGCAGTGCAGCCAGGCGCGGTTCTTGTCGGCCACCACCGGCTTGCCGCAGTCGGCGTACCAGCCCTGCAAGAAACCTTGCATGGCGGACTTGAGGTGCGCGTAGGTCGTATCAAACTGCACATCGAGTTGCGACAGCATGAACGAGTCGTCACTGATGGTGCGCCGCGTCATCAAGAGCGAATTGCACAGCGGTGAGCTATGCCCCTCGCAGTGAATCTCGGGGTGTTCGGCCAGCAACTGGCATAGCAGGGTCGAGCCGGAGCGGGGCAGCCCGGCCACGCCAACAAAGTGTGATGTCATCGAGATTCTCTTTCCGATCGATTCAGATGCCTGTAAGTCTAATTAGAAGTACTCCAATTCAACGGGCTACAGGAGTAGTTGGTGGCGCGAAGTGCAGGTGCACCAGGGTTGAAACGCGTGCACCGGAGGAATCAGACCTGATGACGTTCACCACAATCTCTTTCACGCCGGGCGGCGCGACACCGCTAAAGACACCGGTATTCGGGTTAAATTTCAACCAGCCCGGCAGTGCAGCGCCATTGCCCATTGTTGCCACCGGTGGCCTCGCAACGGCTAGTCTGCCACTGTCAATTATTTGGTCTCGCTGCAGATCAATCCTTGGCACAGTGAAGCTGAACCTTGAATCGGACGACAGCGTAGCCTCAACTACTGCGGTGGGCATACTGCTTGAACTGCCTGCGCTGCCCCCTGTAGCAGCCGTTGAGCCTGTGTTTGTGCTGCCGGAACCCATGCCAGCAGAGTTGAAATCATCCACTGTTGAAGTGATCGTTGTCGCGTTCAGCGTCAAACCAGCTGAAGTGTTGGCACCGGGCAAAGTCTGCACGACCGGGTTCGGCGGGGGCACATAGGCAGCACTGAGGGTCAAGGTTCCATCTTTGAAGCTAGCGAAGTCGTAGTTGCCGGCTGCCAGCGATCCCTGCTTGGCGACAATCGCCGCAGTTCCGACCGGTGTGGTGATGTCGGCCGAAGTGGAAAGGGCCGCACTACCGCTGACGGCCGAAGTAGCCAGGGTCTCACCATGCACAAAGCCGCTGAGTGTGGCGGTGAAAGCAGGGTTCACGGAACCAACAAATCTGTTGGCATCATTGGCCGTGACGGTCAGATGCGCCTTGCTGATCAGCAATTGCCCGTTCACAAACGACAAGCTGTAGTTGTTACCGGCAGTCAAACCCGCCACAGAGATTGTGTAGGCTCCCGCGTTGGTCGCGCCTTGCGCATTGCCGGTGTACACGGGTGTGCCACTCACCAAGCTGTTGCCCTCGCTGTTCACAAAGCCGCTGACGACCAACCCGTTGCCACCTTGATAGGCCAAACCGTCGTAAGTCTTCGCTGCGCTGTTGCCCGTCACCGTGGCAGCGGCCTTGGCAATCACCAGACTGCCGTTGACAAAGCTGAGCGTGTAGTTGGCATCAGTGCCGGTGGGTACCACGCTGTAGCTTCCGGCATTGGTGCCAGAGCCGCTGGCGCTTACGCCCGTCAGCACGCTGGCTGCTTCGCCATGCACTAGGCCGGTGGCCGTGAAGCCGCTGGCGCTCTGGCTCACACCGTTGTAGGTGAGGTTGGCGCTGTTGCCCGTCACCGTGGCAGCGGCCTTGGCAATCACCAGACTG
>CAIRAW010000079.1 GCA_903876735.1 uncultured beta proteobacterium | reverse complement strand
TATTCATGCTTATCTGTACGCCTTACTGGAACGCCACTTCGGCAAAGCTGCGCAGCTTGCGGCTGTGGAGTTGCTCCACGCCCTGCTCACGCAGCAGTTCGATGGCGCGCATGCCGATGCGCAGGTGCTGGTCGACGCGCTCTCTGTAAAAGTGGTTCGCCATGCCGGGCAGCTTGATCTCGCCGTGCAGCGGTTTGTCGCTCACGCACAGCAGCGTGCCATAGGGCACGCGAAAACGAAAACCATTGGCGGCGATGGTGGCGCTTTCCATGTCCAGCGCCACGGCGCGGCTCTGGCTGAAACGGCGCTGCGGACCGTTGTCGGGCAGCAGTTCCCAATTGCGGTTGTCGGTGCTGGCAACGGTGCCGGTGCGCATGATGCGCTTGAGCTCCGGGCCCTTGAGTTGCGTCACTTCCGACACGGCGGCCTCGAGTGCGACCTGGATTTCAGCCAGTGCCGGTACCGGCACCCACAGCGGCAGTTCTTCGTCGAGCACATGGTCTTCGCGGACGTAGCCGTGCGCCAGCACGTAGTCGCCGAGTTGCTGTGAGTTGCGCAAGCCGGCGCAATGACCGAGCATGATCCAGGCATGCGGGCGCAGCACGGCGATGTGGTCGGTAATGGTCTTGGCATTGGCCGGGCCAACGCCGATGTTGACCATGCTGATGCCGCTGCGGTCGGCGCGCATCAGATGGTAGGCCGGCATTTGCGGCAGACGTGGCGGGACCTTGCCCGATTCATCCCCTTCGACGACGGGGCTGCCAACACGACGCGTCACGACGTTGCCGGGTTCGACAAAGGCTATGTACTCGCTGGCCGGGTCGGCCATGGCCTCGTGCCCCAGGCGCACGAACTCGTCAATGTAAAACTGGTAATTGGTGAACAGCAGGAAATTCTGGAAGTGCTCGGGCGCCGTGCCGGTGTAGTGGCGCAGGCGGTGCAGCGAGTAGTCGACGCGCGGCGCCGTGAACAGCGAGAGCGGCTGAGCCTCGCCGGCGCGCGCCACGTGAGTGCCGTTGGCAATGCCGTCGTCCATGGCGGCCAGATCGGGCAGATCAAACACATCGCGCATCAACTGGCGCCGCTGCGCGCTCAGACTGCCCTCAATGTGCTCGTTCTCGGCGAACGAAAAATGAACCGGGATCGGCTGCGAACTGGTGCCGACTTCGAGCTCAACACCGTGGTTTTCCAGCAGCAGCGCGAACTGCTCGAGGTAGTAGCCGGCGTACAGGTCCGGGCGCGTGATGGTGGTTTCGAAGCGGCCAGGGCCTGCAACAAAGCCGTAACTCAGGTGCGCACTCCCGTCCGCGCTCAGGCGCGCCACGGTGTCGGTTTGCACGCGCACAAAGGGGTAGCAGGCGCGCGCATGGCCCGGCAAGCGCTCGCCGGCGACAAAGCGCTGCATGGCCAGGCGCAGGTGCGCGATGCTGCTGTCGTAGATCTCGCGCACGCGCGCCAGCGCTGCAACCGGATCGGTAAATCTGGCCGGGGCAATGAAGGTGGGCAGGTAAGGCATGGCGCTATTGTTTCATGGTCCTGGGCGACCCGGGCGGCGCGGCGTCCATTTTCCAGGTCTGCGTGCGCACGAATGAACCTGCCAGACACGCGAGAGGCCCGAAAGCCCTATGCTTGCCGCCTGAACACCGGGTACCGCTTTTCCATCATGCCAATCCTTTTGCAACCTCTCCAAGCCTGCCAAGGCGCCGCCATCCGCTGCTTCCTGCTGCTGGCCACCCTGCTCAGCCTGAGCGCCTGCTCGACAGCGCCACCGGAAGGTGTGACCGTCGTGACCCCGTTCGACCTCACCCGCTACGAAGGCAAGTGGTACGAGATCGCGCGTCTGGAACATTCGTTCGAGCGCGGCCTCAGCGATGTCAGCGCCAGCTACAAGCAGCAAAACGACGGCAGCGTGCAGGTGATCAACCGCGGCTTTGACGGCGCGCGCGGCGACTGGAAACAGGCCATCGGGCGCGCCCTGTTCACCGGCGACCCACAACGCGCCTCACTCAAGGTCTCGTTCTTTGGCCCCTTCTACGGTGGCTACCACGTCGTGGCACTGGACCCGCAGTACCGCTGGTCCATGGTCATCGGCCCGGACCGCGACTACCTCTGGATATTGGCCCGCGACAAGCAGTTGTCACCCGAGGTGCGCGCGCAACTGCTGAACCAGGCACGCGAACTGGGCATTGCAGTCGAGCGCCTGATCTGGGTCGAGCAGGGGCGAAAGGAGGGGTAGACGGCCACGTCACACCGGCCCGAAAACACCCCACACCAGTTTCTCGGGCTTCACGTACTTGCGCCAGACGGTGTTGATCTGCTCGACGTTGAAGGATTCGATCAGGGCGTCGTTCTTTTCACGCTCGTTTCGGGGCATCTGAAACTCCATCTCGTAGCCCATGAAGCTCATGACCCAGCCATCGCCCGAGCGCGAACGCAGGCGGTCGGCCAGGTATTCGCGCTTGAAGCTTTCCACCTCGGCCACCGTGAAGCCATCGCGCAGCGAGCGCGCCAATTCCTCCTGCAAGGCCTTCTCCGCGACGGCGACGTTTTTCGGCGCCACCTCGGCGCTCATGGAAATGCTGCCGCTGCGCTCGTACGAACTGGCATGAAAGCTGGCGCCGGCGCTGTAGCTCAGGCCGCCGGCTTCACGCAGTCGCAGCCACAGGCGCGAGCCCGGACCGCCGCCAAAGATGCGCGCCGCCAGTTGCAGGGCAAAGTAATCCTCGTCCATACCCTGCGCCGAAACCGGAACCGAATGGACCGCCTTGATGCTGCTGTTGCTCTTGTCCGGAGTGTCAAACACCAGCCGCGCGGGCGTGGCTTCGACCATGGGTTCGGCAATCCGGCGCCAGGGCTCAGCAGCACGCCAGTTATCAAGTTCCTTCGTCACGGCCTGCTGGTATTCGTTGACATCAACCGGTCCGAGCAGGCTTAACTGCGCATGCTGCGCACCATAGAAGCGGCGGTAGAAAGCGTAGGCCTGGTCGCGCGTCACCGTCTTGATCTCCTGCAACGACTCTTCGAGCGAGAGCTGGTAGCGCGGGTCACCCTTGGCATAGGGATTGCCGTAGCGGCTCCAGGCGTCATTGGCTTGCGCCGACTTGTCCTTGATCTGGCCTTCGATGCCCTTGAGCGTGGCGTTGCGCAACTCTTCAAACTCGGCTGGTGGAAAATTTGATTCCTTGAGCAAATGCATGGCCAGCGCCAACGCCGGCTTGAAGGCATCCCTCTTGACCTTGAGTGAAACCGTGCCCCCGCTTTCATCAAAACCCATGCTCAGAACAGCGCCGAGTTTGTTCAACGCGTCCTGGATCTGTTGGCGCGACATCCTGGCAGTGCCCCGCTGCAGCATGGCACCCGCCATCGTGGCCGCAGCGTCCTGGTTTTGCAAGGCCTCAAGATTACCGAACTTCAGGCTCAGGCTCAGGCTGACCATATCGCCGCGCACCGGCTTGGACAGCATCGCGGTCTTGATGCCGCCTGGCGTCGTCGCGAACACCACCTTGTCATGCAGGGACGGGGTGCTGTAATCGAAAGCCACTGACTCCAGGCCCTTTTCTTTGAGCGCATAGCCCTGCAGGTAGGCTGTCACATCGGGCATTGCGCCGCCCGGTGCGCGCACTGGTGTCGGCGTCGGAATCAGATGGCCCAGGGTTCGGTTGTCGCGCAGCAGGTAGCTGCGCGCGACGCGGTTGACGTCATCGAGCGTCACGGCCTTGATGCGGTCGCGCGAAACAAACACGGCGCGCCAGTCACCCGCAACCTCGGCTGCCATCGCCCCGTTGGCCACCGCCGCCGCGTTGGCAAATGCCAGTTCCAGGTTCTTGTTGATTTTCGCTTTGGCGCGGTCGAATTCGTCCTGCCGGATCGGTTCCTTGTCCATGTTTTCAATTATGTCGAGCAGTGCTTTCTGGCGCGAACCCGCCTCGTCGTCCGGACCAAACACGGTGCCAAACATCAGCATGCCGGCCTCACGCTGCGCGCCGGGTGCGGCAAAGACGGCCTGTGCCAGTTTGCTCTCGACCAGTGCCTTGTGCAGCCGACCCGAAGGCGCGTCTCCCAGCGCCGTGGTCAGCACTTGCAAGACCGCGCTGTCGGGGTGCAGCAGCGGCGGCGCGTGGTAGCCCAGCAGAATGAGTTGTGCCGTGGCCGGTCGGCGCACCACCACGCTGCGCTCACCATCCTGCGCCGGCTCCAGCGTGTAGGTCTGTGGGATCGGCGCTTGCGGGCGTTTGAGCGCGCCGAGGGCTTGCTGCACACTGGCCAGGGTGCGGGCCGGATCAAACTTGCCGGCCACGATCAGCACCGCGTTGTCGGGCCGGTAGTAACGGCGGTAAAAGGCCTGCAAGCTGGCAATGTCAACGTTTTCAATATCGGACTTGGCGCCAATGGTGGACTTGCCATAGCCATGCCAGAGGTAGGCGGTGTGCGCCATGCGCTGACTGAGCGCCGCAAACGGATTGTTCTCGCCCATTTCAAACTCGCTGCGCACAACCGTCATCTCGCTGTCGAGGTCCTTCTTGGCAATAAAACTGTTGGCCATGGCGTCGGCCTGCCAGGCCAGGTACCAGTCCAGCGACTCCTGGCTCGACACGAAGGTGGCGAAATAGTTGGTGCGATCAGCCGTCGTACTGCCGTTGAAATTGAAACCGCGCTTGCGGAATTCCGCCTTCGGGTCCGGCGTGCCCGGCGTGCCCTTGAAGATCAAGTGCTCCAGCAGATGCGCCATGCCGGTCTCGCCGTAGCCCTCGTGGCGCGAACCCACCAGATAGGTCAGGTTGACGGTGACGCGATCGTCTGCCACGTCGGGCGCCAGCAGCACCTTGAGTCCGTTGGCCAAGCGGAACTCGGTGATGCCTTCCACGGTCTGGACCTTGTTCACACCCTGCGGCAGGGTCGCCACTTCCTGCGCCCACGCTCCGAGCGCAAGTTGCAGCACAAGGAATACCGACACAACGACGCGGCCCAGCCCGCTCGCAACACCTTCAACAAGTTTCATGCTTGGTTCCTGATCCAGTATTCAAATGAAGCGGTCAGACTCAAGACCGCGAAAAGTCTGCCATTGTCTGCTCAGCCAGTGCCGTGGAAGTACAGCTTATTGGATTCCACGACAAGCATAGGCGTCTGGCCACTATTTATGCTCGACGCCAAGGGTGCGGGGCTCACACGCAGGCTGCGATGGATTGTGCTGAGTCCGCATTGCATCGTCCATCCCCCATTCGGGGGGTTTGACCCCGCGTGAGGGCTGCCGTATTGGTGGCAACGCTTCAGTTACAGTGAAGCACTGCTTTTTTACCGGGGACACCCATGGCGCGCACCTCGAGACCGATTCAACGTATCTTGCTCATCGCTTCGGGGCTGCCGCTGATACTGCTGGTTCTGGCCAGCACGGTATTGCTGTATTTCGGCATCCCGCGCAATGCTGCAGGCATGGCGGCCAAGGGTGTTTGTTCGGCGGCCTTCGTGGCCGGGCGCCCTTTGCCGCAGTTGATGGCAGATGATGTGCTGCCGGCCAGCCCGGTGCTGGGGCTGATCAGCATCAGCGTCGATGAAACAGCGCGCAGCGTCACGGCCCGGTTTGCCGGTCTGTTTACACGCACGGCAGTGCTGCTGCCGCAGCGCGGTTGCGTGCTCGATGCAGCGCTGCCCGCCCTTCCAGTGACCGAGGCCAAGCGCATCCAGGCGAAGACCGACGAGCCCTGGCCGCAGGGCGAGGCTGCCGTGCCGGTCGCGCAATGGGGACCTGGCGTCGACGCGCCAGCGCTGCAGAATATTATGGAGCAGGCTTTCGTCGGCGCCGGCGACCCGATCGCCGCCAATGCGCGCGGCGTGGCGGTGGTCCACAAGGGCCGCTTGCTGGCGCTGCGCGGCGCACCGGGGTTTGTACCGGGCACGGCGCTGCATGGCTGGTCGATGAGTAAGACCGTCACCGGCATGCTGCTCCACAAGCTCAGCGTGGACACGCAGTTGTCGCTGGCGTCGCCGGTGGTCGACGCCTTCCCGTCAGCACGCGAACCAGCCTGGGTGGCAGGCTGGCGCAACGATGGACGCAAAGACATCAAGGTGGCAGACCTGCTCTACATGCGCGACGGACTCGCCAGCACCGAGGATTACCAGCCCTGGGGCTCGGTGCCGCAGATGCTGTGGGGCCATGTCAACGTGGCGGCTTTCGCGTCAGCTGCGTCAATAGAGGCCGCACCCGGTGCCCGCTGGCGTTACCTGAGCGCTACCGCCAACCTGCTTGCAGGCGTGGCGCGCGGCCGTTTCGCCAATGACGCCGACTATTGGGCCTACCCGACCAAGGCCTTGTTCGATCCGATTGGCGCGCGCAGCGCCGTGCTGGAAACCGACAGTGATGGCAACTGGGTCGGCTCCTCCTACGTCTGGGCCAGCGCTGGCGACTGGGCGCGCCTGGGGCAGTTGATGCTGAGCGATGGCCGTTGGGGCAACACGCAGGTGCTGCCTGCAGGCTGGCTGCAACGCGCGGCAATGCCCGCAACGACGCAGGGCGAAGGCCTAGGCTATGGTGCCGTGACTTGGCGCATTGGCGACCCTGTTGCTGGCGAATGCAAGGGCCACGGCCTGCCACCAGACACTCTGGCAATGATCGGGCACTGGGGCCAGATCGTCGCCATGGTGCCCTCGCGTCAGGCCGTCATCGTGCGCCTGGGCTGGACTTTTCAACGCAAGCAGTTCAACGCCTGCGCTTTTGTGGCGCAGGTGCTCAAGACCTTGCCCAAAGAATGAGGTGAGCCCGAAACTGCCATACTGCGGACCTCGCCAAAATAGCGGGACCGCGCCTGTTGCGCAGATGACAGGCGATTCGTCCCGCATGGTTTCAGAAAGCAATCGTTCATGTTGAAGTTCACCTGCTGTGACGCGGTCCAGCAATTTTTCAGTGGCGGGCAGGCACAGGTCCTGCGTGGCATCACGCGCGGTTACGAGCGCGAATGCCTGCGCGTCGACGCGGCCGGGCAGTTGGCCCAAACAGCACACCCGCTGGCGCTGGGCTCCAAGCTGACGCATCCCTGGATCACCACCGACTATTCCGAGGCGCTGCTGGAGTTCATCACCCCACCATCCACCGACCCGGAGTTTCCGCTGCGTTTTCTGCGCGACATCCACCGTTTTGTCGCACCCAGGCTGCAGGACGAAGTAATGTGGGCCAGTTCCATGCCCTGCGTGCTGGGCCAGGACAGCAATATTCCGATTGCCGACTACGGCAGTTCCAACGCCGCGCGCTTCAAGTATGTGTACCGCGAGGGCCTGAGCCTGCGCTATGGCCGCAAGATGCAGGCAATTGCCGGTGCGCATTACAACTGGTCGCTACCCGCTGATTTCTGGCTGGCGCTGCAGGACTGCTGCCCGGCGCAGGGCCGCGCCGAGGACTACGTCAGCGAGCGCTACTTCGGCCTGATCCGCAATTTCCTGCGCTACGGCTGGCTGGTTCCCTATCTGTTCGGCGCCTCACCGGCGCTGTGCGAATCCTTTCTGCAAGGGCAGGCGTCCGATTTGCCGGTACTGGTACCCGGTACGCGCTACGGGCCTTACGCCACCAGCCTGCGCATGAGCGATCTGGGCTACCACAACCGGGCCCAGGCCAATCTGGTGGTCAGCGTCAATTCACTGGCCGAGTACACCCAGGCGCTGGAAGCCGCGATCCGCACGCCCGATCCGTTCTACACCGAGATCGGCGTGCGCGACGGCCCGCACTGGAAACAGCTCAACGCCAATCTGTTGCAGACCGAGAGCGAGTTCTACGCCGCGATCCGGCCCAAGCGCACGGGCGCGGAGCGCCCGGCCAAGGCGCTGCAAACACGCGGTGTGGAGTATGTGGAAATGCGCCTGTTTGACCTCAACCCCTTCGTTGACATCGGGATTACGCCCGAGCAGGGCCAATTCGCCGACGTGCTGCTGCTGATGTGCCTGTTTCGCGACAGTCCGCCCATCACAAGTCGCGAGCAGGCCGAAAACGACGAGAACAAGCGGCGCATCGTCAACCACGGGCGGCAACCCGAGTTGCGGCTGCTGGCGCACAACCGCGAGCAGCCGTTCCGGCCGCTGGCGCACGAGTTGTTCGACGACATGCAGCCTTTTGCCGAAATGCTCGACACCGCTTATGGCGGCGAGCGCTATGCAAGCACGCTGCGGGGCTTGCGCCAGCGCATCGACCAGCCCGACAGCACACCCTCAGCCCAAGTGCTGGCCGGTCTGCGCGCCGATGGCGGTTTTACCCGTTACACCTTGGGCCTGTCGCAGCAGCACCAGCACCAATTGCTGGCGCAACCGCTGGACGCGCTGACCGACACCCGGTTCCTGACCAGCGTGCAGGATTCATTGCAGGAACAGCAGCGTCTGCAGGCGCAGGATCAAGGCAGCTTCGAGGACTACGTGGCGCGCTACTACGCCTGAAAACAACACTTGGCCATAGTCGACAGGCAAAATTCCGACCAACAAAGCCCGTTTCCTGCGCTGGATCAAACCGGCCACCGGGCCGGCCGTAAAGTTTTGTCAAGCAGGGGCGGGAGCAGGGGCTTCCCGTAAAATCGGCCGACTTAATTGCCCAATATCAAGAATTGAAAACCGCCCCATCCCTCTCATTTTCCAAGCTGGGTTGCAGCCGGGGTGGACGCCAACTTTTTCAGGGTGTTGACTGTGTGCTCGAAGGCGGGCGCTGGCTTTATGTGGCGGGCGCCAATGGCGTCGGCAAGACCAGCCTGCTGCGCATGGTGTGCGGTCTGGCACCGGTCGAAGCCGGCCAGATCCTCTGGAACGGCCAGCCGATTCAGTCGCAACGCGACGCCTACCGGGAAGATCTCTGCTACCTGGGCCACCTCAATGCGCTGCAGGAATCGATGACCGTCAATGAGAACCTGATCTTCACCGCTGCCCTGGGCGGCGTTGCGCCGGAGCCGGGACAGATCGACTCCGTGCTGACACACTTTGGCGTGCGCGGTCGCGGCGAACAACTGGTGCGCCATTTGTCACAGGGCCAAAAGCGCCGCGTCGCCTTGTCGCGCCTGGCGCTGAGCCAGGCCCGCCTATGGGTGCTCGACGAACCCTTTGTTGCAATGGACGAAGCCGGCGTGCGCATGCTGGCCGATTTGATCGCAGCGCACCTGGCCAAAGGCGGACTCACCGTGCTGACCAGCCACCAGGTCGTACCGATCGGCAATATCGCTCCCCAGATGCTGGAGTTGCGCGCATGAAGAAACTGGGTTTGGCAAGCGTCATGCTCGCGCTGCTGCGGCGCGAATTTGCCGTAGCGATGCGGCAAAAGGGCGAGGTCCTGACGCCGCTGGTGTTCTTTGTCGTGATCGCGAGCCTGTTCCCGCTTGGCGTCGGTCCCGAGTCAGCCCTGCTGCTACGCATGGCGCCGGGCGTGCTCTGGGTCAGCGCCCTGCTGGCAGCCATGCTCTCGCTGCAACGCCTGTTTGCCACCGATTACACCGACGGCTCGCTCGAGCAGATGGCGCTCTCGAGTACGCCGCTGGCCCTGCTGGTCGTTGCCAAGGCACTGTCGCACTTTCTGCTCTCGGGCCTGCCACTGGTGCTGATGGCGCCGGTGCTGGGCCTGCAGTTCGGCCTTGAGAGCCGGGCCCTGGGCATTCTGATGCTGACGCTATTGCTGGGCACACCGACCCTGAGCCTGATCGGCAGCATTGGCGCCGCCCTGACTTTGGGCGTGCGCGGCGCGGGGGTATTGCTTTCCCTGCTGATCCTGCCGCTGTATATTCCGGTCCTGATATTCGGTGCCGGCGCAGTGGAAGCCGACGCTGCCGGCCTGGGTTTTGGCGGTCACCTGTCCTTGCTGGCAGCCTTGTTCGTACTCTCCGTCTTTTTTGCGCCTTTGGCCACCACGACAGCCCTGAGGATCTCCCTGGAATGAATACACGCGTAATTCACTGGTTCAAGTTCGCATCGCCACAGAATTTCTATGGCCTGGCCGGTCGCATGTGGCCTTGGTTTGCCACGCTGGCGACACTGCTGGTAGCCGTTGGTTTGTGGATCTCCTTCTTTGTCGCACCGACCGACGCCCAACAGGGCGAGGGCTACCGCATCATCTTCGTCCACGTGCCAACGTCGCAGATGTCCATGTTCATTTACATCGTGATGGCAGCCTGGGCAGGTTTTGGCCTGGCCTTCAACACCCGGCTCTCGGGCATGATGGCCTCGGCGCTGGCGCCTACCGGCGCCCTGTTCGCCTTTTTGTCGCTGGTCACCGGCGCGCTGTGGGGCAAGCCGATGTGGGGCGCCTGGTGGGTCTGGGATGCGCGACTGACCTCCGAACTGATCCTGCTGTTTCTGTATCTGGGTTTTCTGGCGCTGCAGGCCAGCATCGACGACCCGCGCCGCGCCGACAAGGCCTGCGCCGTGCTGGCGCTGGTGGGCGTGGTCAACGTGCCCATCATCTATTTTTCAGTCAAGTGGTGGAACACCCTGCACCAAGGTGCGTCGGTCTCTTTGACGCGCTCGCCAACCATGGCTTCGACCATGTTGTGGGGCATGCTGATCATGGTCGTGGCCTGCTGGATGTACGCGATCACGATCGCGCTGCTGCGGGTGCGCAACATCATCCTTGAACGTGAACGTCATACGGAGTGGGTCAAACATGCAGTGGAATAGCGTTTCCGAATTTTTCGCCATGGGCGGCTACGCCCTCTACGTCTGGGGCAGCTTTGGTCTGACGGCCGTCGTGGTAGCCGGCGAAGTGCTGTTGCTGCGTGCACGGCGCAAGGCCATCCTGCAAGAGTTGCGCAGCGAACTCCTTTCCGAAAGAAACCCGTCATGAAACCTCGTCACAAACGCGCCGCCATCATCATTGGCGCGCTGCTCGCCCTGGGCATTGCGGCCTACTTTGTCCTCAATGCCTTCCAGAGCAATCTGGTGTTCTTCTTCTCGCCAACGCAGGTCGCTGCCGGCGAGGCCCCGAAGGGCCGGACCTTCCGCATCGGCGGCCTGGTCAAGGAAGGATCGGTCAAGCGCGACAACCTGACCGTCTCCTTCATCGTGACCGATACCGCCAAGGAAGTCCCGACCAGCTACACCGGCATCCTGCCCGACCTGTTCAAGGAAGGCAAAGGCGTGGTGGCACAGGGCAAGTTTGACGCCAGCGGCAAGTTTGTCGCCACCGAAGTGCTGGCCAAGCACGACGAAAACTACATGCCACCCGAAGCCAAGGCCGCGCTCGACCAGGCCCAGCTCGACAAGACCGTCAAGTCACTCAAGTAGAACTTTGTCAGGCCGACTCTCCAAGTCTGCCGGCACCTGTATTGGATAAACCATGATTCCTGAAATTGGTCACTTTGCGTTGATTCTGGCCCTGTTTGTGGCGCTGGCCCTGGGCACCCTGGGCGTTATCGGCGGCCAGCAGGGCAGGTCTGACTGGATGGCGCTGGCGCGCCCTGGCGCGCAGGCGCTCTGGATGTTGGCGGTCATCTCCTTTGGTTGTCTGACCTACGCGTTCTTCACCAACGACTTCTCGGTCTCGTATGTGGCGCAGCACTCCAACACCAAGTTGCCTGACATCTACCGCATTGCCGGCGTCTGGGGCGGTCACGAAGGCTCGCTGCTGCTTTGGTTCGTGATGCTGTGCACCTGGATGATGGCGGTATCCTTGTTCTCGCGCCAGTTGCCCGACGTCATGGTGTCACGCGTGCTGGCCGTGCTGGGTCTGATTGCCGTCGGCTTCCTGCTCTTCATGCTGATCACGTCGAACCCCTTCGTGCGCCTGAGCGACATTCCGCCCGAAGGCCGCGACTTGAATCCGCTGCTGCAGGACCCGGGCCTGGTGTTTCACCCGCCGATGCTCTACATGGGCTACGTCGGCATGGCCGTGCCCTTTGCCTTCTCCATCGCCGCCCTGCTCAACGGCCGGCTTGACGCCGCCTGGGCGCGCTGGACGCGGCCCTGGGCCACGGCAGCCTGGATCTGCCTGACCATCGGCATCGCCATGGGTTCCTGGTGGGCTTACTACGAACTGGGCTGGGGCGGCTGGTGGTTCTGGGACCCGGTTGAAAACGCGTCCTTCCTGCCCTGGCTGGTCGGCTCGGCGCTGATCCATTCGCTCGCCGTCACGGAAAAGCGCGGTCTCTTTCGCAGTTGGACCATCATGCTGTCGATCATCGGCTTCTCGCTGAGCCTGCTCGGCACCTTCCTGGTCCGCTCGGGCGTGCTGACCTCGGTCCACGCCTTTGCCACCGACCCGAAGCGCGGCATTTTCATTCTGCTGTTCCTGGCCGCTGTGGTCGGTGGCTCGCTGACATTGTTCGCCGCCCGCTCCGGCAAGGTCCGCTCCGGCGGTGCCTTTGCACTGGTGTCACGCGAGACCTTTCTGCTGGTGAACAACGTGCTGCTGACGACTGCGGCCGCCGCCGTGCTGCTGGGCACGCTGTACCCGCTGATCGTGGACGCGCTCAACATGGGCAAACTCTCGGTCGGACCACCCTATTTCAACTCCGTGTTCGCGCCCATCATGCTGCCGGTGCTATTCTTCATGGTGATCGGCTCTTTTGCGCGCTGGAAGAATGACAGCGTGGCCGAGTTGAGCAAGAAACTCGGCCCGGCCGCCGCCCTCTCGGTGCTGCTGGGCTGCGGCGCACCGTTGCTGGCCGGACCCTGGTCGTGGCTGGTGGCACTGGCCCTGACGCTGGCCTTCTGGATTGTGCTGACATCAATCCAGCACATCTACCGCCAGCTCAAGAGCACGACCAACTGGAAGGTGATTCCGCTGGCCTATTGGGGCATGCACCTGGCGCACATCGGCATTGCCGTGTGCGTCGTCGGCATCACCATGGTCAAGGGTTATGAAACCGAAAAAGACGTGCGCATGGCCGTTGGCGATACGGTCGAAGTGGCGGGCTACACCTTCCGCCTGGCCGCCATCAGCGAGGTGCCCGGCCCGAACTACAACGCAGACCGTGGCGTCGTCGAACTGATCAAGAACGGCAAGGTGCTGCGCACCCTGGAGCCCGAGAAGCGGACTTACTTCTCCTCCACCATGCCGATGACGGAAACCGCCATCGACAGCAACCTGGCGCGCGACGTCTATGTAGCACTCGGCGAACGACTGGAAGACGGCCCGACGCCGGCCTGGGCGATGCGGGTCTACCACAAGCCCTTCATCGTCTGGATCTGGGCCGGCTGCATGCTGATGGCAGTCGGTGGCGCCCTGGCCGCGCTGGACCGGCGTTATCGGAGAAAGGCGACGGCGACGGCGCCCACGCATGCGAAAGGTGTAGCCGTATGAAGATAAAGGCACTGATCCCGTTAGGCCTCTTTGCCGTCCTGGTGGTGTTTCTCGCCATCGGTCTGACACGCGATCCGCACGAGATTCCATCGCCGCTGATCGGCAAGCCAGCTCCCCTGTTCACGGCACCCAAGCTGCAGTCACCCGACCAGCAGTTCTCGGCCAAGGACATGCTGGGCAAGGTCTGGATCCTCAACACCTGGGCGTCATGGTGTGTGGCCTGCCGCCAGGAGCACCCGATTCTGGTGGAGTTTGCCAAGACCAAGACGATTCCGGTGATCGGCCTGGACTACAAGGACCAGAACGTGGAAGGCCTGAAATGGCTGGCGCGCTACGGCGACCCCTACGACTTGTCGATCACCGATCGTGATGGGCGCATCGGCATCGATTTCGGCGTCTATGGCGTACCGGAAAGCTTTCTGATCGACAAGGCCGGCGTCATTCGCTACAAGCAGATCGGCCCGATCACGGACGAGGCGCTGCGCGACAAAATCCTGCCCTTGGTACGGGAGCTGCAAAAATGAAATACTGCCTGGCATTGATTCTGGCGCTGCACTGCGCCCTTTCGTCCTGGGCCGGTGAAGCGATCCCGCTGGCCGAAGACCCGGTGGTCGAGCAGCGCATGATCGCCATCTCCGAAGAATTGCGTTGCCTGGTTTGCCAGAACGAATCGCTGGCCGGTTCGCGCGCTGATCTGGCCATGGATTTGCGGCGCGAACTGCGCACCCTGGTCAAGGCCAACAAGAGCGACGCCGAAATCATGGAATACATGGTCAGCCGCTACGGCGACTTTGTGCGCTACCGCCCACCGGTCAAACCCACCACCTGGCTGCTGTGGTTCGGCCCCTTTGTGCTGTTGATTGCCGCCATCGTGGTGCTGGTGCGCACCGTGCGCCGCAACCAGCGCAGCGCGGCTCCCGCTGCCCTTGATCCGGACCAGCGCAAAAAGGCGCAGTCTCTTCTCAAAGATACGGAAACTCCCTCATGACAGTCTTTATTGCAATCGCAGTGGTGTTGACACTGCTGGCACTGGCCTGGCTGGTGCGCCCCCTGCTGTGGTCCGCCGGTGGCAGCGGCGTGTCAAGCCAGCGCCTGAACGCCTCGATCTACCGCGATCAACTCGAGACCCTGGACCGTGATCTGGCACGCGGCATCATCTCTGCGGCGGATTGTGAAGCCAGCAAGGACGAGTTGCAGTTGCGCCTGCTCGACGACACCGAAGATCCGGCACTGGTGCAAGCCGGCAACCAGCACAGTTTCCTGACGCCACGGCGCACCGCCATCGTGATTGCACTGTTGCTGCCCATTGGCGCTGCCGGCATGTACTGGTGGCTGGGAACACCGGGCGCTATCGACCCGGTGGCAACACAAAAGGCCAGCGAAGACCAGGTTTCGCAAATGATCGACACCCTGGCGGCACGACTGAAGGCGAACCCGGACAACCCCAAGGGCTGGGCCATGCTGGCTCGCTCCTACAAGGTGATGGGGCGTTTCCCGGAAGCCGAACAGGCTTTCCTGAAAGCCGGTGAGCTGGTCAATACCGATCCCGACCTGCTGGTCGACTACGCCGACCTGCTGGCGGTACGCGCCAACAACAACATCGAAGGCAAACCGCTGGAACTGGTCAACAAGGCGCTCTCGCTCAACCCGCAGCACCCTATGGGCTTGATGATGTCGGGTGTCGCGGCCTACCGTCGCTCCGACTTCAAGCAGGCCGTTGCGATTTGGGAAAAATTGCTGGCCGTGCTTGACCCGGCCTCACCGGACGCGCAACAGGTCGAAGCCGACATTGCCGATGCCCGTGCCAAGGCTGGCCTGCCCGCTGGTGCCAAGCCGGCTCCGGGCGCTGCCAACGCACCGATGCCCGGCTCCGATGCCGGCAAATTGCCGCCGGTCGACCCGGCTGCGGCTGCAGGCATGACGCCAGAGAAGATCAACCTGATGGTCGAAGGCCTGGCCGCGCGCCTGAAAGAGAAACCCGATGACCTGCCTGGCTGGGTCCGCCTGGCACGCGCCTACAAGTCACAAAACCGGTTGCCCGAGGCCGAAGCCGCTTTCGGCAAGGCCGGCAAGCTGGTCGATACCGACCCCGACCTGCTGACGCAGTACGCTGACCTGCTGGCCATGCGCAGCAACACGCTGGAAGGCCGTCCGCTGGCGCTGGTCAACCAAGCCCTGGCCCTGAACCCGAAACACCCGATGGCCCTGATGCTGGCCGGCTCGGCCGCCTACCGGCGCGCTGACTATGCCATGGCCATCACGCACTGGGAAAAAGTGCTGGCTGTGCTGCCGCCAGGATCGCCAGACGCGAAACAGGTGGAGGCCGAAATCGCCGATGCGCGCAGCAAGGGCGGACTCGGACTGCTGGGCAAGACCAAGCCCTGATTCCCATGTCATGCCGGACTTGATCCGGCATCCATGGATTGCGGGTCAAGCCCGCAATGACAACCCTGTTTGTGTTCGACAAATTATGAATGCCGGAAATATCCTCAGCCCCGGCTTAGCTCGCTGAGCTGGCGACCAAAGGCTTCGACCTGCTGCCAGTCGGTGAATTCAATCACCGCTGTCGGGTCGGTCGGCCCCTTGGTCATGAGCATGATGAAGCGGATCATGGTGCGGTCCACAAAGCCATAGCGCGGGTAGTCGAGCTTGCCGGCAAAAACCTCCAGCAGCTTGGGTTTCCAGGTGATCTGGCGCAGAAACTTGATCAGGTAGGGATTGGTCTCGGGCCGATTCTTCTCGGGCTTGCGCGCCACAATATTCACCGTGAAAAAAGCGCTCGCCCGGCTCTCCAGCAAAGCCTGATGGCGCGCAATGAACTGCGCCACCTGTGGCTGGTGCTTGCCGTAGCGGATGCTGGCGCCAATCACCAGGGTGTCGAAGGACGGCAGATCAAGCGCGTCGGCCTGCGCCAAGGGCACCACCGTCGCGGAATGCCCCTGCTGTTCAATCACCTGCTTGAGCCGCTCGCAAATACGTGGCGTGTGGCCGTCGGTGGTTGAGTAGGCGATCAGAATACGGCTCATCGTGGGGATCCGGTTGCGGACTCGTCATCCAGGTCCGCCGCCTTGTACTTGCTCGCCAGCAGACGTTGCGTGGCCTCGGGTACTTGTGCGTAGTGCGAGAAACTGATGCTGTAGGAACCCTGACCAGCGGTGAGGGACTTCAACCGGCCCTGGTAGTCGTCAAGCTCGGCCAGCGGCATGAGGGCGCTAATGGCGACATTGGCGGCAGCGCGCGGTTGCGTACCCGTAACCTGGCCGCGCTTGCTGGCCAGGTCCCCGGTCAGGTCGCCGATGCTGGACTCGGGCGCCAGGACCTCGATGTCAACCATGGGCTCGAGCACGATCGGGTAGGCCTTGCGCACCGCGTCGATCGTGGCCTTGCGTCCGGCCGAGGTGAAGGCAATGTCCTTGCCGTCAACAGCATGCGTCTTTCCATCGTGCACGGTAACGCGGATGTCATGCACCGGGTAGCCCGCCACCACGCCTTCAGCCAGTGCCTGGCGCACGCCTTTTTCCACCGCCGCCATGAAGACGCCGGGGATGACGCCGCCTTTGACGATGTCGACAAACTCAAAGCCGGCGCCGCCCGCCAGCGGCTCCACGCGCAGCATCACCTCGCCGAACTGGCCGGCACCACCGCTTTGCTTCTTGTGCCGGCAGTGGCCTTCGGCCAGGGCCGTGATGGTTTCGCGGTAGGCGATCTGCGGCGCGCTGGTGTCAAGCTCAAGCTTGTACTGCTGCTGCATGCGCGCGAGTTTGGCGCGCAGGTGCATTTCGCCCAGGCCGCGGATCACCGTCTCGTTGGTGCCGGGATGGCGCTCGACCTTGAAACAGGGGTCTTCGAGCTCGAGCTTGTGCAGGATCTCGAACAGGCGTTGCTCATCGCCCTTGCGTCGCGTCTGCACGGCCAGGCCTTGCATCGGCTGCGGAAAACTCAGCGGCTTGAGGTGGATATGGTCTTCCTCGTGCGAATCGTGCAGCACGCAATCGAACTCGATGTCATCGACCTTGGCCACGGCCCCGATTTCACCCGGCACCAAAGCCGCCACCTCAATGTAGTCCTTGCCCTGCAAGCGGTACAGGTGACCCACCTTGAATGGACGCTTGCCGGAACCGACAAACAGTTGCGCGTCACGCCGCACGGTACCTTGGTGCACGCGGAAAACGCCGAGCTTGCCAATGAAGGGATCGATCACCACCTTGAACACGTGGGCGAGCACATGCAGTTCATCGTCGGGCAGGGCCTGGAACGCCTGCGCCGGTTCGCCGGGCTCACCCCGGTAGAACGGCGGTGCATTGCCTTCAGCCGGATTGGGCGCCAGCCGCGCCAGGGCGTCCAGCAATTGCGGGATGCCAGCGCCGGTCTTGGCCGAGGTGAACAGGATCGGAATGAGATGACCGGCGCGCAGAGCCTGCTCGAAGGGCGCGTGCAGTTCTTCCAGGCTGGGGTCGGCGCCGGTTTCGAGGTAGCGCGCCATCAGGCTATCGTCCTCCTCGACGATCTGGTCAATCAGACTGCGGTGCGCCGCCGCGATCGAGGCAAAGTCGCTCGCCCCATCATCATGGCCCAGCAGTTCAACCACATCCTGCCCATTATGGGTCGGCAGGTCCAGCAGCAGGCACTGCTTGCCAAAGCGTTCGCGGATCTCGTTGACCAATGCCGGCAGATCGACGTTGTCGGCGTCGATCTTGTTGATGACGATCATGCGGCACAGTGCACGTTCACCGGCCAGCGCGAACATGCGCTCGGTCGCCAGTTCAATGCCGGTCTGTGCGTTGATCACCACCAGCGCGGTGTCCACCGCCGCCAACGCGCTCATCGACTGCCCGGCAAAGTCGGGGTAGCCGGGCGTGTCGATCAGTTGAATCTCGGCGTCGTTCCACAAGAAGTTGACGAGCGAGGACTGCAGGGAGTGGCCCAGTTCTTTTTCGATCGGGTCGAAATCGCAAACCGTGTTGCCTTTTTCAATGCTGCCGCGGCTCTTGATGGCGCCGCTGGCGGCCAGCAGGCTCTCGGTCAGGGTGGTCTTGCCGGCTGCACCGTGGCCGACCAGCGCTACAGCGCGAATGGAGGTGCTTGGTTTCTGACTCATGAAAGTACCTTGTAATCAGTGAAGTGACGTCATGCAGTGAAGCTATCTTACCCCCAGCGCACACCCGCTTGACGCTGGTCTCAGCGACTGCGTCCGGCTTTGTATTTGCCGCTGCCGGTGCCTATGACGCCGTCGGCCAGGGCCAGGCGCGCCATGGCCTTGGCGGCGTGCGCATGGGTGATGGCCAGACCCAGCGCATCGGCGGCATCGGGACCGGGCAGACCCGGCAGGGCCAGCAGGCGGCGCACCATTTCCTGCACCTGTGTTTTGTCGGCGCGGCCGTAACCCACCACTGCCTGTTTCATCTGCAGCGCGGTGTACTCGGCCACGGGCAGCTCCGCATGAACCAGCGCCGTGACGCAGGCGCCGCGCGCCTGCCCGAGCAGCAAGGTGGACTGCGGATTGACGTTGACGAACACGATCTCGACTGAAGCCGCGTCGCACTGGTAGCGCTGCGCCACTTCGCTGACGCCATCGAACAGGACTTTCAGACGCGCGGGCAATTGGCCCTTCTCCAGATGCAGGGTGCTGATGGTGCCGCTGGCAACATACGCAAGGTCCGAGCCCTCGACGTCGATCACGCCAAAACCGGTGGTGCGCAGGCCGGGATCTATGCCAAGAATCCTCACAGGCTAGAGTCCAAAATACCAACGCACCGAGTGGAAGAACACCGGCGCCGCAAAACACAGCGCGTCGACCCGGTCCAGTAGGCCGCTGGCACCGGTGACAGCCGAGCCCTGACCGCGCCAGATCGGAATACCGCGATCGCGCTTGAGGGCTTTCATCACGAGGTGCCCGAATGAGCCCGCGCTGCAGGCAATGAAGGCCATGACAAAAGCCTGGCCCGGCACGAAGGGTGTGATGCCGGCCAGCAGCCCGCCCAGCACGCTACCCACCATCACGCCGATCCACCAGCTCGGCCAGTTGAAGCTCTGGCTGATATCGGGCGCCGCCGGCGCGCGGCGCAGTCTGCGCGAGGCCAGATGCTGGACCACGGTGCTGGTCTGCACGACAAAGACCAGAAAGAAAATCAGGAAGGCGTTCTTGCTGTCGTAGTGCGGAAAGTCCAGCAACAGCAGGGCCGGCACATGGCTCATGCCGTAGATACAGACCATGATGCCCCACTGAAGCTTGGCATTGCGCTCAAGAAAACGCTGCGGGTCGTTGGCCAGCGCACTGACCAGCGGAATGGCAAGGAACACATAGACCGGAATGAAAACGGTGAACAGGTTGAAGAGTTCATAGCCGACCAGCGTGTACTGGACCGGCAGCACAACAAAGAAGGCCAGCACCAGGCTGCGGTGGTCGCCGCGACGAGTCGGCGACAGCGTCATGAACTCGCGCAGCGCGAAAAAAGAAACCAGGCCGAACAGACTCAGCGCCACCCAGTCGCCAGTCAGCCAGCCAACCCAGAACACCAGCATCACGAGCCAGCTGGTGCGCAGCAGACCCTCGAAGTTGTTGAGGTCATTGCGCTGCTGCTCGGCCCGGTGGCTGTCGCCAAATTCGCGCATCGACAGCAAGACCGCGACCACGCTGGCCATCAGCAACAGGCCAAATACGATGGTGAACAGGGCGCCGACCTGCTGGTTGACATTGAGTTGCTTGAGAAGCTGGTACATAGCGTTCAGACCTCGCGCAGGGCGATCACTGCCTGGCGCGCACGCTCCAGAAAGGCGCGCCGATCTTCGCCTTCCTGCAGGTGAATCGGCGCACCAAAGGTAACCGAACACAGCACGGGCACCGGCACCACTTCGCCCTTGGGCATGACGCGCTGCACATTGTTGATCCAGGCCGGCACCATCTCTACCGCGGGGAAGCGGCAGGCCAGGTTGTAGAGGCCCGCTTTAAAGGCCTGCGGCAAGTCGGCATTGCCGCGCGTGCCTTCAGGAAAAAGGATGATGGAGTCGCCTTGCGCCAGCGCCTCGAACAGCGGCTCCAGCGGATCCTCTTCGGCACTGCGGTCACGCGCGACGTAGATGACATTGAACACCGCCGTCGTGATCCATTGCCGAAACGGCGTTTTGGTCCAGTAATCCTTGGCGGCGATGGCGCGGGTTCTGCTGCGCAGATCCTTGGGCAGCGCGGCCCAGATCATCACCAGATCGGCATGGCTTTGGTGATTGGCAAAGTAAATGCGCTGCTCGGCCTTGGGCGGGCAGCCGTACCATCGCGCCTGCGACCCGGTCAGGACCCGGATCAGGCCCAGCAGAAAGTAACTCATCAACTTGGCGCGCATGGGCGCAATGATACAGATTGAAACTGCGCGGTCGTTGCAGCCCTTCAAGGCAACTCGGCACTGCCCAGGCGACCTGCGATGTGCTGCGCACGCTCGGCCAGGTATCCGGAGTTGGGCAGTTTCTCAAAGTATTTGGGACGCGGCAGCATCACGGCCAGCCTCGCTGCCTCATAGGCGCTCAGAGCCGACGCCGGTTTGCGAAAGTAATGCTGTGCCGCTGCCTCGGCCCCAAAAACGCCCTCGCCCCACTCAACGCTGTTGAGGTAGATTTCCAGAATGCGCTGCTTGTCCAGCAAAGTCTCCAGCAGCAAGGTCAGCACAAACTCCTGGCCCTTGCGCAAGAGCGTACGCTCACCCGAGAGAAACAGGTTTTTTGCCAGTTGCTGGGTGATGGTGGAGCCTCCTACCACCTTGGGCGCACGCGCCGCCGGTCTGCCACTGGTGGTGGCGGCGGGCTTGCGGCTTGCCTGAGCTTTGGCCGCCTGGGCCTCGGCACGCGCATTTTTCTGCCAGGCTTTTTCCAGCGCGTCCCAATCAACGCCGTCGTGGTTGCTGAAACCATCGTCTTCGCTGGCGATCACGGCCTGCTTGAGTTTGTCCGAAATCCGCTCGTACGGCACCCAACGCTGGCGCCACGGTAGACGTCCTTTTTCGCGCTGCAGACGCCAGGCTTCGGAACGCTGAAAGGCGGTCGACTGGGGGTCAAGTCGCGCCATCACGGCGATGCGCGCCACAAAAAAAAGTTGCAAGGCCAGCGCGGCGGCGATCAGCAGCCCCAACCAGCGCATCAAGGGTTTCACGGGCCCTCGATGCGGACTTGATCCGCAGCGCGTGGTCTGCTTGACCCGTTCATCATGGCGTTTCCCGCATGACAACGCGCAACTCTTCGAGCACCTGCTGCTCGGGCGGCAGCACGCCGCGCCAAATCAAAAAAGCCTCGGCCGCCTGCCCCACGAGCATGCCCAGGCCGTCGCGTGCGCTGGCCCCATGCTCGGCAGCCCAGCTCAGAAAGCCCTGCGCCGGTGGGCCGTACATCATGTCGTAGGCCAGGGCACCGGGCTTGAGCGTGCTGCCTGCCACGGGTACACCTGCATGACTCAGGCTGGCGCTGGTGGCGTTGATGACCAGATCAAAATTGCCGCGCAGGCCCTGCAGGCTTTGCGCCAGCAAATCAACCTCCTGCTGCACTGCCAAGGCAGCATGGCGCGCCACCAGTTCGCTGGCGCGCGCCAGGGTTCGGTTGGCCACGGTGAGGCTGGCTGGATGCTCGTGCAGCAGCGGCCCCAACACGCCAGCCGCGGCGCCACCGGCGCCAATCAACAGCACGTGGCGACCCCGCAAATCAAAGCCGGCATTGCGTTGCAGGTCCAGCACCAGGCCAGCACCATCGGTGTTGTCGCCCAGGATCTCAGCACCCTCAAAGCTCAGGACATTGACCGCTCCAGCCAGCGTCGCGCGCGAGCTCACCCGACTGGCCAGTGCGGCGGCATCAAACTTGAACGGCACGGTGATATTGCAACCGCGCCCGCCCTCAAGCGCGAAGGCGCGCACGGACGAGGCAAAACCATCAAGGGGAATCAGGCGCCTGTCATAGCGCAGGGTCTGACCGGTGAGTTCGGCAAAGCGCGCATGAATCCAGGGCGAGCGACTGTGCGCCACCGGATTTCCCATCACACAATACAGATCGATTGCCATGTCTCTTATTATTTCGCAGTCAGTCGGGTTTCCAGGGTTTCATCGCGCGTGAATTTGAAACGCGACACCACCCAAATTTGATCGGCCTGGCGTCGCATCGCCAGGTTGAAGCCACCAAAAGGCGCAGCACTGCGGACGATCGCTTCGGCGCGGCGGTCCAGCGCCCGGTTGCCGGAGCTTTCCACGATCTCGATCCTGTGAATCCGACCGTCCACATTGACGGTGACGCCCATGGTCAGTTCCCCGTAGAGTTTCTTGCCACCCGCTTCAGGGAAATTGTCGGTGCCCTTGTCTTCAATGCGCCGGCGCAGGTGATCGTAATACACAGCATAGACCTCTTCCCGCGTCGCCGGGCCGATGTAACGCTTGCGCGGACGTTTGTTTTCCTGGTTGATACGCCGTTCAATCTCGGCCAGCAGTTTGCTGAGTTGGCGGCGCCGCTCTTCGCGCTGGACCTGGTCATCAGCCTGCGTCGGCTGGTGCAGGTCAGGCGCGGGCAGCGCAGCCAACTGCGCTTTGACCTGCGCCAGCAGCAGGGCTTGCCGCTCCTGCAATTGCTGCAACTGGCGCTGCGTCTGGGCCTCGGTGTCGTCACCCGTCTCGGTCAGCAGAGCAGGCGGCAAAGGACTGGTCGAGCGGCCCTGCTCGGCGTTGCCACCCCCGGCCATGGCGGCCTGGGCAATGGCCTGCGCCTTGATCGCTCGCTCCCCGGTATGGGCATTGACCAGAATGACTTCCAGCGGCGTATCTTCGAAAACGCGGTTGAAGGCTTGCGGGTCGACAAAGCGCACCGTCAACAACGCCGCATGCAGCGCAACCGAGACGCCAAGTGCGAGTTGCAAAGGGCTCAAGGACCGCAGATTCACGGGACGGGTGTTTCAGTGGCCGGTGCGACGACCTCGTTGTCGCTCTCGCCGATGTCGACTGCAATCGCAATCGGCCCGGCCACGGCGCTTTCATCGTCTTCTTCGTCACCGGCAGCATCAGGCGCAAGGTCGCCGACCGCAGGCAGGTGGTCCAGGCGCGCCAGCACGGTGCCACTCACATCGAGCGTAACTTCATCGATGTCGCCCAGGCGCACGCGCACCCGTGCCCCACGCTGCATGCCGCTGGCACCCGCAACCGGCAGCACCAGCGGCAGGTCGTCGGCGCGCACCATGTTCTCCTTGAACACCGTGGCTTCAATTTCCGTGATGGCGTTTTGCTGCAGGTACTTGAGCGTCCAGAAACGCTCCATCGCGCCCTGGTAGGCGTTGTAGCCCGAGTAGGCGGCGTCGAAACTGGAAATGATGGCGTACAGATCGGTGTCCTTGGGCTTGAACGGCGCCGCCAGGGCCGCCGTCTTGCCATGGCGCGCGCAGGCAATGATCTGCCACTGGTTCACCAGATCGGTATAGCGACGTAGCGGCGAGGTGCTCCAGGCATAGCTCTTGACGCCGATGCCGGCATGCGGCAAGGCTTTGGTGCCCATGCGCACCTTGACGCCCGGAAGCAAGGAGGCCTGGCTGCGGTAGATACCCGGCACGCCCAGTTCGGCCAGCCAGCCGCCCCAGGTGCTGTTGGCAAGAATCATGGCCTCGGAGACGATCAGGTCCAGTGGTGCGCCGCGCTGCCGCGTGCTGATCTGCACGGTCTCGGTACCCTGCGGTTCACGACCTTCGTTGCCGACGAGCCGGAAGTTGTAATCGGGCCGGTTAAAGGTTTCAGGTTTACCGCGCACGACTTCGCGCGCCGCCTTCAAGTGCCGGGCCAGACGGTGAAGAAATGACAGTTGGGGGCGCTTGTGTTGCAAGGCCAGCGGGTCGGCTTGATGCGAAAACGCGGGGTCTTCCAGCCACTCGGTGGTGACGATGGCATCGAGTTGGTCATGGCGCAGGTTGGCGCCGATCAGCACACGGTCGAGCCTGGTTTCGCTCGACCGGATCTCCAGCGTGGCCTCATCGATCGTCACATAAAGCGACACCGCCGGGCACTCGCGCCCTTCCTGCAAGGTGTAAGTCTGCACCACGTCATCGGGCAGCATGGTGACCTTGTAGCCAGGCATGTAGACGGTGGACAGGCGCTGGCGCCCGACCTGGTCGACCGGACTGCCGGGAGAAATGGCCAGGCCTGGTGCGGCAATGTGAATCCCCAGACAAATGGTTCCGCTTCCCAGCCCCTGCACCGAAAGCGCATCGTCGATCTCGGTGGTGGCCGAATCGTCAATGGAAAAAGCACGTGCGCTCGAGAGCGGCAGCTCGTCACGAATCGCCGGCGCTTCCAGCTTGGCGAAGCCCGTGCCCTTGGGAAAGTTTTCCAGCAGAAATCGGCGCCAGTGAAACTGGTAGGGTGAATCGATGGCACCGGCCTTGATCAGCAACTCCAGCGGCCCGAGATGGGTGGCGCGCGAGGCTTCGACCACGGCCTTGTACTCGGGCGCATTCTTGTCCGGCTTGAACAGTATCTTGTAGAGTTGCTCGCGCACCGCCTGCGGACATTCGCCCTGGCTCAGTTGGCGGACCCACTGCTCGGTCTGCAGCGCAATCTGTTTCTTCTTTTCTATCGCGGCCAGCGCCTGGGCAATGATGTCTGCCGGTGCCTTGCGAAAACGGCCCTTGCCAGCGCGGCGAAAGTAATGCGGCGCCTCAAACAGGCGCAACAACATGCCAGCCTGCTGCTCGAGCGTCGCCTTGTCATTGAAATATTCACGTGCCAGATCGGCAAAACCGAACTCATCCTCGGGCGAAAATTCCCAGGCCAGTTCGAGCTCGATGCTCTGGCTGACGGCATGGGCCTCACTGAGCATCTGTGCCGGCGACGGCTTTTCAAACTTCAGCAGGAAATTGGCAGCCTTGACCTTGACCCGCTTGCCGCTGTCAAGTTCAACCTGGGCCGAGGTCTCGGCTTCTGACAGCACCCGGCCGGCCATGAATTTTCCGGCTTCTTCAAACAATAAAAACATGAGGCGCATTGTCCCAGCAAATGGCGAGGCCAGCCGTTGGCCATGCAGCGATCTCGACCGGACCCAACAAAGTCTCCGTTCACTGAACAACAAACTTATTTGCCGCGACGTTCCGCTAAGTCTTTGATTTGTTTGACTTTTTTGCTTCCGGACGGTTTTGGCTGCCTGAAAAAAATGTACATCGACGGTCAGTCCAGCCCGCCCGTGCTTGCGCTTTTGCGCTGGAAAAATTCGCAACCCTTTGATTTCATTGGATTTTTCAGATTGTTTTGAAGTTGGCACGGGCTATGCAAAGGATTAATCATCTGAATCTACTGAACTGCAAGGAGAACCATCATGACAAACACTCTTCACACCGCCGGCCAAATGCCCGTCGATTTCGCTGAAATCCTCCCG
>CAIRAW010000078.1 GCA_903876735.1 uncultured beta proteobacterium | reverse complement strand
CACGAAGCGATGGCGGACCCCGACAGCGAGTATGTGGCCTTTGTCGAGCCCGGCAACGTGCTCACCCGTCGTATTGGCAGTCCGGCTGTGGACGGGGATGAGTTGGGCAAGGTGCCGCCCCGCTTGCCGCAGATGCCGGCCTACCACCTGATGCGTGCCGACCGCAGCGGCATCAGCATGGTCAACATCGGTGTCGGCCCGGCCAATGCCAAGACCATCACCGACCACATCGCCGTGCTGCGCCCGCATGCCTGGATCATGCTGGGACACTGCGCCGGTTTGCGCAACTCGCAGCAACTCGGCGACTACGTGCTGGCGCATGGTTATGTGCGTGAGGACCACGTCCTCGATGAAGAACTGCCGTTGTGGGTGCCGGTGCCGGCACTGGCTGAAATTCAAGTGGCGTTGGAAGCGGCGGTGTCCGATGTCACGCAGCTCAAGGGCGCGGAGCTCAAGCGCATCATGCGCACCGGCACCGTGGCCAGCACCGACAACCGCAACTGGGAACTGCTGCCCGACAACGGCCCGCAGCGGCGTTTCAGCCAGAGCCGCGCCGTGGCGCTGGACATGGAGAGCGCCACCATCGCGGCCAACGGCTTTCGTTTTCGTGTGCCCTACGGCACGCTTCTGTGCGTGAGCGACAAGCCGCTGCACGGCGAGATCAAACTGCCCGGTATGGCGAATCACTTCTACCGCGAGCGCGTCGATCAGCACCTGCGCATTGGCATGCGCGCCATCGAGCTCTTGCGCGAGCAGGGTGTTGACCAGCTCCACAGCCGCAAGCTGCGCAGCTTTGCCGAAGTGGCGTTCCAGTAAGGCGTACAGATAAGCATGAATACTGTTCTTTTTTCGGTTGAGCATCTGAGCAAGCGCTACGGCGATAGCACTGTGGTCGACGACCTGTCGTTCCAGATCGCCGCCGGTGAATGCCTGGGCGTGATCGGCCCCAACGGCGCCGGCAAGACCACCACCATCCGCATGTGCCTGGGGCAAAGCACGCCCGACACCGGCAGCATCACGGCTTTTGGCCTGTCCATGCCGCGCGACGCGCTGGCGATCAAGGCGCAGCTCGGCGTTGTGAGTCAACTCGATACGCTGGACCCCGACTTCACCTGTGCCGAGAACCTGCTGGTCTATGGCCGCTACTTCGGCATGAAGTCGGCTCAGATTCGTGCGCGCATTCCGGCGCTGCTGGAGTTCGCCAGCCTCACCAGCAAGGCCAACGGCAAACCGGGCGAGCTCTCGGGTGGCATGAAGCGCCGCCTCAGTCTGGCGCGTGCCCTGGTCAACGACCCGCGTCTGCTGCTGCTCGACGAGCCGACCACGGGGCTGGACCCACAGGCGCGCCATCTGATGTGGGAGCGCTTGCAACTGCTGTTGCAGGAGGGCAAGTCGATTCTGCTGACGACGCACTTCATGGACGAGGCCGAGCGCCTGTGCACGCGCCTTTTGGTGCTCGACCACGGCAAGAAGATCGCCGAAGGCGCGCCGCGCGACCTGATCAGCGAGCATCTGGAGCCCGACGTGGTCGAGGTCTACGGTGCCGGTGCACTGGCGCTGGTCGATTCCGAGCTCAAGACCCTGGCGGCGCGCGTCGAGGTCAGCGGCGAAACCGTTTTCTTTTACACGCGCGACGCCAAGCCGCTGCTGCAGGCGTTGACCGCCTACCCGCAGCTGCGCACCCTGCACCGACCGGCCAATCTGGAAGACCTGTTTCTCAAACTGACGGGTCGTCAGATCAGGGAGGAAGCATGAGCGATTCCATGAGTCAATCCAAGGATTACAGCGTCTGGCGCGCACCTGAGCTGTCCTGGCGCTGGTGGCCAGTGTTTCTGCGCAACCTGCTGGTCTGGCGCAAGCTCGCCATTCCGAGCCTGGTCGGCAACATCGCCGAGCCGCTGATGTGGCTGGTGGCCTTTGGTTACGGCATGGGCGCGCTGGTCGGGCAGGTTACGGTAGCCGGCACCAAGGTGCCCTACATCCTGTTCCTGGCCAGCGGCTCGATCTGCATGAGCGCCATGAACGCGGCCAGTTTCGAGGCCCTGTACTCGGCGTTCTCGCGCATGCACGTGCAAAAGACCTGGGACGGCATCATGAACGCACCGGTCAATCTGGACGACATTGTGCTGGCCGAAATGCTGTGGGCGGCCTTCAAATCGCTGTTCACCGTGACGGCGATTCTGGGTGTGATGCTGGTGCTGGGCATCAGCTACTCGCCCAAGCTGCTGATCGCCTGGCCGGTGCTGTTGGGTGTCGGCATCACCTTCAGCTGCCTGGCGCTGATCTTCAACGCGCTGGCCAAGGGCTACGACTTTTTCACCTACTACTTCACGCTGTTTCTCACGCCCATGATGTTTCTCAGTGGCATCTTCTTTCCGCTGGAACAGTTGCCGCCCATCGTGCGCAGCATTTCGCAGTGGTTGCCATTGACCAATGCCGTTGACCTGGTGCGCCCGCTGTTCATGGACCAGTGGCCCGATCAGGTGCTGCGCCCGGTGCTGGTGCTGCTTGTCTACGCCGCAATCGGCTTCTGGGTCGCGCTGGCGCTGACGCGCAAGCGTTTTCGCGGCTGAATATCGCCCCCACGCTCCTCGCTACGCGTAGTTCGCTGCCCCCCAAAGGGGGCTGATCCGGCTTGGGGCGGCCCGGCGCGCCGGATCGCCGCGTTACTGCGAATGTTGTGCTGCCTTGATCATGTCGGCGGCCTTCTCGGCGATCATGATCACGGGCGCATTGGTATTGCCGCTGACCAACTGCGGCATGATGGACGCGTCGACCACGCGCAGGCCTTGCAGACCGTGCACGCGCAACTGGGCATCGACCACATCAAGCGGTCCCGGCCCCATGCGGCATGTGCCCGACGGGTGGTAGATGGTGTCGGCGTGCGTGCGAATGAACTGCTCGATCTGTTCGTCGCTCTGCGCGCTGGCCGAGGCGGGCAGTTCGCGCGCGCCCAGCGCTGCCAGCGCCGGTTGCGCGAGGATGCGACGCATCAGCTTGAAGCCGCGAATCAGGCGCTGCACATCGTCCGGGTCGCCCAGAAAGTTGGGGTCCGCCAGCGGTGCTGCCAGCGGGTCCTTGCTCGCCAGTTTGAGGCTGCCGCGGCTGCGCGGGCGCAGCAGGCACAGGTGGCATGAGTAGCCGTGGCCCCACGATACCGAGCGGCCGTGGTTATGCAGTTTTCCGATGACGAAGTGCAGTTGCAGGTCCGGTAGCGGCTCGTCCGGCGCGCTCTTGAGGAAGGCGCCGGCCTCGGCAAAATTGCTGGTCAGCATGCCGCTGCGCGAATTGCGCCACTCGAACACCCCTTTGAGGGTGCGCAGCATGCCGCGCATGGAGAGGCCAAACAGATCGCTCAACTGCGGCGCATTGGCCACCTGCAGCACATCGATGTGGTCGTGCAATTGCTGGCCGACACCGGGCAGATCGTGCAGCACGCTGATGCCGTGCTCCTGCAGGTGCGAGCCTGGGCCCACGCCCGACAGCATCAGGAGTTGCGGCGAGTGCAGGGCGCCGGCGCACAGCAGTACCTCGCGCCTGGCCTTGAACTGTTTGACCTGCCCCTCGCGCTCGAACTCGACGCCGACGGCGCGCTTGCCGTCGAACAGAATGCGCCGGCTCTGCGCCAGCGTCAGCACCTTCAGATTGGGGCGCGCCAGATTGGGTTTGAGGTAGGCCTTTGCGGCGCTGAAACGCTCGCCGTCCCTGTGCGTTACCTGGTAGCGGCCTGCGCCTTCCTGGCTTTCACCGTTGAAGTCGGGGTTGGCGGCAAAGCCGGCCTGTTGCGCCGCCTGGACGAACAGCGGGCCATAGCGGCTCGGGCTGCGCAAGTCCATCACGTTGAGCGGGCCGGACGCGCCATGGTAGGCGTCAGCACCGCGTTCGTTGTGTTCGGCGCGCTTGAAGTAGGGCAGAACATCAGCGTAGGACCAGCCCGGGTTGCCTTCTGCCGCCCAGTGGTCGTAGTCTTCCTTCTGACCGCGGATGTAGATCATGGCGTTGATCGAACTCGAACCGCCCAGCACTTTGCCACAGGGTTGATAACCGCGTCGGCCATTGAGCCCGGCCTGTGGCACGGTTTCGAGCGCCCAGTTGGCTTGGCCGGTCTGGGCCATCAGTGCAAAACCGGTTGGGCAATGGATGAGCACGCTTTTGTCAGCCGGACCGGCTTCCAGCAGTGCGACGGTGATGTTTGGGTCCTCGCTCAGGCGCCCTGCCAGAACGCAGCCAGCTGAGCCGCCGCCGATGATGATGTAGTCAAACATGTTGTTCTCCCCGGACAGTTTGTGGATCGTTGAATGAGTTGCCCGTGGCGTACAGTAGCGCAAACTGGCATCGGCGTTTAGAGGCTTGGCTCCAGGGCGGCGGCGCCCGACACGGCAATCGGGCATGATGTGGGCTGAGAATTTGCACCAGTTCCAATAAAAACGAGGAGACCCATGAAGCTGGCCCTGCTGTCGGATATTCACGCCAACATTCAGGCTTTCGAGGCCTGTCTGGCGCACGCCCGCGCCCATGGCGCCGAACAGTTTGCCCTGCTCGGCGACCTGGTGGGCTATGGCGCCGACCCGGCGGCCGTGGTCGAACAGGCGCGCGCCCTGTCGGCGCAAGGCGCGCTGTTGGTCAAGGGCAACCACGACGCGCTGGCGGTGCGCCCGCCGGGCGTGGTGCAGACGGTGGGCGACAGCACTGCAGCCTGGACCCATGCGCAACTCAACACCAGTCAGCTCGATTTTCTGGACCAGTTGCCGCTGAGTTTGCAGCACGAGTCCATGCTGCTGGTGCACGCCAGCGCCGACGTACCGGCGGCCTGGCGCTATGTCACCGACGAGCGCGCTGCCAGTGCCAGCATGGATGCGGCTTCGCTGATGCCGGAGGTGCGCTACGTTTTTGGCGGGCACGTGCACATGCAGACGCTGTACTACCGGGGTGCCGGTGCCAGCCTGATGAAATTTGTCCCGACGCCGGGTGTTGCCTTGCCCGTGCCCCGGCATCGCCATTGGCTGGCCACGATCGGTTCCGTCGGGCAGCCGCGTGACCGCAATCCCCAGGCCATGTACGCCTTGTTTGATACGCACAAGTTGCAGTTGACGTTTCAGCGCGTGGCCTACGATCACCATGCCGCCGCGGTCGCCATCCGGCAGGCCGCTTTGCCGGACTACTTTGCCGACCGGCTGGAGCTGGGCCGATGAAACTGCTGGAGCCTGGCGCCGAGCTGGACGGCTTCACGATCGAGGAGTGCATCCATTCCGGCGGCATGGCACACATCTACCATGTGCGTTACACCGAAGGCGCGCGTGACCCGGGTTTTCCGCTGGCCATGAAGGTGCCGCGCATGACGGCCGGTGACGGCGCTGAAAACATTGTCAGCTTCGAGGTCGAGTACCAGATCATGCAGGTGCTGACGGGCAGCCATGTGCCGCGTTTCGTGGCCGCCGGCGACCTGGAAAACGTGCCCTATCTGGTCATGGAGTACGTTCATGGCCGCACGCTCGATCACTGGCTGGAGGCGCCCGAACGGTTGGCGCCGAACGAATTGGCGCGGCTGGGCTCGGCGGTTGCTCTGGCGGTGCACAGTCTGCACCAGCAGAACACGGTGCACCTGGACCTCAAGCCCGCCAATGTCCTGATCCGGGACGATGGCAGTGCTGTGCTGCTTGACTTCGGTTTGTCCTGCAACGCGCTTTATCCTGATTTGCTGGCCGAGCAATTGCGCAAGGCCGTCGGTTCGCCGGCCTGGATTGCGCCCGAGCAGGTGGTCGGTGTGCGCGGCGACCCGCGTAGCGACATTTTTGCAGTGGGTGTCATGCTCTACGAACTGGCCACCGGCGAACTTCCGTTTGGCGCCCCCAGGACCGCTGGCGGAATGCGCCAGCGCCTGTGGATGGACCCGCAGCCGCCGCGCAAGTTCAAGCCCGATCTGCCCGAGTGGCTGCAGGAGGTGATCCTGCGCTGCCTGGAGCCGGAGGCCGCCAACCGCTATCCGTCGGCCGCGCACCTGGCATTTGACCTGCGGCACCCGGAGCAGGTCAGCGTGACCGAGCGCGGCCGCAAGACCGTTGGCACCGGTTTTCGTACCCATTTCAAGCGCTGGCTCAAGGCTGCCGGCATGCACTACCAGCCTAGTCCGCTGCCCTCGCGGCAGATCGAAGAAGTGCCCATCGTCATGGTGGCGGTGCCGCACAAGGATGTCAGCGATGCCACCCTGTACTCGTTGCGCCAGGCGGTGGCGCGCTCACTCGGTACCCGCCAGGGCGCCCGGCTGGCCTGCGTCACCGTCATCTCGCCCGGGCAGACCAGCACTTCGAACGACGCCACCAGTGAAACCAGCGTTCAGCGCAAGTACATCGCCAACCTGCGCCAGTGGGCGCAGCCGCTTGATTTGCCGGGACAGCAGACCTCCTACCATGTGCTGGAGTCGGGTGATGTGGCGCAGGCGCTGTTGAACTACGCGGTGGGCAACGAGGTCAGCGTCATCGTGATGGGCGCGGCAACGCACGGGCTCAAGACGCAGCGCTTTGTCGCAACGGTGCCGATCAAGGTGGCAATGGACGCGCCCTGTACCGTTGTTCTGGTCAAACAGGCCCTGCCGTTCGAGTTGCTGACCGTGCAGACAGAGAGTCCGCCACCGGAATGGCGCCACGATCAGGACGTGCCGTTCTAATTTTTGCCCAAACGGTTACCATCGAGGCCACTGTCTGCCACACCTGATGAAGATGATGCTTGATTCAACTTCCGACCCTATGCACAATTCACTCGCCAGTGGCGCCGACGGCAGCTCACCTGCAGCCGCCAGCAAGTACACCGGTCTTTACTGGCCGAGTCCACCGTTCGCCATCTTCAGCGAGTCGGTTCCCTGGACCGAGCCACAAGCCTGCGAGATCGAAGACTTCAAGGGCGTGGTGCGCAGTTGCCGCTTGGCTCTGCTGACGCCGGCTGACAAAACTGTCATGATTTTTGTGCCGAGCCGGACCGCGCCGGGGCGGGTGCAGTTCTCGCAGTTCCGGCGTGTGACCTTGAAAGAGCCCCTTTATCCGGAGGAGACCGTCAGCGAAACCGATTTTGCTGACATTTTCGGTCATCGCCCGACCGTTGACTACCACCTTCATATGGCAGACGGCAGCGTCGTCTCTGACAAGACCGTGGGTTACGTCGAGACCAGTTTTGGCCTTTTCGTTTTTCACCCCTTCGATGGTGGCGGTGTCGAGCGCAGTTTCATCCCGCGCGAAGCCTACGAGCGCGTCACCTTTGGTGAACTGATAGGCGACGTGCTGGTGGCGCAACGTTCCGTGACGCCGCAACAGGTGGAGCAGGCGGCCGATGAGCAGGAAGAACTGCGCAACCGCAAACTCGGCGATCAACTGGTGAGCGATGCCATCGTTTCGAGCGAGCAGTTGATGCTGGCGCTGCAGCAGCAGGACAAGATGCCGATGATCCGGGTCGGCGAGGCACTGGTGCGCCTGGGTTACATCGACGAGGATCAGTTGGCACAAGCGCTGGAGCGGCAGAAGACCGAGCGTTCGGTGTCGCTCGGACAGTTGCTTGTGAACATGGGCTTTCTGACGCGGCGTGACCTGAACACGGCGCTGGCACGCAAGATGGGCTATCCGGTGGTGGACGTGAGTCGGTTCCCGGTCGAGGCCGAGGCCCTGCGCAAGGTTCCGCTGGCGACGGCGCAGCGTCTGGGTGTGCTGCCGCTGTTGTTGCGCGACAAATTACTGGTGCTGGCCAGCGGCGATCCGACGCGCCGTGACATGCTCGAAGAGCTTGAATTCATGGTCGAGATGCGCGTCGTCGCCACGCTCGGTGACGAGGTGCTGATCGAGCAGACCCTGGCTGACACTTACGACCACTTCGGTTTGCATCCGGGCAAGATCCAGGCAGACGAGGACAATGCACAGGCGACGAATCTCGAGCTGACCTCGACCAGCGAGTTGCTGCAATCGATGGAACAGCAGCAGCGCGACGAAGAGCAGAACGAGGTCGAACGCCCGATTGAGCAGTCAGACAATTCGCTGGTGCGCCTGATCAACACCATGATCATCGAGGCCTACAACCGCGGCGCCTCCGACATCCACGTTGAGACCCATCCCGGGCGCGCCAAGACGCGCATCCGGTTTCGCAAGGACGGGCTGCTGTCGTCCTATCTGGAACTGCCCCATACCTACCGGGCGGCCCTGACGGCGCGCCTGAAGATCATGGCCGACCTCGACATCTCCGAGCGGCGCAAGCCGCAGGACGGCAAGATCGAATTTGCCAAATTTTCCAGCCGGCACCGGCTGGAGCTGCGTATCGCAACGATCCCGACTTACGGGGGCATGGAGGACATCGTGATGCGGCTGCTGTCCTCGGCCAAGCCGATTCCGATGGACAAGCTCGGACTGACCAGCATCAACCTGAAGCATTTGAAAGCCGCCGCAGGCCGCCCCTACGGCATGGTTCTGTGTGTTGGCCCGACCGGTTCCGGCAAGACCACCACACTGCACTCGATTTTGGGCTTTCTGAATACGCCCCAGCGCAAGATATGGACCGCCGAAGACCCGATTGAAATCACCCAGCCCGACCTGCGCCAGGTGCAGGTCAACCCGCGGATCGACTGGACCTTTGCCAAGGCGCTGCGCTCCTTTCTGCGCGCGGACCCGGACATCATCATGGTGGGTGAAATCCGCGACCAGGAAACCGCCAAGATTGCCATTGAAGCCTCGCTCACCGGTCACCTGGTGCTGTCCACCCTGCATACGAACAGCGCGTCCGAGACGGTGGTTCGGCTGATCGACATGGGAATGGACCCGTTCAACTTCGCCGACGCGCTGCTGGCGGTGCTGGCGCAGCGACTGGTGCGCCGGCTTTGCCCCGAGTGTCGGACGGCACGGGTCGCGGACGAAAGTTTTGTCGAAGAATTGTTGAACGATTTCCTGCATTCCTATCCCGACACCCTGCGGCCGGATCGCGCGGCGGTGCGCGAGGAGTGGCTGGCCGGCTTCGGTCATGACGGGCATCTGACGCAGTACAGTTCGCCGGGTTGCGCCCAATGCCAGAACACGGGCCTGAAAGGGCGGGTTGGCATGCATGAACTGCTGATGGTGACGCCGGGACTGCGCCACTTGATCCAGACCGCCGCGCGGCCTGAGCAACTGCAGTTCGAGGGCATGCAGAACGGGCATCTGCACACGCTGCGTCAGGACGGCATCCTCAAGGTGCTCAGCGGCCTCACGACCATCGAAGAAGTGCGCGCCAATAGCAACATCTGACCATAGGCGCGACAATGCAGGCATGGTCTTGCATTCTTCCCCCGCTTCGGCGCGTCATGCGTTCGAATCTCTCACGCCCGATCTGGTCATGGACGCGCTGGCCAGCGTTGGATTGTTTGGCGACGGGCGCCAACTGGCCCTGAGTTCCTACGAGAACAGGGTTTACCAGTTGCACCTGGAAGAGGGTGCGGCGGTGGTGGCCAAGTTCTACCGGCCCGAGCGCTGGACCGAGGCGCAGATCCTGGAGGAGCACGCATTTTCGGCCGAGTTGATGGCGGCTGAGATTCCGGTCATCGGCCCGCTCACGCTCAACGGCAGCACCTTGCATCATTTCGGTGGCTTTGCTTTCAGCGTCAGCCCGAGCCGCGGCGGCCGCGCGCCCGAGCTGGACGACCCTGATGTGCTGGAGTGGATCGGCCGCTTTCTGGCGCGCATTCACACGGTGGGCGCGGCGCAGCCCTTTGCGCACCGACCGGTGCTCGACCTGCAGAGCTTTGGCATCGCCTCGCGCGAATGGTTGCTGGCCAACGATCAGGTTCCGCTGGACGTGCAGTCAGCCTGGAGTCGGGCTTCGCAAGCGGCGCTGGACCGGATCGCAGAGCACGCCTGTTTGCGCGGTGGTCCACAGGACCCGGATGCAGAACCGATCCGGCTGCTGCGCCTGCATGGCGACTGTCACCCGGGCAATATTTTGTGGACACCCCTGGAGTCCCACGCCAGCATGGGGCCGGGGCCGCACTTTGTCGATCTGGACGATGCGCGCACGGGGCCGGCGGTGCAGGATTTGTGGATGCTGCTCAGCGGTGACCGCAGCCAGCGCACGCGCCAGCTTGGCGCGCTGGTGGACGGTTACGAGCAGTTCCGCGACTTTGACCGGCGTGAACTGGCGCTGATCGAGCCGCTGCGCACGCTGCGCCTGATCCACTACAGCGCCTGGCTGGCGCGGCGCTGGAGCGATCCGACCTTTCCCATCAACTTCCCCTGGTTCGGCTCCAGCGACTACTGGCAGGGCCAGGTTCAGATGCTCGAAGAGCAGATGGAAGCCATGCAGGAAGATCCGTTGATTGTTTGATTAGCGGCCGTTGATCGCCAGCAACTCGACTTCAAACAGCAGGGTTGCGTTGGGTGGAATCACGCCGCCGGCACCGCGCTCACCATAGGCGATGGACGCCGGGCAGGTCAGCTTGGCCTTGCCGCCAACCTTCATGCGCTGCACGCCTTCGGTCCAGCACTTGATGACGCCGCTCAGCGGGAATTCGATCGCCTCATTGCGCTTGTACGAGCTGTCGAATTCCTTGCCATCGGGAAAGGTGCCGCGGTAGTGGACCTTGACCTTGTCAACAGCTGTGGGGCTGGCGCCGTTGCCATCCTTCAGCGAGCGATAGACCAGGCCGCTGGCCGTGACGACGGCGCCGGCTTCCTTGGCTGCGGCAGCAGCGACCGCATCTGCGGCCCAGGCTGTCGGCAGGGTTAACAGGGCGCTTGTGAGGGTGACGATGCTGAGGATTGATTTCATGAAAGTAGTGGGAGTTATGGGGTGATTGAAACGGTACAGGGATTGTTGCTTTACTCAACCGGAAATTATCGGCTCGTCATCGGCGATCAGGCGTCGACCAAAGCACACAACCTCGTCCTGTGCGTAGCCAAGTTTGCGATAGAACGCTATGGCTTTCGTATTCGAAGAACGGACCTGAAGATTGAGCTTCGGGCAGCCGCGTGCTATCAGCAGGCGCTCGGCCTCCTGAACCATTTGCCGGCCGAAGGACTTCCCTTGAAACGCCGGTGCAACCGCCAGATAGTTGATCCAGCCGCGATGGCCATCAAAACCGACCATGGCGGTGGCAATGAGCGCATCCGCGTGAACGCCGACCAAAAACAATTCCGCTTGCTCCGTGAGCTTGCGCGCAATATCGCGACCCGGGTCATTCCAGGGACGCGTCAAGCCGCAATCGCGCCATAGCGCGATGACGGCCTGCTCATCGTGATCCTGGTAGGCGCGAATCTTCACGGCTCGACGCAAGCCGTCAACTCAGACGAGCAGGGCGTTGACACGTTTGACGTAGGCCGCCGGATCGGCGGGCATGCCGCCTTCGGCCAGCAGCGCCTGGTCAAACAGGATGTGGGCCAGGTCGTTGAAGTGCACCGAGCCTTCGAGTTTCTTCACCAGCGGGTGTTCGGCGTTGACTTCGAGCACCGGCTTCACATCGGGTGCGGTCTGCCCAGCCTGCTTGAGCATGCGCGCAAGCTGCGTGCTCATGCCGTGGTCCTGCACGACCAGACAGGCCGGTGAATCCACCAGACGCGTCGTGACACGCACGTCCTCGGCCTTGTCCTTGAGCGCTTCCTTGAGCTTGGCCAGCAGCGGCTTGAAGGTCTCCGCCGCTTCCTCGGCTGCTTTCTTCTCGCCCTCGTCCTGCAGCGTGCCCAGATCGACCGCACCCTTGGCCACGCTTTGCAGCGGCGTGCCGTCGAACTCGTTGAGGTAGTTCAGCGCCCACTCGTCGACGCGGTCCGTCATCAGCAGGACTTCGATACCCTTCTTCTTGAAGACTTCGAGCTGCGGACTGTTCTTGGCGGCCGCCAGGGTGTCGGCCGTGATGTAGTAGATCGCTTCCTGGCCTTCCTTCATGCGGGCCTTGTAGTCGGCAAAGCTCACGTTCACGCCGTCGGTGGTGCTGGAGGCAAAGCGCAGCAGTTTGGCCAGGCGCTCCTTGTTGCCGAAGTCCTCGCCCAGGCCTTCCTTGAGCACGGCGCCGAATTCAGCGTAGAACTTGCTGTACTTGCCGTGCTCGGCCTTGTCTTCTTCGCTCACCACATCGGTGACGCCTTCAACCGGCGCCGGGGCCTGGTCGTTCTTCGCCATGTCTTCGAGCATGCCCAGCACGCGTTTCGTGCAGCCTTCGCGGATCGCCTTGACGTCGCGGCTTTCCTGCAGCAGTTCACGGCTGACGTTGAGCGGCAGGTCGCTGGAATCGACCACACCCTTGACGAAGCGCAGGTAGGTTGGCAGCAGCGCCTCGGCGTCGTCCATGATGAAGACGCGCTTGACGTAGAGCTTGACGCCGGCGGATTTTTCGCGGTTCCAGAGGTCGAACGGCGCTTTGCCCGGGATGTAGAGCAGTTGCGTGTACTCGGTGCTGCCTTCGACGCGGTTATGCGTGTAGGCCAGCGGCGCTTCGCTGTCGTGGCTGATCTGTTTGTAGAACTCGTTGTATTGCTCTGCGCTGATGTCTTTCTTGGCGCGGGCCCAGATGGCGTTGGCCTTGTTGACGGTTTCCCACTCGCCGGTCTTGACCATGGCGCCGGGCTGGCGTCCGCCGTTCTCGTCACCCGGGGTGATCAGCTCGCCGTCTTTCCACTCCTCTTTTTCCATCAGGATGGGCAGGCTGATGTGGTCGGAGTACTTGGCGATGATGCTCTTGAGCTTCCAGGCACTGCAATAGTCCATGGCGTCGTCGCGCAGGTGCAGGATGACGCTGGTGCCGCGTGCGGCACGGTTGATGTTCTCGACCACGAAGTTGCCGGCACCGGCGCTGGTCCAGCGCACGCCCTCTTCTGCCTTGAGCCCGGCGCGGCGCGATTCCACGCTGATCTTGTCAGCGACGATGAAGCCGGAATAAAAGCCGACGCCGAACTGGCCGATCAGCTGGCCCTGCTCGGATACGTTGGCCTTTTGGTCGCCGCTGAGCTTGGACATGAAGTCCTTGGTGCCGCTCTTGGCGATGGTGCCCAGGTGGTCAATCGCTTCCTGCTGGCTCATGCCGATGCCGTTATCGGTAATGGTCAGCGTCTTGGCGTCCTTGTCGAAGGAGACGCGCACTTCCAGATTGGGCGCGTCTTCATACAGGGCGGCGGTGTCGAGTGCTTCAAAACGCAGCTTGTCGCAGGCGTCCGAGGCGTTGGAGACCAGTTCGCGCAGGAAAATTTCCTTGTTGGAGTAGAGCGAGTGGGTGACCAGGTGCAGAAGCTGGGCCACTTCGGCCTGAAAGGAGAGGGTTTGTTGGGTCATATCGGGTTTTCAAGGTCTAACAAATGGAATCGATGTCAACAGACCGCGCAGCGGCCGTGGCAAACCGGCAATTATGGGCGAAGCCCCGGTTTTCAAGGGCGGGGCCCGCAGCCAGCGGGCAGGCTGCAATCTACTGGGCCGGTCGGCGCGGCTTGGGCCTAACCCCGGGGGTCACCTCGACCTCGAGTTTCTGCTCCCGGCGCAGCAGGCCAAAGCGCGACACCGTGCCCGGCTTCAAGGCGGCAACACCGGACAACAGTTCGGACACGTTGCTGATCGGCTTGTCCGCCACGCGAACGATGACATCGCCCGGTCGGATGCCGGCCTTGGCCGCTGGCCCGTTCTGCATGACGCCAGTGATGATCACGCCGGCGTCGGTCTTGACGCCGAAGGTCTCGGCCAGTTCTGGCGAAAGATCGCTGGGTTCGACGCCGATCCAGCCGCGCGTGACCTGGCCGTCCTTGAGCAGGCCTTCCATCACGAGCTTGGCCGTGGTCACCGGAATGGCAAAACCGATGCCCATGCTGCCGCCCGAGCGCGAATAGATGGCGGTGTTGATGCCAAGCAGGTTGCCGCTGCTGTCAACCAGGGCGCCACCCGAGTTGCCAGGGTTGATGGCGGCGTCGGTCTGGATGAAGTTCTCAAAGGTGTTGATGCCAAGCTGGTTGCGTCCCAGTGCGCTGACGATGCCGCCAGTGACGGTCTGGCCGACGCCGAAGGGGTTGCCGATGGCCAGCACCTGGTCGCCCACCTGCAGCGAGTCGGAGTTGCCCAGCACGATCACGGGCAGGCGGTCGAGCTCGATCTTGAGCAGGGCGAGGTCGGAATCCGGATCGGTGCCGATGACCTTGGCCTGTGCGTGGCGGCTGTCGTTGAGGATGACCTCGATTTCATCGGCGCTCTCGACCACATGGTTGTTGGTCAGGATGTATCCGCTGGCGCTCACGATCACGCCGCTGCCCAGGCCAACCTGCGGCTCGTTGCCCTGCTCGCCGAAGAAGAAGTTGAACCAGGGGTCGTTGCTGCGCGGCCGGTTCTTGGCAGCTTTGCTGGTGTTGATGCTGACCACTGCCGCCGAGGCTTTCTGGGCCGCCAGCCTGAAACTGCCGGCGGGCACGGCCGCCGGGTTGCTGGCGGGCGCTTCCAGCAGGGCAATCGTGCCGCTGCGTGCGCTGCGGGTGCCCAGCCACTCGGGCTTGAGCGTGGCCACCACGAAATAGGCGGCCAGCAGGACCGTGACCGTTTGCGAAAACAACAACCAGAAGCGTTTCATAGTGAGGATGGGTAGGCCAGGGGCCGGTGCACAAATTGTAGGCGCCGGTCCGGGTTCGCGCTCGGCGGCGGCAGCGAATTCGTTGACAATGTGTTACGGCGCACCGCCGCTGACGGCCCGGCCACAACCTTCACTTGCTGACATGATCGATAGAACCGAACTTTTGCAGACTTTCGATACGCTGCTGCAGCCGGAGCGTTTCCGCGACTACGGCCCCAATGGCCTGCAGGTCGAAGGGCGCGCGGCGGTCGGCAAAATCGTTTCGGGCGTGACCGCCAGTCGGGCCCTGATTGAGGCTGCCATCGCCGCGCGGGCTGATGCGATTCTGGTGCACCACGGGCTGTTCTGGCGCGGGCATGACGGGCGTGTTACCGGCTGGATGAAGCAGCGCCTGGCCTTGCTGCTGGCGCACGACATCAATCTCATTGCCTACCACCTGCCGCTGGACGCGCACCCGGAACTGGGCAACAACGCCCAGCTTGGCCTGCACCTGGGTCTGCAGACCCAGGCCCGCTTTGGCGAACAGGAGCTGGGTTTTATGGGACAGGCGCAGGCCGGCCTGGAATTCGCCAACGCGCAGGCGCTGGCGCAACACCTGAAGACCCGTTTGAACCGAAGCGTCACCCTGGTGGAAGCGGCGCCGCGTGCCATCAAGAAAATCGCCTGGTGCAGCGGCGGCGCGCAGGGCTATTTTGAAGATGCCATTGCCGCCGGCGCCGACGCCTTCATCACGGGCGAGATTTCAGAGCCGCAGGCGCACTATGCGCGTGAATCGGGCGTGGCCTTTCTGGCTTGTGGCCACCATGCCAGCGAGCGTTATGGCGCGCCGGCAGTCGCGGCCCATGTGGCGGAACAGCTCGGCTTGGCGCACGAATTCATTGACATCGAGAACCCGGCATGATTTTGAAGAAACCGATTGCCATCACGCTGGGCGACGCCGCTGGCATTGGTCCCGAGATCATCGTCAAGGCCTTTCGCGATGCGCCGGATTTGACGCGCGGCTGTTTTGTGGCCGGCGATCTGGCCACATTGCGCCGGGCGGCGCAATGGGTTGGCGCCGGCTCACCCGTGCAGCCGGTGGCCTTGATTGAAAACCCGGCCGAGGCACTGCACCTGCCGCCGAACTGCCTGCCGCTGTTGCAGGTCGGCAGCCTGTCGCAGTTGGTCGTGCCGGGGCGATTAAGTGCCCAAGCCGGGCGCCTGGCGGGCGATTGCGTGGTCTGGGCGGCGCAGGCTGCCCTGCGCGGCGAGGTGGCGGCGCTGGTGACGGCACCGCTGAACAAGGAGGCGCTGGCGCTGGCCGGTGCACCGCACGCCGACTTCCCGGGTCATACCGAGATGCTGCAGTCGCTTGCTGCAGCCCATGTCGGCAAGCCGCTCTCGCAGATGCCGGTGCGCATGATGCTGGCCAACGAGGAACTGCGTGTGGTGCTGGTCAGCATCCACGTTTCGCTGCGCGATGCCATCGAAGCTGTGACCTTCGATCAAATTCTGCAAACCCTGCGCATAAGCCATGAATCGCTGAGCGCCATTTTGGGTCGTCCGCCGCGGATTGCGGTGGCAGGCCTCAATCCGCATGCCGGCGAGGGCGGTCTGTTCGGTCGCGAGGAGATCGAGATCATTGCGCCGGCCATTGCGGCGGCCCGTGCCCAGGGCATGCAAGTCAGTGGCCCCTTCGCGCCGGACACCGTTTTTATGCGGGCACGCGCCAAAGCTTGCGCGCCGGGTGAATTCGATGTGGTGCTGGCGATGTACCACGACCAGGGCCTGATTCCGGTGAAGTACCTGGGTGTGGAGACCGGCGTCAACGTGACGCTGGGCCTGCCGCTGGTGCGCACCAGCCCTGATCACGGCACCGCATTCGACCTGGCCGGCACTGGTCAGGCCGACGCTGCCAGCCTGATCGCGGCGATCCGCATGGCGCGCCAGCTCAGCGCGGACGCGGTTACTTTTTGAGGCTGTCGCGGATCTCGCGCAGCAGCACGATGTCCTCGGCTGGCGCCGCGGGCACGGCCGGGGCCGCCGGCGCTTCCTTTTTCAGACGGTTGATCTGCTTGACCATCATGAAGATGATGAAGGCCAGAATCGCGAAGTTGACCGCCACCGTGATGAAATTGCCATAGGCAAAGACCGGGACGCCGGCCTTTTTCAGGGCATCGAGCGTCATGGCGCTGCCGGCCGGGGGCGTTCCGAGAACGACAAACAGGTTCGAGAAGTCGATCTTCCCGACGATGGCCGATACCAGCGGCATGATCAGATCGCTGACCACGGAGTCGACAATTTTGCCGAAAGCGCCGCCAATGATGACGCCGACCGCCAGATCCATCACATTGCCTTTGACGGCAAATTCCTTGAACTCTTGGGCAATTGTCATGATGAATGTCTCCTGTCTAAACGAAAAGGGCTGAAGTATTGACCAGACGCAGGCACCTGCGCAAGGCTTGTGTGGCAGGGGGCCGGGTTGTTTGCGGACCGTCAGCTACAATCGCCGATCCTAGCTTACCCCTCGTTGCGATGTTTTTCATTGAGAATTCCCATGACTGAGACCCTTGTTAACAATGGCCAGATCGACGCCAGCAAGCGGACCTGGCTGATTGCGTCCAGTTGCGCCGGCGCCGCAGGTGGCTTGGCTGCCGCCGTTCCGTTTGTCAGCAGTTTCCTGCCCTCGGAAAAGGCCAAAGCGGCCGGCGCGCCGGTGGAGGCCGACATTTCCCAGCTTCAGCCTGGCGAAAAAATGACGGTTGAGTGGCGCGGCAAGCCGGTCTGGATCGTGCGCCGCACGCCGGAACAACTCGCTGCCCTGCCCAAGCTGGACCCGCAACTGGCCGATCCCAAGTCCGAGCGCAAGCCCGACGAGCAGGCGCCCGCCTACGCGCGCAACGCAACGCGCTCCATCAAGCCTGAATACCTGGTTGCCGTTGGCATTTGCACCCATTTGGGCTGCTCGCCCTCGGACAAGTTCACACCCGGCGCCCAGCCCTCGCTGCCCGACGACTGGCAGGGTGGCTTCTTCTGCCCCTGCCATGGTTCCACCTTCGATCTGGCCGGTCGCGTCTTCAAGAACAAACCCGCGCCAGACAACCTGGAGATCCCGGCTCACATGTACCTCTCCGAGACCAAGTTGCTCATCGGCGACGACAAGAAAGCCTGAGGACCAATACCATGGCTGAATTCCACGAAATCTCCCCCAACGCCTCTGGCGGCGCCAAGTTGCTCAACTGGGTGGACAACCGTTTTCCGTTGTCCAAGCTGTTCCGCGACCACATGAGCGAGTACTACGTCGCCAAAAATTTCAATTTCTGGTACATCTTCGGCGTGCTCTCTTTGCTGGTGCTGGTGATCCAGCTGGTGACCGGCATCTTCCTGGTGATGCATTACAAGCCGGACGCGGCACTGGCCTTTGGCTCGGTCGAGTACATCATGCGCGACGTGCCCTGGGGCTGGCTGATCCGTTACATGCACTCCACCGGCGCCTCGGCTTTCTTTGCCGTGGTCTACCTGCACATGTACCGCGGCCTGCTCTACGGCAGCTACCGCAAACCGCGTGAACTGGTCTGGATTTTTGGCTGCGCCATTTTCCTGGCGCTGATGGCAGAAGCCTTCATGGGTTATCTGCTGCCATGGGGCCAGATGTCCTACTGGGGCGCGCAGGTGATCGTGAACCTGTTTTCTGCCGTACCTTTTGTCGGTCCCGACCTGGCCCTGCTGATCCGCGGCGACTTCGTGGTCGGTGACGCCACGCTGAACCGTTTCTTCAGCTTCCACGTCATTGCCGTGCCGCTGGTGCTGGTTGGTCTGGTCGTGGCGCACATCATTGCCCTGCATGAAGTCGGCTCGCTCAACCCGGACGGCATCGAGATCAAGGCCCTGAAGGGTCCAGATGGCATCCCGCTCGACGGCATTCCGTTCCACCCCTACTACACGGTGCACGACATCTTTGCGGTCAGCGCTTTCCTGATGGTGTTTTGCGCCATCATCTTCTTCGCGCCGGAAATGGGCGGCTATTTCCTGGAGTACAACAACTTCATACCGGCCAACCCGTTCCAGACGCCGCTGCACATTGCACCGGTCTGGTATTTCACGCCTTTCTACTCGCTGCTGCGTGCCGTCACCACTGAAATGATGTACGTGCTGATTGCCTGCGTGCTTGGTGGCGCTGCGCTGGCCGTGCTCAAGGTCAAGATGCCGGTGGTGTTCAAGGGCGTCATCGCGCTGGGCGCGCTTGGCGTGGCAGCGATGATGCTCGCCATCGATGCCAAGTTCTGGGGCGTGGTTGCCATGGGCGGCGGCGTTGTGGTTCTGTTTTTCCTGCCCTGGCTGGATAACAGTGCCGTCAAGTCGATCCGCTACCGTCCGGACTGGCACAAGTACCTGTACGGTATTTTCGTCATCAACTTTCTGGTGCTGGGCTATCTCGGCACGCAGCCACCGTCAGCCATCGGCGGTCGTGTGGCCCAGTTGGGAACCCTGTTCTACTTCGGCTTCTTTATCCTGATGCCCTGGTGGAGTCGTATCGGAGTGTCCAAGCCGGTGCCCGATCGTGTGGTCTTCGCGGCGCATTGAACTGACAACACATCATGAATACCATGGGTTTCACTAACAAAATCATTCTCGGCCTGGCACTGGCGCTTGGCTTGACCGTGGGCGTGCAAGCCAACACCGGCGGGCCGGCGTGGGACAAGGCACCCAACAAGACCAACGACATGGCGGCCCTGCAAAATGGCGCCAAGCTGTTTGTCAACTATTGCCTCAATTGCCACTCGGCCGCCTTCATGCGCTTCAATCGCCTGCAGGACATCGGTTTGACGGCTGAGCAGATCAAGGACAACCTGCTGCTGACCAACGGCAAAATTGGCGAAACCATGAAGGCCGCGATCGATCCACAGCAGGCCAAGGCCTGGTTTGGTGTCAATCCGCCCGACCTGACTGTGCTGGCCCGCTCGCGCGCCGGTGCCAACGGCACTGGCGCCGACTACCTGTACACCTATATGCGGACTTTCTACCAGGATGAGACCAAGCCCAGCGGCTGGAACAACCTGGTGTTCCCGAATGTGGCGATGCCGCACGTGCTGTGGCAACTGCAAGGCGTGCGCAAGCCGATCTTCGAGGAAGTCCAGGAGCACGGTGCTGCGGTGCACGTCTTCAAGGGCTGGGAGCAGGTGGCACCGGGCAGCATGAATGCAACGCAATACGATGAAGCCATCGGCGACCTGGTGGGCTATCTGCAGTGGATGGCCGAGCCGGTTCAGAACACGCGCGTCCGGATTGGCGTCTGGGTTCTGCTGTTTCTGGGCGTCCTGACTTTCTGCACCTGGCGGCTCAATGCCGCTTACTGGAAGGAAATCAAGTAAGACTTTGAACCGCTCCGGTTTCGCGTCTTCGGGCGTGGCTTGAGTTCTGCAGAGTGGGATTGCCGCAAGCATCCCACTCTTTAATTTTTAGGAGCCTCCATCATGATGGTGTTGTATTCAGGTACTACCTGCCCATTTTCCCACCGCTGCCGTTTTGTCCTGTTTGAAAAAGGCATGGACTTCGAGATCCGCGATGTCGATCTCTACAACAAGCCCGAAGACATCAATGTCATGAACCCGTATGGTCAGGTGCCCATCCTGGTCGAGCGCGATTTGATCCTGTACGAGTCGAACATCATCAACGAGTACATTGATGAGCGCTTTCCGCATCCCCAGTTGATGCCCGGCGACCCGGTTGACCGCGCTCGCGTGCGCCTGTTCCTGCTTAATTTCGAGAAGGAACTGTTCGTGCACGTTTCGACGCTAGAGTCGCGTGCTGCCAAGAGCAACGAAAAGGTGCTGGAAAAAGCCCGCGCCCACATTCGTGACCGTCTGACCCAACTTGCGCCGGTGTTCCTGAAGAACAAGTACATGCTGGGCGATGGTTTCTCGATGCTTGATGTTGCCATTGCACCCCTGCTGTGGCGTCTGGATTACTACGGCATTGACCTCAGCAAGAACGCGGCACCGCTGCTCAAGTATGCCGAACGCATCTTCTCGCGTCCGGCTTACATCGAAGCACTGACACCGTCCGAGAAAGTGATGCGCAAGTAAGCGCCAGGACACAAGCCGATGATTGACGCACCTGAGGCCACCTCCACCCGTCCGTACCTGATTCGTGCCTTGTACGAGTGGTGCACCGACAACGGCTTCACGCCCTATGTGGCGGTGGCTGTGAACGAACAGGTGCAGGTGCCGCGCGAGTACGTCAAGAACGGCGAGATTGTCCTCAACGTCAGTTTCGACGCCACGACCGGGCTCAAACTGGGCAATGACTTTATCGAGTTCAAGGCCCGCTTTGCCGGCACGGCGCGCGAGATCATGGTGCCGATCAACCAGGTCATGGCCATCTATGCCCGTGAGAACGGGCAGGGCATGGCCTTTCCTGCGGTCGCGGCGCCAGCGGAGGGTGCCGCGCCCACAGCGCCGGCCAGTCTGAGCAGTGTCGAGTCGGATCGCAGTCAGCATGAGTCTGGTGACGAGCCCGATCCGCCGCGCCCGACCAGCACGGGCCCGCGCCCCGCGTTAACGCGCGTGAAATAGCCGTGCCAGATCCCGGGAACGCACAAAGAGTCCGCTAAAATTCAGAGTAAGCCGATTTAGCTCAGTTGGTAGAGCAACCGCCTTGTAAGCGGTAGGTCATCAGTTCGAATCCGATAATCGGCACCATTTGATAGTACAAAGGCCTTCAGGTAGCGATGCTTGAAGGCCTTTTTCATTGGTAAATCAGTGCCTTACGCTGCAACGGCGTACAAAGACTTCTATTGACAGTCAAGGCAAGGCGGGGGTACAAACGGGGGGAGAAGTTGAGGTGGGGGGAGAAAATAGGGGGTACAAGCCCTCTTTCCCCAGCGAGAACAGATGAATTTTCCAAGCAATTACCCGGAGACCTGATCATGCTGACTGATGCGAAATGCCGTAATGCAGTGTGCCCATCGGACAAAAAGCAAGCCCGGTTTGCTGATTCTGGCGGGATGTACCTGCAAATTAGTCCCGCAGGTTCGAAACGCTGGTTCCTGAAATACCGAGTCGGGGGCAAAGAGAAGCAACTGGCGCTGGGTAGTTACCCGACCGTGAGCCTGACAGCAGCACGCAAGGCTCGGGAAGCGGCGAAACTGCAAAGGTCTGAGGGCATTGATCCTGTGCAGGTTCGTCAGGTTGAAAAGCTCAAGGCATCCGTGGGCACGGGTGACACGCTGACCGCAACAGCTAGTGATTGGTTAGAGCGCGGCAAACCAAACTGGAGCGCCACGCACTATGTCCGGGAAAGTCGCAACATCACCAAGGACTTGATGCCCTACCTTGGAAAGCGCAACATCGCCAGCATTAAGCCAATTGAGCTATTGGCAGTGATCCAAAAGGTTGAGGCGCGTGGCGCTCTGGACGTGGCGCACCGGGTGCTGATAACTGCGCACGGTGTATGGTGCCATGCGGTAGCAACGGGCCGTGCCGAGCGCGACATTACGCCGGACATCAAGAAGGCGCTCAAGCCCCATATCAAGGAAAACCTGCCTGCAATCATTGATCCGGCGCAATTGGCGGGATTGTTGCGTGCCAGTGATGCCTATATCGGCGGACCGATAGTCAGGGCCGCGCTGAAACTTGCTCCCATACTATTCCAGCGACCGGGCAATCTGCGCACGATGCGCTGGGTCGATCTGAATCTCGACGCTGGGCTGTGGACCATCCCCAGCGAAGACATGAAGCGCACCAAGGCCGAAAAGATAAACGGGCAGGCCCACGTAGTGCCCCTGCCTCGGCAGGCGGTAGAAGTGCTGCGCGATATTCAAAAGATCACTGGCAATAGGGAATACGTGTTCCCCGGCTTGCGTGACTGGAAGAAGCCGATGTCTGAGGCCGCAGTAAGCGCAGCGTTGCACGCGATGGGCTATAAGGACATTCACACTTGGCATGGCTACAGGGCAACTGGACGCACGATCTTGCGGCAGGTTTTGAAGTACCCCAAGGACGTGATCGAGGCGCAGTTAGCCCACACTGGGCAGATTACCCACGGCGGGGCATATGACCGTGCCACGCACCTTGATGAGCGGGAATCAATGCTCCAAGTGTGGGCCGACTATCTGGACAAGCTGGCACGGGGTGCAGACGTGATTGCGTTCAAGGCGGCATAGCCGGATTTGCAGTAATTTTGGGGTCAGAATGAAATTAACAAAAGGTCAAATTGCGCAAAGACGCGCTCTGCTTAAGAAGCACGAAGATGACCGAAAGTCTCGACCAGAGTTTGTTGAAATGCTGAAATTTGTACAGGAAATTTGGACATCGACAGATGTCGATCTGTGTGGCTACGCTGCAAATATGATGCTGAAAATCGATCATCTGACTCAAGAAAACGAGAGGCTATCGGAGCGACTAAACAACATCCTGCAATTCTCTGATGGTGTTTTCGATAACGAAAAGTTGGAGCCTCATGTAAAGCGAAATATTGCTAGAAAGATACTCGAATGCTGGCCTGAAAACGCGGCTGCGTTGGTCTACTCTGAAATAGTCAAAGCCGAAAATGATGAGGACAAACGAGTCACTCAACGCAAGGCGTTATTGTCTGAAGCGGGTAGTTTGGGTAAAAAAAATGGCAACCGACTATTTGCTCAATTGAAGTCATGGGCACTTCATGAGGCAACAGGAATGCGCGGGCAAGACAAAGAGATTGCGATCAATCTGGCAGCGCGTTTGCCCAAGAATTTAGAGGGTGTTTCTGATGACCCGAAGCGGTTGATTTATGACGCGCTCCGGGCGAGTAAGAAGCATTGATCTTTACGGCTAGCCAGCCACACGTAACGGCTAGCCAGCCACACGTAACGGCTAGCCAGCCACACGCGAAAAAGACAGCATAACGCAACGACATTAAGGCATCTCATGGGCACGGCGGCAAACGGCTTGAACTTAATGTCTGCTGCGCGGTGGCGAAGCTGGGCGACAGGCGACGGCTGACAACATCGCAGCCTTTGAAGCATCCGGCACTGAGCCAACGCTCGGACAGGCGACAGGCAACCGGGTTATCCGAGGCACAGAGTCTTTGCTGTCCAAAGTTCCGGGCGGCGCTGGCGTGATGGGTGACTTCGCCAACAAACAAGCTGACGACATGGCACGAGCCGTGCAATCCCTGTCTGACGAACTCGCGCCCGGTGCCAGTGCGGTAAATGCTGGCGATGCCATTGCGCGAGGGGTGCAAGCCTTCAAAGATGGCATCAAGTCGGTGCAGCGCAGACTGTACGCACACCTTGATGACTACATCCCAGCCAACACACCGATTCAGGTATCCAGTACGCAAGATGCACTTGCCGCACTGAATGCGGAAATTCCCGGCGCTCCCAATCTGTCGCAGTTCTTTATCAACTCCAAAATCAAAGGCATAGACGGTGCGCTGCAATCAGACCTAGAGGCCGCTGCCAGTGGTGGCGCGATGCCATACGAGGCAATCAAGAAGCTGCGCACACTGGTGGGTGACGAAATCGGCAATAACAGCCTCGTGTCGGATGTGCCTAGGTCAAAGTGGATGACGCTCTACGGGGCGTTGTCTGACGACCTCGGGGCGGCTGCACATCAAGCTGGCCCTGACGCTGCGGCGGCTTGGAACTGGGCAAATCAGTTCACCAAGTCGCAAATGACCCGGTTAGAACAGCTTTCCGGAATCGTTGCCAAAGACTCACCAGAGAAAATATTCAGCGCAGCGGTTGCTGGAACGACTGAAGGCGACACCATTGCAAAGCGGGTTATCAGCGCACTGCCCATGCAGGACCGGCGCGAGGTTGCGGCGGCTCTGATTCAACGGATGGGACGCGCAACACCCGGACAGCAGAACGCACTGGGTGACGCATTCTCTACAGAGACCTTCCTGTCTAACCTGTCAAAGATAAGCCCGGACGCTCGGCAAACAATTTTTGGGCGCACCCATGTGGACGACGTAATGTCTCAATTGGAGCAGTTCGCAACGGTGGCAGCAGCGCGCAGGGCAGGCGGCAAGATATTCAACAATCCATCAGGAACTAGCGCAGCGGCTGCGCAGATTGGTGTTGGTGGCAGCATAGCCGGTGGCATCGCCAGTGCAGCTATGGGGCATCCTGCGCCCTTGGCGGCGGCTCTGATGGTTCCGGCTACTGCTTACGGCGCGGCAAAGCTGGCAACGGGTCCAATGTTGCGGGAGATGGCAGCAACACCGACAACGTTTAGCCCCGGTACATCCGCATCCTTGGCACAGGTGGGTATTCTGGGACACTGTGACCGGTGATTCTGGTGGATCGTGACCGAGGATTCTGATTCATCGTGACCGACCATTCTGGTCGACCGTGACCGATTTGGGTATCTGGCCAGAATCACCGGTCACGATGCCAGAACGGT
>CAIRAW010000077.1 GCA_903876735.1 uncultured beta proteobacterium | reverse complement strand
GCAACGTAGACAAAACCGATTTTCAAAGGGTTTTCGACACGGGCTGGCGCGGCAGCGGTCTGTGAAAAAACGGGGGAAATGCAACAGGCGACCGCAAGCGCGGCCACGAGGTTTTTATACATGGTAGTCCTCTACATGGCTCCGAAACAAAAAAAGCAAGGCCCGCCGGAGCAGCGGACCTTGGCGCCAATTTTAACCGCTCAAACAAAGGTCTCGAAGAATGCCTGCAACTGCTCTGCGTACTGGCGCTTTGGCGCCGGGTCGATGAAACTGGCCTCGAAACTGTTGCTGGCCAGTTGCCAGGCGTGCTGTGCGTTCAGGCCCAGCGCGGCAAAGGTCTGGATGAAGTTCTGGTTGATGTAGCCGCCAAAATAGGCCGGATCGTCCGAATTGATCGTGGCCACAATACCGGCATCCATCAGACGCCACAGGTTATGGGCATTGAGCGTCGGAAAGACCCGCAGCTTCAGGTTGGACAGCGGACACACGGTCAGTGGAATACGGTCATGCGCCAGGCGCGCCATCAGTGCTGCATCCTGCACCGCCTGCACGCCGTGGTCGATACGCTCAACCTTGAGCACATCAAGCGCGCTCCAGATGTAGGCCGGCGGACCTTCCTCACCAGCGTGCGCCACCAGCCGCAAACCCAGGGCGCGCGCACGTGCAAAAACGCGTGCAAATTTTTCCGGCGGATGACCGACCTCGCTTGACGCCAGCCCGACACCGAGCAGCAGTTCGCGCTGCGGCAGGACCTGCTCCAGACACTCCAGCGCTTCGCGCTCGCTCAGATGGCGCAAAAAGCACAGGATCAGACCCGTGCTGATACCGAATTCGGCACGGGCATCGACGCAGGCCCGGTGCAAGCCCCGCACCGCCACATCAGCGGCGACGCCGTGGCTGGTGTGGGTCTGGGTATCGAAGAAGATCTCGGCATGCAGCACCTTGTCGGCAGCGGCGCGCACCAGATAAGCGTGCGCCATGTCGTAGAAATCCTGCTCAGTGCGCAGCACCCGCGTGCCGGCATGGTAGATGTCAAGAAAGCTCTGCAAATCGTCGAACACATAGGCGCTGCGCAGCGCCTCAACATCCGCATACGGCAGCGTCAACCCGTTGCGTCGCGCCAGCGCAAACATCAGTTCGGGCTCAAGCGAACCTTCGATGTGCATGTGCAATTCCGCCTTGGGCATGCGGCGCAATAACTCGGGGAGGCGCTCCGGCGCCACCGGCTTGACTTTCAGCATGACAATCATCCTTGGTTTTCGGCCCGTCAAGCGCCGACACACCATTGTGCACAATTTGATCCACGCGGCGAGGCACAATGGCTGATTGAACCCAACGCGAGCCACCCATGACCCAGGCCAACACCGGTGAACTGAACCGCTTTTTCGAGCAACACGGCATCCGCGATGTCGAATGCATTTTTGCCGACGTCTCAGGCTACCCGCGCGGCAAGCTGATGCCGGCCTCCGCCTTCGCAGCCGGCGCCGAGTTGCGCATCGCGCAGGCGATCCCGATGCAAGCGGTCACGGGAGATTACTCGGACGACCCGATCTTCCCGCAGTCCGACCCGGACCTGCGCCTGGCGCCGGACTACAGCACGCTCAAGCGCTCCCCCTGGTCCAGCGTGCCGCGGGCCGTGGCGATCCATGACTGCATCGAACTCGACGGAACACCCTGCGTTTTTGCCGGCCGCTCGCTTCTCAAAACCGTGCTGGCACGCTACCAGGCGCAGGGCCTCTCGCCGGTGGTAGCGCCCGAGATCGAGTTCTACCTGACCGCCCCGAACGCCGATCCGAACCAGGCCTTGCAGCCCCCCGCTGCGCGCAACGGCCGCGCGGAGGTCGGCCAATCGGCCTTCAGCCTGAACATGCTCAATGAACTGGCGCCATTCTGGGACGCATTTCGCAGCGCGCTCGAGACCCTGGGCGTGCGCGCCGACACCTGGATCCACGAGGTCGGTCCGACCCAATACGAGATCAACCTGCAACACGGCGACGCGCTGGCAGCAGCGGATCAGGCTTTTCTGTTCAAGTACGCAGCCAAGGAAATTGCGATCCAGCATGGCCTCAATGCCGTCTTCATGGCCAAGCCGATCGCCGGTGCGGCCGGCAGTTCCATGCACCTGCACCAGAGCGTGGTCGATGCCAGCGGACGCAACATCTTCAGCAACGCAGACGGCACTGAGAGCGCGCGCTTTCACCACTTCATCGCGGGGCTGCAGATCTACGGCACCGACCTGATGCTGATCTTTGCGCCCTTCATCAACTCGTACCGACGCTTCGTCAAACTCAGCCAGGCGCCAATCAACCTGAACTGGGCTTATGACAACCGCACCACGGGCTTGCGCATTCCGCACAGCGCAGCGACGGCGCGACGAGTAGAGAATCGCATCGCCGGGGCCGACGCCAACCCCTACCTCGCCATTGCCGCCTCGCTCGCCGCTGGTCTGGCCGGGATGGACGAAACACGCATGCCCGATGCGCCGCTGTCACCGGTTGACAACGCCTACGAGCTCGGGCACGCCTTGCCACGCAGCTACCTGACTGCGCTGGACACCCTGCAGCGCAGCGCCGGGGCGCGGCGTCTGCTGGGCGATGCCTTTGTGACCGGCTACTGTTCCGTAAAATCCCTGGAGTACGAGAGCTACCTGAATGAAATCAGCGCCTGGGAGCGTCGCTTCCTGCTGCCACAAGTCTAGGGGCCGTGCCGCGTTAGGATAAGAAATTCGATAAATGCGAAAAGGAGATGCACCATGCGCAAGATACTGAAATGGTTTGCCCTTGGGCTGCCGGTCCTGGTCCTTTTCATCCTGGGTGGCGGCTACCTGTACCTGCGCGCCGCGGGGCAGCCGCAGGAGGATGGCAACATGAAACTTGCCGGCCTGAGCGCACCGGTGACGGTGCTGCGTGACGAACTCGGCATCCCCTACATCTTTGCCGGCAACACCCCCGACCTGATCCGCGCCCAGGGCTTTGTCACGGCACAAAACCGTCTGCTGCAATCGGAACTGTTCCGCGCCACCTGGCGCGGCGAGCTCGCCGCCACCTTTGGCGCCGATGCCCTGCCCTCGGACATCCGCATGCGCGTGCTGGGCATCAGCCGAAATGGCGAGCGCCATGCCGGCAAACTGAACGCGCAAGCCCGCGCCTACCTGCAGTATTACGCCGATGGCATCAACGCCTACATCGCAAACCACCCAGCCGATCACCCGATCGAACTCAAACTGGCCGGACTCAAACCCCAGCCCTGGAACGTTGCCGATCTGGTCACCCTGGTCCACTACATCCACTACACGCACTCGACCAATTTCAAGGCCGAAGTCGTCGCGCAAAAGCTGCTTGACAAGCTCGGGCTGGAGCGTGCCCGCGAGATCTTTCCCCTCACCGTCAATCCGGACTGGTCAAGCGCGCCCAAGACCATGGCCACGGCCAAGCTGCCGATGACCACCGCGCGCAACGAGTGGGCACAACTCGACCTCCAGTGGTCGGACCTGAACGTGGCGCCAGAAACCCTGAACCACCAGGGACTGGGCTCCAACAACTGGGCGGTTGGACCTTCGCGCTCGGCTTCGGGCAAAGCCATGGTCTCGAACGACCCGCATCTGGACATCCGCATGCTGCCCGGCACCTGGCATCCGGTCGGGCTGTTCACACCCGACATCCAGGCCATTGGCGCGGCCCTGCCCGGCATGCCCGGCATCCTGATCGGGCGCAGCAAGCATGTGGCCTTCGGTGTCACCAACGCCTACGGCGACGTGCAGGATCTGTATGTCGAAACGCTGGACCCGGCTGATCCCACACACTACCTTGACGGCGGCAAGAGCCTGCCCTTCACCGTGCTCAACGAGAGCATCCGCATCAAGGACAAGGCCGCATCCGGCGGCATGCGTGAACAGGCACTCAAGATCCGCTACACCAAGCGCGGCCCCGTCATCAGCGACCACCCCGGCCTCGGGCCCAAGGGTGACAAACTGCTGGTGTTGCGTTCCACCGACGCTGAAGTGCTCGCTCCAGTCATCGGAACCGAAGGCCTGCTGACAGCACCCGACGCCGCCGCCTTTGACCGCGAGGTGCAGAAGATTGACCTGATGATGTTCAACTTCGTCTTTGCCGATGACCAGGGCACGATCGCGCACCGCGCCAGTGGTGCGGTGCCGATTCGCGCCGGTGCCGATGGCGGTTACCCGCGCCTGCCAGCCAGGGATGGCAGTGACGACTGGACCGGCTTCATCCCGAAAGACCGCATGCCCGGCATGCAGAACCCGGCGCGCGCCTGGGTCGGCACCGCCAACAATGACACCCGCGCCGAGGGCTATCCCTGGTACTACACCAATTACGTTTCGCCCAACTACCGCTATCGCCGCATCGGCCAGGTGCTGGGCAGTGCGCAGAAGATGAGTGTCGATGACCACTGGAAACTGATGCACGACAACCGCAATCTGCAAAGCGACATGCTGCGCGGGCCCATGGTGGCGGCACTGAAAGCCGATCCGGCGCAGCGCGATCTGGCCGACATTCTGGAAAAATGGGACGGCGTTGACCGCGCCGAGCAGGCCGCACCGCTGCTCTACCAGACGCTGTACCGCGAGACCGTGCGTGGCACTTTTGCCGACAAACTCGATGAAGACACACTGAGTGACCTGACGTCCACCTGGTACTTCTGGCAGCAGCGCTTTGACGCGCTGGTGGCCACACCCGACTCGGTTTGGTTCGACGACACACGCACGGCGCAAAAGCGCGAAACGCTGGCCGATGTGATCCGCGCCGCCGCGCCACGGGCACGCACACAGATCGAGGCGATGCAGGGCAAGGACCCGGCGCAATGGGCCTGGGGCAAGGCGCACACGCAGCGCTTTGTCAGCCCACTGCGGCGCAACGGGCCGGGACAGGAACTGCTGGGCGGCTTCACGGTGCAGCGCGCCGGCAGTGGTGAAACGCTCAACCGCGGTGGCTACGATTTCCAGAAACCCTACGACATGACGTTCTCGGCGTCGATGCAACTGGTCGCCGACTTTGGTGACCCCGACAAGATCGAGGCCGTGCTGGTGGGCGGCGTCAACGAGCGCCACTTCCAGCCGCACCAGAGCGACCAGGCCAAACTCTGGGCCAAGGGCGAGCGCCGCGCCTGGTGGTTCAACCCAGCCAAGGCCGAGGCCAACGCCAAACACAAGCTCGTGCTGTCGCCTTAAGACTCAAGGCAGCAGCGCTGGCAGATAAACCGTGCAGAATTCCAGCGGCATGCGCCGGGCACGTCCGCTGCTGAGTTCAATACACACCAGGTCCCAGCGACCGCGCAACACGGTCACCTGGTCCTGATTGCGAACCAATTGGAAACGCCGCTCCATCGTCAGTTTGCCGTCGCTGGCACTCAGCCAGGTCGCCAGCGTGAGTTCCTCGTCCAGCACGGTAGGCAGCAGGTAGTCATAGTCGGCACGGCGGATCGCCATGGCCCGATCCAGGCGCTGGTAGTCAAGCAGGCTCAGGCCCAGCGCCTCGGAATGCGCCCAGCCGATGCGCTCGCACCACTGCACATAGACGGCGTTATTGGTGTGCTGCAGACCATCAATGTCGACCGCCAGCGGGATGGCGGGACGGGTGAACGGATTCGGGTAATCCCAGACCATGGGCGTCAATCGGATGTTGGAATGCAGGCATCTTAGCCGCACGCTGACAGACGACGGCCGAGGGCAGTCTGTGCCAAAATGAACCGATGCAAGCGCACGTCCCCACCATGTTTCTGGCCATTATTCTGGTGGGAACGGTGCTTTCACTGTCGGTTGGCGCCGTCGCCGACCGCAGCCAGCGTGACGGCATGCCCTTTTGGGCCGCCGGTCTGGCCCTGCACACACTGGCTTACATCCTGTTCAGCCTGCGCGGCCAGATCCCTGACTTTTATTCCATCGTCCTGGCCAACACCTTGCTGTCCTGCGCCCTGGCTGCCTTTACGGAAGGCCTGTATTCGTTCTACCAGAGCCGGGCTCCACGCAAGCTGATCTGGTTTCCGGTCGCCTTCATTTTTCTGAACTTTCTGACCCTGCTCGATCAGATCAACGCCCGCATCATCCTGGGTTCCCTGGTCTTCATGCTGCAATGCCTGCTGACGCTGCGCTTCATGTGGCACAAACGGCGCCAGACGGCCGGCCGCGGCAAATACTTCCTGGCGGCAGGCATCACGGTCATGACCGCGCTGCTGTCACTGCGCGCAGCGGGCGCTGCCAGCGGTGGCGCTGCGGCCATGCTGTCACTGACCCAGCCCAGTCTGATGCAGACCCTGACCTTCCTGGGCGCCCTGACGTCATTGCTGCTGCTGGCCATTGGCTTTGTGCTGATGTCCAAGGAGCGCGCCGACGAGCTGAACCAGATTCTGGCCACGCGCGATGGTTTGACCGGCCTGGCCAACCGGCGCCGCCTGAATAATGTCCTGGCCAGCGAATGGGCCAGAGCCAACCGCTCCGACTTGTCATTGGGGCTGATCATGATCGACATTGATCAGTTCAAGGACTACAACGACCAATACGGCCATCAGGCTGGGGACGAATGCCTGCAAAGCGTGGCGCTGGCCATTCAATCCGCCGCCCAGCGCGCCGGTGATCTGGCAGCCCGCTACGGCGGCGAAGAATTTGTCCTGATTCTGCCGGACGCCGACGCCGGCGCCGCTCAGCGTGTGGCCGAGTCCCTGCGCAAATCGATCGAGTCACTGGGCCTGGAACATGTGCGTTCGCCCGCAGGGCGGGTCACCGCCAGTCTGGGCGTCGCCGCCCTGACCGACGGCTGCTTCAACAACCCCGAGGCCTTGCTGCGCGCCGCAGACGCCGCGCTGTACCGCGCCAAGCACGATGGCCGCAATCAGGTTCAGGTGGCGCCGGAGTCGTTCCCGCCAGTCACGGCCGGTGAGAAGATCATCGCCAAACTGGTGCAACTGGTCTGGCGTCCGGCGTATGAGGGCGGTAACGCGCATATCGACGCGCAACACCGCGAACTGTTCCGCGATGTCAACGCGCTGCTCAACGCCATGCTCAGCGGGCTTGAAACCGACAAAGTGGCCGCTCTGGTGCAGGCCTTCATTGCCGATGTGGCGCAACATTTCCAGGACGAGGAAGCCATCATCAGCGATGCCGGCTACCCGGGTTCGGCCGCTCATGCGGCTCAGCACCGGGCACTGATTGAAAAGGCCACCACCCTGGCCGACCACTTTCGCGCCGGCACACTGTCGCTGGGCGAATTGTTCGAGTACCTGGCACACGATGTGGTGGCACGCCACATGCTGATCGCGGACCGCGAGTTCTTCCCCTATCTTCAGCCACCAAGTTAAGCTAAGATGGCCTGAAACTGGTTTCAGTCAGAGCCCAAATCTCCGACCCACTTCAGATGTCCACCCGAAAAATTACCAGCGCCACTGCCAGCCCCGCGTCCAGCGCGCGTGCCACCATTGCGGATGTTGCACGCGCGGCCGGCGTTTCCAAGGCCACGGTGTCGCGTTTCCTGAACCACCGCGACAGGCTGCTGAGCAAGGACATCGCGATCCGGGTCGAAGTGGCCGTCGCCGCACTCGCCTACAGCCCAAGCCCGATGGCGCAGGCGCTCAAGCGCGGCCGCTCGCGCCTGATCGGTTTGGTGGTGGCCGATGTGACCAACCCGTATTCCGTGGCTGTGTTGCGCGGTGCTGAAAAGGCCTGCCAGGAAGCCGGCTACCTGCTCATGCTGTTCAACCTCGGCAATGACAGCCAGCGCGAACGCGAAGCCATCGAAGCCCTGACCGCCTACCAGGTCGAAGGCTTCATCCTCAACACCCTGGGCCATGACACGGGCGCCTCGGCCAACGCCGTGCGCCATGGCAAACCGGTGGTGCTGGTGGACCGACGCCACCAGGACCTGCAGGCCGATTTCGTCTCCCTGGACAACGCTGGCGCGGTGCGACTGGGCGCGCGCCACCTGCTTGATGGCGGTTATCGCGAACTGCTGTTCATCTCCGAACCGATCCGGGACGTGAGCTCACGCGAAGAGCGCGCGGCTGCCTTTCGTGCCTTTGTCAGCGAAGCGGCGCCCGGCAACGCCGGGCTGCAGGGCACCAGTTTCGAGAGCGCACCGGACGATGAAGCCGGTCTCGATCAGGCGCTGCGCCTGCTGCGCCTGCGCGCCGGAACGGGTCGACCCGCCGTGCTCACCAGCAACGCTGTCGTCACCCTGCGCGTCGTGGCATCGCTGGCGCGCCTGGGCTTGCGCTTGGGCAGCGAGGTCGGACTGGTTGGCTTCGACGATACCGAATGGGCGCCCTTTGTCGGACCGGGCCTGAGCACGATCGCCCAGCCCACCGACGAACTCGGTCGCATTGCCGCACTCTGCCTGATCGAGCGCATCAAAGGCATGGAATTGCCGCCGCGCCAGATCCTCTTGTCCGGCGCCTTGATGGTGCGCGGCTCCTCGCAGGCCGCACCGATCTGATGACTACTAGGGTTTTCCATGATGACAAGAAAAGGGCCGGAGCTTCTATAATTATCTGAAACCGGTTTCAGCATTACCGAAAACATCGCACTGAATTTCAGCCTTTCATGAACTACACCTTTCAATTTGGTGATGTCTTTGCCGCCTGGCCGCTGCTGGTCAGAGGCACGCTCAGCACCATCGAACTCTCGATGCTGGCGATGCTGATCGGATTGCTGGTGGCCGTCCTGTGCGCCTGGGGCAAAACCGGCGGGCCACGACCCCTGCGCTGGGTCATCAACGCCTATATCGAACTGATCCGCAACACACCGTTTCTGGTGCAACTGTTCTTCTTCTTTTTTGCCCTGCCCGCTCTGGGTCTGCGCTGGTCGGCACACACCGCGGCGCTGACCGCCATGGTCGTCAACCTGGGGGCCTACGCCACCGAAATCATCCGCGCCGGCATCGAGTCGATCCCCAAGGGCCAGATCGAAGCCGGGCTGGCGCTCAATCTCAAGCGCCACAAGATTTTCCAGTACGTAATCCTCAAACCCGCGCTGCGCACGGTCTACCCGGCGCTGACCAGCCAGTTCATCCTGCTGATGCTCAGTTCCGCCGTGGTCTCGGCCATTTCGGCCGATGACCTGACCTCGGTCGCGGCCAACCTGCAGTCGCAGACCTTTCGCAGCTTCGAAATCTACATCGTCGTGGCGCTGATCTACCTGGCGCTGGCACTGTCATTTTCAGCGCTGTTTCGCCTGATCTACCGCCTGGCCATTGACTACCCGGACCGCCGCTGATGCGTACCTTTGGTTTTTCCGAATTCCTGTTCATTCTGGAGGCCGCCAAGTGGACGGTGGCGCTGTCGCTGATCGCCTTCATCGGCGGCGCCATCGGCGGTCTGATCATTGCGCTGTGCCGCACCTCCGAAAGTGCTTTGGCGCGCACGCTCAGCAGCGGCTTCATCCAGATCTTTCAGGGCACACCCTTGCTGCTGCAGCTCTTTCTGGTGTTCTTCGGCGCCCCGGTGCTGGGCCTGGACGTCAACCCCTGGCTGGCCGCCGGCATCGCGCTCATCCTCAACAGCAGCGCCTTCCTCGGTGAAATCTGGCGCGGCTGCATCCAGGCGATTCCGGTCGGCCAATGGGAGGCGGCGCAGGCGCTCAACCTGCCCTATGTGGCACGCATGCGCTACGTGATCCTGCCGCAGGCCGGGCGCATCGCGCTGGCACCAACGGTGGGATACATGGTGCAGATCATCAAGGGCACCTCGCTGGCGGCCATCATCGGCTTTGCCGAGGTCACGCGCTCGGGCCAGATCATCAACAACGCCACCTTCCAGCCGCTGATCGTCTTCAGCGTGGTAGCAGCCATTTATTTCGCGCTGTGCTGGCCGCTGTCGCTGCTGGCCGCGCGCATGGAGCGCCGTCAGGCCATGGCGCAGGCGCGCTAACCAATTCCAGTTCTTTCACCCTGCACTTCTTCAACCACCGGAGACTTCCCCATGTTCAAAACTCTGCAACGCCGCGTATTCACCAGCACCGCGCTGGCCCTTGGCCTGGCCGCCACCCTGTCGGCCTGGGCACCGTCTGCCTCGGCTCAGACCGTGGCCGACATCAAGAAAAAAGGCGAGATCACGATCGGCATGCTGGTCGACTTCCCGCCCTACGGCACCATGAACGCCAGCAACCAGCCCGATGGCTACGACGCCGACGTGGCGCGCCTGCTGGCCAAGGACCTGGGCGTCAAGCTCAATCTCGTCCCGGTCACCGGTCCGAACCGCATTCCTTTCCTCCTAACCAACAAGGTTGATGTGCTGGTGGCTTCGCTTGCCATCACGCCCGAGCGCGCCAAGCAGGTCCAGTTCTCCAAGCCCTACGCGGCCGCCAGCATCGTGCTCTACGGTGACAAGAAAGCCAGCATGAAGACCGCTGCCGACCTCAAGGGCAAACGCGTCGGCGTGGCCCGCGCCAGCACGCAGGACGTGGCGCTGACTGCGGCCGCGCCCGAAGGCACCGAGATCCGCCGCTTTGATGACGACGCCTCGGCGATGCAGGCTCTGATGTCGGGCCAGGTCGACGCCATCGGCTGCTCGACCACGGTGGCGGCGCAGATCGACAAGCGCGCTCCAGCCAATGCCTTTGAGAACAAGTTCCTGCTGCGCCAGCAGGTCATGGGCATCGTGATGCGTCCGGGCCAGGCCGAGTTGCTCAAGTCGATTGACAGCTTCGTCGACCAGAACACGGCCAACGGCGAACTCAACAAGCTCTACCGCAAGTGGCTGGAAACCGACCTGCCGAAGATGCAGTAAACCTGATCGTTTTGTTCTCAACGGTGAATTCATGACAGACGCAATGCCCTCCCCGACTCCGTCAGCCGCCGCTGCCGAACCCATCATCCGCATCGAAGGTGTGGACAAATGGTTTGGCAAGTTTCAGGTGCTGGCCGACATCAATCTGAATGTGCGCGCCGGGGAGCGCATCGTCGTCTGCGGGCCTTCGGGCTCGGGCAAATCCACGCTGATCCGCTGCATCAACCACCTGGAGTCGGTGCAGAAGGGCCGCATCGTCGTCAACGGCATCGACCTCAGCGCCGGTGGCCGCAATGTCGGCTCGGTGCGCGAGGAAGTCGGCATGGTGTTCCAGCAGTTCAACCTGTTTCCGCACCTGACCATTTTGCAGAACTGCACGCTGGCGCCGATGCATTCGCGCGGCCTCAAGCAAGACGAAGCTGAGGCCATTGCCATGAAGTACTTGACGCGCGTTCGCATTCCCGAGCAGGCCCACAAGTACCCGAGCCAACTCTCGGGCGGCCAGCAGCAGCGCGTGGCGATTGCACGCGCCCTGTGCATGACACCGAAGATCATGCTGTTTGACGAGCCGACTTCGGCGCTCGACCCGGAGATGGTCAAGGAAGTGCTCGACACCATGATCAGCCTGGCCGAAGACGGCATGACCATGTTGTGCGTCACGCACGAGATGGGCTTTGCCCGCAGCGTGGCCGACCGCGTGATCTTCATGGCCGACGGCCGCATCGTCGAGGAGGCACCGCCGCAGGAGTTCTTCAGCAACCCGAAGCACGAAACCACGCGCAACTTCCTCGGTCAAATCCTCAATTCGCAACATGCGCACTGACACCGGCACTGCGGTGCTGATTTCCCTCTCGGCCTTTGGCGCGGCCGAAGTTCGGCGCCACGGACAGCTGTGGGCCGCCGAGTTGGCGCTGCAGGCCGGCGCCGACGGCGTCGAAGTGCGCAGCGAACTGCTGGTCGATGCCGAGCGCGAGTTGCCCGCCATTGCCCGTGCGGTGAGCGCGGCCGGAAAAAGTCTGGTTTATTCCAGTGCCGACGACCTTTGGGCCAAGGACGGCAGTCTCGACCTCGACGCGCTCAAACGTGCGCAGGGCGCAGCACGAACACTGGGTGCACCGCGAATCAAGATGGCGATCGGCGGTTTCGGACCAACTTCACACCCATCACTGCAGGCCTTGCAAGGGCAGCTATGCGCCGGCGGCGTTGAACTCGTGATCGAGAACGACCAGAGCACCTCGGCCGGTACGCTTGCCAACCTGCAGAATTTTTTCCGCGCCGCCACGGCGCAAGGGCTCGATCTGGGCCTGACCTTCGACATGGGCAACTGGCACTGGACCGGCGAATGCCCGTTGCAAGCAGCGCAAGCCATGGCCGCACAGGTGCGTTACGTGCACTGCAAGGGCGTGCAGCGTCTGACGCAGCGTTGGGTCGCAGTGCCACTGGCCGAGTCGAGCGCGCCTTGGCGTGCGATCCTGCGCGCCATGCCCGCCGGTCTGCCATGGGCCATCGAATACCCGCTGATCGGCGACGATCTGCTGAACACAACACGCCACGAGATCAACAGCTTGCGCCGCCTGGCGAGCAGTCTGGCGCAGCCGCTCGCACTGGCCGCCTGAGCCCGGAAATTCATACGATGACGCATACGCTGGACGTGATCACTTTTGGCGAAGCCATGATGCTGCTGGTGGCCGATCGACCCGGTCCGCTGGAACAGGCGCAGGCCTTTTACAAGCGCACGGCGGGCGCCGAGACCAATGTCGCCATCGGGCTGGCGCGGCTGGGCCTCAACGTCGCATGGGCCAGTCGCCTGGGCACCGATTCGATGGGGCGCTACCTGCTGGGGGCCATGCGCGCTGAAGGCATCGACTGCTCGCATGTGGTGTGCGACGCCAGTCAGCGCACAGGCTTTCAGTTCAAGGGCCGCGTCACCGATGGCAGCGACCCGCCGGTCGAGTACCACCGCAAGGGCTCGGCCGCCAGCCACATGGGCGTGGCCGACATCGACGAAGCCTGGCTGCTCGGCGCGCGCCATCTGCACGCCACCGGCGTTTTTGCCGCCGTCTCGGCCAGCACCCTGGCGGCTGCCACCAAGACCATGGACCTGATGCGGGCAGCCGGTCGCAGCGTGTCCTTCGACCCGAACCTGCGCCCCACCCTGTGGGCAACGCCGGAGCTGATGCGAAGCGCCATCAACGATTTGGCCACACGCGCCGACTGGGTTCTGCCCGGGCTCGAAGAAGGCCGCTTCCTGACCGGCGAAAACAGTGCCGAGGGCATTGCGCGCTATTACCGCGAACGCGGCGCCAAACTGGTGGTGGTCAAGCTCGGCAGCGAAGGCGCCTATTTCGACAGTACGCAAGGCTGCGGCCATGTGCCCGGTTTCCCGGTAGCCGAAGTGGTTGACACCGTGGGCGCCGGCGACGGCTTTGCGGTCGGTGTCATCAGCGCCCTGCTCGAAGGTTTGAGCGTGGCACAGGCCGTGCGGCGCGGTGCCTGGATTGGCGCGCGCGCAGTGCAGGTGCTGGGCGACAGCGAAGGCCTGCCGACGCGCGCCGAACTGGAACAGGCGGCGCTTTGAAGCAAAACGTTCTGGTCTTTCGCGAACTGCCAGCGGATCAACTGGCGCGCCTGACGGCCCTGCACAAGGTGACGCTAGCCAACCCGCGCCTGCCCGAACAACAGGCCGCGTTCCACGCCGCACTGGCCGAAGCCGATGGACTGATTGGCTCCAGCTACCCGATCGACGCAGCCCTGTTGGCGCAGGCGCCGCGGCTCAAAGTCATCTCGAGCATCTCGGTCGGCGTCGACAACTACGAGTTGCCGGCGCTCGCCAAGCGCGGCATTCTGTTGTGCCACACACCGGGCGTGCTGACCGAGACCACGGCCGACACCATTTTTTCGCTGATCATGGCCAGCAGCCGGCGCCTGGTCGAGCTCGCCAACCTGGTGCGCGAGGGCCGCTGGCAGCGCAACATCGGCGAAGAGCTGTTCGGCTGGGACGTGCATGGCAAGACGCTGGGCATCCTGGGCTTTGGCCGCATCGGTCAGGCGCTGGCACGCCGCGCCGCGCTCGGCTTTGGCATGCCGGTGCTCTACCACAATCTGCGCGCCGTCGATCTGGCCGCGGAACTGCTGGGCAAGGCCGAGCACACACCCTTTGATGAACTGCTGCAACGCGCCGACATCGTCGCCGTGGTGCTACCCCTGTCGAGTGAAACACGCGGCCTGATCGGCGCGCGCGAGTTCGGTCTGATGAAACCGGGCGCAATTTTCATCAACGGCGCACGCGGCGCCATCGTGCAGGAACCGGCCCTGCTGCAGGCACTCGACAGCGGGCGGCTGCGCGCCGCTGGCCTCGACGTCTTTGCCACCGAACCGCTGCCGCTGGACTCGCCGCTGCGCACGCACCCGAAGGTGACGGCCCTGCCGCACATCGGGTCGGCCACCATTGAGACGCGCCACGCGATGGCCGTGCTGGCCACGAGCAACCTGCTGCAGGCCCTGGCCGGGCAGCGCCCGGATGCCCTCTACGCCAACCCTTAGCGCAGCAGCGCCGACATCGCCGACAGGCAGTTGAGCATGCGCACGGCCGCCTGCACGGTCGGCGCTTCAAAGGCAATTTCGTCACCAGCCAGCCGCTGCAGGCTGGGCCACTGGCAGAACAGATCAGCCAAGGCGGGCGTCTGCGTCTGCACACGCACCGCGATCGGCGCTTGCAGCACAAAGTGCCGAACCGACGCAAGCTGCGCCAGCGCCGTCGCGACACCAGCACGAATGGCGCTACAGGACTGTGAAGGTGACAGGCTGATGCCACTGGTTTGTCCGGTCGCACGTTTGGTCTGGACAAAGACTGTCTGCGGCAACAGCGGCGTGGTTTCTGCGATGAAGACATCATCGCCACTGGCGAGCAGAACCGGCACACCGAACTCGCCGGCCAGCGCGCCGTAGAGGCCTGCTTCACCGAGTTCGAACTCATTGAAGTACACCCGCGCGAAAGCAAAGCTGTTGATGGTGTGGGCCAAAACGCCGCGCCCCTGCGCGCGCGAGTGGTAGCCGATCAGGCAGACCCCGGCCACGCCCTCATCGACGCCGGCCATCATGCCCAGGTAGCGCGGCTTGCCCAGCACGGCCTGGGCGCGCTCGTCCAGCAAATCGGGCAGCAGGTTGCGGTAGCCACCGTGCGAATCGTTGACCAGAACGGCGCTGGCACCGCCGTCGAAGGCGCCAGCAATGGCGGCATTGGCCTCATGCGTCATCAGCAGGCGGGCACGCTCGTACTCGGGGTTGCCGGCACGGGTTTGCTCAGGCTGGAACACACCGGCAACGCCTTCAATATCAACCGAAATCAGGATTTTCATGCGACTCTCACACAAAGGGGGATGCGCCCAGCAGCTCGGTCAGGGCGTAGCGCTGGTGGCCGTCGCGCCCGGTCACGGCCTGCGCGTGCAACAAGGCGTTGACAATGGCCTGCTCCGTGCTTTCGGCGACGGCCTGGAACAGGCCGTCGAGCAATGCGTCGTGCAGCATGGCCAGCGCCGATGTTGGCCGCGTCGCTTGCAGCGGCATGGTGTAGGCGGTAGAAAACGCCAGCGCAATATCGCCGCTGCCGTGGCCATAGACCGAACCGGTGCGCGCCAGACCGGCGCCCGCGCGCAGCGCGAGTCGGCGCAACTGGCGCGCGTCGAGCGGCGCGTCGGTTGCGATCAACATGATGATCGAGCCCTTCTCGGGTTCATTCGGCTGTGGCACGTTCAGGCCGCGGGCCAGTTGCTCGCCCAGCGCCTGCCCGGCCAGCACCAACTGCTCGAGCTTGCCGAAATTGGCCAGCACCAGCGCACCAACCGTGTACACACCCTGACCCGGCAGCGCGACCCGGCGCGAGGCCGTTCCAATGCCGCCCTTGAGCCCGAAGCAGGACATGCCGCGCCCGGCTCCGACCGAGCCCTGTTCGACCTCGACACTGGCCCGTTCGCAGGCTTGCAGGTAGTGTTCGGCGCCGACCGCCATGCGCTGGATGTCGTTGAGAAAACCGTCGTTGCACTCGAACACCAGCGGATTGACGGTCGGCAGGCTGCGACCGGTTTCCGGGTTGGCGGCAATGCACTCGCGGATCTGTGCTGCGGCGACGGCGGCGACAGAAAACGTATTGGTCAGCGCAATCGGCGTCTCCAGCACACCGAGTTCTTCGACCTGAACCAGTCCGACGCTCTTGCCAAAGCCATTGAGCACCACGGCCGCAGCCGGCACGCGCTCGCGAAACAGGTCGCCCGGGTGCGGTCGCACGACCGTGACGCCGGTCTGCACTGCGCCGGCGTCCAGCGTGTGGTGTCCCACGGTCACACCCGCCACGTCACTGATCGCATTGCGCGATCCGCTGGACAGCGTGCCAATGCGGTAAGGAGAATCAGGTGCGGTCAATTTTGGGGTCCAGTGCATCGCGCAGGCCATCGCCCAGCAGGTTGAAGGCCAGCACGGTCAGAAAGATTGCCAGGCTGGGGAAGAGTGCCACATGCGGCGCATTGACCATGTCGGCGCGCGCCTCGTTGAGCATGGCGCCCCATTCGGGCGTTGGCGGCTGCGCGCCCATGCCAAGAAATGACAGACTGGCCGCAGTGATGATGGAGGTGCCCAGGCGCATCGTGAAATAAACAACGATGGTCGAAATGGTGCCGGGCAGGATGTGGCGCACGATGATGGTCCAGTCCGACGCGCCAATGCTGCGCACGGCCTCGATGTAGGTCATCTGCTTGAGTACCAGGGTGTTGCCTCGCACCAGACGCGCAAAGGCCGGCACACTGAAGACCGAGACCGCCACCACCACATTGACCATGCTGCTGCCCAGGATGGCCACCACGCCCAGCGCCAGCAGGATGCCGGGGAAAGCGAACAGCACGTCAGAGATCCGCATCACGATGCGGTCCCACCAGCCTTCGTAATAACCGGCCAGCAGTCCCAGCACGGTGCCGACCAAACCACCCAGCGCTACTGAAAAGAATCCGGCGGCCAGGGAGAGGCGCGCACCCGACAGGATGCGGCTCAGTATGTCGCGCCCAAGCGGATCGACCCCCAGCCAGTGACGCCAGGACGGCACGGCATTGAGTTGGTCATAGTCAAAATAGTTTTCGGCGTCATAGGGCGCGATCAATGGCGCGAACACGGCCAGCAGCACCAGCAGCAGCACAAAGACCAGCGCCCCGACGGCGACATGCTGCTTCTGAAACTTGCGCCAGAACTCGCTCCAGGGCGTGCGCACACGGGCCGCTGGCGCGCCGGCAACAGTTTCGCTAACAGGGCTTGGGGTCATGGCGGCTTCAGTTGTAACGGATGGTCGGGTTGATGAAGCCATAAAGCACATCGACCACCAGGTTGATCAGGATGAACTCGAGCGAGAACAGCAGTACCAGCATCTGGATCACCGGGTAGTCACGCATCGAGACCGCGTCGACCAGCAGGCGGCCGACACCGGGCCAGTTGAAAACCACCTCGACCACAATCGAGCCGCCCAGCAGAAAACCGAACTGCAGGCCCATCATGGTGACCACCGGGATCAGCGCATTGCGCAGGCAGTGCTTGGCGATCACGGTGCGTTCCTTCAGACCCTTGGCGCGGGCCGTGCGGACAAAGTCTTCCTGCATCACTTCGACGAAGGAGGCGCGCGTGAAGCGCGCCATCACGGCCGCGACGGCCGCGCCCAGCGTGATGGAGGGCAGGATGTAGTGGCGCCAGCCATCGGCACCGACCGTTGGCAGCCAACCCAGTTGTACCGAGAAAATCTGCATCAGGAGCATGCCCAGCGCAAAGGCCGGAAAGGAAATGCCGGAGACGGCAATCGTCATGCCGATCCGGTCCGGCCATTCATTGCGAAAGACCGCCGAAATAACACCGATGGACATGCCAAAGACGACGGCCCAGCTCATGCTGGCCAGCGTCAGCAAGAGGGTCGGCATGAAACGCTCGGCGATTTCGGTAGCGACCGGTCGGCGCGTGCGCATCGAGGTACCGAAGTCGCCGTGCAGCATGCGCGTGAAGAAAGTCACAAATTGCTCGGGCAAGGGCCGGTCCAGCCCCAGATCCTGGCGCACCATCGCCACCGTCTGCGGGTCGGCGTCAGGCCCGGCCGCCAGGCGCGCCGGGTCGCCCGGCAACATGTGAACGAACAGGAACACCAGCACCGCGACGATCAGCAGCGTCGGCAGCAGGCCGAACAGGCGTTTGATGAAATAGCTGGTCATCGCGGTGGCGCGCTTCTTACTTGAGTTCGATTTCGTCGAAGTTGAAGGAGGCGTCGGGCATCACGTGCATGCCGCTGAGGTTCTTGGCGCGCGCCGACAGCAGTTGCTCGGTCACCAGAAAGGCCCAGGGTGCGTCCTTCCAGATGCGCTGCTGGGCATCGGTGTAGAGCTTGGTCTTCTCGGCTGCACTGGTGGTGTTGAGCGCCTTGGCGATGTCGGCGTCAACCGCCTCGTTCTTGTAGTAAGCGGTGTTGAACATGCGCGGCGGGAATGACTCCGACGCCAGCAGCGGGCGCATCGCCCAGTCGGCTTCACCGGTGGATGAGGACCAGCCGACGTAGTACATGCGCACGGGTGCGGTTGCCGCGTCCTGCGCGCTCTCGACCTTCTCGACGCGCTGGCCGGCTTCAAGCGCCTGCACCTGCACCTTGATGCCAACCTGGCCCAGTTGCTGCTGCAGGAACTGGATCACCTTCTGCGCCGTCGTGTGGTTGTAAGCGGACCAGAGCGTGCTCTCGAAACCATTCGGGTAACCGGCTTCCTTCAGCAGTTCACGCGCCTTGGCCGGATCGTAGGGCCAGGGACCGAGCTTGACCGCGTATTCGACACCATTGGGCAGCACGCCCTCGGCCGGAATCGCGTAACCCGAAAACGCAACCTTGATCAGGGCGTCCTTGTTGATCGCGTAGTTGATGGCCTCGCGCACCTTCACATTGTCAAACGGCTTTTGCAGCACGTTCATCGACAGGTAACGGTGCACGATGGACGGCGCCGCCGTCAGTTCCACGCCGCCCTTGGCCTTGAGGATTTCGGCCTGCTCGTAGGGCACGGGGAAGGTGAAATGGGCCTCGCCGGTCTGCATGATGGCGCTGCGCGTGTTGTTGTCAACCACCGGGCGCCAGGTGATGGTGTCGACCTTGGGGTAGCCCTTGCGCCAGTAACCGGCGAACTTCTCAACCTTGAGGTAGTCGCTCTGCTTCCACTCGACGAACTTGAACGGGCCGGTGCCGACCGGACTTTGTGCGATGCCCTTGCCGAACTTTGCCAGCGCCGTCGGCGAGATCATCACGGCCGAGGGATGCGCCAGCGAATTGATGAAGGGCGAGAACGATTCCTTGAGCGTCAAGCGCACGGTGTAGGGATCGACGACCTCGGTCTTGGCGATGTTCTTGTACAGGTTGTAGCGCTTGAGTTTGTTCTCGGGATTGGTGACACGGTCGAAGTTGACCTTCACCGCGTCGGCGTTGAAATCGCTGCCATCGTGGAACTTGATCCCTTTCTTGAGCTTCATGGTGTAGACCAGGCCGTCCTTGCTCACGGTATGGCTCTCGGCCAGCACCGGCACCATCTTCATCGTGTAGTCAAAACCGTACAGCCCCTGGTAGAAGGACTTCACAACCGCCTGCGACAAGGTGTCGTTGGCGTCATACGGGTCCATGGTGGTGAAAGTCGAGGCGACGGCGACGACCACGTCCTTGGCGGCGAAAGCCGGCGCGGCAAAAGTAGCCGTCAGCGCGAGGGCGGCGGCAAGCGGTGCATAGGTGTTTTTCATGGGCTGAACTCCTGGGTTAAGAAAAGGTTGATGAATAAAAGAAATGTTGGGCGGCATTCAATAAAGGCCGCCGACGTGATGACGCGCAACAAAATGATCGGCGCCGACCTGCACCAGCGCTTGCACCACGGGCTCGTCGCCAACGGCGCGGATCGGGCTTGGAATTTCACCTTCAAGCAAGGCGTGGCGCAGGTGCCGGCGCGCCGGGTCGGCCACCGGAACCGCGGCCATCAGACGACGCGTGTAAGCGTGTTGCGGGTCCTCGAAGATGGCGCGGCGCGGACCGATCTCGACGATCTGGCCCAGGTACATCACGGCGACGCGGTGGCTGATGCGCTCCACCACCGCCATGTCGTGGGAGATGAACAGGAAGGCAATGCCAAGCTCGCGTTGCAGGTCGAGCATCAGGTTGATAATCTGGGCCTGGATCGATACGTCGAGCGCCGAGACCGACTCGTCGGCCACCACCACCTTGGGGTTAAGCGCCAGGGCGCGCGCGATCGCGATGCGCTGGCGCTGCCCGCCGGAAAATTCATGAGGGTAGCGCTGCGCGTGTTCGGCTGGTAGACCGACCTTCTCCAGCAACCAGTCGACCCGCTCCTGCGCGGCGCGGCCGTGCGCAATTTTGTGCACCAGCAGCGGCTCCATGATCGAGAAGCCAACCGTCAGGCGCGGATCAAGCGAGGCAAACGGGTCCTGAAAAATAAACTGGATGTTGCGCCGCAGGCCCTGCAGCGTGCTGCTCGGGAGGTCGCGGATATTCTGCCCGCCGAACTCGATGACGCCACTCTGGCTCTCGACCAGGCGCAGCAGTGAACGCCCGGTGGTGGATTTGCCACAACCCGACTCACCGACCAGCGCCAGCGTTTCACCGGCATGCAACTCGAAACTGATTTTTTCAACCGCGTGAACGCGACGCTTGACGCGGCCAAACAATCCGCTGCGCACATCAAAGCGCGTCACCAGGTCCTGCACGCGCAGGATAGGTTTCGCTGCGCCCTGCACCGTGTCCTGCGGCTGGAACGGCTCGGCCGCGGCGGTATCGCTCGCCTCCACGCGCAGCAGATCAAACTTGCACGGCAGGTCGCTGCCCTGCATCGCGCCCAGACGCGGCACCGCAGCCAAGAGAGCCCGCGTGTAGACGTGGCGCGGCTTGGCAAACAGGGCTTCGGAGACACCCTCCTCGACCTTGTCACCCTGGTACATGACGAGCACGCGGTCCGCCACCTCGGCGACCACGCCCATGTCGTGCGTAATAAAGATCACGCCCATCTGCATTTCGTCCTGCAGCGCGCGTATCAGGTGCAGGATCTGCGCCTGAATCGTGACGTCGAGCGCGGTGGTCGGCTCGTCGGCAATCAGCAGCGAGGGCTTGCACGACAACGCCATCGCAATCATGACGCGCTGGCGCATGCCACCCGAGAGCTGATGCGGGTAGCTGTCGAGCACGCTACGCGCCTCGGGGATACGCACCAGTTCCAGCATGCGCAGCGCTTCGGCGCGGGCCGCCGCCGCAGTCTTGCCCTGGTGCACCTGGATCGATTCGGCGATCTGGTCACCAGCCGTGAAGACCGGGTTGAGCGAGGTCATCGGTTCCTGAAAGATCATGGCGATGTCGGCGCCGCGGATGCCACGCATCAGCGGCTCGCGCGCCTGCGCCAGATCAAGGATGTCGCCGCTGCGCCGGCGGAACAGCATGCGCCCGCTCGTGATGTGACCGCCGCCGTGCTCGACCAGGCGCATCAGGGCCAGCGCTGTGACCGACTTGCCTGAGCCCGATTCACCGACGATGGCCAGGGTTTCACCGCGCGCGACATCAAAGCTCAAATGCCGCACCGCGTCGACCGTGCGCTCGGAGGTGCTAAAGCGCACCGACAGTTCGCTGACGGCCAACACCTGCCGCTCAGGCAGGTGCAGGGCGCTGGCCGAGGCTTGCATGCTCAAGCGAAGATCGCCGTCTGCGGCGTCTCGCCGACGCGGGCGTGGCCGCGGTACATGCCTTCAGTATTGAAGGGCAGGCTCAGATTGCCACGGGCGTCGAGCGCAATCAGGCCACCACGCCCGCCGATGGCGGGCAGCACCTTCATCACGACTTCCTGCGCTGCGGCGTCGAGCGACAAGCCGGCATAGGCCATGCGGGCGCAGATGTCGTAGGCGGCAACGGCGCGGATGAACATCTCGCCGGTGCCAGTGCAGGAAATGGCGGCCGTGCGGTTGTCAGCATAGGTGCCCGCGCCGATCAGCGGCGAGTCGCCCACGCGCCCAACGCGCTTGTTGGTCATGCCGCCGGTTGAGGTTGCTGCCGCCAGATTGCCGTGCACATCGAGCGCCACAGCGCCGACGGTGCCAAGCTTGCGCGACTCATCGAGTGGCGGCGTCGCGAACGCCAGGGCTGGCGCGTCATGGTCGAGCAGCGTGGCATCGGTGACCAGCGCGCGTTGCAATTGCTCGAGGCGGGCACCGGTGGAAAAATAATCAGGCGCCACCAGCTCAAGCCCGCAGGCCTGGGCGAAGGCTTCGGCGCCAGCGCCCACCAGCAGCACATGCTCGCTGCGCTCCATCACGGCGCGCGCTGCGCGCAGCGGACGGCGCACGCGGCTGACGCAGGCCACGGCGCCGGCGCGCAGGCTGGCACCGTCCATGATGGCGGCGTCGAGCTCGTGCGTTGCGTCGTGCGTGAACACGGCACCGTGTCCGGCGTTGAAAAGCGGGCAGTCTTCCAGCAGGTCAACCGCCAGGCTGACGGCGTCTAGCGCACTGCCGCCACGCGCCAGCAGGTCCTGTGCGGCCAGCAGGATGCCCTGCAGCGCCGTGTGGTAGGCGGCGTCCTGGCCGGCGTTGAGGCTGGCGCGGCTCATGGTGCCAGCGCCACCGTGGATGGCGATCACGGGTAAGACAGTCGCGGTACTCATGGGCTGACCTTTGATGCTTTGACGCGCTGCCGGCGATACGAGTGTACGAGGGGATCAAGCCCGACAGAACGCGCGCCATGCGCTGTGCCATCGCACGGGTTGCCCGGAAATATTGCCATCGGATTGCCAGCAGGAACAGGAAAAAATTGCCGTTGTATAAAAATCTACAACTGCTGGCATGTTAACAAAATATCGGACCGTTGAGCCTGCTGGCGGGCAGGCCGCGCGCGGCGTCTGGCGCCGCGGCAATGTGTTGTTGGCGGGCTGCGCCCGGCTCAGCGCTGCGGGTAAGGCGGCGGTGGCGGCATCGAACCGTTGGAGACCACCGGCGTGATTTGCAGAAGAATGTGCTGGCCCGGGTCATTGGGCATCTGCACCGAATACTGCTTGCCCGCATATTCGTAGGCCACGTTGTAGCCAACCGTGCGGTTTTCGTAGAAGTTCTGCGTTCTGCAGCGCTGCACGTTTTGCACCTGCGCCTGCGGTGAGCCTTCGATGTTGTCGCCGACGACCGCGCCGCCGATGATGCCCAGCATGGTGGCTGCCGTCTTGCCGTTGCCGCCACCAACCGCATTGCCCATGGCGCCACCGGCGATGGCGCCCATCAGGGCACCGGCGCCCGATTTTTGTTGCGGCACTACGGCCTGCTCGGTGGTGCAGACCTGGCGCGGCACCGTGACCTGCTGAATCACTGGCGTAACGGAATTCACGCGGGCCCATTCCTGCTGGGCAAAGGACAGGCCGCAAGAAGCCATGGCAGTGGTCAGGATCAGTAGCTTTTTCATAATTCCCTTCTTTCGGTTTCTCATACAGGCTCGAATCATGACCTTCATAACGCCGATCCGGCCGAAGAGTCAGTGAAGAGAGTGTAAAGAATGTATCAGCGCCACGCCAGGAGGGTGGCTCGGGTATTCTTCAGGCGCAGCAACAGCAAGGATTGTTATTGAAAACCATAGGCCTCATCGGCGGCATGAGTTGGGAGTCAACCGTGCCCTACTACCGCCAGATCAATGAAACCATCAGACAGCGCCTGGGCGGCCTGCACTCGGCCAGACTGGTGCTCTACAGCCTGGACTTCCATGAGATCGAGCGCCTGCAGCACGCCGGTGACTGGGCGGCAGCGGGCGAGCAACTGGCGCAGGCCGCGCGGTCACTGCAAGCAGCCGGCGCCGACTTTCTGGTGCTCTGTACCAACACCATGCACAAGGTTGCCGATAGCATCGGGGCTGCGGTCACGATTCCCCTGCTGCATATCGCCGACCCGACGGCCGAGGCCATCCAGCAGGCGGGCTTCAAAACCGTCGGCCTGATCGGCACCCGCTTCACCATGGAACAGGATTTCTACCTTGGGCGGCTGCGCCAGCGCCATGGACTCAAGGTTCTGGTGCCGGACCTACCAGGCCGCGAGCAGGTGCACCGCATCATTTACGAGGAGCTGTGTCTGGGACAAATCAATCCGGCCTCACGCCGTGTCTATCGTGGCGTCATGGACGAACTGGTGCGCCAGGGCGCGCAAGCCATTATTCTGGGCTGCACCGAGATCTCGCTGCTGGTCGGCGCCACTGACGCCAGCGTGCCGCTATTCGACACCACCGCCATCCATGCCCGCGAGGCCGCCGAGTGGGCCTTGCGGAGTTGACACGCGAATCGACGCGAATTGCAAATGATGCATGAACTCGCGCAGGATCAACAGCGTGGCGGCAAAAGTCGTGTCGCCAGGAATCCCGGCGCTCGAAGCCGGTCGTCCGAGTACGAACGCTGACAACAGGTCAAACAGGCGTTCGACGGCCTCAACCGATAGTGTCAGTTCGGCACCATCGGTGACACCGGCGAGCAGCGCGATCGCTCGAAGCGCCGGGTCATGGGTGCACAGCACCGAGGCGCTACCGGCCAGCGCACGCACGCCCATCAATTCGTCCTCAACCGCCATGATGGCGTTCTCCAACTCAACCGGTGTTGGCGGCATGTGCCTGAAATAGTCGGCTGCTGTCTTGGTTGCGCCAAGGGCCAGCACATGCGTGGCATCGGGTTCCAGCCCCACACCACTGGCGACTGCGGTCTGCTGCGCACCGATGTGCAGCAGCGTGACCCTGCCGCCGTCGGGGAGAGCGCTGCGCAGTTGGGTGTAGCGCCGGGCGATCGCTTCTTTCATCTCATGCCACTGTCACCAGCGCGTGCAGCCAGTCCAGAAAGTCGGACTGCATCGCCGCGCTGATGCCGTGGTCGATCGGGTACAGGCGGGTCACATGCGCCACGCCCAGTTCACTCAGCCATTGGTCAGAACGTTGAGCCCAAGCCACTGGCAGCTTGCTGTCGTACTCGCCATGGCCGATGAAGGCGCGCAGTTTGCTCAGGCGTGCTTTATCCGCGAGGTGCGGTTCAAGCTCGGGCAGGATGCGACCCGACAGCAGGCCAAAACCCGCGAACTGCTGCGGCGCACTGAGCGCGACGCTGGCGCTGACAATACCGCCCTGGCTGAAGCCGGCGATCACGGTGCGCTGCGACGCAATCCCATGGGCCACCTGCAGTTGCTCAACAAAGCGCAGCGCGGTCTGGCGGCTTTGCTCGGCCTCGCTGGCCTCGATGACCGGACCAGCCGAGGTGAAGTTGACGCGAAACCATGCGTATTGCCCGGCACCCAGCGTGATCGGGCCGCGTGGCATGACGACCAGCGCATCGGGATCGATAACGGCAGCCATATCCCGCAGGTTGTTCTCGTCGCCGCCGACGCCATGCAGCAAGAGCACGAGCGCCTTGGGCGTCGCCGAGCGCGCAGGCCTCGATACGAAGCTCAGCTCAAAATTGGGCGTCGTCATGCCTGACCCCAGACGTAGGACTCCATCGAGATCACGCCGTAGGTGATGCCACCATCGAGCACCCGCACCGGGTCCGCATCGCCAGCGGCGCCCATGGCAATCAGCAAGGGCAGGAAATGTTCATCGGTCGGATGGGCGCGCTCGGCGTGCGGCGCCTCGCTGCGGTAAGCAACCACCGACTGGGTCGCCTTGGCCAGCACAGCGGCACGCACCCAGGCGGTGAATTCCTGCGCATAGGCCTGCGGCTGTGAGCCGGGCTGACGGACCTCGTACAGGTTGTGCGTCATGCTGCCGGAGGCAACAATCAAGACGCCCTGCTCACGCAGGGCCGCCAAGGCCTGCCCCAGCTTGACCGCCTGCGCCGGGTCCAGTGTCACCGGCATCGAGACCTGAAACACCGGCAGGTTCACTGTTGGCAAGAGGTGATACAGCGGCACCCAGGCGCCGTGATCCAATCCACGCCGCTCGTCAAAGCCAACCGGCAGGCCGGCTTGCGCCAGCAAGCGGGCGGCTTCGCGTGCGACTTCCGGCGCGCCGCTTGCCGGGTAGCTCAGTTTGTACAACTCGGCAGGAAAACCACCGAAGTCGTGAATGGTCTCAGGCTTGACGGTCGTCATCACCTGGACATTGCGCGTCTGCCAGTGCGGCGAGACCACCAGCACAGCCTTGATGCCCTCTAGCTGCGCACCCAGCGCCTGCAGTTGTGCACCGAGCGCACCGGGGTCGAGTGCGAAGGTCGGCGCGCCATGCGAAATGAAAAAGACCGGCGCTTTGGCTGAAGTAGTCATGGTGTTCTCGCTAAATTCAGATCGAGTTATTTCTCGGCGCGGGCGTCAAGACTCCAGCCACCAGCGCCTTGCGCTGCCAGCACCAGCAGGCCACCGACGACGGCAATGTTCTTGAAGAACAGGAGTTGTTGCACAAATGCCTGGTCCGGCGCTGCGCCCCAGTAGGCGTGGAAGAAGACACTGGCCACCAGCGTGAATGCCGCCAGCACGAGTGCCGCGATGCGTGTCTGGAAACCCGCCAGCAACGCCAGGCCACCGACGATTTCCACGATCAGGGCCAATGCGGCACCCAGCGTGGGCAGCGGCAGGCCGACCGAAGAAATGTAGCCAACGGTGCCGGCGAAGCCGGTCAGCTTGCTGATGCCTGCCGGCAGAAACAGGGCACCCAACAGCAGGCGGCCAATCAGGTTGAGGGGGTTTTGAATTGATGGGGACATGGTATTTCCTTGGTATGTGTGAATGGGTTTTACGAACAGTGCACTGGTTTGAAACCTGTTCAGCACTGCATGGGTTGAACTGTATTGGAAACAGAAGCTAAGATAAACATCATAAATTCAGATTAATTATCCCAACCGGAGGAACAATGGACCGTTTCCTTGAGATGCAAACCTTTAATGCCGTGGTCGATGCCGGCAGTTTCATCAAGGCGGCCGAGGCGCTCAACATGTCAAAGGCGGCCGTCTCGCGCTACGTTGTCGACATGGAAACACGACTCGGTGTACGCCTGCTGCATCGAACGACGCGCCGCTTGTCCCTGACCGACGAAGGTCAGCTCTTTTACAGCCGCAGCAAGGAATTGCTGGCGGAACTGGCCGAGGCCGAAGAAGAGATCACCTCGCGCAGCCATGCGGCCAGCGGCCTGCTGCGAATCAATGCCCCGTTCACCTTCGGCGTGCTGCACCTGGCGCCGCTGTGGGGTGCGTTTCGCAGCCTGCACCCCAAGGTCAAACTCGACGTGACGCTGGCCGACCGCCTGGTTGATCTGGTGGAAGAAGGCTATGACGTGGCCATCCGCATTGCGCGCCTGGACAATTCGACGCTGGTGAGCAAGCGGTTGGCGAGCACGCGCATGGTGCTGTGCGCCTCTCCGCAGTACCTGGCACTGCATGGCACGCCGAAGGCACCAGACGATCTGGCACAGCACGCGGTAATCTCGTACAGCTACTGGTCGACCCGTGACGAGTGGCATTTCGACGGGCCGCAGGGGCCGGTCAGCGTTCAGACGCAGCCCTGCATCCACACCAACAGCGGCGACACCTGCCGCGCTGCAGCGCTGGCGCACCAGGGTGTGATCTTGCAGCCGAGCTTTCTGGTCGGCCCGGACCTGGCCGCCGGAACCCTGGTCGAGTTATTGCCACAATACCGCTCGCTTGAACTTGGCATCTATGCGGTCTACCCGACGCGCAAACACGTCTCGGCCAAGGTGCGCGCACTGATCGACTTCCTGGCCGAACACTTCGCGCAGACCCGCGCCTTTTGGTGAGCCGGCACTGGACTAGCCGCGCGCCAGCGGATTCGGCGTTGCCGCAACGATGCGCGTCAAGGTATTGCGATCGCGGTGGTGAAAAGGCTCGGTCTGGCCGCGGATCATCAGCACCGTGTCCTCGTCGTAGGACCACGTTCCATCCGGGTTGATGGTGACCTTGATCCTGAACTCGACGGTCTTGAAGGCATAGTCGAGAAACGGCGTCGAACAGATGCCGAAATGCTCGGAGTCGCGGGTGGCGAGCAACTCGAATTCAGTCGCATCGGCGCTGGTCTGGCCCGCCGCCATGACGGCCTGACCGCGCGGAATCGTGAGCGTGTGAATGACGGTCCCAGTGGCCGGCTCCCACAGCCAGTAGCCGACCTGGTCGTGGTAGGTCTTGACCTGCTCCGGCTTGACCACATGGGTGTGATAGCGCAAGCCGTACAGCAGTTGCGGCCCGTTGGTCACGGGGTCGATCGGCTGCAGTTCAATGTGCTCCACATAGGCCTGCTTCTTGGCGCCCTCCAGCTTGGGCTTGACGTCAAGCCCGCGCTGGCCCTGCCAGATGCCAGCCATGGCGCGCAGCGGACCCAGGTTCTTCAGCGTATCAACGTCGACATTGGCAGGCTCGGTGTAGATGTCGGCAGGAAACTCGCTCATGAACAGTCTCTCCTCGAAGTTGAGCAATGAACAGGTTCGAGTTTAAGGCGAAGCACCCGCGCCATCGCGCGTGACATCATGAACCGGCTGCGCAGGTCCTCGCCCCCATCTTGCGGTACATCGTCTGCCGACTGATCCCGAGCATGCGCGCGGCTTGTGAAACATTGCCCCGGCTCGATTCCAGCGCCTGCGCCATGGCGCTCAGCGCCATTTCCTCCAGATTGTGCGAGGTCGGCGCTTGCGTCTCAATGGCCACAGCAACCGGCGCCTGCGCCAGGTCTTCCGTGATGTCGTCGGGCAAGTGCGCCCATTCAATGCGATCCTCGTCCGGGCCCAGCATGGCGCTGGAAGTTCGCAGCACGTTGGCCAACTGCCGCAAGTTGCCAGGCCATGAATGCTTGGCCATTCTTTGCAGCACGTCCGTGCCGAGATGGATTTCACGCTCGGGGTTCAGGCCAGCCAGCAGTCGCTGCGTCAACGCCTGGAAGTCGGTCCTCTCCCGCAAGGGCGGCAGTTGAATCGTCAGCCCGTTGATACGGTAGTAGAGATCGCTGCGGAACCGGCCTTTTTCCGTTTCTTCCCGCAACCGGCTATGGGTCGCACAGACCAGAGCGAAGTCAACGTCCATTGAGCGTCCACCGCCCAGCGGTGTCACGCAGCGCTCCTGCAGCACACGCAGCAATCGGGTTTGCATGCCCAATGGCATGTCGCCTATTTCATCGAGGAAAAGCGTGCCGCCGTTGGCCTCCCGCAGCCGGCCAAGATTGCCCTCTTTTCTGGCGCCAGTGAAGGCGCCGCCTGCGTAACCAAACAACTCGGCTTCAATCAGGTTCTCTGGAATGGCCGCGCAATTGATCGCCACAAACGGTCCGGTGCGGCGCGAACTGGTGTCATGCATGGCCCGCGCAAAATATTCCTTGCCAACGCCCGACTCGCCCTGAATCAGGATCGGAATCGGTTTGTCCAGCACGCGGCGCGCCTTGTCGGCCGCACCGCGCCAGCGCAGATCCCCCGTGTCCAGACAGGAAAGGGCATCCAGTTGCTGCTCTGGCGGTGTCGCCTTGCGGACCTCAACGATCGACGGCTTTAACGCCTGGGCGTGAACCACTCCAAACACAAGCTTGCCGTTGCGCAAGCGGATCTGCAGGGCCTGGCCTGGTTTTCGCAGCCCGCGAGTCAGCAGGTCATCCATGCGCACATCGGCCACGCTGCTGAACTGGGTTTTTCCCAAATGGCAAGGGCTCAACTGAAGAAATGCCATGGCCGCCCGGTTCGCGCCCATCAGCCAGCCGTCCTCGGAAATCGCAACAATGCCTTCGGCGACCGTGCCAATCCCCTCGACTTGGGCGTGCATGTGCAGTCGGATGCCGCGCCGGCTACTGGCGCTCATCAAGCGGTTCTCGATCATCCGGGCGGCCGTGCTGACCAGGCCCAATGTGTGGGGATGTCCGTTATGCTGGTCGCCCGAAATATCCAGGACACCCATCAGACTGCCGTCGGCCGACATGATGGGAGAGGCCGCGCAGGTCAGAAAACCATTGCGTTAGAGAAAGTGCTCTGATCCGTGAATCTCAACGCAATTGGCTTCGGCAAGCGCCGTGCCGATGGCGTTGGTGCCGCGCTGTGCTTCATGCCAAGAGGCACCGCAGGACAATGCGACCCGCTGCGCCTTGTCCAGAAAAACGGCGTCGCCCAGCGTGTGCATCAGCGTGCCACGCTTGTCGGCCAGCACCACCACATTCTGGCCATGGCGCACCTGCTCGAACAAGTACTCCATCACCGGGCGCGAGTGCGCCAGCAGTTCGTGGTTGCGCAGCAAGGTCTGGCGCAGCTCCACTTCGCTGCTGTGCTCGGTGGTCTGCAAGCGGCCGTCGGGCAGCAGCCCGGCTGCCAGGCTTCGGCTCCAGGAACGCGCGACCCGATCATCCAGACCGCTGCTGGGAATGGATCCAAATTTGAGAAGATGCTGGCGCGCCTGGCTGACCGCCAAAGCATGCTGGGGTGTGTGCACGTTGTCTCCTGGACAGACTTTGTGTCTGTTCTCGATGGTCAAAACTTGGCTGATCGTACTCAAGGCACCGATACCTGACGATATGTAATGTCATGCATAGAGCACCAGCATTCGACCTGTCACTTTTTGTGACAGCTGTCGGAATCTGGAACGTTCCATCGCCCCTGAAAAATTCCGGCGTAGCGCCAGGTTCAATAAAACCTCAATGAAATCAAACGCCGACGGATCGTCCTGGAGGCTGGCATGGGACTTGATAGGTAAAAGAGCCCGCAAGGGAATTACTTCAATCATTCGTCCATAACGAGGAGACACCATGCTGTATGCAGCACCCGGCGCCGCTGGCGCCAAGATCGCTTACAAAGCCAGATACGACAACTTCATCGGCGGCAAGTTTGTCGCGCCGGTCAAGGGTCAGTACTTTGACGTTATCACCCCGATCAGCGGCAAGGTCTATACCCAGGCAGCACGCTCCAGCGCCGAGGACATCGATCTGGCGCTCGACGCGGCCCACGCTGCCGCCGACGCCTGGGGCAAAACCCCGGCGGCCGATCGCGCCAATGTGCTGCTCAAGATTGCCGACCGCCTCGAAGCCAATATGGAACTGCTGGCCTACGCCGAAACCGTGGACAACGGCAAGCCGATCCGCGAAACCATGGCGGCCGACATTCCGCTCACGGTGGACCACTTCCGCTACTTTGCCGGTTGCGTGCGGGCACAAGAAGGCGCACTGAGCAACATCGACGAGAACACGGTGGCGTACCACATCCAGGAGCCGCTCGGCGTGGTTGGGCAGATCATCCCCTGGAACTTCCCGATCCTGATGGCAGCCTGGAAACTGGCGCCGGCGCTGGGCGCAGGCAACTGCGTGGTCTTGAAACCGGCAGAATCAACCCCGATCAGCATCCTGATCCTGGCCGAGCTGATCGCCGACCTGCTGCCGCCGGGTGTGCTCAACATCGTCAACGGCTATGGCCGTGAAGCCGGCCTGCCGCTGGCCACCAGCAAGCGCATCGCCAAGATCGCGTTCACCGGCTCCACCAGCACCGGTCGCGTCATTGCACAAGCCGCTGCCAACAACCTGATTCCGGCCACGCTGGAACTCGGCGGCAAATCACCCAACGTGTTCTTTGCCGACATCATGGACAAGGACGACGGCTTTCTGGACAAGGCGATCGAAGGCCTGGTGCTGTTCGCGTTCAACCAGGGCGAGGTCTGCACCTGTCCGTCGCGCGCGCTGATCCAGGAATCGATTTACGACAAGTTCATGGAGCGCGTCCTGAAGCGTGTTGCGGCCATCGTGCAAGGCAACCCGCTCGACACCAACACCATGATCGGCGCGCAAGCCTCGAAAGAACAGCTCACCAAGATCCTGTCTTACCTGGATCTGGGCAAGCAGGAAGGCGCGCAAGTGCTGATCGGCGGCGCCCAGTCGCATCAGGCCGGCGACCTCGCTGGCGGCTACTACGTGCAGCCGACGCTGTTCAAGGGCCACAACAAGATGCGCATCTTCCAGGAAGAAATCTTCGGCCCGGTGCTGGCGGTGACCACCTTCAAGGACGAAGCCGAAGCGCTGGCGATTGCCAACGACACGCTGTACGGCCTGGGTGCCGGGGTCTGGAGCCGCAATGGCAACGTGGCCTACCGCATGGGCCGCGCCATCAAGGCCGGTCGCGTCTGGACCAACTGCTACCACGCCTACCCGGCGCACGCAGCCTTTGGCGGCTACAAGGAATCGGGCATTGGCCGTGAAACGCACAAGGTCATGCTCGACCACTACCAGCAAACCAAGAACCTCTTGGTAAGCTACAGCGAAAGCAAGCTCGGCTTTTTCTGATCTGGGCGACCTGTCATTGCGTCACTCGCTTGTCATTGCGGGCTCGACCCGCAATCCATGCCTCGCGTGGCACTGGATGCCGGATCAAGTCCGGCATGACAGTGGTGGTCCGGGATGACAAAATTCAGGGGCGGGCAACCGCCCCTTTTTCATTTGGAGACATGCATGGTTGAAAAAGTCATCGCCACAGCGGCGGCGCTCGAACTCGTGGCCTTCCTGAAAACCAAGCACGGCGACCACTTGATGTTTCACCAGTCGGGCGGTTGCTGCGACAACAGCGCAGCCAACTGTTATCTGCCAGGCGAGATCACGATGGGCGCCGGTGATGTCTACCTGGGCGAAATCGGTGGCTGCCCCTTCTACATCGGCAGGTCGCAGTACGAATACTGGAAGCACACCCAACTCATCATCGACGTGATCGAGGGCCAGGGCGGCACTTTTTCGCTGGAAGGGCCGGAAGGCAAGGCCTTTCACACGCGCTCACGGGTCTTCACTGAAGCCGAGATGGCAGAGCTGTTCGGATAGCCGGTCGATCAAGCGTTTGGCGGGCCTCAGCCCGCTGACTCGCCACACACCCAGCGCAGCACACGGGGCCTGCCAGGGATGGTGAATAATGGGCCCAATGAAACCACGCTGGAGAACCTGAGCATGCGCAATGCCCCTGTCTATGCAATGCCCGGCCTGCTTGACGACGAGCGCCTGTGGCAACACCAGGCGGCGCACCTCGGCGCACACCATGCACTCGTTACGGCCGACCTCAGCGGGCACGACTCGATCGCAGCGCTGGCGGCGGCCGCGCTGGCCAAGGCGCCGGCCGAGCGCTTCGCGCTGCTCGGGCTTTCGATGGGCGGCTACGTCGCCATGGAAATCATGCGCCAGGCACCCGAGCGCGTCCTGGCGCTGGCCCTGCTCGACACCAATTCGCGACCCGATTCCGCCCCGGCGATTGAGATGCGCAAGAGCATGATGGCGCTGGCAAGAACCGACTTTCAGGCCGTCATCGACAGCCTCACGCCGCGGCTGCTGCACCCGGACCACCTGGCGGACCGGGCAATCGTCAAAGTCATCGAGGACATGGCGCACAGCGTCGGACCCGCGGCCTTTGAGCGCCAGCAAACGGCGATCATGGGCCGCATCGACAGCCGCCCTTCACTGCAGCGCATCCGCTGCCCCAGCCTCGTGCTGTGCGGCCGTGAAGATCTGCTGACGCCGCTGGAACTGCACGAGGAAATCGCAGGGCTGATTCCCGGCGCCAGACTCGTCGTGGTCGAGCACTGCGGCCACATGTCGGCGCTGGAACAGCCACAGCAGGTCAGCGCGGCCCTGACCGCCTGGCTGGCTGGCTTGCAAGCCTGATGCGCTGCGGCTTTCTTCCCGCGCTGGGCGCCCTGATTCTTGCGGCGGGCACCACCTTGGCGCTGGCAGACGAGCGCCCGCGCCTCGGCCTGGTGCTTGGCGGCGGCGGCGCGCGCGGCGCCGCGCACATCGGCGTGCTTGAGGTGCTGGAGCAACTGCGCGTACCGGTCGACTGCATCGCCGGCACCAGCATGGGCGCGCTGGTCGCAGGCGCCTGGGCCGCCGGAGTGGCGCCGGCGACGATGCGCAAGGAACTGACCAGTGCCGACTGGAAAGACATGTTCCAGGACAACCCGGGCTACGACGACTTCAACTACCGCAACAAGCGTCTGGCCCAGCGCTACCTGCCGGCCAGCGAAACCGGTGTCAATGCCCAGGGTTTAAGAAGCCAGACGGGTGTGCTCTCGGGTCAGAAGATCAAACTCTTCTTCAATCAACTGGTGCATGCCGACACCGGTGAGCGCCCGATCGAATCGCTGCCCGTGCCGCTGTCCATCATTGCCACCGACATCGCCAGCGGTGAACGCGTGGTCATGCGCGAAGGCAGTCTGACACAGGCGATGCAGGCCAGCATGTCGGTGCCGGGCCTGATGGCGCCGCTCGATTACGGTGGGCGCAAACTGGTCGACGGCGGTCTGGTCGACAACCTGCCGATTCGCGAAGTGCGCGAGCGCTGTGATGCGCAGGTGGTGATTGCCGTCAACGTGGGCTCGCCCCTGCTCAAGGCCAGTGACATCGGCGGGCTGCTGTCGGTCTCGACGCAGATGGTCGCCATCCTGACCGAGCAGAACGTGACCCAATCGCTGGCGAGTCTGAAAACCGCCGACATTTACATCAAGCCCGACCTCAACGGCCTGAGTGCCGCCGATTTCGAGCGCAGCGCCGAGGCCGCCGACCGCGGCCGCAGCGCGGCACAGGCTGTTGCGGCCGCCTTGCAGCGCCTGTCCGTCGACGAAGCCACTTACGCCACTTGGCACGCCAACTTGAGCGGCCCGGCAGTGGACCGTCCGCTGGTCGACGCCGTCGTCATCGCCGGCCTGCAGAAGGTCAATCCGGAAACGGTGCGCCGCTACCTGCAGCAACAAGTCGATCAGCCACTCGATACCCAGGGACTCAACCGCGACCTGCTGCGCGCCTATGGCGACGGTTACTACGAGCGCGTCGACTACGCGCTGCTGCGCCAGCGCGAACGCAACGTGCTGCGCATCATGCCCACCGAAAAAAGCTGGGGGCCGGACTACATACGCCTCGGGCTCAACCTGAATTCAAGCCTGAGCGGCGGCTCCACCTACAGCCTGCGCGCTGCCTACCAGAAGACCTGGCTCAATTCGCTCGGCGGCGAATTGCTGTTCTCGGGCGAATTGGGAAGCGACACCGGCCTGGCCGCAGACTGGTATCAACCACTGGACCCGGCCCAGCGCTTTTTCGTGGAAGCCCAGGGCGCCGTGCGTCGCGAGAATGCGCCCGTCTACATCGGTCAGGACCGCCTCTCGACCTACCGCGACAACGTGAGTCGACTCGATTTGGTGGGCGGCATCAACATCGGCCTGCTGGGCCAGGCGCGCCTGGGCTGGCGCGAGGAACAGCGCACCATCCGGATGGAAACCGGTTTTGAGATGAAGCCGCAAGAACCGCTGCGCACCAGTGGCTGGCTGGCCAGTATCGAACTCGACCAACTTGACCAACTGCACTTTCCCTCGCGTGGCTGGTTGGCGCGCGCCAGCTGGTTTGAATCTTCACGCCAGGACTACAGCCGCGTGATGCTGGATTTGAATGGTGCCTACCCGATGGGTGACTGGGTGCTGGGCATGCGCGCCAGCTACGAAGGCTCGACCCACGGCAAGCTACCGGAGCAGGATCCGGCCAAACTTGGCGGTTTTCTGAACCTGTCGGGCTTTGCCGCCGGCCAGTTGTACGGTGACAAGCTGAGTTACGCCCATGTGCGCGGCGAGCGCATCGTCGGGCGCATGCCGCTCGGGTTGCGCGGTGACATGCGGCTGGGCGTGGCGCTGGAGGTCGGCCGCGTAGCGGTACCCTTGTCCGAATTCAACAGCCCCGGCACTTACAACTCACTGCTGCTCTACGCCGGCGCCGAAACCTCTTTCGGCCCGGTCTACGTCGGCCTGGGCCGCTCCAGCAGCGGCGCGGCCAACGCCTACCTGTTCATCGGTACGCCGTGATTGCCTCGACAGCTTCGATGGCCGCCTGCAGACGGGCTGCGCCCTGGCCGGCGACGGTGGTGACGGGCTGCGTCATGGCGGCGAGTTCGCGCACAATCATCTTCGTCACGGGTAGGCGCACCTGTTCGCCATCACGTTGCAGGCCGTCGGCAACCCAGGCGATGTCGGGCGCGAGCAGCAGCGTCAGCGCATAGTCGGCGTGCAGGGCTCGCGCTCGCGCGTACAACCCGGCATCGCCGAAAACGAATTCGCTGTAGATGGCGGTCAGCAGCGGAGCGGTATCGCAAAAGACAAAGGGTGCGCCTTCCTCGCTTGCCGCCTGTTGCGCCGCCTGCACCGACTGCTGCTGCGTCTCGATGATCTTCGCCTGTTCCTCGCGCGTCGGCGTGCGCCCGTGCAGCACACAGAATTCGCGCAGATACTCAGGCACCCAGAGGCTATCGAAATGCGCTGCCAGCAAACGGGCCAGCGTGGTCTTGCCGGTGCTCTCGGCACCGATGATGCAGATCAGGCGCGCTTCTGTCATGGCGCGCTGCCCTGCTGCTGCGTCGCGTCCATGCGCCGTTTCCAGCCATGCCAGCCCCAGAGGGCCAGAACAAAAAAGATCGCATACAGCAGCACCGTCAACTGCAGACCCTTGTAGGCAAACAGCCCGATGCTGGCCGCGTTGACCAGCAGCCACAGCGGCCAGTTCTCGATCAACTTGCGCGCCAGCAGCACGGTGCCGACGACACTGCCGGCGGTGACAAAGCCGTCGGCCCAGGGCACGTCAGAATCGGTCACGCTGCGCAGCAACAGCGCACACAGCAACCAGAGCACAAGGTAGCCGGCAACACACCAGCGCCAGCCGCTGGCGTCGAGCCGCGCAATGCGCAACGCAGCGTCCGAGCCGACGCGATGCCCGCGCAGCCATTGCCACCAGCCCCAAAACGCCGTGACGACGAAGAACAGATTCACCCCCGCTTCGCCGTAGAGCTTGCTGGCATAAAACAGCCAGGCGTAGAGCGCGCTGGCAATGATCGTCAGAGGCCAGCCCCAATGAATCTCGAACACATTGCAGGCGATGTTGGCCAGCGCCAGAAAAAAGGCAATCAGCTCAAGCCAGGTGACGGCTGAGCCGAGCAGCGTAAAGGCGGTGTCGAGCACGGGCTAGAACTCCACCGTGGCGCTGACGCGAACGGTGCGTGGCGTGGACGGGAACAGGTAGATGCCGCCCCAGTCGGTGGTCGGCGCTTCACGCCAGTAGATGCGATTCGTGAGGTTCTCGATGTTCAGGCGCCAGGTCGTGACGTGGCCCGCCAGGCGTTGCTGGTAACTGCCACCAGCATCGACCTGCCAGGCGCGCGGCAGTTCCACACTGCCATCGGCCGTTGCCGTCTTGGCGCCCTCAAAGCTGGCCAGCGCATTGAGCGACAGACCCGTCACGGCGGCAATCTTGTAGTCGGCGAACAGCGAGCCCTTGTAGCGCGGCACATTGGTCACGCGTTGCCCAATCAATGCCGGATCAAGCGCCTGTGTGTAGGCCGCATCGAGCGCCATCAGGCTGGCCTGCAGCGACAGCGCGCTGTCGACATGGCCGGCGGCCGTCAATTCGACGCCGCGATGACGCGCCGTCTTGGCACCGGCCACGCGCATCGGCAACGAATCGACCAACACGCCGGGCAGATCATCAGCGTAGGGCTTGTCGATGCTGAAGACAGCCGCCGTGAGACGCAGGCGTGGATGGGCTTGCCACTTGATGCCGATCTCGGTCTGCTCGCTCTTGAGTGCCGGCAATACCTGGCCCGGATTGGCAAATACAGTGGGCTTGTTCGGCACCGCTTCAAGCTCCACGCCCTGACCCCAAGAGGCGTAGAGCGTGGTGCGCTCGGTCGGGGACCAGGCGAGTCCGGCCCAGGGTGTGCTGACGGTCTGCTCGAACGAGACTGCTTCGCTGGCGTCGCTGAGTTCGCTGCTGCGGTTCAGACGCGAGACGCGCACGCCCAGAAAGGATTGCACGCCAGCTCCCAGATCCGACACCAGCGAGGCATAGGCATCGAGCGCACGTTCGCGGCCGTTGGTGTTGAGAACCGTCAGCGTCGGATCCGCCGGCACGGCAAGGGGCGCGAAGATGTTGCTGCTGCCGACATAGTTGTAGGCCTGCATGGCCGGCAAATCGGCGCGGCTGCTGCGGCCACTGATTCCGAAACGCGCGGCCTGCTGCAAGCCAAGGGCCTGGAATCTGCCGTCGAGATGCGCGTCCCAACTGTTCAGGCTGCGCCGCTCGCCTTCGCTGCGGAAGTCGTACATGTCGACATCGCCGTTGCCGCACAAACCCGGATAAACGTAGGTCGCCGCATTGCTGCAACCATCGGGAAAGGCGAGCCGGTCATTGATGGTCGTGGTCTGCGTATTGGCGGCAAAACGCGCCTGCCAGTCCGCATTGAAGCGGTGATTGAGCGCGATCTCGGCCGTCGTGGCACTGACCTGAAACGGCAGCGACCAGCTCTGGTTGCCAAGATTCAGGCGCGGGTTGATCGGGCTGGGCAAGGTGTCGCCAACACCGTCGCCATTGCCGTCGAGCAATCCGAGACCCGGCACCGAAGGCTGGCTCTTGCGCTGGTATTCAAAATTGGCCGAGAGCGATGTGTCACGCCCCAGCGCCGTGGCCACGGCCAGACTCAGCATCTGGCGCGAGCCGCTGGCCTGGTCGAAAGGCGAATCGAGGTGTTCATCAACCACGTTCAAGCGCAGTCCAAGGCCGTCAATGACGCGGTTTGCATCGAGATGAATCTTGGCCGCGCCGTTGCCGTCGCCTCCAACCGAGACGGTCGTGAAGGCCTCCTTCAGCGGCACCTTGGTGACGTAATTGACACGCCCGCCGGGCGCCGAGACACCGGACTGCAGGCCGGCCACACCCTTGAGCACTTCGATGCGCTCCTGGTTCTCCAGCGCAATCGGCGCGTAGTTAGAAATCGCCAGCCCGTTGCGGCTGTAGTTACCGCTCTGGTTGAGCAGGAATCCGCGCACAGAGACGCTCTCGATGTAGCCGGTGGTGTTGTAGTTGTCGGACAGCGAGGCGTCGAGCTTGAGCGCCTTTGAGAGCGTCTGCACGGCGTTGCCGGCCAGCAGATCGGCACTCAGCACCGTCACGCTTTGCGGCGTCTTGGCCAGTGGCGCGGCAAAACCGCCGACGTCCGCGTTGTCGGCATCGAGCAGCGGTGCTGCCCTGGCCGTCACGGTGACCGGCTCCATGCGTTGCGGCGCGGTCTGCGCCTGTGAAGAAAGACTGGCGAGTGCAGCGAGTGCTGCGGCCAGCGGTGTCAGTTTTGAGATGAGCGCCATCGATGTTCCTTAGTCGACGGCAGGGGGGTGCCAAAAACAGCCGGCTTGGAACGGACTGGGTCTGGCGACGCTTCCCTGCGCAAGAATTACCTTGATCAAGTTCCAGGGTGTTTTCTCAGCCAGCCGTCTTGCGACGACCAGCACCCCTAGCGTTTACTGGAATGCCTGAGCAGCCAGCCGGCGTATTCTAAGCGCTCCCAATGCCTGTAGCCCGTATGAAATACGGGGTCAACGTTGGACAAACCGCATTGCGCCTTCGGCTCCATACGGGCTACGACCCCACAACCCGTGCAATTGCGTCCCCGCTTACACTGTGCACTGTCTTGCAACCTGGCACCGGCCAGGCTCAGTTTCATCTAAAGGTTTGTGCATGTTCATCGGACAAAACGTCTTGAATGGTCTGCTTGCGTCAGCGCAGCAGCGCGGGGTGCTGGCAAGCACGGTATTGGCGGCACTGCTGGCGGGCTGCGGCCAAGGCGCCGCGCCACCGGCAGCCGGCGCTGGAGCACCGCCCCCGGTTGAAGTCGGCGCCGTCACCGTGACCCAGGGAACGGTTGGCCTGATGACCGAGTTGCCCGGGCGCACCGAGGCTTCGCGCGTGGCGCAGGTCAGAGCCCGCGTGGCCGGCATTGTGCAGCGCCAGTTGTTCCGCGAAGGCAGCGAGGTCAAGGCGGATCAGCCCTTGTTCGAAATCGACGCCGCGCCCTACCGCGCCACCCTGGCCAGTGCGCAAGCCTCATTGGCGCGCGCCGAAGCCAATCTGATGCAGGCGCAGGCGCAGGCCGAGCGCTACAAGCCGCTGCTCGACGCCAATGCCATCAGCCAGCAGGACTACGTCAACGCCGTGGCCGCACACAAACAGGCGCAAGCCGACGTCGCCATCGGCAAGGCCGCGGTGCAGACAGCGCAGATCAACGTCGGATATGCCGCCGTCAGTTCGCCGATTTCCGGGCGCATCGGTCGTGCCCTGGTGACTGAAGGTGCGCTGGTCGGACAAGGCGAAGCGACACCACTGGCGCTGGTGCAGAGAATTGACCCCATGTTTGTCAACATCACGCAGCCGGTGGCCGACGTGCTGCGCCTGCGCGCGGCGATTGCCAGCGGCAAACTCAAGAGCGCCGGCGACAAGGCGACGGCCGCCGTGCGCATCGTGCTCGACGACGGCAGCCTGTACCCGCTGCCGGCCAAACTGCTGTTCTCGGACCTGACGGTTGACCCCAGCTCGAGTCAGATCACGCTGCGCGCCGAAGTGCCCAATCCGAAAGGCACCCTGCTGCCCGGCATGTATGTGCGCGCGCGCCTGGAACAGGCTGCCCTTAACTCGGCCATGCTGCTGCCGCAACAGGCAGTGCAGCGCAGTTCGCAGGGTGACAGCGTGAAAGTGGTGGCGGCCGACGGCAGCGTCAGCACGCGCGCAGTCAAGATCGGCTCTGCCAAGGATGACCAGTGGGTGGTGCTCGAAGGCCTGCAAGCGGGCGAGCAGGTCGTCGTCGACGGCTTCCAGAAGCTCCAGGGCAAGGCGCCACGGGCCAAGCCGGTCCCCTGGAGTCCACTCGGAGCCGTAGTGGCTCCGGCCGCACCGGCCTCGGCCGCTGCTTCGGCCACCCGGTCATAAGGAGCGCGGCATGGCGCAATTCTTTATCGACCGGCCGATCTTTGCCTGGGTCATAGCACTCTTCATCGTGGTCTTCGGTGCGGTGGCGGTCACGCAGTTGCCGGTGGCGCAGTACCCATCGGTGGCACCGCCCTCCATCATCGTCTCGGCCGCCTACCCCGGCGCCTCGGCGCAGACGCTCGAAGACAGCGTGCTCAGCGTGATCGAGCGCGAGATGAACGGCTCGCCGGGACTGATCTACGTTGAATCCGTGGCGCAGGCCGACGGCACCGGTTCCATCACGCTGAGCTTCGAGCCCGGCACCAGCCCCGATCTGGCGCAGGTTGATGTGCAAAACCGTCTGAGCCGCGCAGCGCCGCGTCTGCCGCAGGCCGTGACGCAGCAGGGTGTGCGAGTCGACAAGGCGCGCTCCAACTTCCTGCTCTTCACCATCCTGTCTTCCAGCGATCCACGCATCGACCCGGTGGCCTTGGGCGACTACGCTTCGCGCAATGTGCTGCCTGAAATCCAGCGCATCCCGGGCGTCGGTCAAGCCCAGTTGTTCGGTACCGAGCGCGCCATGCGCATCTGGATCGACCCGGCCAAACTGGTCGGCTACCGTCTCTCGTCGAATGACGTCATCGCCGCCATCGGCGCGCAAAACGCGCAAGTGGCATCGGGCACCATCGGCGACCTGCCGAATCTGCCGGGCCAGGCGATCTTCGCCACCGTCGTCGTCAAGGGCCAGTTGCTCTCGGCCAATGAGTTTGGTGAAGTGGTCGTGCGTGCCAACGCCGACGGCTCCACGGTGCGGCTGAAGGACGTGGCGCGCATTGAACTCGGCGCGCAGTCCTACAGCACGCAGTCACGCCTGGACGGCAAGCCGTCGACCGGCATCGGCGTCCAGCTCTCGCCCACCGGCAATGCGGTCGCCACGGCCAAGGCCATCAAACAGCGCCTGCAGGAACTCTCGCCCTACTTCCCACCGGGCGTGACGGCGGTGATTCCATTTGACAGTTCGCGCTTCGTCGAAATCTCGATCCGTCAGGTGATTGAAACCCTGATCGAAGCGGTGATTCTGGTGTTCCTGGTGATGTTCCTGTTCTTGCAGGACTTCCGCTACACGCTGATCCCGACGCTGGTGGTGCCGATTGCGTTGATGGGGACATTCGCCGTGCTGCAGGCACTGGGTTTTTCGATCAACGTGCTGACCATGTTCGGCATGGTGCTGGTGATCGGCATCGTGGTCGATGACGCCATCGTGGTGGTCGAAAACGTCGAGCGCATCATGAGCACCGAGGGCCTGTCACCGCTGGAGGCCACGCGCAAAGCCATGCGCCAGATCTCCAACGCCATCATCGGTGTCACGGTGGTGCTGGTGTCGGTCTTTGTGCCGCTGGCTTTCTTCAAGGGCTCGATCGGCAACATCTACCGCCAGTTTTCGGTGGTGATGCTCAGCTCGATTTTGTTCTCGGCCTTCATGGCGCTGTCGTTCACACCGGCCCTGTGCGCCACCCTGCTCAAGCCGGTGGAGGCTGGTCACCACCACGCCAAGACCGGTTTTTTTGGCTGGTTCAATCGCGGTTTCTCGGCTACAGCCAAGGGCTACGAAGGCTGGGTCGCACGCATGCTCAAGAAGACCGGGCGTTTCCTGGTGCTGTATGCCGCCATCATCGCGGTAGTGATCCTGCTGCTGAACCGCTTGCCAACTTCATTCCTGCCCAATGAAGACCAGGGCAATATTCTGGTCAACGTGCAATTGCCACCGGGCGCCACCGTGAACCGCACCGGCGGCGTCATGAACCGCGTCGAAGACTTCATCCTCAAACAACCTGAGGTGGAAAGCATGGTCAGCATCCTGGGCTTCAGCTTTGCCGGTAGCGGCCAGAACACCGGCCTGGCCTTCATCACGCTCAAGGACTGGAAGGAGCGCAGTGGCGCCGCCCACTCGGCACAGGGTCTGGTGGGTCGTGCCTTTGGTGGACTCTCCAGCATCCGCGATGCCTTTATTTTCCCGGTCAGCCCGCCGCCGATTCCCGAACTGGGCCGCGCCAACGGCTTTGCCCTGCGCTTGCAGGACCGCGGCGGCAACGGCCATGACGCGCTGGTGGCAGCGCGCAACCAGTTGCTTGGCATGGCGGCACAAAGCAAACTGCTGACCGCCGTGCGCCCCGACGGTCTGGAAGACGCCGCGCAATTGCAACTCAGCATTGACCGTGACAAAGCCAGCGCACTGGGCGTGAGTTTTAGCGCCATCAACAGTTCGCTCTCGACCGCACTCGGTTCTTCCTATGTCAACGACTTCCCGAACGCCAATCGCGTGCAGCGCGTCGTGGTGCAGGCCGAAGCCAATGCGCGCATGCAGCCAGAAGACCTGCTGAAGATCAACGCACTCAACAGCGCTGGCCAGCCGGTACCGCTGTCGGCATTTGCCCGCACCGAGTGGATCACCGGCCCGATGCAGACCATCCGCTACAACGGCTACCCGACCATTCGCATCGCCGGCGAGCCGGCACCGGGACAGAGCACGGGGGCCGCAATGGCCGAGATGGAGCGCCTGGTCGGTCAGTTGCCGCCGGGTTTTGCCTACGAGTGGACCGGCCAGTCGCGTGAGGAAAAACTCTCCGGCTCGACCGCAATCTACCTGTTCGCGTTCTCGCTGCTGGCGGTCTTTCTGTGCCTGGCCGCGCTCTACGAGAGCTGGTCGATTCCGTTTGCCGTGATCCTGGTCGTGCCGCTGGGCGTGCTCGGCGTGACGCTGGCCACCGGACTGCGCGGGCTGGAGAACGACATCTACTTCAAGGTCGGTCTGATCACCATCATTGGCCTCTCGGCCAAAAACGCGGTGCTGATCATCGAGTTTGCAAAAGACCTGCACGCACAGGGCAAGGGCCTGGTTGAATCCGTGCTGGAAGCCGCCCACCTGCGCTTTCGCCCGATCCTGATGACCTCAATGGCCTTCATCCTGGGCGTGCTGCCGCTGGTGATCGCATCGGGCGCCGGCTCAGCCAGCCAGCATGCCATCGGCACCGGCGTCATGGGCGGCATGATCACCGCCACCACGCTGTCGGTATTCTTCGTACCGTTGTTCTTCGTCGTCGTGCGCCGCATCTTCAAGGGCAGCGAGCGCCAGCGCCTCAAGTACGCGCACGAGCTCGATGTCGACAGCGCGGCCACGCCGGCGCCGACGGAGGGCAAGCCATGAGCCAGCACCTCAAACCACTCAAAAGCGTGAGCGCGGCCGTGCTCGCGCTGATACTGAGCGCTTGTGGCTCGATGGCGCCGGACTACCAGCGCCCCGGCGCACCGGTCGCGCCCGCTTTTGCGCCCGGGAGCGCGAGCGCAAGCAGCCCCGCAGCCAGCCCGGATATCGCCTGGGGCGAGTTCTTCGTTGACGCGCGCCTCAAGCAACTGATCACCCTGGCGCTGGCAAACAACCGCGACCTTCGCATTGCCGTGCTCAACATCGAGCAGGCGCGCGCGCAACTTGACATCCGCCGTGCCGACCAGTGGCCCAGCGTGAACGCGGGTCTGAGCGGCTCACGCCAGCCCACCAGCGCGGGCGGCATCAGCAGCACCTACACGGCTGGCGTGCTGGTGACGGCCTATGAGCTCGACCTGTTCGGCCGCGTGCGCAGCCTGGGTGATGCCGCGCTCGCGCAATTCCTCGCGACCGAGGAGGCGCGCAAGGCGGCGCAAATCAGCCTGGTGGCGACGGTTGCCAATAACTACCTGGCGCTGCAGGGCGACGAGGAACTGCTGCGTGTGACGCGCGAAACGCTGCGCACGCGTGAAGCTTCTCTGCGTTTGATCAAGCTGCGGTTTGACAATGGCGCGAGTTCACAGATCGACCTGCGCCAGGCCGAGTCGCTGCTCGAATCAGCCCGCGTCGCACTGGCCCAGGTGACACGCCAGCGCGCGCTGGACGAGAACGCGCTTGTGCTGCTGCTGGGCCAGGCACTGCCAACGACGCTGCCTGCCGGTCTGCCCATAAGCGCGCCGTCCACGCTGCCCGAACTGGCAGCCGGTCTGCCCTCGGACCTGCTGGTGCGCCGACCCGACATCCGCCAGGCCGAACAATTGCTGATCGCGGCCAACGCCAGCATCGGTGCGGCGCGCGCGGCCTTCTTTCCGCGCATCACCCTGACTGGCAGTCTGGGCAGCGTCAGCAATGAGCTCAGCGGCCTCTTCAAGGCAGGGTCAGGCGGATGGAGTTTTGCGCCGCAGTTGCTGCAACCGGTGTTTGATGCCGGGCGCAATCAGGGCAATTTAAGGGTGGCCGAAGTCAGCCGCGACATCGCAACGGCGCAGTACGAACGCGCCATCCAGTCCGCCTTCCGCGAGGTGGCGGACGCGCTGGCCGGTCGCGCCACGCTGGGCGAGCAGTTGCACGCGCAGCAAGCGCTGGTGCGGGCCGAGCAGGACCGCTACCAACTGGCTGAGTTGCGTTACCGCAATGGTGTGGCCAGTTATCTCGACGCACTCGATGCCCAGCGCTCCCTGTTTGCGGCGCAGCAGGCGCTGGTGCAGGCTCAGGCGCAGTACCAGCAAAACCTGGTCACGCTGTACCGCGTACTGGGGGGTGGCTGGAGCCCGCAGAACCCCACAAACTAAAAGCGCCCGGTGAGGGGCGCTTGGGGGTTTAAGCGGCCTTTGCCTTCTTGGCTTTCTTGGCCTTCTTGGTTGACTTGCCAGCGTGCTTGGCTTTCTTCGCGGCCTTGGCGGGCTTGGCAGCCTTGGCAGCCTTGGCCGGTGCGGCGGAATCATTGGCTGCAGCAACAGCAGGCGCCGGCGCCGGTGCCGGTGCCGAAGGCGCTGCGGTTTGGGCGAAGCTTGACGCGGCAAAGGCCGACAAAATAGAAACGAGGGCGATCAGTTTTTTCATGGTATTTCCTACGAGGGGGTTGCTCTGCACGATCGGAAAGATCGCCAGCAGAGGCACTTAACGGTTGGGCCAGAGGAGGCGTTGACGCCGATCAGTTAATGTTCGTACGATACACACAGGATGTTTGTACTATATGATCCAAAAAAAATGCTCTGGGGGAACAAAGTGCCGATCCGTGTTCTGGTAATTAGCAATTTTCGACTGTTGTTGCAACGTCTGACGGAACTCGTCGAATCCCAGCCGCGCCGTTTCACACTGGCGGGCTCGGCAACTTCCATGGACAACGCCGAGGCACTCATCAGCAAGACAGCTGCCGATGTGGTGCTGCTGGACTTTGACAGCGGTGCCGAACCGGCCATGAACCTGATCCGCGCCCTGCATGGCGTATCACGGGCCAAGATCCTGCTGCTCACACGCACGGAAAACCACGAACAGCAAGACCAGGCCATCGTGCTTGGTGCCCGCGGCATGATCGACAAAGACACCACGCCTGAAATGCTGTTCAACGCCTTGCAGAAAATCCACGAAGGGCAAATCTGGCTCAACCATGAAGCGACCGGACGCGTCTTTGTTGTGTTCTCAAGCATCGGCAACAAGAAAGCCGCTGACGGTACCGACGACAAGGCGGCACAGCTGACCGATCGGGAACAGGAAATTGTTGCCTGCATCATGCGCAGCAACGGCGACCCCGGCAAAGCCATTGCGGAAAAACTGCACATCAGCGAGAGTACCTTGCGCAACCACCTGACCGCCATCTACGGCAAACTCGGCGTGGCCAACCGCCACGGCCTGGTTGCCTATGCCTTTGAGAACGGCCTGGCCCAGCGCCAGGCCATGGCCTCGCAAGCACCGCACAAAACGGTATAACCCTCCTTTTCCGGGTAGGTTTTTCAGACTTTTTTTTGCACTGAAGCAAAGGATAAAAATCACCTACAAGGAATGATGTTTATCCCGTTTGTCCGGCGCTCTTTTCGCGTGCACAAGGCCTTACAAGAGTGGGCGGCTTGGCCGGGCGGTGCGGCATGCGCGCCCTGAAGGTCAGCGCTGGTGGTCGGTCCCTGGGCAGGTGTTACAAGCCCTTACGCGATACACCCACGCAAAATGATTCAAGCCGTAGTACGATTCCTTGAGCAACAAAGCATTCGTTTTGGTTTCAGTGAATTGCAGCAGATCGACCAGTCCATGCCGACTCAAAACAATCAGCGCCTCGAGGCACGCGTCAGAACCAAGCTCCCGGTCACACTTGGGGCTGCAAGCGGGTTGACGCGCGATATCAGCGCCAGCGGCATCTGTTTTGAAGTTGATACCAGTTACGTCCTTGGCGGCGACATCAGCTTTGTCATCACACTCAATAAAGGCACAGAGACCCTGCTGCTCAAGTGCAAGGGCAGCATTGTCAGAACCGAGGAGCACGGCCTGAAAAAATCTGTGGCGGTCAAACTGATTGAGTCGGAATTGAGCGCAACCGATAGGCTCGCAGCCGCAGCCTGATGCTCTACCACTTTAATCTGAATCGGCGCAAGGAAACAATAGCTCCTCAAGCGTCGAATGGCGGTTGGTGTTTTCATCAATCAAGAACATCACCTTGCCTCTTGATCCGGTCAAACAGCAACTGACAAGTCACATTAAAAATTACCACCATCATCACAGATACCAATAACCTTTCAGCCAAACTCTTCTGGACCAGCGCTTTGCGAATTACCCTAACTTTCTCATGCTGGTGCCCGCCAAGGTCGACGGCTGTGCCGCTCACCGGGTCGGTCCTCACGCTTGAAGCACCGAACCCGCTGCGAATGGTTCGGCATGCCTAACGCCCAAGAGCTGCGTGCTGGCCGGAAGTTGCGCCCGCGCGCCACGGCAGCGCCTGCTGCAGGGCTGCAGCGCGCCTTAAAGCTGCCACGCGCGCACCAGTCCAGACTGGCGATACAGAATGAAGAGTTGCGAGAAGTCGTGCAGAAAAGCGAGGCACTGCTCAACGCAATACCGGATCTCATATTCACCACCAACCGGGCCGGTCAATTTCTGGACGTAAAGGCGTCGGATCAGAGTCTGCTTTTTGCGCCGTCGGAGGTTTTTCTGCACCGAACTGTCCACGATGTTTTGCCGCAACCAACGGCAGACCTGGTGATGGGGGCCTCGGTCAAGGCACTGGATTCAAAAACGGTGCAAAGCTTGAACTACTCGCTCGCCGTCCAGGGGCAGGAAAAGTATTTTGAGGCCCGCATAGCGCCGTCAACCCGGGACAACGCGATCAGCATCGTGCGTGATATCACCGAGCGCAAGCAGATTGAGGAAGAGCTCAAAGCCAGCGAGGAGCGTTACCGCCTCCTGTTTGACCGTGCCACCGACGGCATTCTGATTCTGTCTGAAGACGGAACACTGCTGGCAGTGAACAAGGCCTTTGCCAGTATGCACGGCTATACGGAAGCCGAGATGGCCGGCTTGCACCTGCGTAATCTGGACACCCCCGAAACCCTGCAGGGGCTGCCGGCAAGACTGGAGCGCATTCTTGCCGGGGAGGTGCTCACGTTCAATGTAACGCACTACCACAAAGACGGGCGTGTGCTGGTCCTCGAGGTGTCGTCAAGCCTGATTACTGCCGATGGCAGGCGCCTGATCCAGGCATTTCACCGCGACATCACCGAGCGCTGGCGAACCGAAGAGCTGGTGCGTGAAATGGCCTACTATGACCCGCTGACGCGTCTCGCGAACCGAATGCTGCTAAGAGACCGACTGACCCAGTCCATGCTGGCAGGTCAACGCAGCGGAAACTATGGCGCCCTGATTTTTCTGGACCTGGACAACTTCAAACCGCTCAATGATGAGCATGGCCACGGCGTGGGCGACTTGCTGCTGGTAGAAGTGGCCAAGCGACTCAAGGACGGTGTGCGTCAGATTGACACGGTGGCGCGTTTTGGTGGCGATGAGTTCGTCGTGCTGCTGGACGACCTGGCATCTGACAAGGAACAGGCACGGATCAAAGTTGACCTGGTTGCTGACAAAATTCGCAGCACTCTGGCCAACCCCTATGTCTTGCAGACCCCCTCCGATGCCTTCGGCCTGAAAAAAGTCATCGAGCACCGGTGCACCGTCAGCATTGGCGTGAGCCTGTTTCTGGGTCACGAAAACACGAGCGATGAAATCCTCAAATGGGCCGATCTGGCCATGTACAAGGCCAAGGACGCTGGCCGCAACACCGCGTGTTTCTTCGATCCCGAGATGCAAATCGAGCTTGCAAACCGTCTGGTTCTTGAATACGACTTGCGCGAAGCCATCCAGAAGCAGCAGTTTTGCGTCCATTACCAGCCGCAAATCAATACTCTGGGTGAAATCACCGGCGTTGAAGCACTGTTGCGCTGGCAGCATCCGAAACGCGGCTGGGTGCAGCCAGCGACCTTCATCCGAAAGGCGGAAAAAATCGGCCAGATCGTACCGCTGGGCTTGTGGGTGCTGGAAACCGCCTGCACCCAATTGGCGCGCTGGGCGACCCAAGCCAGCACCGCGCACCTGACCATGGCAATCAACGTCAGCGCACGCCAGTTCCACCAGAGCGACTTTGTCGATCAGGTGCTGGAGGTGCTGGCGCGCACCGGCGCCAATCCGGGGCGGCTCAAATTCGAGCTCACGGAGAGCGTGCTGTTCAGCAACCTTGAAGGCGTCATCACCCAAATGAACGTGCTAAAGGATGTGGGTGTCAGTTTTTCGCTGGACGATTTTGGCACCGGTTATTCATCACTCGCGTGCCTGAAACGTCTGCCGCTGGCGCAACTCAAGATCGCACAGGAGTTTGTGCGCGACATCCTGGTTGATCCTGATGTCCTGGCCATTGCCAGAATGGTGCTTGCGCTGGCGGACAGCATGGGTCTGCACGTGATCGCGGAAGGCGTGGAAACCGAAGCGCAGCGCGTTTTACTGGCCGCCCTGGGCTGCCACCACTACCAGGGCCATTTGTTCAGCCAGGCACTGCCGGTGCCGGAATTCGAGGCGCTGCTGGCGCGGGTGCCGAACTGAGTTCAGGCAGCAGCCCGCTGCAAGCGATCGCGCACGCCGTCCCAGGCAGCATCATCGGGCGGCGTCTCGATCCAGATCAGCTTCACACCCTGGGCGTCGAACGCGCGCAACACGGCGAACAACTGCTGTGCCGTGGCCGCCGCATCGTCGGGCATGCGCTTGCGCAGTACCGTGGCGGAGGGCGTCTTCAGGATGGCTCGTGAATAGGTGGCGATGACGGGCGCGCCGGCGCCTGCGTCAACGTCACGGCCCAGCAGATCGAGCGCAGTCTGCAGTGCCTTGGCGTCCATCAGGCGCAGTTTGGCATTCGGGGCGTAGTGTGATTCGAGCGTGCCCGACGCGCGCGGCGCGGGCTGATCGAGCGCCTGCATCGCTTCTTTCGACACCACCGCGATGCCGCAGACGGCCTGCACCTGTTGGCTCGTCACGGCCCCGGGACGCAGCAGCACCGGCACGCCGCGCGTGCAGTCGATGATGGTGGACTCGATGCCGACACTGCACGCGCCGCCATCGAGCACCAGCAGGGCCTCACCGAACTCGTCTTGCACATGCCGCGCCGTGGTCGGGCTGACGCGGCCGAACAGGTTGGCGCTTGGCGCAGCGATGCCCCACACCGGTTTCGCGCCGACTTGATCGGGTGCCATACAGGCTTTGAGCAAGGCCTGCGCCACCGGATGCGATGGGCAGCGCAAGCCGACCGAACCCTGACCACCGGCAGCGGCGGCGGCAACGCCGGGCCGGCGCGGCAGGATCAGCGTCAGCGGACCCGGCCAGAAGGCCTGGATCAGCGCCTTGGCAAAGTCCGGAACCTCGGATGCAAAGTGCGCCACGCTGCTGGCATTGGGCACGTGCACGATCAGCGGGTGGTCGGCCGGGCGGCCCTTTGCGGCAAATATTTTGGCGATGGCCGCCGCGTCGTCGGCGTTGGCGGCCAGACCATAGACGGTCTCGGTCGGCAGGCCCACCAGTTCACCAGCCGCGATCGCCTGCGCCGCAGCTTTGATCGCACCTGCGCCGCGTCCGTCCAGAATCATCCGCGTGGCCTCAGAATGGCGCAATGCCGAGCAGGCCTGCCGCTTGCAGGGCTGTGGCGCGCACCTGCGCCACGCTGGCGCCGGTAAGCGTCAGATGCCCCATCTTGCGGCCCTTGCTGGCCTTGAGCTTGCCGTACAGGTGCAGATGCGCGCCCGGCAGCGCCAGCACCTGGTCCCAGGGTGGTGTTGCCCCGTTGATCCACAAATCACCGAGCAGGTTGAGCATGATGGCCGGGCTGTGCTGGCGCGGTTGCAACAGCGGCAAGCCGGCCAGGGTTCGCACCTGCAGGTCGAACTGCGAGAGGTCGCAGGCGTCCAGGCTGTAGTGCCCGCTGTTGTGCGGGCGCGGAGCCATCTCGTTGACGACCAAGGAGTCATCCTGCAGCACGAAGAACTCAACACACAGCACGCCGACGTACTGCAGCTGTTCGGCAATGGCGCGCGTTGCGGCGATGGCCTGCGCCACCAGCGGCGCCGGCAAATTGCCGTCAAAGGCCTCGGTCACGGCCAGGATGCCCTCGCGGTGCAGATTGAGTTGCAGCGGCAGATTGACGCACGCGCCGTCAGCACCGCGCGCCACGATCACCGAACATTCGGCCTTGAGCGGCAGCATTTTCTCGAGCACGCAGGGCACGCCCTTGAGCGCGTCCCAGGCGGCAGCCAACTCGGCTCGATTGGTTACGCGCTGCTGGCCCTTGCCGTCGTAGCCCAGGCGCGCCGTTTTCAGGATGCCGGGCAGCAGATCATCGCGCACGGCCGCCACCTGGTCCGCGGTCTCGATCACGGCATAGGGCGCGCAGGGCACGCCGCAGCGCACAAAATGCGCCTTTTCCTTGATCCGGTCCTGCGCAATGCCAACCGCCTCGGCGCCGGGAGAGACCCGACGCGCCGCGCCCAGCGTGAACAGGGCCGGCGCCGGCACGTTCTCAAACTCGGTGGTGATGGCGGCGCAGCGCTGGATCAGTTGCGCCAGACCAAGTTCATCAAGGTAGTCGGTCTGGATGTGGTAATGGCTGACCAGTCCGGCCGGGCTGATGACGTCAGGGTCGAGCACCGCCGTGAAATAGCCCATGGCCTGCGCCGACTGCACAAACATGCGGCCCAACTGGCCGCCGCCCATGACGCCGAGCGTGATTTGCTGGCCACTGTCCGACGTACCCGGCAAAAGTGTGGAGCCGCTCATAGCACCGGCGGCAGCGTCATGCTGCGCGCCACCTCGGTTTGTTCGGCGCGAAAGGCGTCAAGCTTGGCGCGCAGCGCCGCGTTCTCATTGGCCAGCATGGCAACGGCAAAGAGGGCAGCATTGGCGGCCCCGGCAGCGCCGATGGCGAAGGTGGCCACCGGAACGCCTTTGGGCATCTGCACGATGCTGTGCAGCGAATCAACGCCCGACAAATGGCGACTCGCCACCGGCACGCCCAGCACCGGCACTGTGGTCTTGGCCGCCAGCATGCCCGGCAGATGCGCCGCGCCGCCGGCGCCGGCGATGATGGCTTTAAGGCCATTGGCACGCGCACCCTCGGCATAGGCGAACATGTCGTCAGGCATGCGATGCGCCGAAAGCACGCGCGCTTCATGCGCGATGCCAAACTGTTGGAGAATGTGGACTGCATGCTGCATGGTGTCCCAGTCGGAACTGGAGCCCATGACGACGCCGATTTGAATTTTCATGGTGGTGAGTCCAGAGTTGCCGCAGCGCTGCACGCTAGCGTCGATACTCTGTCCCGCAAGTGAACAGGCTTTAATTTTACTTAACTACCCCAAACTGCCAAAAATGATGAACGTAACGGTTGAGAACTTCGACGTTGAGGTGGTTGCCGCCTCGATGCAAACCCCGGTGCTGGTGGACTTCTGGGCGCCTTGGTGCGGCCCGTGCAAGGTGATCGGTCCGCTGCTGGAGAAACTGGAGACCGAGTACGCCGGGCGCTTCAAATTGGTCAAGATCGACTCGGACCAGGAACAGGAGCTGAGCCAGGCCTTTGGCATTCGCAGCATCCCGACCTGCGTGCTGATGTTCAATGGCAAGCCGGTCGACGGCTTCATGGGCGCGCTGCCCGAGGGACAGATCAAGGCCTTTCTGGACAAGAACCTACCCGAAGGAGAGGTGCTGGAAGCCGAAGTGACCGGCGAAACCGTCTCCGACGCCCCGGATGAGAACGACCCGGTGGCGCGGCGCGAAGCCTTGCACCAGGCTGTGCTGCAAAACGCACAGGACGAGGACGCACGCTTCAACTACGTCAAGCTGCTGCTGCAGGAAGGTGCGACTGACGACGCCAAGGTCGCGTTTGCCCCGGTGATCAACCAGACCAGCGTGGTGCGGCGTTTTGATTCGCTGCAGCGCTGGATGAACGCGCTGGACTTTGCGGCCGAGCGTGGCGACGAACTGAGCACGGTCGATGGAAAAATCGCCGCCAACAAACGCGACTTCGACGCCCGCTTTGCCAGAGCGCAAGGCCTGATGGCGCAGTCAGACTGGACCGCCGCCATGGACGAATTGCTGGAGATCCTGATGCGCGACAAGAGTTGGGCCGAGGATCTGGCGCGCAAGACCTACATCGCCATCCTCGACATCATCGAGCCGCCTCCGGTCAAGGTGGCGGATGGCCAAATTCCGCCGGTCGATCCAACGGTAGCCACCTACCGGCGCCGCCTGAGCAGCGTGGTGCTGAGCTAAACCTGGATTCACGGCCGTTTGTAGTCGCGTTCGCGCTGGCTGCGCAGGGCCAGAACGAACACCGTGTCCTGCGCCGGATCGTAGCGGTACAGCGCCAGATAGCCGCTGGCACCGCTTGAAATGATGAGTTCGCGCTGACCGAAGGCTACTGGGCGCCCGATCAGCGGGCTGCTGGCCAGAACGTCGATGGCGTCGGTAATGGCCTCAATCCGTGCTGCTGCGTACTCGGGCGCGTGCTCAAACAAAAAATCAAAAATCCGGTCGAAGTCAGCGCGCAGTTGAGACGACAGAATGATCCGGCTCATTGGCGCCTGGCCTTGGCTTTGGTCAGGCGTGCCTGAAGATAAGTCTTCATTTCGTGCCACTCCACACCAGGCTCACCCGCTTGCAGGGCCGCATCGCGCTGTCGGGCCTCGTTCTGAATGCCCAGGCGCCACTCGGCTTCGTCAGCCTTTTGCGCCAGCGCCTCGACCATGAAACTGTGCGGCGTCTGGTTCAGGGCGTTGGCGAGCCGGCTGATGCGTTCGCGCAAGCCTTCTTCGATGCGCAGGGTGGTGGTGGACATGGTGCTGCTCCTGTTGTGCCACAAGTGTGACACACAATGCGCGCCGCTTCAAGTCCCCCTGAAGAGGCAACACCTTCAGCCCATTAAACGCTGCAGCGCTTCCTGGTACTTGGCGGCGGTCTTGGCAATCACTTCGTTGGGCACGCGCGGTGCCGGCGGCGTCTTGTTCCAGGGCTTTCCGTCAATCTGAACCTGCTCCAGCCAATCGCGCACGAACTGCTTGTCGTAGCTCGGCGGGTTGATGCCTTCCTGGTAGCTCTCGGCAGGCCAGAAGCGCGAGGAATCGGGTGTCAGCACCTCGTCCATCAGCGTCAGTGTGCCGTCGGCGTCCAAGCCGAACTCGAACTTGGTGTCGGCAATGATGATGCCCTTCTTCAAGGCCATCTCCGCCGCTGCCTGGTAAAGGCGTATGCTGATGTCGCGCATGCGGGTCGCCAGGTCGAGGCCGATGGCGGCCACCGTCTGCTCAAACGTAATGTTCTCGTCATGGTCCCCGGCTGCGGCCTTGGCAGCGGGCGTGTAGATCGGCGTGGGCAACTTCGAGGCGTTCTTCAAACCGGCCGGCAGTTTGACGCCGCACACGGCCTGGTTCTGCTGGTATTCCTTCCAGCCACTGCCTGCCAGGTAACCGCGCACCACGGCCTCCACCGGCAGCGGTTTGAGGCGCTTGACCAGCATCGAGCGGCCCACCACCTGCGGCACTTCAGCCGGCGTCACCACGCTCTCGGGCGCCTCGCCTGTCAGGTGGATCGGGCAGATGTTGAGGCCATTCGGACCCAACTTGTCGAACCAGAACAGCGCCATCCTGGTCAGCAGTGCGCCCTTGCCCGGAATCGGCTCGCCCATGATGACGTCAAAGGCGCTCAGGCGGTCGCTCGCGACCATCAGGATACGGTCTTCACCAACGGCATAGTTGTCGCGAACTTTGCCGCGTGCCAGCAGGGGAAGCGAAGTAAGGGTAGAGGTGTGCAGGGCAGCGGTCATGGCGGGGCAATCAGGCGTGAAAGAAACAGATTGAAAAAAGGCCTGCAACGGCATTTGAACCGCGGCAGGCCTCCATTATCGCAATGCCGCTTACTGCACGACTTGCGCCAACTCACCTCTTGCGTATTGACCGGCGACCGCAAACAGGCTATGGCCCTTGATCTTGCCAGCCTGACCCTCGCAGCCGAACTCCAGGTAACGCTGCTTGCAGATCTGCTTGGCGGCCTCGCGCGCGGGTTTGAGCCAGTCGCGCATGTCGAACTTGTCCGGGTTCTGCACCAGGTACTTGCGCACTGCGCCGGTCATGGCCAGGCGGATGTCGGTATCGATGTTGATCTTGCGCACGCCGAACTGGATCGCCTTCTGGATTTCTTCCACCGGCACGCCATAGGTTTCCTTCATGTCGCCGCCATACTCGCGGATGATGGCGAGCAGTTCCTGCGGCACGCTGCTGGAGCCGTGCATCACGAGATGGGTGTTGGGAATGCGCTGGTTGATCTGCTTGACGCGGTCGATCGCCAGGATGTCACCGGTGGGCTTGCGCGTGAACTTGTAGGCGCCGTGACTGGTGCCGATGGCAATCGCCAGCGCGTCAAGCTGCGTGCGCTTGACGAAATCGGCAGCCTGCTCGGGGTCGGTCAGCATCTGCTCGCGCGTCATGGTGGCGTCGGTGCCGTGGCCGTCTTCCTTGTCGCCCTTCATGGTTTCCAGGCTGCCCAGACAACCGAGTTCGCCTTCCACCGTGACACCGGTGGCATGCGCCAGGTCCACCACCTTGCGTGTGACCTCGACGTTGTACTCGTAGCTGGCAATGGTCTTGCCGTCGGCCATCAGCGAGCCATCCATCATGACCGAGCTGAAACCCAGGTTGATCGCACCCTGGCAAACGTCGGTGCTCTGGCCATGGTCCTGGTGCATGACCAGCGGGATATGCGGGTAGGCCTCGACCGCCGCCAGGATCAAGTGCTTGATGAAGGACTCGCCGGCGTACTTGCGGGCGCCCGCGCTGGCCTGCAGAATGACCGGCGCGCCAACCTCCTCGGCCGCAGCCATGACAGCCTGCACCTGCTCCAGGTTGTTGACGTTGAAAGCCGGTATGCCGTAGCCATTGGCCGCAGCATGGTCCAGCAACTCGCGCATTGAGACAAGAGCCATTTTGAAATCCCCGAAAAGTTGGTAACCCGGTGGTAACTATTTACCGTTGACTGGAATTTTACCGTCTGGGCAGCGAACCGCTTCGGGGCACGATCGTTTCGCCGCCGGGCCGCCCCAAGGCGAAACAGCCCCCTTGGGGGGCAGCGCAGTACACGAAGTGACAAGCGTGGGGGACATCAACCCACCCGGCAAATCTTGAGCATGTTGGTGCCGCCCGGCGCACCCATCGGTTCACCGCATGTGATGGCATACACATCGCCCTTTTGAACCAGCCCGCGCTCCTTGAGGTTGTTTTCCACTTCGGCCAGCGCCGTGTCACGGTCGGCGCTGGTGTCCATGAACAGCGGGCGCACATTGCGGTACAGCGTCATGCGGCGCTGCGTCGCCACCTTGGAAGTCAGCGCATAGATCGGCACATGAATCAGGTGCCGGCTCATCCACAGCGCCGTGGAGCCGCTGTCGGTCATGGCCACGATCGCCTTGGCGCCCAGATGATGCGCCGTGAACAGTGCGCCCATCGCAATCGACTGGTCGATGCGTTTGAAGGTTTTGCCGGTGAAATCGGCTTCGAGCTTGAAGTCTTCACCGCCTTCGGCGGCGTGACAGATCTTGGCCATCTCCCGCACCGTTTCCAGCGGGTACTTGCCGGCTGCGGTTTCAGCCGACAGCATCACGGCGTCGGTGCCGTCGAGCACGGCGTTGGCCACATCGCTGACCTCGGCGCGCGTGGGAACCGGGTTGGTGATCATGGACTCCATCATCTGCGTCGCCGTGATCACCACCTTGTCGTGCTCACGCGCGAGCTTGATCATGCGCTTTTGCAAGGCCGGCACGGCGGCGTTGCCAACCTCTACCGCGAGGTCGCCGCGGGCCACCATGATGCCGTCGCTGGCGAGGAGGATTTCCTCGAGTTTTGGGATCGCCTCGGCGCGCTCGATCTTGGCGATCAGGCCTGGACGGTAACCGTCATCGGCCGCCACGTTGCACAACTGGCGCGCCATCTCCATGTCGGTGGCGCTCTTGGGAAAGCTCACAGCCACGTAGTCGGCCCGGAAACTCATGGCCGTACGGATGTCGTCCATGTCCTTGGCCGTCAGCGCCGGCGCCGTCAGGCCCCCGCCCTGCTTGTTGATGCCCTTGTTGTTGGACAACTCGCCGCCGAGCTTGACCGTGGTATGAACCGCGTCACCACTGACCGCATCGACCGTGATCACGATCAAGCCGTCGTTGAGCAGCAGCACGTCGCCGGCCTTGACCTCTCGCGGTAGCGCCTTGTAGTCAAGGCCGACCGCATGGCTATCGCCGAGTTCCGTGCGCGCGGCATCGAGCACAAATCTCTGACCGGGCTCCAGCATCACCCTGCCCTCGGCAAACTTGCCGACGCGGATCTTCGGGCCTTGCAGGTCGGCCATGATGGCGACCTCACGCCCGACACGCGCTGACACTTCCCGCACCATGCGCGCGCGCTCGATGTGATCCTGCGCCGACCCGTGGCTGAAATTGAGCCGAACCACATTGACGCCGGCGCGAATCATCTGCTCCAGCAAGGCAGGCTCGCTGCAGGCCGGTCCCAGGGTGGCAACGATTTTGGTGGCGCGACGGGGCATGGCAAATCTCTGTCTGTAATTAAGTTCCCATTTTCCCACGGAAGTGGTTACACCCCGGCGTCAGCTTGCGCCACCGCAGGAGGCCGGCAACAGGCGGCCTCGCGAGGTCGCTGACACCGCAGCACCAGGCTGCGCCTGTACCGCAAAAAACGCCGCCGGTCGCATTGATCCGCAGCCTGTCTCATGCCGCTTGAATCGACCTGCCAGCATTTCTACACTTCCGTCCATACATCCCCAAAGAGGGGGTCAACAGGAGATCGAAATGTGGAACGCAATGCATGTCAAGTCACTGGCCAGCGCAATATTGATCAGCGTGTCGATCCAGGGTGCGATGCTCTGGCGCTTCAACCACCTCGCGATCGATGGTGTAGCCACCCAGACGCAGCCGATCGCCGCCAGCCTGCCGACCCAGGCAGCAACAACTGCGGTGACGCTGCGCGAAGTAACGCTGGCACCGGTGGTGATTGTGGGCCGGCGCGAAGCAGCCACCGCCGAAGCGGACATGGCGCTGGCCAGCACGCAGTTGCCCGAGCCCGAAGTGCGCATCGCGCCGGCACCGCAGCTGGTTCACATGTGATGAAACAGGTGGGCGAAGTTGCGGCTCACCGCAAGCCGCTCGCCGCGGCCTTTAAGGTGCACCTCGCCGCCATCCCCCGAGCCATGGGAAAAGCGCCCGACCTGATTCAGGTTGACGATGGTCGAACGGTGAATCTGCACAAAGCACTCGGGGTCAAGTTCGTCCGCCATTTCCCGGATCGTCCTGCGGATCAGCGCCTCGCCGCCATCCCACACCACCAGCGTGTATTTGCTTGCAGACTTCAGGTAGATCACCTGCTGCACCGGAATCACTTGCACCACGCTGCCCACTGATGCCTTGATCCATCGCAACCAGTGCGGTGCCGCTGCGCCGGTCTCGCGCAGTTGCGCCAGCATGCGGCTCAGAACCGCATCAAGGTCGGGCCGCAAGGCCGGACCGCTGTGCGCCAGTCGCGCGCGCAACCGCTGCACGGTATCGGCCAGACGTTGCGCATCGAGCGGTTTGACGATGTAGTCGATCGCGCCCTGGCGAAACGCCTCCACCGCATAGTTCTCGAAAGCGGTGACAAACACCAGTTCAGCGCGTCCGCCGATGCAGCGCGCGGCTTCGATGCCATTCATGCCGGGCATGTGTACATCGAGAAACGCCACCTGCGGCTGCAGTTGCTCGAACAGTTCGACCGCCTCGCGCCCGTTGCGGGCCAACGCCACCACCTGCAATTCGGGCCACAGCTGTGACAGGTGCGTGCGCAAGCGCTCGCGCAACAGGGGTTCGTCGTCCGCGATCAGTGCCGTGGCTGCCACCATCTCAGCCCACCACCTTCAGGCGCAGATCGGCACGCAGGCCATGCGGCGACTGCTCGTTGAGCTGCAGGCTGGCGCCGGCGTTGAAAAACGCCTGCAAGCGCGCCTGCAGGTTGGACAGGCCGGTGCCAATGCCGGCGCTGTGCGCCATGCCAACGCCGGTGTCGGCGACCCAGACGTGCACCGTGTCGGCGTCGAGGCGGCGCGCGCCAACGCTGATGGTGCCGCCCTCGCAGGCCGGATCGATGCCGTGCTTGATGGCGTTTTCTGCGAGGGTCAACAAGGCCATCGGCGGAAAGCGCAGCGTGCGCAAGGCGGGATCGATCTCCATCGTCACCGTGAGCCGGTCCGCCATGCGCATCAGCATCAGGTCAAAATAGGAACGCAGCAACTGTTCCTCGTCGCCCAGCGTGGCTGCTTCACGCTGCAACTGCGGCACAGCCGCGCGCAGGTAGGCGATCAGGCTGCGAAACATGGGCGCCGCCTGCGGCGAGCCGCTCTCGAGCAGTTCCTGCACGTTGGCCAATGTGTTGAGCAGGAAGTGCGGTTCGATCTGCGCCGTCATCAGTTGCAGCCGGGCGTTGGCGGCCTGACGCTCGAGCGTCTCGCGCTCCAGCGCAAACTGCAGGGCCTCGGCGCGTGCCTGAGCATCGCGATCGCGGTACAGGGCGCCCAGCGCGAACAGGGTGCCGACAATGGCGCCGCCCATGGTCAGCATGACGTAGCCGCGCACCATGGGAACCGAATCAAAAAACAGCGATGGCTCGCCGTTGGCCGACAGCAGTTTCATGGTCAGGGGCGCGAGTACGGCGCCCAGGATGATGGCCAGCAGTTGCGCCGAGCGGCGCGAGAGGAACTTCTGGCGCCAGACCCCAGCCAGGGTCGGCGCAAACAGGACGCCCATCCCGAACAGGAGCGTCTCGGCCACCAGTTCAACAAACGGGCTGACCGCCCAGAGCCGCAGCAACAGGGCCGCGAGCATGATGGCAGCGGCAATCAGCGCGAGCTGGCGCCGCCGTGGCGTGATCCGTCTGCGGTCCCAGCCGCCCGCTCTGAGTGCGCCGCCTGATGCCGAAAGATTCATCCGGCGAAGCTGATCACAGCAGCGCGCCGAAGTCAATATCCGCTACGTCAACATGGGAATGAAGCGCGCAAACGGGGGGTTGAACAGCGCTTCAGGCGCTGGCGCGGCGCGTCAGAATTTCGAACGCCGGCAGCGTCTTGCCTTCAAGAACTTCCAGAAATGCACCGCCACCGGTCGAGATATAGCCGATTTGCTTTTCGATGCCGTACTTGGCGATGGCCGCCAGCGTATCACCGCCGCCGGCAATGGAGAATGCGCTGGACTCGGCGATTGCGTGCGCAATCACGCGCGTGCCGTTCTCGAACGCGGGGAATTCGAAGACACCCACAGGGCCGTTCCAGACGATGGTGCCAGCCACTTTGAGTTGCGCTGCCAGCAGGGCCGCGGTCTGTGGGCCAATGTCGAGAATCAGGTCATCGTCCGCGACATCAGTCGCGGCCTTGACCGTTGCCGGCGCATCGGCGGCAAAGGTTTTGGCGGTGACGACGTCGGTGGGTATCGGAACGGCGGCGCCGCGCGCGCGCATGGCTTCAATCACAGCCCTGGCATCGTCGAGCAGATCGGGCTCGGCCAGGCTCTTGCCAATCTTCAGACCCGCTGCCAGCATGAAGGTGTTGGCGATGCCGCCGCCGACGATCAGCTGATCGACCTTGCTCGCCAGGCTTTTGAGAATGGTCAGCTTGGTCGAGACCTTGGAGCCGGCCACGATCGCCACCATGGGCCGCTTCGGGTTCGCCAGCGCCAGCGTGATGGCGTCCATCTCGGCCGCCAGCAGCGGACCGGCGCAGGCCACCTTGGCAAACTGCGCGATGCCGTAGGTGGAGGCTTCGGCGCGGTGCGCGGTGCCAAAGGCGTCGTGCACAAAGATGTCGCACAGTGCAGCCATCTTCTTCGCCAGCTCCTCGTTGTTTTTCTTCTCGCCCTTGTTGACGCGGCAGTTTTCCAGCAACACGACCTCACCGGCTTGCACGCTCACGCCATCAACCCAGTTCTGCAGCAGCGGTACCGGACGGCCCAGCAGTTCAGCCAGTCGAGTCGCCACCGGCGCCAGTGAATCGGCCGGCGTGAAAACGCCTTCGGTCGGACGCCCCAGATGCGAGGTCACCATCACCGCGGCACCGGCTTCAAGCGCCATGCGGATGCAGGGAACCGAGGCGCGAATCCGCGTGTCTTCCGTGATGTTGCCGGCATCGTCCTGCGGCACATTGAGGTCGGCACGGATGAAGACGCGCTTGCCAGTGACCTGGCCCCGGGCACACAGGTCGGAAAAACGGATGACGTTCATGAAAAACCCCTGTCAGTAGAAGATGTATCCACAGATTGTAGAAGCGGGCGCAGCACTACCAGCCCAGCCCCAGGTGCAAGGGCAGATAGACCGCCATGCCGGCAATGATGGTGCCCAGCACGGCCTGTCCAGCGCCTTTGCGCCAGAAGAACCAGCCGGCACCGGCCGCAACCGCAAACAGGCGCGCGTCCTGCCAGGAGCTGATGAACTGGCCCTGCGACATCACCACTTCGGGCACGACAACGGCAGCGAGCGCGGCAATCGGCGCGTACTGCAGACCCCGCTGCGCCCAAAGGGGCAGCGTCCACGGTCTGCTGGAAATGAAGAAGAAGGTGCGCGTCAGGACGGTCACAAGCGCCAGGCCGATGATGACAACAATGGTCCACGGATTCGCATCCATACTCAGGCGCCTTCCTTTCTGAACCAGACCGTGTTCTCGAGCAGCAGGCAGATGAAAACCGTCACCATGATGGCCATCAGGATGTTGAGCTTGAACGGCAGGGCAAACGCCAGCACCGCCGCCGCGCCCGAGATGCCAATCGAAACCAGACGCAGCCGGCTAGAGGCCAGCGAACACAGGATGCCGAGCAAGGCCAGGATGCCGGCAAAACCCAGGCCCCAACGCGTCGGGATGAAACTCGACAGCCCGACACCGAGCACGCTGCAGCCAACCCAGGTCACCCAGTTAACGCCGCAATTGCCCGCCAGATAGGCCTGCTGGGCCAGCCGCTGCGCCGGGTCGTTGCCTGGCTTCGGAAAACGATTGCTGAACAGCACATAACTGAGATCGGTCGTCAGGTAACCCGTGAGCAGGCGCTGCCCCAGCGGCAAGTGCATCATGTAGGGACGCATGTGGGCGCTGAACACCACAAAACGCAGGTTGACGCAAAACCCGGTGGCCAGGATCACCCACATCGGCGCGCCGGCGCTGAGCAGTGGAATGGCCGCGAGCTGTGAACTGCCGGCGTAGACGATCAGGCTCATCAACAGCGCCTCGATCGTACTCATGCCCGAATTGACCATCGCCACGCCGGTCATCAAGCCCCAGGCGGCGATGCCTGGCGCGACGCCGAACGAATCCATTGCACCGACGCGAAACTCAGGATGGCGGTAATGAGCGGGCAGAAAGAACACTAGCGCGGACTCTTTTCAAACGCCATGCCGGCTCGCAGTTCGAAGCCGCGCATGAAGTCGGCCACGCTCAGGCGCTTGGCCCCGGGACGCTGCAACTCGGTGATGAGCAGCATCGAATCCAGCGCCGCCACCACGATGCCCTCGGCGCTGACCGCCACAATGCTGCCCGCCTCGATGCCCGCCGGCGCCGGATGCGCCAGCGCTTCAGCGCGCCAGATCTTGAGTGTTTCGCCCTGCAGCATGGCGCTGGCGCCAGGCGCCGGATTGAAGGCGCGCACACGCCGCGCAATCTGCGCCGCATCCTGCGCCCAATCGATCGCCGCCTCGGCCTTGTCGATCTTGTGCGCGTAGGTCACCCCTTCGGCTTGTTGCGCAATTGGCTTGAGTGCATTGACGGACGCCACTTCCAACGCCAGCAGCATCAGGCGCGCGCCAAGGACGGCCAGCCGGTCCTGCAGGCTGCCCGTGGTGTCGCTGGCCAGAATCTCGGTCGTATGCGCCAGCAGCATGTCACCGGTATCGAGCCCGGCGTCCATCTGCATGATGGTGACGCCGGTTTCAGCGTCGCCCGCTTCAATCGCGCGCTGAATCGGCGCCGCACCGCGCCAGCGCGGCAGGATCGATGCATGAATATTGAAGCATCCCAGTTTATGGACCCCCACGCTTGCCATTTCATGTGCTGCGCTGCCCCCCGAGGGGTCCGTGCCCTCGGGCAGGTCTCGAAGAGACTGCACGACACGCTTGGGGCGGCCCGGCGCGGCGGCACCCATCACATCCAGAACCCACTGCGGCAGGATCAGGCCGTAGGCGGCCACCACCATGGCCTCGGCATTGGCTGCCAGCAGCGCGGCTCGCGCCGCAGCGGCATCGTCCGGGTACTTGCCGTCCAGGCGCAAGCTGCGCGGTTGCGCGATCGGCAGACCCTTCTCAAGAGCAAACTGTTTGACGCTGGATGCATGCAGTTTCATGCCACGCCCGGCCGGCCGGTCCGGCTGTGTCAGGACCAGCGCAATCTCGTGGCCCGCTGCGTGCAGATGTTCCAGTGCAACGCGGGAAAACTCGGGCGTGCCGGCAAAGACCAGCCTCACTGCGCTTCCTCACGCTGGGCCTTGAGCATTTTCTTCTTGATGCGGTTGCGCTTCAGGGGCGACAGGTATTCAACAAAAACCTTGCCCATAAGATGGTCCATCTCGTGCTGAATGCACACGGCCAGCAGATCCTCGGCCTGCACCACGCGCGACAGGCCCTGCGCATCCAGGGCACTGACGGTAACAGCATCAAAGCGCTCAACACCGTCGTAGATGCCGGGCACAGACAGACAACCCTCCTCGTTGATGTGGGTTTCAGCACTGCTCCAGACCAGTTGCGGGTTGATCAGCACCAGCGCCTGATCGCGCTCTTCGGACACGTCCATCACGATCAGGCGTTCATGCACATCCACCTGCGTTGCGGCCAGGCCGATACCCTTGGCGTCGTACATGGTCTCCAGCATGTCGGCAATCAGGGCCTGGATGCGGGCATCGACGGTAGATACCGGTTTGGCAACCGTATGCAGCCGGGGATCGGGAAAACGAAGAATCGGAAGTACAGCCATGACTTGTTCAATTGTGGAATAACTGGCGCCTTGCGCCCGACGGGTGTGTGTTGCGCCTGGTTTCAGGATGTCGCTATTTTCGCCACTTTTCGCCGCTCTGGCGGCGCCGACAAGCCAAAGGCGTTGCCCTAAGCGGTCCTTGCGTGCAAAATCGCGGCTAATTTGCAGTGATCTTCTGCCGGCAGGCGAATCGGCACGGCATTCTCCAGAACAGTTAAACCGGCATTTCCAGTGCAGATCAACAGGACAAACACGACGATGGCGAAATTCAAACAAACATCCCGGGCGCTTGCCGCAACCCTGGTGGCCACAGGCTGCAGCCTGGCAATGCAAGCCTCGGCGTTGGCCCAGAGTTTTCCGGTGACAACGCTGCAACGGGCAACCGCAGCCCAGGTCGCACAGGCCGGCGTGCCCCTGAGCGAACTAGCCCCCAATGCACCGGACAGCTACACCGTCGTGCGCGGCGATACGCTGTGGGCAATTTCAGGCCTCTTCCTCAAGAGCCCCTGGCGCTGGCCCGAGTTGTGGGGCATGAACCTTGATGAGATCAAGAATCCGCACCTGATCTACCCGGGTCAGGCCCTGTACCTGGAGAAAAAAGACGGCCGAGCCCGGCTGCGCTCAGGCACTGCCACCCCAGACGCTGCAGGAACTGCCGGCATACCGCCGCTTGATACGGTTCGCCTGTCGCCGCGCGTGCGTTCCGAAAACCTCGCCCGCGACGCGCTGCCGACCCTGAACGCGCACATGCTGGAAGCTTTCCTCACCGGTCCGGTGATCGTCGACGAGAGCGGACTCCAAGCGGCGCCGCGCATTGTGGCAACGCCGGAAGGTCGGGTCATGCTGAGCCGGGGCGACCGCGCCTATGCGCGCAGCCAGGGTGACGCGGCCCTGGCCGACGTCCCAACCCAGAAGCAGAAGGCGTTCCGTCTGTTTCGCAACGCAAAAGCCCTGCACGACCCGCTGACCGGCGAGGTCCTGGGCTACGAAGCACCCTATGTCGGCAAGGCGCTGCTGGTACGCAGCGAGTCGATCGAGCAGGTCGTCGAGAAGGACGGCAAGACCCGCACCGACATCGTTCCGGCGACCATCGACATCGTGGCAGCCAAGGAGGAGGTGCGCGTTGGCGACCGCCTGCTGCCGGAGCCCGAGCGCCAGTTCCAGAGCTATGTTCCCCATGCGCCTGCGGGCCCAATCGACGCCCGCATCATGTCGATCTACGGCAATGGCGTTGTCTATGCCGGACAGAATCAGCTTGTCGCCATCAACCGCGGCACGCGTGACGGCATGGAGGTGGGTCACGTGCTGGCCATTCTGAAGGGCGGGGTGCGCGTGATCGACCCGACCGATGTGGCGCGCGCCGAAATCAAACTGCCCGACGAGCGCAACGGCTTGCTGATGGTGTTCCGCACTTTCGAGAAACTATCCTACGGCTTGGTTATGGAAATCACGAGCAGCGCCAAAGTCGGGGACCGCCTGGTCAACCCACGCTGACGATGGCACAAGCGGGCCTGCCATGGAACGCGACGAACTTGGCAACTGGCTGCGCCTGACGCTCACGCCCGGCGTTGGCAACGAGAGTGCGCGCAAGCTGCTGGCAGCGTTCGGCCTGCCCCATGCGTTGTGGCAGCAATCGCCTGAGGCCTTGCAACAAGTCGTGGCGCCAGCGCAGGCAAAGGCGCTGCGCAGCGAACCCGACGGGCTGGCGGCCCTGCTGGAGCGGACCTGGAGTTGGCTGCAAGAGGCGCCAGTGGACGGGGTCAAGCACCAGATCGTCGCACTGGGCGACGCCAACTACCCGCCATCCCTGCTGTGCATAGACGATCCGCCGCTGCTGCTCTACCTGCTGGGCACGGGAGCATTGAGGGCCGCCGCGCTGGCCCGCAGCATCGCCGTGGTGGGCAGCCGCAACCCAAGTCCGCAAGGCGCAACCAATGCCCGCAACTTTTCCAGGTCGCTCGGTCAGGCTGGTCTGACCGTGGTCTCGGGACTGGCCTTGGGCATCGACGGCGCTGCCCATGAGGGCGCTCTTGAGAGCCTGGCGCCAGGCGCGCAAGGTCTGGCAACGATTGCAGTGGTCGGCACCGGACTGGACCGGGTCTACCCCGGTCAACACCGCGATCTGGCCCGCCGAATCAGCCAGAACGGACTGCTGCTCAGCGAATACCCGCTGGGCACCCCGCCGCTGAGCGCCAACTTCCCCAGGCGCAATCGCCTCATTGCCGGTCTGGCACAGGGCACACTGGTCGTCGAAGCCGCTCTGAAGTCGGGCTCGCTCATCACGGCGCGACTGACAGCCGAACAGGGCAAGGAGGTCTTCGCCATCCCGGGCTCGATCCACCTGACCCAGGCGCGCGGTTGCCATGCGCTGATCAAGCAGGGCGCCAAGCTGGTCGAGTCGGTGCAGGATGTGCTCGAAGAAATGGGGTTCAGTCGCGTCGAAGACCCGGCCCCGACGCAAGACCTGGCGGATCAGGGCTTGCTCCAGGCCCTCGGTCTCGATCCGGTCGGGCTCGACGCGCTGCAAGCGCGCTGTGGTCTGGAGATGGCCGATCTGCAGGCGCAACTGATGGCGCTCGAACTCGATGGTGAGGTGGCTCGGTTGCCCGGCGGCCTGTTCCAGCGCCAGATGCGCGACTAATCGGATCTCAGCTCAGCAGTCGCTCCGGATTGGCCGCCAGTTTGCCCAGCGCGTCGCGCGTGGCGCGCACGGTGAGCGTCTCCTGCTCTTCGGGAATCAACAGTCCGGCCTGAAGGTAGGCGGCCAGGCGCGCGGCCTGGATCAGGTAGCTGCGCCCATCGGTGGAGGCAAACAGATTCAAATGCTTGCGCTCGCTGCGCCAGACGAATTGCACCTGAACCACGCGACCGTTGTGGTCCAGCGTAAACCAGGAGCCCAGTTGCAGTTCCTGCGCCCAGGCCTGCATGGCCGCGTTCGGACTCGAACCGCCATCGGTGACCACATCGATATTGGAGGCGTCGATGCCAAGCATCATTTCGATGCTCTGCGCATCCAGCGGCAAATCACCCGTGCTTTCGTCGTCGACGAAATCCTCAAGATGCGCCAGGCGCTCGGCCATGGCGGCAATCTGCGCCGCCGGTATCGCCTGTGTCTTGGACACAAAGGCATCGGCCAGGGTATCGTTGACGGTCTTGATGTGGGCATCCTGCGCCGCCGGCGGCACGCCAAGCAGGGTCATGCCGGCGCGCAAACTTTGCAGCAGTTTGGGCAAACCGGCAATCACTCGGGCGCGGTCACTGCGATTGGGCTTGGCGCTGGCCGACCAGACCAGATCGGTCGCGAGTTTCTTGAGCGCCAGCGTGTCGGCATGCTGCGGGCCTTTGCGCACCGCTGCAACCGCCAGCACCTCGGCCCAGACCTTGAACAGAAACTGGGAAATCGCGTCGCTCACCGGCATGTCCTTGAGCATGTTGCGCATTTCGATCGTGTACTGGATCGTCAGGGTCTCCTTCTGCTCGACCTGCTGCGCCACACTGACAGCCTTCTGGGTCAAAGCCTGGCCGGTCAGAAACTGAGCCAGAAACTTCTGGAATTCATCGTAAACAAGCTGGTACACGCGCCGCCCGGTTTCGGGATACTGCTCGATCACCTGAACCACACGCTTGATCTCGGTCTCAAGTGCGCTGCCATTGATGCCGCTGGCATCAAAGCCCATCACGCAGGAGCCCATCCGGTCGATCAACTGACGCGCGGGATGGTCCAGCGTACCAAAGAAATCAGGCTCGGCCAACGCCACCCGCAGCACCGGCATCTGCAAGCGCGCCACCCACAGGCGAATCGCAGGCGGGATGCGGTCTTCCTGCAAGATGGCGTGAAACATCAGGGCCACAACCTCGATCACGGCCTTTTCGCCCTCGGTTTGTGCCTTGCCCTTGAGGTTCTTGGTCCTCAGACGCAGGTCATCGGCGACCCGCGCGACACCCGCCGGGCTGTAGTCCTGCGTCAAGGTATCGCCATCGGCGCCACGCCCTGGCGATACGGTTGGCGGCGCGATTGCTGCGGCCAATGCCGGCGATGGCCGGTACGTCCCGGCGCCTGCCGCGTTTGTCGCGTTTGAACCGGTCAACAAGCGCTTGAGCTGGCCCACCACGCCCATCGACTGACTGCGCTGCTGCGCCATGGGCGAGACACGGGTCATCATGCGCGTTTCTTCGGAAGCAGTGCCGTAGCTGGAATCAGGCCGACCCGCTGGCATACGCGCTCGCGCTGAAGTGCCCGCCTCGCCCGCGGCAATACGCGGCCCGGAGACAGCACCGCTTCGCGACGGCGGGCCGGACGGCAGACTCGAGCCGGTCAACTGCGCAGACCGGGATTGCTCATAGCGGGGATCGGTGGAAGGCAGGCGCTTGACCCGGTCCTCCAGCGCAATGGTCGGCATCACCCCGCGGCTGATCAGAAAGGCATTGCAACTGGCATAAGCCTGCTGCAGCCGCTCGGTCAGGAGTTGGCTGGCCACCTCGTTGACCGTGCTCCAGGTCTGACGCGACATGCCGGTCATGGACCAGCGCTTGATCATCCAGAGAAACAGCACATCGGGACGAAGGATGTCATGGGCCTCGAGTTCGCCCAGCCGCTCCAGGTACCTGATGCGAAACTGAAGATCGTTCAACTCGGCACTGACGTTTCCCATCAGGCCCAGTGTCAGTCGGGAGGCCAAAATCTTGTCTTCCACCACCTCGGTTCCCAGCAACTCAAACCCGGCCTCGGATTTGTCTTTCTTGAGCGGCTTGGCCGTCTGCGGCTTCACGGCCGCCTGCCAGTCCTCGATGGTACCGGCGACCCAGGCCGCCCGATGCTGTTGGTAGAGCGACCAGGCATCACGCCGGCTGTTCATGACGCGCGAAGGCGCGGGCTCATTCATCAGTTCCTGGAGCCGGATGTCTACCGTCGCACCAAGCTCCACCATGGCGCGTCCGGCCGCTTGCACAAAACGCTGACGCGCGTCGAGTGCAAGCTGCTCATGTTGCGCAAGCGTGGGTGGGGAGGCCATTACTCAAATTCTAATCAGACTGTGGCACCGGCGTTGGGATCGTTTGGATCCTCGTCCTTCTTGGCACCGCCCTTGATCAGGTCTTCACGCTTGATGCCCAGCCACATGGCAATGGCAGCGGCGACAAAGACCGAGGAATAGATGCCGAACAGGATGCCGATCGTCAGGGCCAGCGCGAAATAGTGCAGCGTCGCGCCTCCAAACAGCAGCATGGACAGCACCATCAACTGGGTGCAGCCGTGCGTAATGATGGTCCGGCTCATGGTCGAGGTGATCGAGCTGTCGATGATCTGCATCGTGTTCATCTTGCGGTAGCGCCGGAAATTCTCACGGATCCGGTCAAAAATAACCACTGATTCATTGACCGAATACCCCAGCACCGCCAGCACCGCCGCCAGCACGGGCAGGGAAAACTCCCACTGGAAGAAGGCGAAAAAGCCCAAAATGATGATGACGTCGTGCAAATTGGCAATGATGGCCGCAACCGCGAATTTCCATTCAAAACGGATTGCCAGATAAATCATGATGCCGATGACGACCGAGGCCAACGCCTTCAGGCCGTCGGTGGCCAGTTCGTCGCCCACCTGGGGGCCAACGAATTCAGTGCGGCGCAGGGTGACGCCGGCATCGGCGGTCTTGAGCGCACTCATCACATGCTCGCTTTGCTGGGCCGAACTGACGCCCTTTTGCACCGGCAGACGGATCAGCACGTCGCGCGTGGTGCCGAAGTTCTGCACCAGCACATCGTTCAGGCCCAGTTTCTCCACCGTGCTGCGCACTGCATTCAGGTCAGCCGGTTGTGAGTAGCTGACCTCCATCAAGGTGCCGCCGGTGAACTCGACCGACAGATGCAACCCACGCGTCAAGAGGAAGAACACGGCCGCCAGAAAGGTGATCAGCGACACCAGATTGAAAACCAGCGCATGCCGCATGAACGGAATGTCGCGGCGAATCTTGAAAAATTCCATGAAATACGTTCCTTAACCTGGTTTGACCTGCGTCTCGGCCTCGGGACGCCAGACGGTTCCGATGGACAAGCTCTTGAGCTTGTTTTGCCGACCGTACCAGAGGTTGACCAAGCCACGCGAAAAGAACACGCCGGAGAACATGCTGGTCAGAATGCCCAGGCAGTGCACAACGGCAAAGCCGCGCACCGGTCCGGAGCCAAAGGCCAACAGGGCCAGACCTGCGATCAGCGAGGTCACGTTGGAGTCGAGCACCGTAGCCCAGGCGCGGTCATAGCCGGCATGGATAGCGGCCTGCGGCGAGACGCCGGTGCGCAATTCCTCGCGCACGCGCTCATTGATCAGAACGTTGGAATCGATCGCCATGCCCAGAACCAGCGCCATGGCCGCCATACCGGGCAGAGTCAGGGTTGCCTGCAGCATCGACAACACCGCCACCAGCAGCAGCAGATTGACCGCCAGCGAAATGCTGGAAAACACGCCAAACAGCACGTAGTACAGGCACATGAAGATCGCCACCGCCGTGAAGCCATAGGTCACGCTGTTGAAGCCCTTGGCAATGTTTTCTGCGCCCAGACTCGGACCGATCGTGGTCTCCTCGATGATTTCCATTGGCGCGGCGAGTGAGCCGGCGCGCAGCAACAAAGCCGTGTCGTTGGCTTCCATCGACGTCATGCGGCCTGAAATCTGCACCCGTCCGCCGCCAATCTCGGAGCGGATCACCGGTGCTGTCACGACCTCGCCCTTGCCCTTTTCGAACAGAAGGATGGCCATGCGCTTGCCAATGCTTTCACGCGTCACGTCCCGGAAGATGCGCGCACCCTTGGCGTCCAGGGTCAGATTGACCACCGCCTCCTGCGTCTGGCTGTCAAAGCCGGGCTGGGCATCGGTCAGGTTTTCGCCGGTCAGGATGACCTGCTTTTTGACCATGACAGGCTGACCACTGCGCTCGAGGTAGCGCTCGGAACCAAAGGGCACGGCTGCCGCGCCGCTCTCGGCCGCACGCGCTTCCGAGCTTTCATCCACCATGCGCACTTCAAGCGTGGCGGTACGGCCCAGAATGTCTTTCGCCTTGGCCGTGTCCTGCACGCCCGGCAATTGCACCACGATGCGGTCCAGCCCCTGCTGCTGGATCACCGGCTCGGCCACGCCAAGCTCATTGATGCGGTTGTGCAAGGTGGTAATGTTCTGCTTGAGCGACTGGTCCTGCACGCGCCGGGCCGCCTCGGGCTTGATCGATGCGGTCAGCTTGTAGTCCGTGCCATCCATGGCGTCGACCGTTTGCAGGTCGGTGAACTGATCCTGCAGCAGCGCCTTGGCTGCCGTCAGGGCCGCGCTGTCGCGAAAGCGCACTTCAATCGTCTGGCCAACGCGGTTGATGCCGCTGTGGCGCACGTTCTTTTCGCGCAGGCCGGTGCGGATGTCGCCCGCGAGCGATTCAGCTTTCTTGGTCAGCGCTGCCTGCATGTCAACCTGCAGCATGAAATGCACGCCGCCGCGCAAATCCAGTCCCAGGTACATCGGAAACGCCCGCAGCGAGGTCAGCCAGGCCGGCGAGCGCGACAGCAGATTGAGCGCCACCACGTAGCCCGCATTCGCGGGATCCGGGTTGAACGCCTTCTGGATCGCGTCCTTGGCCTTGAGCTGGTTCTCGGTGTTGCCAAAACGCGCTTTGACCGACGCATGGTCCAGCGACACCAGATCAGGCGTCAGACCGGTGGCCTTGAGGACTTCTTCAACCCGGGCCAGCGTGCTGGCGTCGACCTTGAACGTCACTTTGGCCGACGACACCTGAACGGCGGGCGCCTCACCAAAAAAATTCGGCAGGGTATAGAGGAACCCCACCACCAGCGCGATCACGATGATCGCGTACTTCCAGATCGGATAACGATTCATGATCGCATTTCTTGTGTAGCGGTGAAAACCGGATTACTTGATGCTGCCCTTGGGCAAAACCTGCACCACTGCGCTGCGCTGGATTTGAATTTCGACGCCATTGGCCACTTCCAGGCCAAGGTAGCTCTCGCCCATCTTGCTGACCTTGCCCAGCACGCCGCCAACGGTAACCACTTCGTCACCTTTGGCCAGGGCATCGATCATGCTGCGATGTTCTTTTTGCTTCTTCATCTGCGGACGAATCATCACAAAATACAACACCACGAACATCAGGACCAGGGGCAGCATGCTCATGAGCGAAGACTGCATGTCACCACCGGCAGCGGCAGCGGGTGCGGTTTGGGCAAAGGCAGAGGAAATAAACACGGCAACTCCAGAAGAAAGAATCAGGAAAACAGGATGCGCGGCCACATCCCGCGCTCAAAGCGCAGGCAACCGGCAGCCGGCTATTGTATGCGGGGCCAAAGCACCCACAGGCGCAACGGCTGCTTGAGACGCCCCGCCAGTTCGGCGGCAGCACTGCCCCAGCCGGCAAAATAATCGGCGCGCACGCCACCCACGATCGCGCTGCCGGTGTCCTGCGCCATGACCAGCCTGTGCAGTTGCGCGGTCGGCCCGCTCGATGCCAGCCAGACCGGCGTGCCGTAGGGAATGCTGCCGGGATCGACGGCAATCGAGCGCCCGGGCGTCAGCGGCACGCCTTGCGCGCCTTTGGGACCCCAGACGGCATCCTGCTCGGACAGGGGCTCTTCCTTGAAGAACACGGTGCGCGGATTGCTCCACAGCAGTTCGTTGACGCGCTGCGGATTCTGTGCCGCCCAGGCCTTGATGGCGGGCCAGGAGGCGTCGCGCAGGGCGCCTTGGTCAATCAGCCAGCGCCCCACGCTCTTGTAGGGTTGCTCGTTGGAGCCGGCATAAGCCAGCCGCACCTGCCGCTGCGTGCCGTCGGCTTCGGCAATCCGGATGCGACCAGAACCCTGAATCTGCAGAACCAGTGCGTCAATCGGGTCTGCCAGAAAAGCGATCTCCCGCCCCTTGAGCAAAGCCTGCACCGGGGCCTGGGTATCGATTTCCTGGCGTGTGTACCAGGGCTTGCGCTGCGCCAAGCCAGCTGGTGGCCGGTACAAAGGCACAGAAAAAGCAGCGCTGGCGCGGCGCGACGCGTCCAGCATCGGCTCGAAATAGGCGGTCAGCAAGCCCTCGCTGCCGCCCTGCAAGGCGTCGACCCGGTAGGGCTGCAGGCGCGACATCATCCAGTCCCGCTGCTGCTCCGCGCTGCCCAGGCTCAGGCGCCGGACCTCGCCACACAGGGGCGCAAACACCGGCCCGGGGCGCTCGCAGCTTTTCAGCCAGGCGTTCCAGGCTTCGTGCAGTGGGTCTTGGCCCCAACCCGGCAAATCCGACCAGGGCACGGCGGTCCAGCGGCTGCGGGCCTGCACGATGGAGGCCGGCAGAACCGGGGCCGACTCGACCCGCTCGGCCGCTGGCTGGGGTGGCATCACGGTTGCGACCGGTAACTGGCTCGGCGCCAAGCTCACTGGCGCGCTGCCACAGGCCACGAGCATCCCTACAATCAAGCCATTAAGGACAGACCAGAGGAATCGGCTCATGCTTTTGCTCCTGCTTGAAGCACTGGGCGCCTTGCTGCTCTTGCTGTTGATTGTCTGGTGGACCATGTTCTCGGGCCGCAAGCGCGGAGAGTTGTCGCCCGACCCGGCCCCGGACGCGCCAGATGCAAAACCCGCTTCATCCGGGCCCGTCACGCAGCAGGTTGGCAAGCTCGACCGCTGACTTGACTTCCATCTTGTCGAAGACGCGCGAACGGTGCACTTCGACCGTTCGCACGCTGATCTCGAGCCGTTCCGCAATCAACTTGTTGGGCAGACCAGCCACCACCAGGCGCATGACATCGCGCTCACGCTCGGTCAATTCAGTCTGGCGCTCACGCACCCGTTCCGCCTGACTGCGCGAGCGCAGGAACAGGGCCGATTGCGCCAGCGCCTGCTCGACACGGTCCACCAGGGCATTATCAGAAAACGGTTTTTCACAAAAGTCGAAAGCGCCCCGCTTGACAGCATCGACCGCAGTCGGCACGTCAGCGTGACCGGTCAGGAATATCACCGGCATCGCCAGGTGCAACTGGCGCTCAATCAGCCAGTCAAACAGTGCCAGCCCGCTCATTCCCGGCATGCGCACATCGAGCAACAGGCAGGCTGGTTGCTCCGATACTGCGTCAGGCATGCTTTCAAGATGCTGCAAAAAGGCTTCGGCGCAGTCGAAAACTTCACTCTGCAAACGACGCGAGCGCAGCAGCCAGGCAAACGCATCACGCACGCTGGCATCGTCATCGACGATGAAAATACGGGAATTGATCACAGGCTGCATGGGTCAATGTTATGCCACGCTGCTGGCTGGCAAGGTGAAAATGAAGACCGTTCCCTGCGGCAGGTTGGCGGCAAACTCCAGTGCGCCGCCGTGCTGCTCGACGACGGTACGGCAAAGGCTCAAGCCCAGCCCCATGCCCTCGGCCTTGGTCGTGAAAAACGGATTGAACAGTTGCTGCTGCACCTCGGGCGCAATGCCTTCGCCCAGGTCGGCGACCGAGAATTCAAGCCATTTCTTGCCTGCGCCCTGCCCCTTGGGCACGCGCACCCGGATCGTCAGACTGCGTTCCAGAATGTGGGGGAAATCCATGGCCTGCATGGCGTTGCGCGCCAGATTGAGCAGCACCTGTTCCACCATGGTCCGATCACACAGAACGGGCGGAACGCCCGGCTCGATTTCAGTCTGAACCCTGACCAAGAGCTGGCGCGCCTGCAGATGTACCAGCGGCAAAATGGCATCGAGCAAAGCCTGCGGCGCCACCGCCTCGCGCACCTGGTCCCGCCGGCGCACATAGTCATGCACGCTTTTAATGACTTTGCCGGCGCGCTCGGCCTGCTCGGCAATGCGCTGCATGGCCAGCGTCAGTTCAGCGCCGAATTCAACCGCGCCCTGCGGACCATCGCGCAGCAGATTGAGAGAGCCGGCGGCATAGCCCGAAATCGCCGCGAGCGGTTGATTCAGCTCATGGCTGAGCAGGGAGGCCATCTCGCCCACGGTCGCCAGACGCGCCGTCGCCTGCAAGCGTTCCTGCCCGGCGCGTGACAGTTCCTCAACTCGGCGCTGCTCGCTGATGTCGAGCAGCGCGCTCATCCATCCGGTCTGCACACCCTGGGCGTTGATCAGCGGCGCCTCGATCACCAGCACCGGAAAACGTGAACCGTCCTTGCGCATATAGATCGACTCATAGCCTTCACGCGGTGGCACCTGACCTGGCTGATGGTTCAGCTGATGCTGTCGGTTTTCCTCGCCACTTTCAGGCGGCCAGTAAGGTGCCGGCGCACTGTGCCCCAGCAACTCGTCGACCGTGAATCCGACCATCTGACAAAAGGCCGGGTTGACATAGGTGGTGTAGCCCTGCAGGTCGCGCGCACGCAGGCCCGTCACCAGTGAATCCTCCATCGCCTTGCGAAACGCCAGCACGTCGGCCAGTTCTTTTTCTGCCTTGAAACGCCGTCGCATGTCCTTGCCCAGCAGCGTCACCACCGAGACCAGGGCGATCGACATCGCCGTCACCAGCGCCGTCAGCACATTGGGGAATAAATCGGGAGCGGCACGCCAGCTGTCCATGCGCAGGACCAGCGTCGTGCCCGGCAAATCCATCAGGTGGCGCGCAGTAAAGACGCGGCTGCCGCTGCGCCCCGAGCCAGACAGGGCGAGCCGGGTACCGTCGCCCTCGGTAAAGGACACCTCGTAGTTGCGCGTGATCTGGCGTGCCAGCAGACCATTGAGCACTTCCTGCAACATGTAGGTGGCGATCAGATAGCCCGACACCTTGCCCCCCTTTTGCAGCGGAAGGCAAAACTCCATGGCTTCGAAACCCAGGCCGTCACTAAGTGGCACGAAATAGCTGCCCGCATAAGCCGGGCCGCCGACGCGCCGCGCGTTCGCGCAGGCCAGCATCACCTCCGACTGGAGCGCCGCGCGCCCGACGTGATCGAACACCGGTGTTCGAAAAGGGGTGTCGACCTGCGCCAGCGGTTTGAGCGCGTTGTCGCGCCACTCGACCCGCACGATCTCGCGGTGCTCACGCAGAAAGGTCGCGGCATCCATGGTCCAGGAGTTGGGCGTGGGGTCGCTGTACTGCAAGGCCTGCAGCCCCTGTGCATTGCGCATGAAGGCGGCCCGTATATCGCTCTCGGCCTCGGCCACATCGCGCTCAAGCCGGCTCTGAACCTGATTCGCCTCATAAAGGCCGGCCAGCCAGACCAGCATGACCAGCAGCGCCACAACCAGCAGCAGCAACGCGCTCCAGAGTGCATTTCGGCGCAAGGCTGAAGGGGCACGCTCCACCGGCAGTGCAGTCTTCAACGCGCTATTTCCCCGGTTTTGCCGCTCGCCTCAGGCGTACTGCCACCCGCTGACGCCTTGCGATTGATCTTGGTGATTTTCGGATCGCTCCAGCTACCGTCAATGTGAAATTCCTGCGTTGCCGCTTCAATCAGGGGGCGGCGCAAAAACAGCTGCGCCAGAAAGGTGCCGATACCGATTGCCGGATTGATCACCGATGCAATCAGGGAGGCAGTCCCGGCATTGATTTCGGGCACCACCACGACCTTGATGTCCTGGGTTTCGCGGGCGAAATCGGCCTTGCCATCCATCAGCACAGCGGCGTTCACGCCCTGCATCTGCAGGTTGTTGGTTTTTGCAATACCCTGCTCAATGACGACGTCACCGCGCAGGAAATCAAAGGCAAACCCGTCGCTGAAAACATCCCGAAAGTCCAGCGTCAGGCGCCGCGGCAGCGACTGCAGGCTGAGCACGCCCAGCAGTTTGGAAATTCCGGGTTCGGCTTTGAGAAATTGACCACTCTCGACATTGACGGCAAAAGCGCCGCTCATGGACCCGTAGTCCAGACTGAAGGGCGAGCCCAGCCATGCAATCTGCCCTTCCATCTTGCCGCGCCCGCGCCGAACCACATCCTTCATGCCAAAGCGGTTGAGCAGACCGCCGCCATCGGCGATGTCAAGCTTGAAATTCAGGACCGTGCGCCGGCGTGGCACCACATTGCGCGCTGTCAGGGTCGCCGCCGATCCGGGCTGGGCATTGAGGCTGGCCCAGTTGCCGCTGGCCGTCAGCACCGCATCGGGTGTGCTGATGTTGAGTTTGTTGAGCCGCCATTCACGTGTGCCCGCTTCACGCGTCAGCGTGCTGGTGCCACGGTTGACGGCCTCGATCTCGACGCGCCCCAGGTGTTTGCCGCGCAGCTCGAAATCCTCCACCGCGATGTCGAGCGCCGGAACACTGGCCGGTTGCTCGTTGAGCAAGGCCTCGACCTCGCTGGCCGCATTGGCGGCGATGGTCAGCCGGGCCAGTCTGGCGTAGACACGCCCGGCGCCAGTAGCCGACGGCGCACGGTACTCCAGGTAGCCATTGAGTTCACTGGCATCGAGATTGGCACGCCAGAGCGAACCCTCGCGCGAGGCGCCAACGACGACGTTGCTGAACCTTCGGCCACCCAGGGCCAATTCACGTGCACGCAAAGCCACGGTCGAGGGCATATAAGTCGACGAAACACTGTTCGACGGGCTGTCGGCCAAGGAGGTGCCTGTCGCCTGCGTCAGCACCGTGCTCCAGACATCGAGATCGGCCGTGCTCAAACTGATATTGGCCGCCACACCTTCATCCGGCATGGGAACAGACTCCTGCGCGGTCAGGCCAATGCCCAGACTGCCACGCAGGACGCGCGGCTCGGGGCCCGAGAGGTCGCGCACATAGGCTAGGGAGGCGAGGCGCCCGATGTCAAGCGTCAACTGGTCGCGCAAGCGCAGGGCGCCGGACGGCCCTGGCAGCATGGACTCGCGCAGCAGCACGGTCTCCAGACGCAGCGGCAGGACCGACTCGGCGCTCTTGCCAAAGGGCGCCGGCAGGCTAGAGCCAAAACCCTGCAAATTGCTCGTCACCAGCAGTTCGGGTTCGTTACGCCGAATGCCCAGAACCGCCGCGTAGGCCGTGCTGCCACTGGCGTGCTGCGCTAGGCGCGCAACAAAACCAAGTTCCCTGGCCTGGCGCAGACCCTCGGCCGAGACCACTCCGTTGGCGCGGATCAGCACCGCCAGGCCATTGCGCGCCGCAGCGGCCGCGCTCACCGAACCTCCCTCGATGCGTACCTCACCACCGAGCATCGTGGCTTGTCCCCCCACAATTGAAAAATCGTGATCCGAAAAATTCACAACGCCGCGCGAACGCGTCAGGCGCGGGCTGTCGGGGCTGATCTGGACCTCGTTGCCGGCCAGCGTCACGCTGCCCTGCACCGTTGATTTTTCAATCGCTGCAATCGGCAGCGAGAGCTTGAACCGGTAATCGGCGCTGGCACTGCCGACCGCGCGTCCCAGCGCTCGCCCGGTCATTTCACCCAATGGCGAACCATTGACAATGCCCAACGCCTCGCCCAGCGGGCCGCGTACCTCGGCGTTGACAGCCACCACCGCATGTTTCAGGTCCGGAATCAAGGCCTCGATTTTGCCCACCTGCAAATTGGCGTTGGCGCCCATCCTGGCGCGCCCACCCTTGACCTGCAAAGCGGCGCGGTCAAACACCAGTTCACCGCTGAGTTGCGTCAATGCCGGCCAGGGCAGCGCGTCCTTGGGCTGAAGTTTGCGCGGCACATAGGCGTAGCTGACATTTTGAACATCGGCCGAAATCCTGAACTCGCCGAGCTTGGGGTCGGTAAAGGGCATGTCGTGCAGATCGCCGCGAACCCGGAACCTGGCGGCACTGACCACGCCGGCCTGAATCGCGTCATGCACGTAATCACGCACCGGTCGGTGAATCAGGCTGGGCAGGTAACGGTAAACCCGGGTGCCGTCGCCACGGCTGAGCGTGGCCTGCAGGTCCAGCACACCGGGAAAGCGGCTGCGTCCGCCAGACTTGGCAGGGTCGCTGGTCTCCCACTTGATCTGCGCTTCCCCCTGGGCATCAGCGTTGCTGAACTTCAGATTCGCCAACTGCACTGCAATGTGCTCGCCGTTGATCTGCCAGCGCGCCTCGGTTGATAGTTGCGCGACCGGTATCAGGGGCTCATCAAAGACACCCGGCACTGACAGGCTGCCATTGGCAACGCCGAAGCTGGCGCGGCCGCTCGTCTGGTTGAAGTCAAACTCAACGCGCCCACCCCGCACACCCGGGGAACTCGGCGTCAGGTCGAGCTCGAGTTGGCTGATCAAGCCCTTGGCCTGGTATTGGCTCCAGGACTCCAGCGGTCCCTGCCAATTCAGTTGCAGGCTCTCGACCAAGCCCTTGGGCGCGTGTGCCTGGAGTTGCGCGCGCACACCGGGCTCAAACGGCAGGCGATTGGCAATCTGCGACAAGGCGCCCAGGTCCAGCCGGTCGGCCCGGAGTTCACCGCGCGCCGCCACATGCCCTTCGGCGCCGAGGTAGCTGACACTGACATTGCCACCCGGCCAATGCAGACCGTCACGGGTTTCGAACTGCAGCGCCTGGGTGGAAAATTCAAAACCGGAGGCCAGCACCTTGCCACCCAGGCGGCCGCGCACTTGGCGCAGGTCCAGCGCCAGCAGGTCCTTGCCCAGGGTCACGCTCACTTCGCCGAGGGCGACATCGGCCACGGCGCCCAGCAGCTGGCCGCGGACAACATCGACCCAGGCTGTGAGCGCGCCATTGCCCTGGTGCAGGTCAACACCCAGCGGCGCATAGCGGCGCAGCTCGGACAAATCGACGCGACCGAGTTCGGCGTAGAGTTGGCCTTTCCAGTCGCGCCACTGCCCTTTATGCAGCGACAACAAGGGTTGCTCGAACTTGCCGCGCACACTGAAACGGTCACCCCACAAGGCGGGGGGTGTGGCGTCAATGCGCATGTCATGCCGGCGCCCGCGGTTGCGCAGGACAATGTCCACCGCCGCCAGCGCCAGAGGCGGCGCTTCGCGCAACTCGTCACTCCACTGCACCGTGCCGCCGCGAATGACAAATTCGGTTTGTGAAAAAAACCAGTCGGCGGTGCCCGGATCGGCTTGGCCGCCTTTCGAGAAGTCAAGGCCGGCCACAAAGATCTTGCCCTGACGATCGCGCCGGATGTCGAGTTCCGGACGATCGATATACAACTGCTCGAAGCCCAGACGCCAGAGCGACGCGGGCGACAAGGCGACCAGCACGCGCGGCAAGCGCAGCGCGGCACGGCCCTGGGCATCGAGCAACTGCACATCAGTCAGTTCAAACGAGGGAATCATGCCGCCGGAATTCGCCGTGATTGTGCCGATGTGAACCGGAACCCCCATCTCGCTGGAGGCTCGTTGTTCGAGCCACGGGCGCAGCTCGTCGATTCGGGGCACAATGATCCAATGCAACGCAGCCCAGGTGGCGCCAAAAAGAAACCACGCAGTCACAGTCAAACCCAGTGACCAGCGCGCCACGGTGGACAAGGTCTTCAGCAGTGATGAGGGGGTAGGCGTCGCGTGAATCATGGGAACCCGTTGATATGACAGGAATTATGACCGGCCCGGCTTTGTCCTTGCACTCGCGCTTTTGCCAGCGCGTGCGGCGCCGCTTTGAAAGTCAGCTGCATCTGCTGCCTCCTGGTCTGCCGGATCAATCGGCCATGGGGCAGAGCTTCGAGGCCATCAAGACCGCCGGTGGCGACAGCGCCAGCGCCCTGCGCATCACGCGCCAACTGGTGCTGGAGCGTCTTTTGTGCCTGGACTGCGACACGCAGGCGTCCTTGCAGCAGGTCACACAGGCCATGACCGACCTGGCTGAGTTCTCACTGCAACGGGCTTGCGCCGACGTGCAGCAGGCGCTGGACCTCAGCCATGGCAGCCCCGGCACCGCCAGCGGTGGGCGCGCCCTGCTCTGGGTGATCGGCATGGGCAAGCTCGGCGCGCGCGAGCTCAACGTCTCGAGCGATATCGACCTGATCTACATCTACGACGAAGATGGCGAAACCAGCGGCGACGCCCAGGGACGCGGTCGTATCTCGAATCAGGAGTACTTTGCCAAGGCGGTGCGCGCCATCTACGCGCTGATCGGCGACACCACCGAACACGGCTTTGTCTTTCGCGTCGACTTGGCGCTGCGGCCCAACGGCAATTCCGGGCCGCCGGCGGTGTCATTGGGCGCGCTCGAAGAATACTTCCATGTGCAGGGTCGCGAGTGGGAGCGTTTCGCCTGGCTCAAGAGCCGGGTTGTGGCACGCCTGGGCGGCAGCGACAACAGCGCGGCGCAACGCCTGCGCGACGTGGTACTGCCGTTTGTCTTCAGGCGTTACCTGGACTACAGCGTCTTTGACTCTTTGCGCGTGCTGCACCGGCAGATCCGCGAGCACGCCAACAAGCGCAGCAGCGGCCACCCGGAGCGCGCCAACGACGTCAAGCTCGGACGCGGCGGCATCCGTGAGATCGAATTCATCGTCCAGTTGCTGCAAGTGGTGCGCGGCGGCCAGTTTCCCGAACTCAGGACGCGCGCCACGCTCAAGGCGCTGCCGCGCCTGGCCAAAGCCGGCCTCATGCCCCAGGCCAGCGCCGAAGCACTGGCGCTGGCCTACGATTTCCTGCGTCGGGTCGAACACCGTATCCAGTACCTTGATGACCAGCAGACCCATGTGCTGCCAACCCAGGACCACGATCTGGACTGGATTGCCGCAGCCATGGGCTATGACGACGTACCGGCACTGCTGTGCCAGCTCAACACCCACCGCGAACTGGTGGCGCAGGAGTTTGATTCCCTGCTCGGCGGCGGTGCCGAGAAGGAATGCAAGGGCTGCAATGGCAACAAGACGGGCGCGGTGGCGCCGGGCTTTGACGAACTGCTCGAGCAGTTGCCAGTTGAGTTCCGAGCGCGTGTGGCGCCCTGGCGCGAACACCCACGCGTGCTAGCGCTGCGCGAAGAATCACGCGCCCGCTTGCTGCGACTGATTTCACGCACCGCACAGTGGGTCGGGGAAGGCCTGGTTACCGAGACGGCGGCTGTGCGCCTGGCCGACTGGATTGAGCCGCTGCTGCGCCGGGAAAGCTACCTCGCCCTGCTGCTCGAGCGCCCCAACGTGCACGAGCGCCTGCTGCGCATACTGGGTGCGGCCCGCTGGCCGGCGCGCTACCTGCTGCTGCACCCGGGTGTGATCGACGAACTGGCCAACGCCGACATGCTTGACGAGCGTTTCGTGCCTGCCGAATTCGAGTCCGAACTCGAGCACCGCCGCAAATCGCTGGCCGGCACCGGTGAAGACGACGACGAGAACCTGCTCAACCTGCTGCGCCGCGCCCACCATGCTGAAGTGTTCCGCACGCTGGCACGCGACATTGAAGGCCGCCTGACAGTCGAGCAGGTGGCCGACGACCTGAGTTCGCTGGCCGAAGCGATATTGCGCGTCACGACGCGCTGGTGCTGGAGCCGCCTGGCCAAGCGCCACCGCGAAGTTCCGCAATTCGCCATCATTGCCTACGGCAAACTCGGCGGCAAAGAGCTCGGCTACGGCAGCGATCTGGACATCGTGTTTGTCTATGAAGACGAGGATGAACGCGCCGGCGAGATCTATGCCGCCCTGGTGCGCAAGCTGATCAACTGGCTGACGGTCAAGACCGGCGAAGGCGATTTATACGAGATCGACACCGACCTGCGGCCCAACGGCAATTCCGGTCTGCTGATCACGACCTTTGACGCCTATGCAAATTACCAGCAGCAGCGCGGCAGCAATACGGCCTGGACCTGGGAACACCAGGCCATGACGCGCGCCCGCTTCGTGCTCGGCGACGAGACGCTGAGGCAACGCTTTGACGCCATCCGCAAGACTGTCATCACGGCACCGCGCCATGCAGAAGACCTCAAGCAGGAGATCATCAGCATGCGCAACCGGGTACGTGCGGCGCATCCAGTGCGCGGCGAGCACTTCGACGTCAAGCACAGCCCCGGCGGCATGATCGATGTCGAGTTCGTCATGCAGTACCTGGTGCTGTGCAACGCGGCCGCGCACGACGAGCTGACGGCCAACACCGGCAACATCGCCCTGCTTGAGACCGCCGAGCTGATCGGCTTATTGCCGCACGGGGTCGGCCACGCTGCTGCCAGCGCCTACCGCGAATTGCGCCACATCCAGCACCGGGCCCGCCTGAACGAGGAGCCGACCCACTTTGACACGGCAGAAATGAAACCCCAGCGCGAAGCCGTGCTGGCGCTTTGGAACGCGGTGTTCTGACATCTCTTGTGATCGCAGCCGCTTCTTCTCATCGCGCCTCTTTCATGTCATTGCGGGCCTCGACCCGCAATCCATAACTCGCGTGGCACTGGATCCCGGATCAAGTCCGGGATGACAGCCAGTCCAAAATTTGTCGCGTCACCGTCGGGCTGCTCAGCAGGGCCATGTGGCTGGTGCGGTAAACAATGCACTGCGCGGATTTCGCGAAAGCCAGCGTGCGCCGCGCATCGTCATGCTGACCCAGCGCACTGTGCAGCGGCACCAGGCCGTCGCCCAACAGGCGGTCAGCCAGCAGACCCCGTTTGGCCGCTGTAGTGGCGGCAACTGCGTAGCAAGCGACGCCCTCGGGCAGCGGCAAGGGTTCGCGCTTGTCGGGTTGACGGCGAAAGCGCTGCTGGCCCTGCCAATCCGAATCGAGCACATGGCCGTAGCGCAGATCGGTGATACCGGCACTGCGCAACTGGGCCAGCCGGGCAAACGGGCGCGTATAGGGCGAACTGCCCAGAATGACGTCGAACCAGTTGCCGGCGCGCTCCAGTGGCGCACCATGGTGCGGCGTGCCGAGAAAGACGATGGCCTTCAGACGCTCTGGCCAGCGCAAACCGGCCTGCCGCGCGGCATGAAGCGCGCTGCGGATCAGCAGCCCACCCATGCTGTGCGCGACGACCGTAATGTCCTGTAGCGGCGCAGGCCAGTGGGCGTGCAATTGTTCCAGTTGCGCTGCCAGCTCATGACCGTTTTCCGAGATGTGCCGGCCCGAGTTGTAGCGCAGGTGGACCGGCGTGTAGCCCAGTGCCGCCAGAGCGTCGGCATGGCCTGGCGCGCTCCACTGCAACTCGTTCATGCACAGGCCATGGATCAGCAGCACTACCTTGCCAGTGGCACCGGGCATGGCGGGCAGCGCCTGCCAATCGAGCGCCTGCCCCTGGTAGCGCAGCGTCATGGGCGTAGCCAGCGGGTTGCCTCTGGCGTGCAAACGGTCGCCCATGACACCGTTGAGCGCGGCCAGCACGGCTTCGCGTTGCGGTGACCCGGGCGCGGCCTGGTCGGCAATTTCCAGCACTGGCGCGAGTCGCTTCAGAACCGTCTCCAGACCGTTGCCGACCAGCTGCGTGATGCCGCGCACGCTTTGATACACCAGCCGGGTCAGGCCACGCGTCTGCCCGGTCGCCTTGCCGCCGGGCACGCCCATCGTGCCCCAGACTGATTGGTGCACACCTTCGGCAATATGGGCAACTGCGGTTGTGGCTTGCGTTGCCAGTTGCGCCACCGCGCGCAAATCAGAGGAACGCCAATGGCTGGATGACTTCTGCGCCACGACCTTGCGCATCTCAATCAGCGCGGCAGCGACTCGACCTCTTTGGTCCAGCGCTCCAGCAGTCGCCGGCGCTCGGCGGCCTTGCCGTACTTCTCGAAGTCGTACTTGATCAGGCGCACCGAATCGAGCAGAGGAATGCGCGGGTCAAGCTTGAAGGTCTTGTTGGCCGGCACCTGCAGGCTGTTGACCTGTGCCCCAATGGCCTGACCCTGCGGGCTCATGAGCCAGTCGTAATAGCGTTTGGCCGCTTCCTTGTTGCGCTGGCCCTTGACCATGGCGATCCCGCCAACCTCGTAGCTGGTGCCCTCACACGGCGCGGTGGTCTTGACCGGGTACTTGTTGTGACGCCAGCCGTCAAAGCCGAAGATGAAACTCACGCCAATCGCCACTTCGCCCTTGGCCACATTGGGCGCCTGCGCCTGACCGCTGCGCGTGTAGTTGCTGATGTTCTTGTGCAGCTTTTTCATGTAATCAAAAGCCGGTTCCTCGCCCATCAGCTGCACCAGACCGGCCAGAATGGTGTAGGCCGTGCCACTGGAGGCCGGATGCGAGATCTCGATGTCGCCCTTGTATTCCGGCTTGATCAGATCGGCCCAGCATTTGGGCTCGGCCAGCTTCTTTTTCTTCAGCAGTTCGGTGTTCCAGCCAAAGCCGATGGCCGAGGTGTAGAAGCCACCCACCATGTTCTGCGTCATCGCGTACTGACGCACGCTCCAGCTCTGAAGGTCATCAAGATAGGCCGGTCGATAGGCTTGCAGCAGGCCGAGTTCGGCCGCCTGCAGAAATGGGTCGCCGGTGCCGCCCCACCAGATGTCGGTTTTCGGGTTGGCCGCTTCGGCGCGCAACTGGGCACCCGCCTCGCCGGTCGCCTTGTGCGACTGCAGCACCTTGATGCCGGTGGCACGGGTAAATTCCTGCGCGGCGCGCTCGCACCAGGGCTGGTCGGTGCTGCAAATGGCGTTGACCGTGCCACTCTCCTGCGCCTGCGTCGCGCAGACTGCCAGCAGCGCAAGCAGCGGGACATATTTCGAAAAATCGCTTTTCATACTGTTCCCCAGGTTGATTTCTTCGTCGTATCAAAAATGCTCATGCGGCGCCAGGTAGCGCCACTGACCCACCGGCAGATTGCCCAGCATCACGTTGCCGATGCGCACGCGCTTGAGGCCCACGACCTTGAGACCGACGAGTTCGCACATGCGCCGGATCTGGCGCTTCTTGCCTTCGGTCAGCACGACGCGCAACTGCTCCGGGTTTTGCCAGCTGACCTTGGCCGGCTTCAAGACCTGGCCGTCCAGGCTCAGCCCATGGCGCAGCAGAGCCAGCCCCGAGGCCGGAAAGACCGCCTGCACATTGGTGCTGACCGGATCGCCGTCATTGATCTGCAACAGACGGTCGGGCTGGCCATCGGGCTCGGCAAAGCCGGTGTAGCTCACGCGCACCAGGTACTCCTTCTCCATCACCGAGTCTTCGCCAATCAACTGGCGCGCAACACGGCCATCCTGGGTCAGCACCAGCAGACCGATCGAATCGATGTCGAGCCGTCCCGCAGGTACCAGGCTTTGCAACTGTTTGGGGTGGAAGAAGAAACGCGCGTTGTCCTCTGCCCAGCGGTTTTGCGGCTGGATCAGGGTGATGGCGGGTTGATGCCCGTCTTCGGCCTGGCCGCTGACGATGCCCATCGGCTTGTTGAGCAGAATCGTCACCTGATTCGCCTGCTGCCCCTGCGCCTGCTTGTTGATCTCAATGCGCACATCCGGCGTCACCTGCATGCCCATGGTGGCGACTTCGCCGTTGACCTTGACCCAGCCGCGCCCGATCCAGTCGTCGGCTTCGCGGCGTGAGGCCAAGCCGAGCTCGGCCATACGTTTGTTCAGGCGCAGCGTACCGTTGCTGTTCACAGCGCCCGGCGCGGCTGGCGCGCGTCCAGGCGGCGGTGTGGCGCGGCGAAACGCGGGGGTTTTGCTCGAATCGGTCATGTGATGGCCCGCAAATGATCAACGACCGCCAGAATCGGCAGCAGCACGCTGGCGCCAAGCTTTCTTGAGCGCTCGCCGCTCCAGCCAGTCAGTGCGTCGGGCAGATCGGCGTTGTCCTTGAACGGCATCTCGATGGTGAAAGCCAGGCAGTCAAAGTTCTGCGCCACCCAGCTCGTGGCCAGCGTCGGATTCGACTGCCCCGGCTGGATGCGGGCGTAGCCCTGCACCGTCTGGAAATCGGGGCAGCTGCCAAGCCAGGCCGACTTGAAACGGTCTTCCAGCGCCGCAATGCGCGGCGTGTAGCCCGGATTGCCTTCGCTGCCAACGCAGAAGTTATAGGGCAGAACCTCGTCGCCGTGCGCGTCCAGGTTCAGGTCGACGCCGACCGCCAGCATCTTCTGGCGCACCAGAAAGACTTCCGGAGAACGCTCCAGGCTGGGCTCAAGCCACTCGCGGTTCAGGTTGGCGCCGGCGGCATTGGTGCGCAGGTTGCCGCGCACAGCGCCGTCCGGGTTCATGTTGGGCACCACATAAAAAACACAGCGCGCGAGCAGCACGCGCGCGACCGGGTCATCGGCGTCGAGCAGACGCTCCAGAAAACCTTCGGCAAACCATTCGGCCATCGCCTCACCCGGATGCTGGCGCGCGATCAGCCAGATCTTCTTGCGTTGCGCCACGGGCATGGCGCCATCGGGCGCGGTGATGCGCAGCAGCGTCATGTCGCGCCCGTCCAGCGTCTGGCCCAGATGCTGCACTTCCACGCTGTCAGAGGCACCGGCCGAACCGATCAGGTCCAGGTGGCGCTCGTGCGAATAGGGCTCAAAGTAGGCAAAGTAAACGCTTTGCGTCTCGGGCGTGATTTCGGCGCACATCACCTGGCCGTCAAACCGGGTTGGAATGCGAAACCAGTTCTGGCGGTCGTAGCTGGCAACAACACGGTAATCGACCCAGCCTTTGGCATAGGCGCATTGGCCGGCATTGAGAAAGCGCAGGCTGACCGCCTGGCCGGCCGCGCCCTGCAGGCAGAAGTGAAACCACTGGGCAAAGCCACTGGCATTGTCGCTGCGGATGTTGAGCTGGATGTCGGCTGGGTCAGCCAGGCTCACGACCTCGATGGCGCCGGAGTCGAATGCGGTGGAAATATGAAGTGCGGTCATGCTGTCTATTGGTCTGAAAATACGGCGCTGGGCCCATGCTCACTACCATTGTAGAAGCCCTGCCCAGTCTGTTGCGCGCCGCGCTCGCGGAGCGACATGCACGCCGGCAAGACTGCGCTAACAGAACCATAGAACGCTGAACGTCGGCAAATGGCGCATCGATGTTCCTGGCAACAGTGACCAAGGAGAACGGCACTGCTCCGCACTAACGACTTCAGCAGACACAAAACGGTCATTCGACAAATGGATTACAGACCTTGGGACCGCCGCACTTCGGGCCTTAGGCCGACATGGCACTCAACTCCGTTCGTGTCCCCCGGCCTTCGGCCTCCTCCTTGACCTCACTGCGCTGAGTGCCACGCCGTCAAGAGTCCACCGGCGTTATGGGTGCTCAAGGGTATTAAGACATTGCAAGCCAACACGGCTGGTTGACGATGACACAGGGGCGGATGGTGCAGCGAAGTCAAGGAGGAGCAGAGGGCGCAGCCCTCTGCGGGGGACATGAGCGGAATCATCTGCCCCGGTGTCGTCGGTACACCCAACACACCCAGCATCAAGGACGGCT
>CAIRAW010000076.1 GCA_903876735.1 uncultured beta proteobacterium | reverse complement strand
TGGCCCGCAAGGAGTCCCGTGGCGCGCACCAGCGGCTCGACTACGTGGAGCGCGACGACCAGACCTTCCTGCGCCACAGCATGGCTTATTACCAGGGCCAGAGCGCGCCGCGTCTTGACTATCTGGACTTCTTTATCAAGAAGTCGCCACCCGGCGTGCGTGACTACTCTGGAGACCACAAATGACACAGTTAAAAAAACGGATGGTTCAGCTCGAAGTGCTGCGCTACGACCCTGAAAAAGACACAGAGCCGCACTTCCAGAAATACACGGTGGAGTGCAATGAAGAGTGGGTGGTGCTGGACGCGCTGACCGCCGTCAAGGAAACCATAGACCCGACGCTCAACTTCCGCTGGTCCTGCCACATGGCAGTCTGCGGCAGCTGCGGCATGATGGTCAATGGCGAGCCCAAGCTCTCCTGCCACGCCTTCCTGCGCTCTTACGAGGGTGTGATCCGGGTTGAGCCGCTGGCCAACTTCCCGATCGAACGCGATCTGGTCACGGTGGCGGATGACTTCATCGAGAAGCTCAAACGCGTCAAGCCCTATCTGATCCCCAAGGAAAAGAAGAGCATCGAACAGGGCGAGTTCAAGCAGACCCCGGCGCAGCTGATGAAGTTCCGCCAGTTCTCGATGTGCATCAACTGCATGTTGTGCTACGCCGCCTGTCCCGAATACGCGTTGCAGCCGAAGTTCATCGGACCGGCAGCGATCGCTCTGGCGCACCGTTACAACCAGGACTCGCGCGACGGTGGACGCGATGAACGCCAGGAAGTCATTGCCACCAACGAAGGCGTGTGGGAATGCTCCTTTGTCGGCGCCTGCTCCGAAGTCTGTCCGAAAGCCGTTGATCCGGCCGGCGCACTGCAGCAGGTCAAGGTCGCCAGCACCATTGACTGGTTCAAGGAACATCTGTTACCAGGAGGCGCAAAATGAGCCGTAAACCCTACGTCCGCCCGGTCTCCAAGACCGGCTGGTATCTGACACAGCCGCGCTATATGCGCTACATGTCGCGTGAAGTGACCTGCATTTTCATCGGCGCTTTTGCGCTGCTGATGGTGTGTGCCGTGGAACGCCTGTCGCACGGGCAAGCCGCCTTTGATTCCTTCATGGCGGCGCTCAAAGGGCCCTGGAGTTTCCTTGGCTTTGCCCTCATCCTGGCTTTTGCCGTGCACAACGCAACCAACTGGTTCAACGTCACGCCCAAGGCCATGCCGGTGCAAATCGGTGAGGACTTCCTGGACGGCAAGTACATTGTTGGCGCTCACTACGCGATTTGGGCAATTGCTTCGCTGGTGGTCTTGTTCTTTGCGGGAGTGATGTAACCATGGCCAAGTCGAATAAACCCATTTTCTGGAGCCTGTTCGCGGCTGGCGGCACGCTGGCGGCCTTTCTGGCACCCGTGCTGGTACTGCTGTTCCTGCTGCTGTCGCTGGGCCATGCACCCGACGTGCTGAGCTACGCCAAGCTGCATGCCTTTGCCGCGCACTGGTTCGGCAAGCTGTTTCTGCTGGGCGTCATCACGCTGTTCCTGTGGCATGCAGCGCACCGCCTGCGTGTGACGGTATTTGACTTCGGCCTGCGCCAGGACTCGGTGGTCGCCATCGTCGTCTATCTGGTCGCTGCTGCAGGTACGATTACCACGGCGCTGAGCCTGTTTCGTATCTGAGTGGTATCCTCTGGCTTTAAATCAAACCCGTCGCATTGAGCGACGGGCGCCCCTTCGGGGGCATTTTTTTTAAGGTCAGTTCGTGAGCCCGAAAGAATCCGCCAGCCTGTCTGCCACCGTTCCCGTCCCCGAATACCTTCAGAAGACCTATTGGTGGGCCTACGTCCATCCGAATGCGGTCCGCGTTTTCGAGCGCCAGTGGTTGGTCAACCTGATCCTGTGGGGCAACTTTGCGCGCCTGCGCGACGCAGCGCTGCAGGAACTCGGCGAGGTCGTCAGCGGCAAGGTTCTGCAGGTCGCGTGCGTCTACGGCAACTTCACCGAATATGTCGTCAAGCGCCTGGGTCCGCAGGGGCACCTCGACGTGATCGACGTGGCGCCAGTCCAGATCAAGAATCTGCACGCCAAGCTCAAGGATACGCGCCAGGTCACGGTGCAGCGCCAGGATTCAACCGACCTGCAGTTTGAAGACGCCAGCAGAGACGCCGTGGTGGTGTTTTTCCTGCTGCACGAGCAACCGGTTGAAGTGCGCCACAAGACCATCGCCGAGGCACTGCGTGTGACCAAACCAGGTGGCAAGATCATTTTTGTTGACTACCACCGGCCGGTGGCGCTGAGTCCCTGGCGCTACATCATGGTTCCGATTTTGACCACGCTGGAGCCCTTCGCCATGGACATGTGGCGCGGTGAAATTGCCAACTGGCTGCCATCAGGCATCGAAGTCGCCAAGATCGAGAAGCAAACCTATTTCGGCGGCCTGTACCAGAAGGTTGTCATCACGCGCTGACGCTTAGGCGATGCGTTCCAGAATCAGCACGGCGAAGAAGCCGAAGCCGGCGATCAGCACCCACTTGAGCATGAGCAGGCCGTAGCGCTTGAAGCGATCCTGCCCGGTGGCGGTGTAGAAGACGAAGGACACGATAGCGCCCAACAGCAGCAGGAGAATGAGCCAGCGAAAAAGCAGCATAGTGGGTTCCTCGGCGCTTACCAGGCCGGCGCCAGTTGCGCAAAACCGCGTGGCGCGAGCTTTTCGTTGGCAAAACTCACGATCTCCCATGCATCGGTATGCAACAACAACTCGCGCAGCAGTTTGTTGTTCAATGCGTGGCCGGAGCGAAAAGCACTGTAACTGGCCAGCAGCGGTTTGCCGATCAGATAGAGGTCGCCCATGGCGTCCAGGATCTTGTGCTTGACGAACTCGTCGTCGTAGCGCAAACCGTCCGAATTGAGAACCTTGTAGTCGTCCATCACGATCGCGTTGTCGAGGCCGCCACCCAAGGCCAGGCCGTTGGCGCGCATCATCTCCACGTCCTTGGTAAAGCCAAAGGTGCGCGCGCGCGCAATGTCTTTGGCGTAGTTACCCGTGCTCATGTCAAAGCAGACGCGCTGACCCGTGACGTCCACCGCAGGGTGGTCAAAGTCGATCTCGAAACTGAGCTTGTAGCCATGGTAGGGCTCAAGGCGCGCCCACTTTTCCTGGGCGCCCTGGCCTTCGCGCACCTCCACCGCTCGCGTCACGCGAATGAAACGCCGCGGCGCGTCTTGCAGCACGATGCCGGCACTTTGCAACAGAAAGACAAACGAAGCCGCCGACCCGTCGAGAATGGGCATCTCATCGCCATTGATGTCGACATACATGTTGTCCACACCCAGGCCGGCGCAGGCCGACATCAGGTGCTCGACCGTGTGCACCTTGGCGCTGCCCCTGGACAGGGTTGAGGCCAGTCGCGTATCCGTCACCGCTTCGGCCGACACCACGATGTCGACCGGCTCGGGCAGGTCAACGCGGCGAAACACGATGCCGGTATCGGGCTGGGCTGGCCGCAGCGTGAGTTCCACGCGCTGGCCGCTGTGCAGCCCGACGCCGACGGCGTGGGTCAGGGTTTTGAGGGTTCGTTGTTGCAGCACAGTCCTATTTTACTAATCAGCCTGTTTCCTCAGAAAAGCGGGGATCTCGAAGTCGTCCATGCCGCCCGACGCCAGTGCGTCAACCTTGGCGGCCGCCTGCGTGCGGTCGCGGGTGCGCCAGACGCTGGGCGTGCTCATCGAGCCGTAGTCCGGCTGGGCGCGGCCAATCGGGCTGTTTGCCATCATGCTGGTGGGCAGGTTCGCGTTCAGCGGTGTTTCCAGCGTCGGCATCTGATAGGCGACATCGTGCGTGCCGGTGCGCACCTGCACCTGCGGCGCGCTTTGCGTCACGATCAGTTTCGGGCGCGCACCTTGACGGCTCAAACCGGTGGCCACGACAGTGACGCGGATCTGGTCGTCCAGGTTGTCATCGTAGGCCGTGCCGTAGATCACATGCGCATCGGGTGATGCGTAGGCACGGATCGTGTTCATCGCCAGCTTCGATTCACTGAGCTTGAGCGAACCCTTGGCTGCCGTGATCAAGACCAGCACACCCTTGGCGCCGGACAGGTCGATGCCTTCGAGCAGCGGGCAGGCCACGGCCTGCTCGGCCGCGATGCGCGCGCGGTCAGGGCCGGACGCCACAGCCGTGCCCATCATGGCCTTGCCGGGCTCACCCATGACGGTGCGCACGTCTTCAAAGTCAACGTTGACGTGCCCCGGGACATTGATGATTTCCGCGATGCCGCCGACGGCGTTCTTGAGCACGTCGTTGGCGTGAGCAAAGGCCTGGTCCTGGGTGATGTCGTCGCCCAGCACTTCAAGCAGCTTTTCGTTGAGAATCACGATCAGCGAATCAACATTGGCCTCCAACTCGGTCAGACCCGCATCGGCATTGCTCATGCGCCGTCCGCCTTCAAACTCGAAAGGCTTGGTGACCACACCAACCGTCAGGATGCCCATCTCGCGCGCCACGCGCGCAATCACGGGCGCTGCGCCGGTGCCGGTGCCTCCACCCATGCCGGCCGTGATGAACAGCATGTGCGCGCCTTCGATCGCAGATCGGATTTCCTCCTCCGCCATTTCGGCCGCCTCGCGGCCGCGCTCGGGCTTGCTGCCGGCGCCCAGACCGCTGCTGCCGAGCTGGATCGTGCGGTGCGCCGCGCTGCGGCCCAGGGCTTGCGCATCGGTATTGGCGCATACGAATTCGACGCCCTGCACCGATGAGTCAATCATGTGGGCCACGGCGTTGCCGCCGCCGCCGCCGACGCCGATCACCTTGATCTGGGTGCCCTGGTTGAAAGCGATTTCTTCAATCATTTCGATGGCCATTTTTTTCTCCTGAGATTTCAATAAAGTTAAACAGTTGCCGTTGCGGTTCAAATCGTTCTTTTTTCATTAACAGGGCGGATCCATGCATCGCCAGTGCCAGTGCGACATTTGAGTGGGCCAGACGTTGCTTGAGTTCGTGCACATCAGAAGTTCCCCACAAACCAGTCCTTGACCTGGCTGAAAGCGGTTTTCATGGAGCCGTTCTTCTGCGCCACCTTGAAGCCGCGCAGGCGTGCCAGCCGCGCTTCTTCGAGCAGACCCATGACGGTGGCAGCGCGGGGTTGCGCCACCATGTCGGACAGAGCGCCGCCGTATTTCGGAAAGCCGCGGCGCACCGGCTTTAAGAAAATGTCTTCGCCAAGTTCCACCATGCCGGGCATGATGCAGCTGCCGCCGGTCAGCACGATGCCGCTGGAGAGCATCTCCTCGAAACCGGACTCGCGCATGACCTGGTGCACCAGCGAAAAGATCTCTTCGACACGCGGCTCGATGACGCCGGCCAGGGCCTGGCGGCTGAGCATGCGCGGACCGCGATCACCCAGTCCCGGCACCTCGACCTGCGAATCCGGATCGGCCAGCAACTGCTTGGCGTAGCCGCTTTCGACCTTGATGTCTTCGGCGTCCTTGGTCGGCGTGCGCAGCGCCATCGCGATGTCGCTTGTGATCAGGTCGCCGGCGATCGGGATCACCGAGGTATGGCGGATCGCGCCATTGGTGAAGATCGCCACATCCGTGGTGCCGGCGCCGATGTCAACCAGCGCCACACCGAGTTCGCGCTCGTCTTCGGTCAGCACCGACAGGCTGCTGGCCAGCGGGTTGAGCATCAGTTTCTCGACCTCCAGACCGCAGCGGCGCACGCATTTGATGATGTTCTCGGCCGCGCTCTGGGCGCCGGTCACGATGTGCACCTTGGCCTCCAGGCGGATGCCGCTCATGCCGATCGGCTCCTTGACATCCTGGCCGTCGATGACGAACTCCTGCGGCTCCACCAGCAACAGACGCTGGTCGGTCGAGATGTTGATCGCCTTGGCGGTTTCGACGACCCGGGCCACGTCGGCGGCGCTGACCTCGCGGTCCTTGATCGCCACCATGCCGCTCGAGTTGAAGCCCCGGATGTGGCTGCCCGTGATGCCGGTGTAGACCCGCGTGATCTTGCAGTCAGCCATCAGCTCGGCTTCCTTGAGCGCCTGCTGGATGCTCTGCACGGTGGTTTCGATGTTCACCACGACACCGCGCTTGAGCCCGTTGCTCGGCGCAATGCCCAGACCCGCAAGCTTGAGCTCGCCTCCGGGCAGCACCTCGGCCACGACCACCATCACCTTGGCGGTGCCAATGTCCAGCGCTACGACCAGATCTTTGTATTCTTTCGCCATATATTCACCTGTTGCTTGTGTTGCCGCTATTACCGTTCTTGCCGCTACTTCTTCTGCCCACTCACCAACCCGGTCGTGACACCGCGCAGGCGGATGGCATAACCGTCTTCATGCCGCAGGTCAGCCGTCTCCAGCGCCTCGGGCATTCGTCCATAACGCGAAGTCACCTGCGTCAGCGTCTTGAGGAAACGCTGCGTGCGCACCAGCACCTCCTCGACTGAACCGGCCCCGAGCTCTATCCGGGCGCCGGTGTCAAGCTGGGCGCGCCAGCCGCCACGCCCGCTCAGTTCAAGTTGCTCCAGCGTCATGTCCATGCCGTCAAACAGGGGTAGCAGGTTCTCGTACATCGCCAGCACCGCCGGGCCCTGGCCGTCGGGCCCGTTCAGGCGCGGCAGGTTCGCCTGCTCGACTTCGTCGACATTGGCTTCAAACACTTCGCCAAAGGTATTGATCAAGCGCGAATCGCCCTCCTGCCCCCAGTAGGCATAGGCCTTGTGCTCTTGCAGCACGACCTTGAGGCGATTGGGAAACTCCCGCCGCACCACCGCCTTGCGCACCCAGGGCAGAGCCTCGAAAGCCTGGCGCGCATGATCGAGGTCCATGGTGAAGAAGGTGCCGCTGAGCTGCGAGGCCACATTGGCGCGCACCGTCACCGCGTTGCTGTGCGTGACCTCGCCGGTGACCGCGATGGCGCGCACGGCAAACACCGGATGGCGCGAGACCCAGCTCGTCAGCGAGCCCAGCAGCAGCAGCGCAAAAACCCCGAACAGAACGAACGCCGTCATGTTCATGAGTTTCACATCCGCCGGCAGGGGCAGTTTTTCTGTCATACGGCCACCGTCCCCTGGTCTGCGCAATAGTCCAGCGCCGCATGCTGCAAAACCTCCAGGCACAGGCCCGGGTAGTCCATGCCGGCCGCCTTGGCCGACATCGGCACCAGCGAGTGACTGGTCATGCCCGGCGAGGTGTTGATCTCGAGCAGGTAGGGCGCACGCGTCGCCGCGTCAATCATCACATCGGCACGGGCCCAGCCGCGGCAACCGAGCACGCGGTAGGCATCCAGCACCATGGCCTGGATACGCGCCTCCTCGCCCTCAGGCAAGCCGCAGGGCACCAGATACTGCGTGGTGTCGGTGAAGTACTTGTTCTGGTAGTCGTAGTTGCCGCCCTGCGCCACGATGCGAATCACCGGCAGGGCGCGCGCCGCCGCACCGGTTCCGAGCACTGCAATCGTCACCTCGTCGCCCTGGATGAACTGTTCGCACAGCACCTCGGGGTCGTGCCCGGCCGCCAGTTCATAAGCGCTGGCACACTGCGCCAGCGTCGTCACCTTGGTCAGGCCGATGGTCGAGCCTTCGCGCGCCGGTTTCACGATCATCGGACTGCCCAGTTGGGCAAACGCCTGCTCGGTGGCGGCCGCGCTGTTGACCTGCTGCCAGGCCGGTGTGGCCAGGCCTTCGGCGCGCCAGATGCGCTTGGTCATGACCTTGTCGATGGCGATGCTTGACGCCATGACGCCCGAGCCAGTGTAGGGAATGCCCAGCAGTTCGAGCGCGCCCTGCACCGTGCCGTCTTCGCCGAAGCGGCCGTGCAGTGCGATGAAACAGCGCGCAAAGCCTTCGCGCTTGAGATCGGCCAGATCACGCTCGGACGGGTCAAAGGCGTGGGCATCGACGCCCTTGGAACGCAAGGCCTGCAACACACCCTGCCCCGACATCAGCGAGATTTCACGCTCGGCGGACGCCCCGCCCATGAGCACAGCAATTTTTTTCGTCTTCATATTCAATGCACTCATGAGTCTTGTCCCTCCTGCGCCAATTCCAGCACGCGACCCGGCACGGCGCCAATCGAGCCAGCGCCCATGCACAGCACGACGTCGCCGGCGCGTGCGTTCTCCAATATCACCTGCGCCATGTCCGTGATCCGATCGACAAACAGCGGCTCGATCTGCCCGGCCAGGTGCAGCGCCTGCGCCAAGCTGCGGCCGTCGGCGCCAGCAATCGGCGCTTCGCCGGCGCCATAGACCTCGGCCAGCAACACGTGATCGGCCTGCGCGATGACCTTGACGAAATCGGCAAAGCAGTCGCGCGTGCGGGTGTAGCGATGCGGCTGAAAAGCCAGCACCAGACGCCGTCCGGCAAAAGCACCGCGCGCTGCGGCCAGCGTGGCGGCCATTTCGACCGGGTGATGGCCGTAGTCGTCAACCAGCGTGAAGCTGCCACCCGCGCGCGAGCGGACCTCGCCGTAACGCTGGAAGCGCCGCCCCACGCCCTTGAAACCCGCAAGCGCCTTTTGCACCAGGCTGTCTGCAACGCCGAGCTCCGTGGCCACCGCAATAGCAGCCAGCGCATTGAGCACGTTGTGGCGCCCCGGCAGGTTCAGCACCACCTCCAGGTCCGGCAGCGACACGCTGCTGCGACGCTGCACGCTGAAGTGCATCTGGCCGTCGATGGCGCGCACATTGACCGCGCGCACCTGGGCATCCTCGTTGAAACCGTAACGCGTGGTCGGGCAACTCACCTGCGCGACGATGTCGCGCACGGCAGCGTCGTCGGTGCACAGAATGGCCGTGCCATAAAAAGGCATGCGGTGCAGAAAATCGACAAAGGCCTGCTTGAGGCGGCCGAAGTCATGGCCGTAGGTCTCCATGTGGTCGGCGTCGATATTGGTCACCACCGCCATCACCGGCAACAGGTTCAGGAACGAGGCATCGGACTCGTCGGCCTCAACCACGATGTAATCGCCCTGCCCGAGACGGGCATTGGCACCGGCGCTGTTGAGACGCCCGCCGATGACAAAGGTGGGGTCGAGCCCGCCTTCGGCCAGCACACTGGCAACCAGACTGGTGGTGGTGGTCTTGCCGTGGGTGCCGGCAATGGCGATGCCCTGCTTGAGGCGCATCAGTTCGGCCAGCATGAGGGCACGCGGCACCACCGGGATGCGCTGCGCGCGCGCCGCCAGCACTTCCGCGTTGTCGGCCTGCACCGCGGTCGAGGTCACGACCACATCGGCACCGGCAACGTTGCCAGCGGCATGGCCGACAAAGGTCTGCAGACCCAGCGCCGACAGACGCTTGAGCGTGGCGCTGTCGCTCAGATCCGAGCCGCTGATGCTGTAGCCCAGATTGAACAGGATTTCCGCAATGCCCGACATGCCGACGCCGCCGATGCCGACGAAATGAATGCGACGAACCGCGTGCTTCATGCGATCAACTCCTCGCACGCCGCCACGACGCGCGCGCTGGCATCGAGCTTGGCCAGCATTCTGGCTTGCTGCGCGCGTTGCAGCAGCGCAGCGCGGTCGATTTTTTGCAGCCAGTCGGCCAGCCATTGCGCCGTCAGCTGCGGCTGCGCCACCAGCCAGCCGGCGCCGCGCTCGACCAGGAAGCGGGCATTGACGGTCTGGTGATCGTCCACGGCCGACGGGAACGGAACAAACAGGGCTGCGGCACCGACGGCGGCGATCTCGGTCACGGTGCTGGCGCCGGCGCGGCAGATCAGCAGATCGGCATCGGCAAAAGCCTGCGCCGTGTCGTCGATAAAGGGCGTCAGTTGCGCCGTCACGCCAGCGGCCGCGTAGTTGGCGCGCAGGGCATCGATCTGTGCCGCGCCGCTTTGGTGGGTCACCAGCGACCGTTGCGCAGCTGGCAGCAGGGCCAGCGCCTGCGGCACGATGTCGTTGAGGGCGCGCGCGCCCAGGCTGCCGCCCACCACCAGCAGACGCAGCGGCCCGCTGCGCCCGGCAAAGCGCGTCGCCGGTTCGGCCACGCCAATGAAGGCGCGGCGCAATGGATTGCCGACCCAGACGCCTTTGGCGATCACGTCCGGAAAAGCGGTGAAGACCCGCGCCGCCACTTTGGACAAGAGCTTGTTGGCCATGCCGGCGACTGAATTCTGCTCGTGCAGGATCAGGGGCTTCTTCAGCAGCACGCTCATCAAACCAGCCGGGAAGGTGATGTAGCCGCCCAGTCCGAGCACAACGTCGGGCTTGACCCGGCGCAGCACCTGCAGGCTTTGCCAGCAGGCGCGCAGCAGGCGCCAGGGCAGGCCGGCCAGCGAGCGCAGGCCCTTGCCGCGCACACCCGAGAAATCAACCACCTCGAACGGGAAACCCTGCGGCGGCACCAGACGGCTTTCCATGCTGGGCTGCGCCGGCGTTCCGGGCCCGCCAAGCCAGTGCACGCGCCAGCCGCTCTCCCGCAAAGCCTGCGCCACGGCCAGCCCCGGGAAAATATGGCCGCCCGTGCCGCCTGCCATAACGAGTGCCACGCGCGGGGTCATACCCTACCTCCGCGCATCATCTGGCGGTTTTCGAAATCGATGCGCAGCACCACGGCAACCGCCACCAGGTTGACCAGAATGGCGGAGCCGCCATAACTCATCAGCGGCAGCGTCAGGCCCTTGGTCGGCAAGGCGCCCAGGTTCACGCCCATGTTGATGAAGGCCTGAAAGCCCATCCAGATGCCAACCCCTTGCGCCACCAGACCGGCAAAGACCCGGTCCAGCGCGATCGACTGGCGCCCGATGTGCATCATGCGCCGGGTCAACCAGAGAAACAGACTGATCACGCAGAGCACACCGATCAGGCCGAACTCTTCGCCGATCACGGCCAGCAGAAAGTCGGTATGCGCTTCGGGCAGCCAGTGCAGTTTCTCGACACTGCCGCCCAGGCCGACACCGAAGATCTCGCCACGACCGATGGCAATCAGGGAGTGCGTCAACTGGTAACCCTTGGCCAGCGCATTCTTCTCGCTCCAGGGATCGAGGTAGGAAAAAATGCGTTCACGCCGCCAGTCGCTCAACGCAATCATCAGGCCGAAGGCGACCACCAGAACCGCGACGAGCAAAACAACGACGCGGACGTTGACGCCACCCAGGAACAGGATGCCCATCGCAATCACGGCGATCACCATGAAGGCCCCCATGTCAGGCTCGGCCAGCAGCAGCACGCCCACCAGCGCCACTGCAATGCCCATCGGCGCGACGGCACGCAGAAAGCTTTCCTTGACCTCCATCTTGCGCACCATGTAATCGGCCGCATACAGCAGGACCGAAAACTTGGCCAGCTCCGACGGCTGAAAACTCAAGGGGCCCAGCGAAATCCAGCGCCGCGCGCCGTACACCACCTTGCCCACATGCGGAATCAGGACCGCCGCCAGCAACACCAGCGAGGCAATGAAGAGCCAGGGCGCAGCCTTTTCCCAGCGCGCCACCGGCACCTGAAACGCCAGCAGCGCCGCAACAAAAGACATCGCCAGCCACATCACATGGCGCGTCAGGAAGTAGGTGTGCGTGTACTTGGCAAAGCGCGGGTTCTCCGGCATGGCGATCGAGGCCGAATAGACCATCACCAGACCCCAGACCAGCAAGGCCACCGTGACCCACAGCAACGCCTGGTCGAAACCAACGACGCGCGCGGGTGCGTTGCGAACGCTGGCGGCCTGCGTGCTCACGGCGAACCCTCCAGCGTCTGGCCGGCGGCAATGGCGGCGTCGCGCACCGCCTGCACAAAGACCTGCGAGCGGTGCTCGTAGTTGTCGAACATGTCAAAGCTGGCGCAAGCCGGCGACATCAGCACCGCGTCACCGGCCTGTGCCAGCTCACACGCCGCCACAACTGCCTGCGCCATCGACGCCGCGTCGACCAGGGTGACACCACCATCCTGCAGCGCAGCGCGGATCAGCGGCGCATCGCGCCCGATCAGCACCACGCCACGCGCATGGCGCGACACCGGCTGCGCCAGCGGCGAAAAATCCTGGCCCTTGCCTTCACCGCCGAGGATGACGACGAGCTTGCGCTCGGAGCCCAGGCCGTTGAGCGCAGCCACCGTGGCCCCGACATTGGTGCCCTTGCTGTCGTCAAAGAATTCGACTTCGTTGATGCTGCCAACCGGCTCGACCCGGTGTGGCTCGCCCCGGTATTCACGCAGGCCGTAGAGCACCGGTCCGAGGGCGCAGTCGGCGGCGCAGGCCAGCGCCAGCGCCGCCAGCGCGTTCAGTGCGTTGTGGCGACCCCGAATGCGCAGCGCGTCGGCCGGCATCAGGCGCTGGATGAAGACCTCGGTCTCCTGCGTGTTGTTGCGCTTTTTGATGGTCTCGTCGGCTTCCAGCGCACGCACCAGCCAGACCATGCCATTGACCTCTTCCAGGCCGAAGTCGCCGGGACGCGCCGGCAGGTCCGAGCCGAAAGTGACATGGGCGCGGATAACCGGACGCTGCGCCTTGATGAGCTTGACACGCGCCGACCTGGAAGTCGGCGCCGGCGCTTCAGGCAGCGGCCGATTGAGCAAGGCCGTCACCGCCGGGTCATCGCGGTTGAGCAGCATCAGCGCGTGGCGCCCGAAGACACGGGCCTTGGCCGCGACATAGGCCGCCATGCTGGCGTGCCAGTCGAGATGGTCCTGCGTGATGTTGAGCACCGTGCCTGCGCTCGGCTCGAAACCGTTGTCGGCATCAAGTTGAAAGCTCGACAGTTCCAGCACCCAGACTTCGGGCAAGGCGTCGGCGTCCAGCGCAGCCGACAAGGTGTCAAGCAGGGTCGGGCCGATATTGCCCGCCACCAGCACGCGCTTGCCGGCGCGCTCCACCAGTTGCCCGGTCAGTGCCGTCACCGTGGTCTTGCCATTGGTGCCGGTCACGGCCAACACCTTGGGCGCGTAGTCGCGCGTGGCGCGCAGTTCGGCCAGCGCCCGCGCAAACAAGGCCAACTCGCCCAGCACCGGGATGCCCACAGCGCGTGCGGCGGCGGCAAGGGCCTGCACTTCCAGCGGCGTCAGCCCCGGGCTCTTGAACACCGCATGCAGGCCCGCGCCTTCGACCAGACTGGCGTCGAGCGGGCCGCCGATGAAACGCACGGCCGGCAACTCGGCTTGCAGGGCCGCCAGGCGCGGCGGCGCACTGCGCGTGTCAGCCAGCGTCACCTGCGCACCGCAACGCACACACCAACGCGCCATCGCCAGGCCGGATGCACCCAGGCCCAGGATCAGAACGTGTTGGTCGTGCAGCGTGTTCACAACTACCTTAGCTTCAAGGTTGACAAGCCCAGCAGGCACAGCAGCATGGTGATGATCCAGAAGCGCACCACCACCTGCGTCTCCTGCCAACCGCTCTTCTCGAAATGGTGGTGCAGCGGCGCCATCTTGAGCAGCCGCTGCCCGGTTCCGGTGCGCTTGCGGCTGTACTTGAACCAGCTCACCTGCAGCATGACCGAGAGTGCTTCCACGACGAAGATGCCGCCCATCACGGCCAGCACAATTTCCTGGCGCACGATCACGGCCACCGTGCCCAATGCCGCGCCCAGCGCCAGTGCGCCAACATCGCCCATGAAGACCTGGGCCGGGTGCGTGTTGAACCAGAGAAAAGCCAGCCCGGCACCGCTCATGGCCGAGGTGAAGATCAGCAGTTCACCCGAACCCGGGATGTGCGGGAAAAACAGGTACTTGGAGTACACGGCGCTGCCGGTGACATAGGCAAAAACACCCAGACTGGCGCCGACCAGCACCACCGGCATGATGGCCAGGCCGTCCAGGCCATCGGTCAGATTCACAGCGTTGCTCGAACCCACAATCACGAGGTAGGTCAGGATGACAAAGCCAAGCACCCCAAGCGGGTAACTGACTTCCTTGATGAAGGGCAGCAGCAGACCGGCCTTGGGCGGCAGGTTCAGATCAAAACCGGACTGTACCCATTTGAAGAAAAGCTCCAGCACGCGCAGATTGGAGTTCTCGGAAATGCTGAACACAAGGTACAGCGCAGCAAGCAGGCCGATCAGCGACTGCCAGAAGTATTTTTCGCGCGAGCGCATGCCTTCGGGGTTCTTGTCGACGACCTTGCGCCAGTCATCGACCCAGCCGATGGCGCCAAAACCCAGCGTGACCAGCAGCACGATCCAGACAAAGCGGTTGCTCAGGTCTGCCCACAACAGGGTGGCCACCGTGATGCACAAGAGGATCAGGACACCGCCCATGGTTGGCGTGCCGCTCTTGCTCAGATGCGAGGCCATCCCGTAACTGCGAATCGGTTGACCGATCTTGAGTTCGGCAAGTCGGCGGATAACCCAGGGCCCGGCCAGCAAACCCATCAGTAGCGCCGTCATGGCGGCCATGACGGCACGCAGGGTCAGGTACTGGAAGACCCGCAGGAAACCCAGTTCGGGCACATGGGCTTGCAGCCACTGGGCCAGACTCATCAGCATGTGGCGCTCCTGGCTTGCGCTTGAAATTGCATCGCATTTCCCTTGTCGTTTAAGGCGTGATCGGTGATGGCAGCGACGACGCGCTCCATCTTCATGAAGCGCGAACCCTTGACCAGCACGCTGCCGGTTTGCGCCAGGGCCGCGCGCACGGCGGCCTGCAGTGAATCGATGTCGGCAAAGTGCTCGCCCTTGCCGAAGCTGGCAGCCGCAGCGGCCGATGCCTGGCCCAGCGTGAACAGCGCCTCGATGCCCAGGCTGTGCGCGAGGCGCCCGGCTTCGGCATGAAACTGCGGCCCCTGGTCGCCGACCTCGCCCATGTCGCCCAGCACCAGCAGGCGCGGACCCGGCAGCGTTGCCAGCACCTCGATGGCGGCACGCACCGAGTCCGGATTGGCGTTGTAACTGTCGTCCACCAGCGTGAGCGTGCGCCCGCCCAGCGTAAGCGCCAGTGCGCGCGAGCGGCCCTTGACCGGCTCGAAGGCCGCCAGACCCGCGGCGATGGCAGCCAGCGGCACACCGGCGGCCAGCGCGCAGGCGACGGCTGCCAGGGAGTTCTTGACGTTGTGCCGGCCGGCGATGTGCAAGGCATAGCGCAGGGCGCCAGCCGGAGTCTGGGCCGCCACCTGCCAGGCCGCGTGCGACCACAGGGCCTGCGTGCAGTGCACATCGGCCGCCGCACCGTCCAGGCAGAACTGAAGCGCCGCGCGTGACCCGGCCAGCGCCGCCCACAGCGCACTGTACGGGTCGTCAGCCGGAAACACGGCAACCCCGTTGGCTGCCAGCGCTTTGATGACTTGTCCGTTTTCCTTCGCCACGGCTTCAACCGTGGCCATGAATTCGAGGTGCTCGCGCTGCGCGTTGTTCACCAGCGCCACCGTTGGCTGCGCCATGTCGGCCAGCAGCGCGATTTCGCCCGGATGGTTCATGCCCAACTCGATCACCGCGATCTCGTGCTCGCTGCGCAAGCGCAGCAGCGTCAGCGGCACGCCGATGTCGTTGTTGAGGTTTCCCTGTGTGGCGAGAAAGGCCTGTGGCTTGTAGGCGCGCAGGATGGCCGCGATCATCTGCGTCACGGTGGTCTTGCCATTGCTGCCGGTCACTGCAATCAGCGGCAGCTTGAATTGCGCACGCCAGTGTCTGGCCAGGGCACCAAGGGCCTGCTTGCTGTCGGCCACCACCAGGCCCGGCAGGCCGGCGGCCTGCAGTCTGGCGTCGGCATCGCCCTGGCACAGCGCGGCCACCGCGCCCCTGGCCTTGGCCTCGAGCAGGAAGTCATTGGCGTCGAAGCGCTCGCCACGCAAGGCCACAAAGAGGTCGCCCGGCTCAATGCTGCGGGTGTCGCTGTGCACGCGCTTGAAACCGACCGCGCCGTCGCCAATCAGGCGCGCATCGCCCAGGCACTGCGCGACTTGTTGCAGGTTCAGCATCTCAGCCATGAACGACTCCTGCGCTGCGCACCGGCGCGACCCAGGTCTGGAGCGCGCGGCGCACATGGTCCAGATCAGAAAACGGGCTGCGCCGCCCGGCCACTTCCTGGTAGTCTTCGTGCCCCTTGCCGGCGATCAGCAGCACATCCCTGGCAGTCGCCAGCGCCAGCGTCTCGCGAATCGCCACCGCCCGATCAGGCTGCACCATGACCGGCGCATGACCCGTCATGCCGAGCAGGATCTGGCTGATGATGGTCTCAGGCTTCTCGCTGCGCGGGTTGTCGCTGGTCACGACCACGCAGTCGGCGTGATTGACTGCCATTGCGCCCATGAGCGCTCGCTTGGCAGCATCCCGGTCACCACCACAACCGAACACGCACCAGAGCTGCCCGCCGCGCTGCTCGGCCAGCGAGCGCAATGCCGCCAGCGCCTGCCCCAGGGCATCCGGTGTGTGCGCGTAGTCCACGGCCACCAACGGTTGCCCTGACGTCCCTAAACATTCCATGCGGCCCGGCACCGGTGTCAACTGCGCACAGGCCTCGACGGCGGCAGCCAGCGGCACGCCGATCGAGCGCATGGCGGCTATGACACCGAGCAGATTCGAGACGTTGTACAGGCCGATCAGACATGTCTGCAGGCGATGGCTTAGCGCGCCCTCACGCACGCTGAAACTCAAACCAGCGGCCTCATAGCGGATGTCGACCGCCTGCAACCGCGCCGCGCCGATGCAGGAAACCGTCCACAGATCGAGCGCGCCCGGGGCCAGCTCGTCGGCCAGCAACCGGCCTTGCACATCGTCGATGTTGACGATGGCGGCTTGCAGGCCAGGCCAGGCAAACAGCCGGGCCTTGATCTGCCAATAAGCGGCCATGCTGCCGTGGTAGTCCAGATGGTCCTGCGTCAGGTTGGTGAAGATGGCGCTGCGGATATGACAACCGGCCAGGCGCTGCTCCTCGATACCGATCGAGGAGGCTTCGATGGCGCAGGCTTTGAGGCCGTCGCCCACCAGGCGGCGCAAGCTTTGTTGCAACAGCACCGGGTCTGGCGTCGTCAGGCCAGTGGCAACAACATCGGGCACTAGGCCGATGCCGAGCGTGCCGACCATGGCGCAGGGAATGGGCGCAACCTGCTTGAGGTGCGACAGGGCCTGCGCCAGCCACCAGGCCGTCGAGGTTTTGCCATTGGTACCGGTCACCGCCAGCAGATCAAGTTGCTGCGAGGGATGATTGAAAAAAGCGGCGGCAATCGGACCGCTGGCGGCCTTCAGGCCGGCGTAGGCGGCAATGCCTTCGTCATGGAAGGCATAGGCCTCGACTCCGGCGCGCTCGACCAGACAGGCTTTGGCACCCTGCGCCAGGGCAGCCTTCACATACTGTCGGGCGTCGCTGGCCGCACCCGGCCAGGCGATGAATCCATCGCCCGGCTGCAGCGCGCGGCTGTCGCTGCGCAGTGTGCCGCTGACGCGGCTGTGCAACCACTGGGCAGCTTCGCTTGGGGTGTGCAGTTCAAGCATCACAGGGCCTCTTCCTCGGCCTTGGCCACGATCTGCGGCTTGACCGCCATATCGGGGCTGACACCCATCATGCGCAGCGTCTGCTGCACCACTTCGCTAAACACCGGCGCCGCCACGGCACCGCCGTAGTACTGGCCGGCGCTGGGCTCGTCGATCATGACGCCCACAATAATGCGCGGATTCTCGATTGGTGCCATGCCGACAAACCAGCCACGGTATTTGCGGTTGCCGGCGCTGCCGTAGCCTTTGCCAACCTGCTTGTAGGCGGTGCCGGATTTGCCGCCGACCGAATAACCGATGGTCTGCGCCTTTTGCCCGGTGCCGCCAGGCCCAGCCGCCAATTGCAGCATCTTGCGCACCTGACCGGCGGTGGTCGCCGACAACACCCGCACACCGACGGCCGGCTCGCTGTTCTTGAGCATGGTCACCGGAATGATCTTGCCCTCGTTGGAAAAGACGGTGTAGGAGCGCGCCATCTGGAACAGCGAAGCCGACAGGCCGTAACCATAGGACATGGTGGCCTGCTCGATCGGGCGCCAGGTCTTGTACGGACGCAGGCGCCCCGAGACCGCGCCGGGGAAGCTGATCTGCGGCTTCTGGCCAAAGCCGGCGCTGGAGAACAGCTCCCACATTTCACGCGGCTGCATGCGCAGGGCAATCTTGGCGGTACCGATGTTGCTCGACTTCTGGATCACGCCCTCGACCGTCAACACGCCGTTCGGGTGCGAATCGGAAATCGTCGCGCCGGTGATGGTGAACTTGCCGGGACCGGTGTCGATCAGGGTCTGGGGGGTCACGCGACCGGTCTCCAGACCCAGGCCGATGGTGAAGGGCTTCATCACGGAGCCGGGCTCGAAGGTGTCGGTCAGGGCCCGGTTGCGCAACTGCTCGCCGGTCAGGTTGCGCCGCTTGGCCGGCACGTAGCTCGGGTAGTTGGCCAGGGCCAGCACTTCACCTGTAACGACGTCGAGCACGACCACACTACCGGCCTTGGCCTTGAACTGCAGCACGGCATCGTGCAGCTTCTGGTAGGCAAAGAACTGCACCTTGCTGTCGATGCTGAGCTGCAGATCGGGTCCATCCACCGGCGAAATCTGCTCGCCCACATCCTCCACCACCCGACCGAGCCGGTCCTTGATCACGCGGCGCGATCCCTTGTGACCGGAGAGCTCCTTGTTAAAGGTCAGCTCGACGCCCTCCTGCCCGATGTCCTCGACGTTGGTGAAGCCGACCACATGGGCGGCGGCCTCGCCTTCGGGGTACTGGCGCTTGTATTCCTTGCGCTGATAGACACCCTCGATGCCCAGCGCCATGATCTCCTGCGCCACCGCGTCATCGACCTGGCGCTTGAGCCAGACGAAAGTCTTGTCTTCGTCCGCCAGGCGCTTGTCAAGCTCAGCCTTGGACATTTCGAGCAAGCCGGCAAGCTGCGTCAGCTTGACCGGGTCACGCTCGACGTCCTCGGGAATGGCCCAGATGCTGGGCGAGGGCACGCTGGAGGCCAGGATCAGGCCGTTGCGGTCCAGAATGCGGCCGCGATTGGCCGGCAACTCCAGTGTCCGCCCAAAACGCACTTCGCCCTGCTTCTGGAAGAATTCATTGGCAATCACCTGGATGTAGGCGGCGCGCCCGGCCAGCCCGAAAAAGGCCAGCGCAATCGCCGCCACAATGAACTTGCTGCGCCAGACCGGCGTCGGGCTGGCCAGCAGCGGGCTCGATGTGTAGTTGATGCTGCGGCTGCTCATTGGACGGGTCCGGAAACAGCCGGGCCGACGAGCGACGCGGCAGCCGCGCTCGCGGCCGTGGCGGGCACGCTGCCGTAGGTCACATAGTGCGTGATGGCCGGCGTTGTTGATCGCATCTGCAACTGCTCCTTGGCCAGCTTCTCGACGCGCAGCGGCGTCGCCTGCGCACGGCGCTCAACCTGCAGACGCTCATTGTCCGATTCGATCCGGTGCGCCTGCGAGCGCGCCTTGTCCAGGTCAGAGAACAACCGGCGCGACTCGTACTGCACGTTCACCAGATACAACGCACTGCCGAGCACGGCCAGCAGCAGAAACAGATTAAGCCTGTTCATGCTGTTGTCCTTTGCGCAACGCGCATGATGGCGCTGCGGGCACGCGGGTTGGCGGCAACCTCGGTGGCGCCGGGCTTGATGCGATCGATCGCCTTGAGCTTCATCACCTTGGGCGCGGCAAAGGGCGCGCGCCGGTCGTACACGTCACGCGAGTGTTTGGCGATGAACTGCTTGACGATGCGATCTTCCAGCGAGTGAAAGCTGATCACGACCAGACGACCGCCGGCTTGCAGCACCTCCAGACTGGCGTCTAGCGCGTGTTGCAACTCCTCAAGCTCGGCGTTGATGAAAATCCGAAGAGCCTGAAATGTGCGCGTTGCAGGGTTCTGGCCCGGCTCGCGGGTTTTGACCGTGTCAGCCACGAGCTGGGCCAATTCGGTGGTGGTTGAAATGATGCCCCGTTCCTGTCGGCGAGCAACAATCGCCTTTGCAATGGCCCCAGCAAACCGTTCTTCACCGTAGTCACGTATCACCTCCGCTATGTTGTCTGTCTCGGCTGTCGCCAGCCACTGTGCGACGCTGATGCCGCGCGTGGTGTCCATGCGCATGTCGAGCGGACCTTCGAACCTGAAACTGAAACCCCGTGCCGGGTTGTCGATCTGCGGCGAGCTGATGCCCAGATCAAGCAAGACACCGGCAACACTGGCTTTGGGCAATTCGCCGAGTTGCGCGAAACCTTGATGCCGGATTGAAAAACGTGAATCATCCAGACTGGCGGCAGCGGCCAGGGCGTCAGGATCTTTGTCAAAGGCAATCAGGCGCCCCTGCGGCGCCAGACGGGAGAGAATCAGGCGGGAGTGACCGCCACGGCCAAAGGTGGCATCCACGTAGCAGCCGCTTGCTGCACTGGCGTCACCGGCTTCGGCCTGCGGATCATTGAAGAGAGCGTCGACTGCTTCATTCAACAAAACGGTGGTGTGCGTCCATGGGGTGTTCACCGCCGGCCTTCAGAAAGAAAAATCTTTGAAGACTTCGGGCATGTCGCCGGCCATGGCTTTGGCCTCCTGAGCGTCGTAGCTCGCCTTGTCCCACAACTCAAAATGAGCGCCCATGCCGAGCAAAATCGCGTCCTTGGCAATGCCGGCGGCTGCGCGCAGTTCGGGCGACACCAGCACGCGACCGGTGGCGTCCATCTCGACATCCATGGCATTGCCCAGGAATATCCGCTTCCACCACTGGGCCGACATCGGCAGTGCCGCCACGCGCTCGCGGAACTTCTCCCACTCGGGGCGCGGAAACACCATCAGACAGCCGTGCGGATGCTTGGTGATGGTGAGCTGAGCGGCCGCCGTGGCCGTCAGAACGTCACGATGCCGGGTCGGCACCGACAGGCGCCCCTTGGTATCAAGACTTAATGACGAGGCCCCTTGGAACACAGCAGCAAACCCTTCGTTGGCAAAAACAGCAAGAAATGGAAAAGCAAAGGCACTTTTCACCACTTAATTGCACTTTTTTGCACTGTACCAGCAAAAAGGAAGAATGCAAGCCGGCTAGCAACAATTTATTTCAATGAAATCAAGCACTTAGACGCTGTTTTGGAGGGGAAACGCAAAACAAAATCGTTCTAAATTAAGCACTTAGCGCACGTTATGAAAGTGATGCTTTAGGGTGAGCGAAAATATTGAGGGCCGTACAAGATTGCGACGCAATTCCTGCTCCGCCCCGCAGGCTTAGAGAATAAACCTTGAAAGGTCCTCGTCACGGCTGAGTTCGCCGAGCCGCGCGTCGACATAAGCGGCGTCGATGACGATGGTCTGCCCGCCCAGATTGGCGGCGTCAAAGCTCACCTCGTCAAGCAGGCGCTCCATGACGGTGGACAAACGCCGTGCACCGATATTCTCGGTGCGCTCATTGACGTCGAATGCAATGTGCGCCAGCCGCGTGATGCCTTCATCGAGGAACTCGATCTGCACGTTTTCGGTGGCGAGCAGGGCCTGGTATTGCTTGACCAGCGAGGCATGGGTTTGCGTCAGGATGGCAACAAAGTCCTGCACCGAGAGCGACTGCAGTTCAACGCGAATCGGAAAGCGCCCCTGCAACTCCGGAATCAGGTCGCTGGGCTTGCTCAAATGAAAGGCACCCGATGCGATGAACAGAATGTGGTCAGTCTTGACCATGCCGTATTTGGTCGACACCGTCGTGCCCTCGACCAGTGGCAGCAGGTCGCGCTGCACGCCCTGGCGCGAGACTTCGGCGCCACTGCCTTCGGAGCGCGAAGTCACCTTGTCGATCTCGTCGATGAAAACAATGCCGTTTTGCTCCAGCATGTGCAGCGCCTGGGTCTTGATTTCTTCCTCGTTCACCAGTTTCGCCGCCTCTTCGTCGGTCAGCAGCCGCAGCGCCTCGGGAATCTTGAGCTTGCGCGTCTGGCGCTTGGCCTGCCCCATCTGGCCAAACATGCCGCGCAACTGCTCGGTCATTTCTTCCATGCCGGCCGGCCCCATGATCTCGAGCTGCGGCGCGGTCTGCGCCAGATCGATCTCGATCTCCCGCTCCGCCAGCTGGCCTTCGCGCAGCTTCTTGCGGAAAGTCTGGCGCGCAACACCCTCGGTTTCTGCTTTGGCATCGACGCCAAACTCAGTGCGCGGCGGTGGAATCAGAATGTCGAGCAGGCGTTCCTCGGCCGCATCCTCGGCGCGTGCGCGCACTTGTTTCATCCCGGCAACACGGGTTTGCTTGACCGCAATATCGGCCAGGTCGCGGATGATGGCGTCGACATCCTTGCCGACGTAGCCAACCTCGGTGAATTTGGTCGCCTCGACCTTGATGAAGGGCGCGTCGGCCAGTCGCGCCAGACGCCGCGCAATCTCGGTTTTGCCAACCCCTGTGGGGCCAATCATCAGGATATTCTTGGGCGTGATTTCTGCACGCAGACCCGGTTCGACCTGCTGTCGGCGCCAGCGGTTGCGCAGGGCAATCGCCACAGCGCGTTTGGCCTGCTGCTGGCCGACGATGTGCTTATCGAGCTCGGTGACGATTTCCTGGGGCGTCATGGGGCTTCACCCAGGGTTTCAATGGTGTGGTTCATGTTGGTGTAGATGCACAGTTCACCGGCGATCTCGAGCGACTTCTTGACGATGTCGCGGGCCGACATTTCGGTATGGTCGAGCAGCGCAATGGCGGCTGCCTGCGCATAGGCGCCACCCGAGCCTATCGTCACAATGCCGTTCTCGGGTTCAAGCACGTCACCATTGCCTGTGATGATGAGCGAGGCCTCGCTGTCGGCCACGGCCAGCATGGCTTCGAGACGGCGCAGCACGCGGTCGGTGCGCCAGTCTTTGGTGAGTTCGATGGCGGCGCGCACCAAATGTCCCTGGTGCTTTTCCAGCTTGGCCTCAAAGCGCTCGAACAGGGTAAAGGCGTCGGCGGTGGCGCCGGCAAAACCGGCCAGCACCTTGCCATGGTAGAGCTTGCGCACCTTGCGCGCCGTGCCCTTGACAACGATATTGCCCAGAGTCACCTGCCCATCGCCGCCAATGGCCACCATGCTACCGGTGGGCGTCTTGCGCCGCACGCTGATGATTGTTGTACCGTGAAATTGTTCCATGCTTGCCTTAACTCAGGTTCGCCGGCCCAAAAACAAGTCTGGCCGGGAAATGATTCGCGAATAAATTGCGGGTCAGTTGTTGCGCAAGGAGACCTTCGCGTGCTCGCTGATGCCGATGATGTTGAAAAAAGCGGCCACCAGATAGGGTACATCGCAAAACTGGACCTGGCACCCTTGCGCCGCGCGCGCCATCACCCAGTTCAGGATGCTTCCGGCCGCAGCAAAATCGACACGGATCAGCCGGTCGCAGGAAATCACGAGTTGCTTGACGCCCTGTGGACCGGCGTGCAATTTGCCCAATGCCTCGGATGCATCACCGATCACCTCGCCCCTGAGTTCCAGGACAGCTGGCTGCGTTGCCGCGAGCCCACCTGGCTGCGTCAGCACATCATCCGAGCCCGATGGGCTTGAAGCCACTGGCACGCGGGCATAGCTGCAAAGCGTGGTCTCCCAGGGCGGCGGCGAGGCCTCATGGATAACGCAAAAATCCAGCCCGGCCAGTTCAAACTCATCCTGCAAGCCCATGATGCGCAAGGCATCCAGGCGGAGATGCCACCAGAACATTGCAACCTGTCTGTCGCCCGCCGGTGTCGCTGACCTGAGCACCTGTTCCAGCGCATGGGCGCCGGAAAACTGCAGTTGCACAGGCTGGGTGCACCACTGGGCAAATAACTCGGCCAAGGCCGCAGCAGCCGGTGGCGTGATCACACGCAGCGCACGCCAGTCCAGATGCCAGGGCTGTGGCGACTGTGGCAAAGCAGTTTGCAAGGCTTGCAGCGCCGGCAAAGTCAGCTCAGCAGGACTACACCACAGCACCGGACCGACCGGACCCGAAGGCGCAGCTGTCTGCGCTTCGGACGCCAAAAGGCCGGGGGTGGAAAACCATGGCGGTGCAGTTTGGCCAAAGCGTTGGGCGCACTCCATCACCAAACGATCGAAACTGTTCTGCTGCCCGGTGGCACGGTACAGATCGAACAAGGCCGTGGCACAGCCCTTGACCGATTGCGCGCGCACCTTGTCAGAGCGCAAGGTAGCCAGCAAGCCGGCTTCAGCGCCAGCATCATCGCGGTTGGCAAACCGGATGGCCGCTTCTTCCATGTCGGGGTCAACCGTGCTGTCGCCCAGATCAATCGAAAACAGACCCGACAGGGAGAACTCCTTGGCACTGACCGGTGCCGGCGTGTTGCCGAAATTCCCGAATTCCAGCATGGGCTCCGTCGCAGGCTCGGCTACGACCTGCGGCCGGGACAGGTTAAGGGGCTGTGTCGGCGCGTAAGCGCGCCCCTGCCCTTGAACGGGTCCGGCGTCGGATCCAGGGGGCTGCGTCGGCAGAAACTCGCTCTCTGCTCCCGGCGGCAGTGTTGTCGGCAGCTTTTCCGTGTCGGGTGCAAGCTTGGCCGGCGGTTTCGAAACAGCTTCGCCGTGGCCCGCAGCCTCCTGCTTGCCCTTCCACCACTGCTTGGACATCTGCGCTTCGATGTCGTCGATCTTCTTGATGGTGCTGGCTCGCTCCTCCAGGTGAGAGGCATTGGTGCTGGCAAGGAAGAAAGACGGACGCGCGTTCGCATCGGAACTGACGACCGGAATGTTGCGACGCAATTTGCGCAGCTGGTCAAATTCGCGCCCCCGCACAAAATCGTTACGCCGCTTGCGCTCGATCATCTCCTTGAGCACCTGCTTGCTGTAACCCTTGTCCTGCTCGGGCTCGGATTCTGGCTCGACCCCGATCTGATCGAGTTCGGACCAGTCCTTGGTCGGATGGCGCACGAATTTCGCCACCTTGGACAAAAAGCCGGAACCGTTATCTTTCGTCGCCATGAGGCTTTACAGATGGGTGAAAAGCGTTGAACGCGGGCGCTCAGTCCCCAAACATCTTCTGCTTGAGTTCGCGCCGCTGCTGCGCTTCGAGCGACAAATTTGCCGTCGGCCGCGCCAGCAGGCGCCCGACGCCGATCGGCTCGCCGGTTTCATCGCAATAGCCGTAATCGCCCGAATCGATGCGCGCAATCGACTGCTCAATCTTCTTCAACAACTTGCGCTCGCGGTCGCGCGTGCGCAACTCAAGCGCATGCTCTTCCTCAATGGTGGCGCGGTCAGCCGGGTCTGGCACCACAACGGTATCTTCGCGCAGATGCTCCGTGGTTTCACCGGCATTGCTCAGGATGTCCTTCTTGAGCTGGATCAGCTTGCTGCGGAAAAACGCCATCTGCGTGTCGTTCATGTACTCGTCATCCGGCATGGCGATCACTTCTGGGTCCGTCAACTGCTCGGCCGGCTTTGATTTCCAGTTATTGGCCAGTTTGAGATCCTTCTTGATCGCAGAGGCCAAGGGCGGAACAATCAGCGGTGAGGAAACGGTTTGCGTGAAACTGGCCTTGGCGGCGGTTGAAGCCACCGACTGCGCCATGGACGGGACCGTCAACTGCGCCAACCGTGAAGAAGGCCGTCCGGCTCGGGCGGGCACAGAGGGATTGAGCACCGGAGCCGGCGCTGGCGCCGCAACGGGTTTGGCTTTTGGCGCCACCGCTGCGACGGGAGAAACTTTCGCGATCATTGCTTTCACTGAATCCTTTGTTGGTACTTTGACAGCCGCTTTGGCGGCTTTGACCGGTGTGGCCTTGCTTGTCGTGCTTGTCTTGAGTGCCTTTGGTGTCTTTGGTGCCTTTGGCACCACTTTGGCGATCGGCTTGTGGTCTTTGACCGCTGTCGCCTTCTTCGCCACCACCTTCTTCACCGCGGCATTCTTCAGCGCCACTTTTTTTACCGTCTTCGCGGCCACCTTTTTCGCTGGCGCCGTCTTTTTTAATACCGGCTTGCCCGCAGCCTTGGCCACCGGCTTGGCTTTCACCGGCGGTTTTGCCTTGGGCTTGACATGCGCTTTCGCTGCGGGTTTGGGCTTGGCGACGGTTTTGGCTTGTTTGCTGACCACTTTGACTTTCCCTTTTTGTGCTTTCACTTTTTGTCTCCTCGCAGGATCTTGCTGCGCTTACAAAACACCAACGGACCCCTGTTTATTGATCGCAGCGGATTCCGACGAGTCTGAGCTTACCGTTTCTTTATGCGCATTTAATGCCCCGGTTTGCTGAGCTTCGCTGGCGCGCGAGTGTACAGGTTTAGCCAGCGGGAATCCCATCAGTTGCGAATTCGAGACAAACATCATGCCCTATCGGAATGGCGCAAGCCCTTCAAACGAGGCTCTGCGTCAGACCCTGCAGAAAAATATCTTTCGGCAAATCGATGCCAATGAACACCATCTTGCTGCTGCGCTGTTCACCAGCGGCCCAGGCCGGCCCCAGGTCACTGCCCATCAGTTGGTGCACGCCCTGAAAAATCACCTTGCGCTCGGTCCCTTTCATGGACAGGACGCCTTTGTAGCGCAACATGCGCGGACCGTAGATATTGACAATGGCGCCCAGAAAATCCTCAAGCTTGGCGGGGTCAAAGTCACGATCGGACTTGAAGACAAAGCTCTTGACGTCGTCTTCCTGGGCATGGTGATGGCCCGCACCGTGCTGGTGCGATGGATGGTCGCAGGGCTCGCCAGGTGCATGGTCGTGGTGTTCGTGCCCATGTTCCTCTTCCTTGAGGAAGTCAGGATCAATGTCGAGTTTGGCATTGAGATTGAAGCCGCGCAGATCAAACACCTGACTCAGGGCCACCTCGCCGAAATGCACGGCCTTTTGTGGCGCACGCGGGTTCATGTGCGTGAGGCGGTGCATCAGCGCCGCAACGTCGTCGGGCGCCACCAGATCGGTCTTGCTGATGAAGATCTGGTCGGCAAACCCGATCTGCCGGCGCGCTTCCTGGCGTTCGTCCAGCTGCGTTTGCGCATGCTTGGCGTCTACCAGCGTCAGAATCGAGTCCAGCAGGTAGCTCTCGGCAATTTCATCGTCCATGAAGAAAGTCTGCGCCACCGGACCCGGATCGGCCAGACCGGTGGTTTCGATCACGACACGATCAAACGCGAGTTCGCCCTTGCGCTTCTTTTCGGCCAGGTCGCGCAGGGTGGCGCGCAGGTCCTCGCGGATGGTGCAGCAGATGCAGCCGTTGCTCATCTGGATGATTTGCTCCTGGGTGTCGGACACCAGGATGTCGCTGTCGATGTTTTCCTCGCCGAACTCGTTCTCGATCACCGCAATCTTTTGCCCGTGCGCCTCCTGGAGCACGCGCTTAAGGAGTGTGGTTTTGCCCGAGCCAAGAAAGCCCGTCAGAATCGTTGCAGGTATGAGACTCATCGTTATTCCCCCCGAATGGGGTCGTTCGCAAAGCTGGGAAGTTTAACGGCCAGGCGCCTCAGGCCTGTTTGCGCATGACCACAAGCCCCTTGAGGTATTCGCCTTCAGGGAAATTAATGGTCATCGGATGATCGGGCGCGCCGCCCATGCGCTCGGCGATGTAGCCATCGACACCGGCGTCAATACCCGCCGAGGCCACGATCTTGTGGAACAGATCGGCGCTGATGCCACCCGAGCAGGAATAGGTGAACAAGACGCCGCCCGGCGCCAGAATCTTGAACGCCAGACGGTTGATGTCCTTGTAGGCGCGCGCCGCCCGCTCGGCATGCGCGGCGGTCGGCGCGAACTTGGGCGGGTCGAGCACGATGGCATCGAAAGTCTGACCCTGGGCGCCGAACTGGCGCAGCGTGGCATTGACATCGGCGTCCATGAAGGTGGCGCGACTGGCGTCAAAACCGTTCAAGGCCACGTTGGCAGCGGCTTTTTCCAGTGCCGGACCGGACGAGTCGATCGAGGTGACGTGGGCGGCGCCGGCGCTCAGGGCGGCCACGGTGAAGCCACCGGTATAGCAGTAGCAATTGAGCACGCGCTCAAATTTCAGGCGGCGCGTGACATCGGCAAACTTCTTGCGACTGTCGCGCTGATCGAGGTAAAAACCGGTCTTGTGGCCGCTGGCAATATTGAGTCCAAGCTGCCAGTCATGCTCGCGTAGAACCAGTTCGGTCGCACCCTCGCCGCGCAGCCAGCCGCTGACTTCGGGCAGGCCTTCGCGCACGCGGCCACTGGCGTCAGAGCGCTCATAGAGCTTGCTCAGACCGGTGGCAGCGAGCAGGGCATCGGCCAGCACCGCTTTCCAGCGCTCGGCACCGGTGGCGAGAAACTGCGCCACCAACGTGTCGCCATAGCGGTCCACGATCAAGCCTGGCAAGCCGTCGGATTCGCCGTGCACCAGTCGCATGCCGTCGCTCTGAATGGCGAAGCGGCTTCTGGCCTTGACCGCTGCGACACAGGCGGCGCTCAGAAACGATGCATCAATACGTTGGGTTTCGTCAAAACTCCAGACCCGGGCCCGGATCTTGGAGACCGGGCTGAAGGCGGCCCAGGCCAGAAAGCCGCCCTCGAAGGACTCAACACGCACGGTCTCGCCAGGGTCAGCGGAGCCGCGCGCAATGGCAGACTCAAAAATCCAGGGGTGACGGCGCAGCAGCGAACGCTCTTTGCCAGCTCTTAATCGAATCGTTTTCATGGCCCGATTGTGGGGCCTGGCACTCCCGTCAGCTAAGCAGCCGGTCCCTATTCCGTTTCCAAATCATTCCTGTCTAGGCGCGAAGCCGCAGACAGTGCTCCAGCACGGCAAGGCGGAGCAACAACGACAGGGATGGTTTAGAAATGGAATCAGTAGGTGACAGCCATCGCCGGAACGTCAACCTTGATCATGGGTTTCTTCAACGCGCCATTCACTGCCTTGACGTACTCAGCGGCCCACTTTTCATTCTCAAACCAGCTAGCGCCTGCAGCCTCGGTCACACGCAACACCTTGTCCGCGGTCAGGACCTTGCCACTGGCGCGCAGCGGCTCGCAGTCAAGCGCGGTGAACTGCGCATCCAGCCAGGCACGTGCGGCGTCGCTTGGCAATGCCGGACCCTCTTCGACGTGAAAATGAAACTCAACCCCTTTGTCCAGAAAAACCAGTACCTGACTGCGCATAAATACCCCTCTTTTAATGATGACCGACAGTTTCGCCGAATTGGAAGCAAAAGAACAGAGAAGCCGCCATCGAACTACTTGATTTTGGCACGCGGATGGGCTGCATCATAGGCTTTGGCCAGATGCTGGAAGTCAAGCCGGGTATAGACCTGCGTCGTGGTGATGCTGGCGTGACCCAGCAACTCCTGCACGCCGCGCAGATCGCTGCTCGACTGCAACAAATGACTGGCAAAGGAATGGCGCAGCATGTGCGGGTGCACCGGCACATCGAGCCCGGCCTGCTGGCTGCGCAAGCGCAGTCGCTGCCAGATCGACTGAGCCGTAAGCCGCGTGCCATTGCGCCCGATGAACAGGGCGGCCGTCACCGGACGGACCAACGACTGCTGCGCCGCCATGCCGGGTGCCTGCTCGCGCAATGCAAGCCAGCGCTGCAGCGCCTCCAGCGCCTTGGCACCCACCGGCACGCTGCGCCGCTTCGCTCCCTTGCCCAGCACATGGGCTTCGCCGGCCTGGAAATCAATCCAGCCGCGCGCTTCGGCGCTGGCAAGGGCGTCAAGCCCGGTCAGTTCGCCCACGCGCAGACCGGCGCCATAGAGCAGTTCGACGATGGCGGCGTCGCGCGCCTCCAGCCAGGGATTGTTGTCATCGCTGCTGAAACTGGCCAATTGCACCGATTGGTCCACGCTCAGGGCTTTGGGCAGTGGCTTGCCGGCCTTGGGTGCGCGCACGTCCTGCACCGGGTTGCTCGCCACCAGTCCCTGACGCCCAAGCCAGACATAAAAGCCGCGCCAACCCGACAGGATCAGCGCAATGCCACGCCCGCTGCGCCCCCCGCTGTGCATCTGCGCCACCCAGCGCCGGACATGGCTGTTTTGCACCTGCAGCAATTCAACACCGGACTGCGCTGCGTAAGCCGCCAGTTTTTCCAGGTCGAGGCAATAAAGCTCGACCGTACGCTGCGCCAGGCGCTTTTCGACGCGCACATGCTCAAGGTATTTTTCGACCAGAGCACCAGCCCCCACGCCTGCTGCGTCGCTTGGCTGGACAGAGGCTGGCAGTGGCATGCTTAGCGCAACCTGGACAAGGCAGCGCTGGCGAGTTCGGCGATGCGCGCCAGGAAATCGGTGCCCATGCCGCTGTTGAAACGCTGGGCGTCGGGTGAGGCCAGCACCAGCAAACCAAAGGCGGGCTCCGCACTGCCCAGCGACCCGTTGCGCAGAGGCAGCAAGGCCAGCGAGGTGGCCGAGAGCGGGTCTGGCAGCCAGCGCGCCGCCTCGAAGCCGGTATTGACGCCACAGAACGGCTCGGTCAGCGAGGAAGCAAAAAGCCGGGCATCCTCGCTGACCCCGGTGGCAAAGTCGGCCTGGGCGAAGGGCGGCGCCACGCCCCAGACCTTGATGCCAACCTGGGGCACAGAAAACTGCTCGGCAATTTCGTCCGTGATCTGCCCCGGCAATGCGATGGGATCAATCGTCAGGAACAGGCTGCCGGCCCAACGCAGCAGTTTGTCGGACAGCATCACGTTGTCGTTGCCATGGCGGATCATGTCCATGATGCGCAGCTCCAGCCCCTTGATCTTGTCGCGCAGCATGCCGGCCTGGCGCTCCTGCAGGCTGACCGCACGCGTGCTGTGTGGGCTGCTGAGTTGCACGGCAGCCAGCAGTTCGGCGTGGCGCTCAAAAAAGTCAGGCGTGTTGGCCAGGTAATTGGCGATGTCGTCTTCGGTAATGGGGTCGGTAAAGGATTTGCTCATAAGGTGTCCGGTAGGTCGATTTCGCCATGAAAAACGGGGGTGGCCGGGCCTGTCATCATGACGCTGGCGCTGGCACCTGCCCAGGAAATTGTCAGATCGCCGCCGCGTGTCTGCACCGCAACAGTGGCGTCCAGCAGGCCGAGCCGGATGCCCGCCACCACGGCGGCGCAGGCACCTGAACCGCAGGCCAGCGTCTCTCCAACGCCGCGCTCAAACACGCGCAGCCTGATCTGGCCACGGTCGACGATCTGCATGAAACCAACGTTGACGCCGCGCGGAAATGCCCGGCTGGACTGGACCCGGGGGCCTTGCAGGGCAACCGGCGCCGTCGCCACATCGTCCACCTGCAGCACCGCATGCGGATTGCCCATCGACAGGACGGCGAGCACCAGCGTTTCCTGTTGGGCGTCACCCGCCAGGACCAGTGGCCAGCGCTGCCAGGCACCGTTTGGCTGCGGCTGCAGGCCGGCGTTATCGAAGGGAATGTCGGCCAGCGCAAAAACCGGCGCACCCATGTCCACCGTGACGCGGCCATCGGGCAACAAGCGTGGCTCGATCACGCCGGCGCGGGTCTGGACGCGAATCACATCCTTGGTGCACAAGCCCTGGTCACGAACAAAGCGCGCAAAACAGCGTGCGCCGTTGCCGCATTGCTCAACCTCGGCGCCGTCGGCGTTGTGGATCAGGTATTCAAAATCAATGCCCGGCGCCGGCGCTGCACGCACCGTCAGGATCTGGTCCGCGCCCACGCCGAAATGGCGGTCACCCAGCAACCGGTAGTGGGCCGGCGTCAATCCGAGCAAGCCACGGGTCTCGTCCAGCACCACAAAATCGTTGCCGGCACCCTGCATTTTTGTGAAACTGATTCGCATGGCCGAATTATCCCTTGATCCATGCCCCGGGGAATAAGCGCTAATCAGCCTTGATGCCATTGTCCTTGACGACCTTGCCCCAGACATCGATCTGCTTTTCGATGAATACGCGCGCTACCTCGCCCGTGCCGCCGACCACGCTGATGCCCTGCGACTCGAGCCGCTTGGCCACATCGGGCAGTTTCAAGGCCCTGTTGATTTCCTCGTTCATGCGCTTGAGGATCTCCGGTGGTGTTCTTGCCGGCGCCAGCACGGCCCACCAGGCCGGCGCGTCAAAGCCGGCAAAGCCGCTCTCGGCCAGGGTCGGGACGCCCGGCAACTCGGCCGACCGTCCGCTGGTCGTCACGGCCAGCGCTCGCATGCGCTTGCTGTCGATATGCGGTTTGACCAGAAACACCGAGCCGATCGCGAGCGGCACATGGCCGGCAACCGCGTCGTTCATCAAGGGGCCACCGCCCTTGTAGGGAATGTGCTGAAAATCAAGCCCATTGTTCTTGCCCAGCAAGGCCATCGCCAGGTGCCCCAAGCTGCCAGATCCGATGCTGCCGTAGCTGACGCCACTCTTGGTCTTGGCCGCCGCCACCACATCGGCCAGGGTCCTGAATTCCGAACCCGCCTGCGTCGCCAGCACCATGGGCGCGGTGCCGATCAGCACGATGGGCATCAAGTCTTTCTTGGAATCAAACGGCAAGCCGGGTATCAGGCTGGGATTGACGCCGTGCGTGTCAAACACGACGGCAAAGGTGTAGCCATCGGCCGGCGCAGCAGCAACGGCTGCCGCGCCAATCGAACCGGAGGCACCACCCTTGTTCTCCACGATCACGCTTTGGCCCAGTTGCTGAGACAAGGGCTGCGCCAACAGGCGCGCCACCTGATCGACTGAGCCGCCGGGCGGAAATACCGCCACCAGTTTGATCGGCTGCTTCATCGGCCAGGCTTGGGCCTGCGCCCCCAGTGGCAGCGTCAACAGTACTGCGAGGCCCATTGCGATCAGCCTGAACCTTGCGCGATCTGTCATTGTTGACTCCGGTAGATTTCCATTGTGTCGCCGAAAAGCATACGCCGCCCGCAGCCCAATGACCCTTGGGGTTTACGCGTGCATCGCCGCTGCGACACCCGGCCAGCCTGTTTTGGTTGCAAAATTCAATTTATGGCACGCCCCAACCAACTCCTGCATCCGCCGCGCACACCCGCGAGCGTCCGACCCGCCGCCACCGTGCTGCTCCTGCGCGACACGCCTGCGGGCATCGAGGTGCTGATGACGCGCCGCTCCATGACGGCCAGCTTTGTGCCAGGCGCCTATGTCTTTCCTGGCGGTGGCGTTGACGCGCTCGACGCCGCCAGCCATGGCCAGGCGAGCCGACGTACCACGCAAAGCGAGTTGCACCTGACGCAGGCGATCGCCGCCATACGGGAAAGTTTTGAGGAACTTGGCGTGCTGCTGGCACGCCGGCGCGACGGCTCGAGCGCCGACCACAGCGACATTGCAGCGCTCGATCGCAGCGCCCCATTTGCCGCCCAATGCCAGGCCTTGGGCCTGACACTGGCAGCGGACGAGGTGTTTGTGCTGGCGCATTGGGTCACCGACCGCGACCTGGCACGGCGCTTCGACGTGCCCTTCCTGGTCGCGCGCATGCCTGCTGGACAGGCCCCGGTGGCCGACGAAGCCGAGCAATTTGAGCCGGTCTGGGTGCGCCCGGCGGACGCCCTGGCCCGTCACAAGGCTGGCCAGTTTTTCATCATCTTCCCGACCATCCGCACGCTGGAGCGCCTGCTGGACTACCGTTCGGTCGACGCCGTCTTGCAAGCCTGCGCCGCGACCGAGCAGCCGCTATGGACCAGTTGCCCACGCGCCGGCCTGATGGCGGGGCGCGAGATGCGCTACATGGAACATGAGTTGCCGTTCGGTGAACTCGCGCTGGTCTGCCCGGACGGGCAAATCCTGCACCCATTGGACTGGCAGACTGAAACACCGGTGCCATTGCTCAAGAACGTGCAGCGCCTGACCGCGCCCAACCCCGGCGCCATGACCGGACCCGGCACCAACAGCTATCTGGTTGGCGACCCGGACACCGGCTACATCGTGATCGACCCGGGCCCGTCCGACCCGGATCACCTGGAGAAACTCTGGCGCGCGGCGGCTGGCGACATCCGCATGATTGTCTGCACCCATTCGCACCCCGACCATTCGCCCGGGGCCGAGCCGCTGCAGGCGCTGTGTGCCAACAAGCCACCGATTCTGGGCCTGCCCTCGGCCGACACGGCACGCAGCCACAGCCAATTCACGCCGGACCGCGCGCTGCGGCATGGAGAACGCCTGAACCTGACCGGACCCGATGCCGACAGTTCGCACACGCTGGTGGTGCTGCACACGCCCGGTCATGCTGCCAATCACCTGTGCCTGCTGCTGCCTGAAGACGGTCTGCTGTTCAGCGGTGACCACATCCTGTGCGGCAGCACCACCGTGATCGATCCACCCGACGGCGACATGGCGGACTACCTGGATTCGCTCGACCTGCTGCGTGCCGCCTGCGCCCAATACGCCATCGAATTCATCCTGCCCGCACATGGCTATGCCATCGGCGGCTACGACGGCGAGGCGCTGGCAGCCGTCGCGCGGCTGAAAGCGCATCGACTGCAGCGCGAAGCGAAGATCGTGCAGGCGATGACAACACAGCCGGACGGGACTCTGGACGACTGGCTGGCGCAAGCCTATGCCGATGTGCCCGAGCGCATGTGGCCAGTGGCAAAACGCTCGCTGATCGCCCATGTCACGCGCATCGAGTCCACTCCCCCCTGAGGTGCACCCGCTTTGCCGGCGCTGATCGTTTCCGCCCTGGCCCTGCTGCTGGTGGTGTGGCTGCTGGGCCAGCCCTGGCTGACTGAGCGCAGGCGCGAAAAGCTTCGCCGCCAGCCTTTCCCAAAGGCCTGGCGCAGCATCCTGCAGCGCCGTGTTCCGGTCGTGCGCAGGCTACCTGCGGACCTGCAACTTGAACTCAAACGCCATGTTCAGGTCTTTCTGGCTGAAAAATCCTTCATCGGCTGCGACGGTCTGCGCATCACCGACGAGATGCGCGTCACGATTGCGGCGCAAGCCTGCCTGCTGATCCTAAAGCGCCCACGCGGCTACTACCCGGGCTTGCGCGAAATCCTGGTCTACCCCGGCAGCTTTGTGGTCGAGCGCGAGCACACCGACGCCATCGGTGTCGCGCACCACGCACGTGAGGTGCTTGCGGGTGAATCGTGGGAGCGCGGGCAAGTTGTGCTGTCGTGGCATGACACGCTGGAAGACGCGGCCACGCCGGATGACGGCCAAAACGTCGTGATCCACGAGTTTGCCCATCAACTCGACCAGGAAACCGGCGCCGCCAATGGCGCGCCGGTACTGGTGCGCCGGGCCCAGTATGCGCACTGGACCAAGGTGCTGAGCGACGAATTCCGGCAATTGAAAGGGATGATCGCGTTACAGCAGGCATCCCTTTTCAGTGATTACGGTGCCAGCGATCCGGCTGAGTTCTTTGCCGTGATCTCGGAGGTGTTTTTCGAGCAACCGGTGCTCATGGCCGACGCGCACCCGGAGCTCTACCAGCAACTGACGCTTTTCTACCAGCTCGACCCGTTGAGTTGGCAATCCTGAGCGGGGGTTACCATCACGCCCATGATCGCGTCCCCCATACCCCCAGCCAACGCCCGGCGCACCGATGAGCGGCTGGCCAAACGCGTTGCCGCCCTGCTCGCATGCTCCCGGCGTGAAGCCGAACAGTACATCGAAGGCGGCTGGGTGCGGGTCGACGGTCGCGTGGTGGAGGAGCCGATGTTCCGGGTCTCGAACCAGAAGATCGAAATCGACCGCGATGCCAGCCTGCTCGACCTGGCCGACGTAACCCTGCTGCTGCACAAACCGCCAGGACTTGCCGCCACGGCGCAGCAGGTCCTCAGCCCCGCCAATCACGCCGCCGGTGACCCCGGTGGCGAGCGCGTGCTCAAACGCCACTTTGCCCGTCTCACCGCCTGTGTGCCCCTGGAGAACGCTGCCAGCGGCCTGGTGGTGTTCACGCAGGACTGGCGCGTGCAGCGCAAGCTTGAGGAAGACGCCGCCGTGATGGAACAGGAAGTGATCGTGGAGGTCGAGGGCACAGTGGCGCCGGCAACGCTACAGCGCCTGAACCAGGGCCTGGTGGTCGACGGCCGCGCGCTGCCGCCGGTCAAAGTCAGCCTCAACAGCACCGGGGACGCCTCCAGCAAGCTGCGTTTCGCGCTCAAGGGCGCGCATCCGGGTCTGCTCGCCTACCTGTGCGAGCGCGTCGGCCTGCGGATTCTGGGCATCAAGCGCCTGCGCATCGGGCGCGTCGCCATGGCGCAGTTGCCGGTCGGGCAGTGGCGTTTTCTACAGGCGCACGAACGCTTCTAGAACACAAGGCGCGGCAGCTGGGTCCCCCAAGCGCAGTGGCCGCCCCGACAAAATAATCGATAATGAAAACAGCATTGCTTTGGATCTCACTATGTCTTTTCGCTCATTCAAGTTGTTCTTTGCCGGTCTGCTGACCGTTTTGTTACTGGCCTGTAGCAACGGCGACTCGGCGCCGGCACCGACCGGGCTGGCAGTCAGTACCGGTGAATCATCTGTCACCCTGACCTGGGATACGACAAGCGACGTCGAATACTGGGTGTTTTACGCGCCGACCAGCGTAGCCCCGACCAGCGTGACATCGATGCAAAGCTGGTTTGGCTTGCCCGGTGGCAACGTCCTGCTCAAGGTCAGCTCGCCCTACGTCGTTCAGGGTCTGGTCAATGGCGTGAACTACGCCTTCTCCATCAATGCCCGAACCGGGGGCGGCCCGGGTGGACCGGGGACTACTCCGGTGAGCGCAACACCGCGGATCGCCGGATCCAACTGGACCAGTGGAGCAGCGCCCAGCAGCAATGATCTGCGCAGCGTGGCTTTTGGTTCAACGACCACAACCTCCACCATCAATTCGGTCTCGACGACCACCACCCTGAGTTCAAACTATGTTGCCGTGGGCAGCGCTGGCACCATGTATTCCAGCACCGACGGTGCCACCTGGAGCGCCATCAACTACAGCACCAGCAGCCGGCTCAATGGCGCGTCTTTCCTCAGCAACTACAAGGTGGTGGGTGACAGCGGACTGGTCCTGACCAGCACGGACGCCGTGACCTGGACCGCACAAACCAGCGGCACGACACAAAACCTGTACGCGATTGCCAGCAACGGCCTGAGCCTGAATGTGGCGGTGGGTGCGGGCGGCACCATTCTCAGCAGTGCCGACGGCGTCAGTTGGACCAAGGCGAGCAACTCTGCCACCACCAGCGACCTTTACGCGGTCAACTACTCCAGCGGCGACGGCGTCTGGGTCGCCGTCGGTGCCGGCGGCACCATCGTCATCAGCCCCGATGCCTCGACCTGGTTTGACCACAGCGTCATCGCACAACCACCCATTGACCTGCACGGCGTTGCCAGCATGAGGATCGTCTCAAGCACCGGCGTCGTGTCGACGACCTACGTGGCGGTCGGCGACGCCAACACACTGCTTACCAGTACCGATGCTGCAACCTGGAAGGCGCAGACTGCACCAGGCATCCCTGCCAACCTGAATGCAGTCGTCTACGGCACACAGTTTGTTGCGGTCGGCACCGACAGCACCATCCTGTACAGCGCCGATGGCCTGAGCTGGACAGCGGCGAATGCGCCCGTCAACGGCCAGGACCTGCTGGCGGTTGCGCACGGCCAGACCGGCTACGTCGCCGTCGGAACCGCAGGCACCAACCTGCTGTCCAAGTAAAAACGTTTCGTCGCCGGGCCGCCCCAAGACGAAACAGCCCCCTCGGGGGGCAGCGAACTACGCGCTGCGAGGAGCGTGGGGGTAAAAGTGTGAAGCCCACCGATAAGCCGGATTCTGTGCAACTGCCAGCCCTTGCGGGTTGGCAGAAGTGACTGCCATTACTCTGGGCCGCTGGTCACCCAACGGCTCGATGCTACCTACCCGCACACTCCGGGGGCCCCGTCAACGTGTGCCTACTTGGTATTGCTGCGCGTAGAGATTGCCCGTTTCACCC
>CAIRAW010000075.1 GCA_903876735.1 uncultured beta proteobacterium | reverse complement strand
GCCCCGTTCATCGGTCTGGTTTACGCCGTAACGCTTCCCGTCGTCGGCACCGCACTGATCGCCCGGGCCGCCTACAAGGCTTATCGCGCCTGAGTCCTCTCCAAATCCTTCAAGCCCCCGGTCAGTGACCGGGGGCTTTTTTCAGTTACAGGGACTTTCTACCGTCGAACCGTGCGATCACTGGCTCAAGGTTAATATTAGGCGTTCAAATCAAAGCCCTCCGTATGGGGCACAACTATGCTCGAGTTAGAAAAACCCGAATGGCTCAACAAGAGTCTGCCCTACCTTTTTGTGGTGTCAGGTTTGGTGACCATCGCCACCTTGCAGTTCGCTGCGAGCTTGTTCAGTGGTGGCTTGCTGCTCATCACCGGACTTTATGCTTTGGACCTCAGACGAATCAAGCGCCGGGACACCAGTCTGCGGCCCGCTAAAGGTGGCTTGGCGAATCGCGAAAAGTCTTTGCCAAAAACCTTGCCAAAGGACTCCCTGCACGTGGTCGTGATTGAAGACAATGAAGCAACGCTCAGGTTGTACCAGATGCGGATCGAAGCATGGGGGTTTCCGGTCACCCTTCACACCGCGCCCAACGGCTATGAGGGTTTGGTTTTGGTGGGTGAAATCCTGCCTGATCTGCTGATCTGTGATTTACGCATGCCAGAGGTTGATGGCGTTCAGATCATTAACGCGTTGTGCGATCTGGAGCGTTACAAGAATATGGCCATCGTCATGGTGACCGGTTTGCCTTTTTCCTCGATTGATGCGCGTGGCGGGTTGCCCGAACGCGTAGAGAAATTGGGCAAGCCGATTGATTTTGATCGGCTGGAAAAAACTGCTCTGGGCATTTGGGCGCGTAAAACAGGCGCTTAGTTGGGCGTTTTGGCATCCGGACCTGCCATTCGTTCCTGACTGCCAACTGCCGCAGGAACTGAGTTGCGGGATCGACTGGCTTGCAATGCCGGCAGGCCAGCCCTTACCATGCAGGCTTATTCACGGAGACTTGCATGACCGTCATCACCAACATCGAAGACCTGCGCGTACTGGCCGAGAAGCGCGTGCCGCGCATGTTCTACGACTACGCCGACTCGGGTTCCTGGACCGAAGGCACCTACCGTTCCAACGAGTCCGACTTCCGGAAAATCCTGCTGCGCCAGCGTGTGGCCATCAACATGGACCATCGCAGCACCGCCAGCACCATGATCGGGCAGCCGGTGGCGATGCCGGTGGCGCTGGCGCCGGTGGGCCTGACCGGCATGCAGCACGCCGACGGCGAGATCCTGGCAGCACGCGCGGCCAAGGCATTTGGCGTGCCCTTCACGCTCTCGACCATGAGCATCTGCTCGCTCGAAGACGTGGCCGAAGGAACCGACCGGCACCCGTTCTGGTTCCAGGTCTATGTGATCCGCGACCGCGACTTCATCGAGCGCCTGATCGAGCGTGCACGCGCCGCCAACTGTTCAGCCTTGGTGCTGACGCTGGACCTGCAGATCATCGGCCAGCGCCACAAGGACATCAAGAACGGCCTGAGCGCGCCACCCAAGATGACACTGGCCAATATCCTCAACATGATGACCAAGCCGCGCTGGGGTCTGGGCATGATGGGCACGAAACGGCGTGGCTTTCGCAACATCCTCGGCCACGTCAAAGGCATCGAGGACATGGGTTCGCTCTCGCAGTGGACCGCCAGCCAGTTTGACCCGACCCTGAACTGGAACGACGTCGAGTGGATCAAGAAACGCTGGGGCGGCAAGCTCATCCTCAAGGGCATTCAGGACGTTGAAGACGCGCGCCTGGCGGTGAGCGCCGGCGCCGATGCGCTGATCGTCTCGAACCACGGCGGGCGCCAGCTTGACGGTGCGCAGTCGAGCATCTGCGCCCTGCCCCCAATCGTGGACGCGGTAGGCAAGCAGATTGAAGTGCACATGGACGGCGGCGTGCGCAGCGGGCAGGACGTACTCAAGGCCCGCGCGCTAGGCGCACAAGGCGTCTACATCGGCCGCTCTTACATCTACGGTCTGGGCGCCATGGGCCAAGCCGGCGTCACCAAATCGCTGGAGATCATCCACAAGGAACTCGATACCACCATGGCCCTGTGCGGGCGCACCGACATCAACACCATCGACAAATCCATCCTGCTGCCCGGGCATTACCCGACCTGATTTACAGCGCCTGCGTCACCAGTTTGAAGTCTGCGTCTTCAGGGAAGGCTTTGATGTGAAAGCCCAGGCTCTTCATGAGCTTGAGCATGGTCGGGTTGTTGGCCAGCACCAGGCCTTCGATTTCGGAGAGTCCTTTTTCCCGCGCGAACTCCATGATCGAGAGCATCAGGCGTGAGCCCAGGCCTTTGCCTTTGAGGTCGTCCGCCACCACCAGGGAGAACTCGCAGGTCGTGCGGTCCGGGTTCGTGATGTAACGCGACACGCCCAGCATGCGGGAGGTCTCCACCACCTCGCCGTCGGCGCCGACGGTGCGCTCGCGCTGCACCGCCACCAGCGCCATTTCGCGGTCGTAGTCGATCAGCGTGAAGCGCGCCAGCATGGTGGCCGGCAACTCCTGCATGCTCGAGACAAAGCGGAAGTAGCGGCTCTCGGGCGAGAGCGTGCGCACAAACTCCTGCAGCATGCTGGCGTCATCCGGATGAATCGGCCGCACCGTGTATTCGCCACCGCCGCGCAAAGGCCAGGTCTGCGCGTACTGCGCCGGATACGGCAGGATCGCCAGGTGGCTGTAGTTGCGCGCCGAGGGCGCCGCATTTTCGACCACGATGCGCGCATCGACGGCCAGTGCGCCCGACTCGTCAACGATGATGGGGTTGATGTCCATCTCGCGCAATTGCGGCAGTTCACACACCATCTCCGAAACCCGCAACAACACCTGTTCCAGCGCTTCCATGTTGACGGGCGCGGCGCCGCGCCATTCACCCAGGGTCTCGGCCACGCGCGAGCGATCGATCAGGCGGCGGGCCAGGAACTGGTTCAGCGGCGGCAACTCCATGGCACGGTCATTCATCAATTCGATCATGGTGCCGCCGGCGCCAAACGCGATCACCGGGCCGAAGGGATCATCCGTCACCAGGCCGATGTAAATTTCGCGCCCGCGCTTCTGGCTCGACATGTTCTGCACGGTGACACCGTTGATGCGGGCCTCGGGCATCAGGCGCGCCACGCGCTGCGTCATCTCGAGAAAGGTGTCGCGCACCCCAACCGCGTTGACGACGTTGAGCGCCACGCCCATCACATCGGACTTGTGGGTAATGTCGGGTGAATCAATCTTGAGCGCCACCGGAAAGCCCAGTTGCGTGGCGATCATGATGGCTTCGTTGACGTTGCGCGCCAGAATGGTCTTGGTCACCGGAATGTGAAACGCCGCCAGCAGCGCTTTCGATTCCATTTCGGTCAGCACCTTGCGCCGCTCGGCCAGGACGCTTTCGACCAGCATGCGTGCGCCCTCCAGGTCGGGCTTGGCCAGATCAGACATCGGCGGCGGCGTCTGTTGCAGCAACTGCTGGTTGCGGTAATAGGAAGCGATATTGCCGTAGGCGCCGACCGCCGCCTCGGGTGTGCGAAAGGTCGGAATCGCAGCGTCGTGCAGAATGCGCCTGGCTTCGCCAACCGTGGCGTCGCCCATCAGGCAGGTGAACAGGGGTTTGCCGATCTGCTTGTTCGACTCCACCAGCGCATGGGCAATGCTGGCGCTGTCGGTGCCGATCTTGGGCGAGCAAATCGCCAGCACACCGTCGACCTGGCGCGATTTGGCGGCAGCCGCGATCGCGAGCTTGAAATGCTCCGGGCCCGCCTCTTCCGAGATATCGATCAAGTCACACAAGGACGCCAGCTTGGGCAACTGGGTCTTGAGTTCGATCGCCTCAACTTCGGTCAAAACACCCAGTGCCAGATTGATTTCGCTGATCCAGTCCGCCGCCAGCACGCCGGGGCCACCGCCATTGGTGACGATGGCCAGGCGGCGACCAACCGCGCGATAGCGCGAGGACAGGCATTTGGCAGCCGAGAACAGCGCCACAAAAGAGCGCACCCGCACCGCACCGGCACGGCGCAGGGCAGCGTCAAAGACATCGTCGCTGCCGACAATGGTGCCGGAATGGGTCAGCGCCGCACGGTTGCCGTCGGGCTTGCGTCCGCCCTTGAGCACCACCACCGGCTTCGCATTGGCCGCAGCACGCAGCGCGCTCATGAAACGCCGCGCATTGCGGATGCCCTCGAGGTAGACCACGATGCTGTGGGTTTGCGGATCAGCCGCCAGAAAATCAAGCACCTGCGCCATGTCCACGGGGGTATTGGGACCGAGCGAGACCACGGTCGAGAAACCGACGCCGTTCTTTTGACCCCAGTCCAGGATCGAGGCCGTCAGCGCACCCGATTGCGACACCAGCGCCAGCGGGCCCGGCGCGGCCAAGGGACCGGCCACGCTGGCATTGAGTTGCAGCAGCGGACGCTGGAAACCCAGGCAATTGGGCCCGAGCAGGTGGATGCCCTCGCGCCGCGCAATCTGGTTCAGCTCAGCCGCCTGGGCGCCGTCGATACCGCTGGCAATCACCAGCGCGGCCCGGCACTTGATGCGACCGGCCAATTCCAGCGCGCCGGCCAATTCTTCCGGCGGCAAGGCGATCAGCGCCAGATCGGCCTGTGCGTGGGCCAGATCGGCCAGGGTGCCGCTGGCATGGATGTCAATAAAGGTCAGAGTGCCGGTGTAGCGCTGCGCACGCAGGGCCTCGTGCAGGGCGCGGGCCTGGGGTGTCTGCGATTCCGGCTTTTCAGCCTCCCCGGCAAACACAACGATTGAACTGGGAGCGAAAAGCGGCGTCAAAAAGTGCTTGTCCATGCGGGTTCCGGTCAAAGTAGCGACTATTGCGCTGCAGCATAACGTTTTTTGCCCACCCTTACTTTGACCTGACGCAGTACCCATTCACGCTATCCTCAGGCCATGGCCGAAAAGATACGCCGCATCGCCCACCTTGACATGGACGCGTTTTACGCTTCCGTCGAGTTGCTGCGCTACCCGCAACTCAAGGACTTGCCGGTAGTGATCGGCGGCGGCCGGCGCGCGCTGGACGCTGCGACCGACCCGGATCAGTCCGAACGCCTGTTGCACAGGATCCCGCTGGACGAGTTTCCCCGAATCAAGGACTACGTCGGGCGCGGCGTCATCACCACCGCAACCTATGCCGCGCGCCAGTTTGGTATTGGCTCGGCCATGGGGCTGATGAAAGCGGCGCGCCTGTGCCCGCAGGCGATCCTGCTGCCGGTTGACTTCCCTGAAATCCGCCGTTACTCGCGCGCCTTCAAGGCCATCATTACCGACATTGCACCGCTCATGGAGGACCGCGGCATCGACGAGGTCTACATCGATTTCACCGAGGTTCCGGGCGGCCAGCGCGAAGGCGGTCGCGTGCTGGCGCGTCTGATCCAGAAAACCATATTCGACCAGACAGGGCTGAGTTGCTCGATCGGCGTGGCGCCGAACAAGCTGCTGGCCAAGATGGCCAGCGAGTTCAACAAGCCCAAGGGTATCTCCATCGTTTATGAAAAAGACCTGCAGGAAAAGATCTGGCCGCTGGCCTGCCGCAAGATCAACGGCATCGGTCCGAAAGCCGATGAAAAACTGCAGGCCCTTGGCATCAGCACCATTGGCGAACTGGCGCAAAAGGAGGTGGACTGGCTGATCGACCACTTTGGACAGAAGACCGGTGCCTGGCTGTTTGATGCCGCCCACGGCCGCGACAGTCGACCGATCGTGATGGAGAGTGACCCGGTCTCGATCAGTCGCGAGACCACGTTCGAGCGCGACCTGCATGCGGTGCGCGACAAAGCCGAACTCGGCGCCATCTTCAGCCGCCTGTGCCAGCAGGTGGCCGATGACCTGCAGCGCAAGGGCTACGTCGGCAAGACCATCGGCATCAAGCTGCGTTATGACGACTTCAAATGCGTCACGCGCGACCTGACACTGGCCGAGTGCACCGGCGACGCGCAGGCCATCCGCCACGCCGCCGGCCTGTGCCTCAAGCGCGTGCCCCTGACGCAACGCCTGCGCCTGCTCGGTGTGCGCGTAGCTTCGCTTGCCAGACCCGGCGAGGGCGAGACGGGGCCGGCGCCAGCCGCCGCGAATGTATTGCCGGATCAGTTGTTCTAGCACCCCTGCGCCCGTACACTAAGCGACAGCGCAAACAGGCACGCACCGCCACAATCAGAAAACCCTTGCGATGACCGGAAGACACACATGAACACATCCCTTGATTTGGTTCGCCCCGACGTGGCGCTTGACGACAAATACCGGGTCAAAGAAGGCTGGGTCTTTCTGGCCGGCACCCAGGCCCTGGTGCGCCTGCCAATCCAGCAACGATTGCGCGACGAAGCCGAGGGCAAGAACACCGGCGGCTATGTCTCGGGCTACCGTGGCTCGCCTCTGGGGCGTTACGACATGGACCTGTGGCATGCAGAGACCATCCTCAAGGAAAACCGGGTTTTCTTCCGCCCTGCGGTCAACGAAGACCTGGCCGCCACGGCGATCTGGGGTGCGCAGCACGTGGGCAGTTTCCCGGGTGCGCGGGTGGACGGCGTGTTTGGCATCTGGTACGGCAAGGGCCCGGGCGTTGACCGCAGCGGCGACGTGCTGCGCCACGCCAACAGCGCCGGCACCAGCGCCCTGGGTGGTGTGCTGGCGCTCGCTGGTGACGACCACGGCGCCAAGTCCTCGACCATCACGAACTTCTCGGACCAGATCTTCATCGCCGCCGGCATGCCGGTGCTCTATCCGTCCAATACGCAGGAGTTGCTCGACTTCGGCCTGCACGGCATCGCCATGTCGCGCTTCTCGGGTTGCTGGGTCGGCATGAAGGTGGTGACCGACGTGGTCGAAGGCGGCGGCACGATTTACGTGGCGCCGGATTCACCGCAGATCGTGCTGCCCGAAGTGCCGTCCCTGCCCGCTCCCAACCCGCTGGGCGCGCCCAGCCTGAGCATCCGCCCGATTGACATGCCGCTACTGGCGGAAGACCGGCTCTACAACCACAAGATCTACGCCGCTGCCGCCTACGCCCGCGCCAACCGGCTCAACCGCATCTCGCACGAAACATCGACGCCACGCTTGGCGATCGTGTCGGCCGGCAAGGCCTACCAGGACGTGTGCCAGGCGGCGCTGGAACTGGGCTGGACCGATGCCAGGCTGCAGGAAATGGGCATCCGCATTGCCAAGGTCGGCATGATCTGGCCGCTCGATCCCGAGTTTGTGCGCACCCTGGCGCAGGATGTTGACGCCATTCTGGTGGTGGAAGAAAAACGCCCGCTGCTCGAAGAGCAGATCAAGTCCATCCTTTACGACATCAAACTTGCCAAGCACCCCAAGGTGATTGGCAAGGCGGTTGGCGCGCCGACCTACGGCCTGGAGCGCGGCATGCGCGTGTTCCCGAACAACGCCGAGATTTCGCCGGCCATCGTGGCCAAGGTCCTGCTTGACGTGATGCTGATGCTCAACCCGGCCTGCGGCCTGCAACCGATCACACTGCCCGGACCGAAGGCGCCGTCAGCGTCGCAGCGCAGCGCGAGTTTTTGCTCGGGCTGCCCGCACAACCGCTCGACCAAGGTGATTGCCGGTTCGCGCGCGCTGGCCGGCATCGGCTGCCACACCATCGCCATGCTGCAAAACCCGAAAACCACCGGCACCGTGTCGCACATGGGCGGCGAAGGCGCGATGTGGCTGGGTCAGCAGCCCTTCACCGACGAAGCCCATGTCTTCGCCAACATGGGCGACGGTACTTATTTCCACTCCGGTTTTCTGGCCATCCGCCAGGCCGTGGCAGCCAAGGTGCCAATGACCTACAAGCTGCTGGTCAACGGCTTTGTCTCCATGACCGGCGGCCAGCCCGTCGATGGTGAACTGACGGTTCCGCAGACCATCCGTGAACTGCTGGCTGAAGGCGTGCACGAGATCGCCCTGGTCAGCGATGAACCGGAGAAATACGCCAATGCCGGCCTGCCGACTGAAGTCAAGGTGCACCACCGCGACGATCTGGAAGCGGTCCAGATGCGCTTGCGCGACATCAAGGCCGTGACCGTTCTGCTTTACGAACAGCCCTGCGCCACGGAACGCCGGCGCCTGCGCAAGCGTGGAAAATGGGCAGACCCGGCCAAGCGCAGCTTCATCAACGCGGCGGTTTGCGAAGGCTGCGGCGACTGCGGCACCGCGTCGAACTGCCTCTCGATCGAACCACTGGAGACGCCGCTGGGGCGCAAGCGCAAGATCAACCAGAACAGTTGCAACAAGGACTACACCTGCATCGAGGGCTTTTGCCCGAGCTTTGTCACGGTGCACGGCGGCGCGCTGAGCAAGCCGGCCAAGCTCACAAGCGCGACAACCGAGGAGCTGCCGCTGCCGGCGCTGCCCGTGATCGAGCGGCCAAGCCGCTCCATCAGCGTGCTGGTCGGTGGCATTGGCGGCACCGGCGTCGTGACAATCGGGCAGTTGCTCGGCATGGCGGCCCACATCGACGGCCTGGCCTGTTCGATTCTGGACGTCACCGGTCTGTCGCAGAAATACGGCGCCGTGCTCTCGCATGTGCACATTGCCCCGAGCGCCGACCAGTTGCACGCCACCCGCATCGCACCGGGCGAGGCCGATACCGTGATCGGCTGCGACCTGATCGTCACCGCCGGCGACGAAGCGCTGTCGCGCATGCGCGCCGGGCGCACGCGCACCGTGGTCTGCACCGACGTCATTCCAACCGCCGACTTCGCGCGCAACGCCGACTGGAGCGTCGACGCCAGCGCCATGCTGGGCAGCATCCAGGCCGTCTGCGGCGAACAGTTCTTTGCCGCCAATGGCATCGAGATAGCGCGCGCGCTCATGGGCGACAGCGTCGCGGCCAATATGTTCATGCTCGGCGCCGCCTGGCAAAAGGGCTGGATTCCGGTCTCGCTGGCGGCACTGGACAAGGCGATTGAACTCAACGGCGTTCAGATCGAGTTCAACCGCAAGGCCTTTCTCTGGGGCCGGCGCGCCGCCACCGACCTGGCGGCAGTGCAGAAAGTGGCAACGCCGGCCAACGTGGTGCAGTTCGTGCCGCGCGCCAACGAGTCGCTGGCCAAACTGATGCAGCGCCATGAGAGTTTCCTGACCGACTACGACAACGCCGCCTACGCCGCGCGCTACCACACACTGCTGGAGAGGGTTGTCAAACTGGACTACGAACTGGGCGCCGGCGAGCGCCTGAGCAAGGCGGTGGCCCTGAGCTACTTCAAGCTGCTGGCAGCCAAAAACGAATGGGAGGTGGCGCGTCTGTACAGCTCGGACGCTTTCCGCCAGCAGCTCGCTGCCACCTTCGAGGGCGACTACACGCTGCACTTTCACCTCGGCGCCTGGCCCTTCGGCAAGGCCGACCCGATCAGCGGCAAAGTGAAAAAGCGCGAGCTCGGCCCTTGGGTGATGCGCGCCTTCAAGCTCATGAACGCGTTGCGCGGCCTGCGCGGCAGTTGGCTCGACCCGTTTCGCAACAACGCCGAGCGCCGGCTCGACGCGCGCCTGCTGGCGCAATACGAGCAGGACATCGCAGCCCTGCTGGCGGCGCCGCAGGCACGCAGTCTGGAAAAAGCCATTGCGCTGGCGGCCCTGCCACAAAAGATCCGCGGCTACGGCCATGTGCGCGAAGCCTCGGCTGCGACGGCCGACAGCGAACGCCTGACCCTGCTTGCAACACAGACGCCGGCAATGGCGCAGGCCGCCTGAGGACAAACCCATGAGCACAAAAAAAGTCGGCAAAGCCCAAACACCCGCAACACCGGTGGCCATCGCGCCGGCCGAGGTGCAGGCAGCGGTAGCAGCCCATTTCCCTGTCGTGGGCATTGGCGCTTCGGCCGGCGGCCTGGCCGCGTTCGAGGCCTTCTTCACCGGCATGCCCAAGGACGCAGAGCCCGGTATGGCTTTTGTGCTGGTGCAACACCTGGCACCCGACCACAAGAGCATTCTGGTCGACCTGATCCGGCGCTACACCCGCATGCAGGTGTTCGAGGTGGAAGACGGCATGCAGGTCCATATCAACTGCACCTACATCATTCCGCCGAACCGCGACATGGCGTTTCTGAACGGCCACCTGCAATTACTCGAACCGGCAGCACCGCGCGGACAGCGCCTGCCGATCGACTTCTTCTTTCGCTCGCTGGCGCAGGACCAGCGCGAACACGCTATTGGCATCATTCTGTCGGGTACCGGCAGCGACGGCACGGCCGGCGTGCGTGCGATCAAGGGTGAAGCCGGCATGGTGATGGCGCAGCGCCCGGATAGCACAGAATTTGATGGCATGCCACGCAGCGCGCTGGACACCGGGCTGGTCGATTTTGAGTTGCCACCGAACGAAATGGCAACCCAACTGATGGCCTACGTTGCGCGCGCTTTTGGCACACTGCCGCGCATGAGCGGCACTGCAGCACCGCAAACAGAAAATTCGCTCAAGCGCATTTTCATCCTGCTGCGGGCCCAGACCGGGCATGATTTTTCGCAGTACAAGCCCAGCACCATCCACCGCCGCATCGAACGCCGCATGGCCGTGCACCAGATCGAAGCGCTCGAGAGCTACGTCAAGTTCCTGCAGCAGTCTGCGCCCGAGGTGGAAGCGCTGTTTCGTGACCTGCTCATCGGCGTGACCAACTTCTTCCGCGACCCCGACGCGTTTACCGCGCTGGAGCAACAGATCCTGCCCAAGCTATTTGCCGACAAGCCGGCCGGCGGCTTGCTGCGGGTCTGGGTACCCGGCTGCTCGACCGGCGAGGAAGCCTATTCCATCGCCATCCTGATGCAGGAGCGCATCGAGGCGCTCAAACAGAGCTACACGGTGCAGGTTTTCGCCACCGACATCGACAGTCGCGCGATTGCTACCGCCCGCGCCGGTCTCTACCCGCTCAGCATTGCAGCCGACATCAGCCCCGAGCGACTGGCGCGTTTCTTTACCATCGAACCAGACCTCGGCGCCTACCGCGTGCACAAGGTGATCCGCGACATGCTGGTTTTCTCGGAGCAGGACGTGATCAAGGACCCGCCGTTCTCGCGGCTCGATCTGCTGAGCTGCCGCAACCTGCTGATCTACCTTGGCGCCGAGTTGCAAAAAAGGCTGATTCCCCTGTTCCACTACGCACTGAAACCGGGTGGCATCCTGTTTCTGGGCACCTCCGAAGGCGTGGGCGACTTTGGCGACCTGTTTGGCGTGCTCGACCGCAAGACCAAGCTGTATCAGCGCAAGCAGGACTTTCAGGGCATGCAGCGCGCCATGGTGGACCGTTTTTCTTTCCTGCCCCCCATGAGCAACCCGTCCGGCCATGCGCGCGCCAGCAGCAAAACGGTCACCAGTGCCAAGCTGCCCTTGCGCGAACTCACCGAGCAGGCGCTGTTGCAGCAGATCGCACCCACGGGCGCCCTGATCAATGAACACGGCGACGTGCTCTACCTGCATGGCCGGTTCGGCCGCTACCTCGAACTGGTGCCAGGCGAGGCCAGCGTCAACAATGTACTCAAGATGGCACGCGAAGGTCTTCGCGCCGCGCTGGCGACAGCCCTGCACAAAGCGGTGATCATGCACACGATGGTTCGTGTGCCTGGCCTGCGCGTAAAGACCAACGACGCTTTGAATCTGGTCAATCTGAGTGTGCGGCCAGTGCTGGGCGAGTTGCCGGCGAAATCGCCCGATGCCGCCCAGCCGCAACTTTTTCTTGTAATCGTCGAAGAAGTTCCGACACCTGAAATTGGCCTGGCGCAAGCCGAACCGGCAGCCCCTGCAAGTGGCACTGAAGCCGGCGGCACCATGGCCCAGATCGCTGCGCTGCGCGACGAACTGCGCGCCAAGGATGAGTACATCCAGAGCACCCACGAGCAGCTCGAGAGTTCCAACGAGGAACTCAAATCGTCGAACGAAGAAATGCAGTCGGTCAACGAGGAACTGCAGTCAACCAACGAGGAACTGGAAACCTCGAAGGAAGAACTGCAATCGGTGAACGAGGAACTGGCCACCGTCAACAACGAACTGCAGACCAAGGTGCTTGACCTGTCGCGGCTCAATAACGACATGAACAACCTGCTGGCGGGCACCGGCATCGTCACCGTCTTCGTTGACCATCAGCTGCATATCCTGCGCTTCACGCCAACGGCCTCGGAAATCCTGAACCTGATCCTGAGCGACGTCGGACGCCCGGTCGGTCACATCGTCTCCAACCTCAAGGGCTACGACAGTCTGGTAGCGGACGTCAAGCGCGTGCTCGACACGCTGGCGCCAAAAGAGGTGGAAGTGCAGACCACGCAGGGCAAGTGGTTCAATCTGCGCATCCGTCCCTATCGCACCCTCGACAACGTGATCGAGGGCGCCGTGATCTCCTTCATCGACGCCACCGAAGCCGTGCTGCACCGTGAGGCCCTGCAAAAAGCCGAAGAGTTGGCCAAGCTTGTGCGTTTGGCGTGCGATGCGCGCGACGCCATCACGGCGCACGACCTGCAAGGCCAGACGCTGTCCTGGAGTCCGGGTGCACAGCGCCTGTATGGCTGGAGCGAAGCCGAGGCGCTGCAGCTCAACGTACTGGCGCGCATCCCGCCGGCACTGCGCGAAGGCGCGCTGAGCACGCTGGCGCAGTTGGGCCAGACACCGGACTTTGCGCCCTGCCACACGCAGCGCCTGACAAGCACCGGTGCCATCTTGAATGTCAGCCTGATCGCAGGCACCCTGCTCGACGCCGCCGGCAAGGTCTACGCGATTACCACCACCGAGCGCGCCATTTCGGCGAGCGTCTGATTCTTCAATAACAACACCCCGCCATGCACTGCTTTTCCCTCACCCTCGATCACAACATCGCCCACCTGGTGCTCAACCAGCCCGAGGCGCTCAACACCATGCACCCGACCTTCTGGCGCGAGCTCGATGAGGTGCTGACCACGCTGCACAAGGATGCGCCGGCCCGTGTCCTGGTCATCAGCAGCACCGGCAAGCACTTCAGCGCCGGCATGGCACTGGAGACCTTTGCGGGTGCCATCCAGATGGATGACCAGACCCCGCAAGGGCGCGCAGCCGTATTCGACCTGCTGAGCGACATGCAGGCCACGTTTACCAAACTTGAAACCTTGCGCATGCCGGTGATCGCCGCCATCCAGGGCGGCTGCATTGGCGGCGCGGTGGACATGGTCACCGCTTGCTGCATCCGCTACGCCACTGCGGACGCTTTTTTCTGCATCCAGGAAATCAACATCGGCATGGTGGCCGACGTCGGCACACTGCAGCGCCTGCCCAAGCTGATCCCGCTCGCGTTGGTGAAGGAACTGGCCTATACCGGTCGGCGCATGAGCGCTGCCAAGGCCATGGCCTGCGGCCTGGTTAACGAGGTCTTTGATACGCACGAGGCACTGCTGGCAGGCGCCATGCAATGCGCGCGTGAAATTGCAGCCAAACCACCAGTGGCAATCTGGGGCACGAAGCAGGCGCTGCACTACGCGCGCGACCATTCGGTGGACGATGCGCTCAAACAGATGGGTTGGCTGCAGGGCGCTGTCTGGAGCAATCAGCAGGTGCTCGAAGCCGTCACGGCCATGAAAGGCAAGCGCGCCGGTGTCTTTGCGCCCTTGCAGCCGCTGCAGGGGTTTCGCGATCTAGGCTGAACCAATTAGTGACCTGCATCAAGAATAATGCAGGCCCGGCAGCAAACCTAGGGTTTTCCCGTAGATACTCAAGCCTGTGCCAGTCACGGGCTTTGAGTCCGTAAAACCCCATGAATTTAACCGGAACGCAGCATGGCCATTCTTGCCGTCAACGCTGGCTCTTCGAGCCTGAAATTTTCACTTCACCCACTACTTGCTGGAGCCGCCCAGCGCAGCATCCTCAACGGCAACGTTGAAGGCCTGGAGCCCGGCGGCAGCGCCGTGCTGGGCTGGAACTACGAAGGCCAGCGCCACAGTCGCCAACTGCCAGCCACGGACGGCGACCCGTTCGAACAGGCGCTGCGCAGTCTGGGCGAATTGCTGACCAGCATCCCGGCGGTTGCCAAGCTCGATGCCATCGCCCATCGCGTGGTGCATGGCGGGCAAGACTTCAGCGCCAGTGTGCTGGTGGACGATGACGTGCTGGCGCAGCTCACAAAACTCAATTCGCTCGCGCCCCTGCACCAACCGCAAAACCTCAAAGGTGTGCGCGCCTTTCAAAAGGCCTTTCCTTCAACACCGCAGGTCGCCTGCTTTGACACCGCCTTCCACGCCACACTGGGCGAGGCCGATTACAGCTTTGCCCTGACCCAGGCACTGGCCGAACAAGGCGTGCGGCGCTATGGTTTTCATGGCCTGTCCTACCAGTACGTGATGGGCGCGCTGCAGGGACACAGCCCGCAGGCCAAGGGCCGGGTGCTGATGGCGCACCTTGGCAACGGCGCCAGCCTGTGTGCCGCGCGCGATGGTCGCAGTTGCGCCACCACCATGGGCTTTTCAACGCTCGACGGCCTCGTCATGGGCACACGCAGCGGCACGCTCGACGTTGGCGTCATGCTGTACCTGATGGAACAGGGCTGGACCCATGCGCAGTTGCAAACCCTGCTCTACAAACAAAGCGGTCTGCTCGGTGTCTCCGGCATTTCGGCTGACATGCGCACGCTGCGCACCGACGGCAGCGCGGCGGCGCAGCGCGCCATCGAGCTCTTCACGCATCGCGTGGTGCGCGAGTCCGGAGCCATGGTGGCCTGCCTGGGCGGGCTTGATGTGCTGAGCTTCAGCGGCGGCATCGGCGAGCACGATACCGCGCTGCGTGCCCAGGTCTGCGAACGCCTGGCCTGGCTTGGCGTGGCGATCGACCCGCAGCGCAACGAACAGGCGACCGGCGATCAGGAAGTGGCCATCCACAGCGCCGAATCAGCTGTGCAGGTCTGGGTGATTCCGACCGACGAAGGTCTGGTGGTGGCGCGCGAGGCCGCGCGCTTGCTGTCGTAAGGCATGGATCCCGGATCAAGTCCGGGATGACAGCCTTTGGGCCGGGGTGACAACCTGGGGCCGGGGTGACATCTGACGGACCGGCATGGCACTCGCTGTCAGTGCGGGCCCCGACCCGCAATCCATGCATTTGTTTACTGCCGCGCAGTGCGGATATTGGGCGGCAACACCTGCGCGTAGCTGCTGCGAAACGGATTGATGTCCAGGCCGCCACGACGCGTGTAGCGCGCATAGACCGCGAGCCGGGTTGGCTTGCAGCGCGTCCAGATGTCCATGAAGATGCGCTCGACGCATTGCTCGTGAAACTCGTTGTGGTTGCGAAAGCTCACCAGGTACTGCAACAGGCTTTCCTGGTCAATGGGAACACCGCTGTAGCTGATCTGCACCGCACCCCAATCGGGCTGCCCGGTCACCAGGCAGTTGCTCTTGAGCAGATTGCTCACCAGCACCTCGCTGACCGGTGCCTCGCCCTGGTCCACCTTGAGCAGATCGGGCGCCGGCGTGTAGCGATCGCAAGCGACATCAAGCCGGTCCAGATTGATTCCGTCGAGCTCATGTACCGGTTCACGGTCGAACAGGTCCGGCAGCAGGATTCGCACACCGATGGCAGGCACAGTGGCATCGTCGTCCGGCGTGCCATTGCGCCAGACCGCTTCGCTGAGGTCGCGGCGCAGACGCGCGCGCACGGCATCGACATCGGCAAAGCGCGTGTTGTTGAAGCTGTTGAGGTAGAGTTTGAAGGACTTGCTCTCGATGATGTTGGGCGTCTCGCATGGCACCGTGAAATGCGCCAGCGCCACCTGCGGCTTGCCACGCGAATTGAGCCAGCTCAACTCAAACGCAGTCCACATGTCGGCACCCAAAAAAGGCAGCGCTGCCGCAATGCCGATCTCGGCGCGTTTGGACGCGCGCGGGATCGGGAACAGCAGCGAAGCGTCGTACTGGTCGATGTAGCTGGCAGCCTTGCCAAGCTGTGATTCTTCAGGCCGGTTCATAGTTGCTTGCGCCGGAAAACGAAACGATCCAGTCCCGAAGCGGCGGCGTCAAAGGCGTAGCCTTCGGTGTCGAAACCCTTGAGACCTTCGGGACTTGTAACGCGCTGCGTGGCGGCGTAACGCGTCATCAGGCCGCGCGCGCGCTTGGCGTAGAAAGCATTGACCGTGTACTTGCCGGCGCGGTATTCCTGAAACACGCACTCAATGACGCGCGCCTTGAGCGCCTTCAAATCGACGGCCTTGAAATACTCCTGCGATGCCAGGTTCACCACCAGCGGCGTGAGCTCAGCGCGCAGGCGCTTGTTCAGGTACTCGGAAATCTGGCTGCCCCAGAACTGGTACAGATTGTGGCCCTGCGCGTTTTCCAGCGCCGTGCCCATTTCCAGCCGATAGGGCTGCATCCAGTCCAGCGGTCGCAGCACGCCGTACAAACCACTGAGCAGACAGACATGGTCCTGAAGCCAGGCCAGTTCCGGCTGCTCCAGCGTGGCGGCGTCCAGACCCCGGTAAACCGCACCGTCAAACGCCAGCACGGCCTGCTTGGAATTGTGCGCAGTGAAGCGCGGTCGCCACGCCTGGTATCGCGCAAGGTTCTGCTGCGCGAGTGCGTCGCTCAAACTCATCAGGGTCGCAATCTGCTGCGGCGACTTTTGCTGCAGCAAGGCGATCAACTCGGTCGACTGTTCGACAAACAGCGGTTTCGTGTGTACGACGTCGCTCGCCGGCGGCTGGAAATCAAGCGATTTGGCGGGGGAAAGGAGAAACAGCATGGTGAAAAAGAATGGGCGATATCAAGTCAGGGTCAATAAGCGATTGTCAGGCAAGAAGGCCGCGCCTATCATGACGGCGCTGCGGCACGCCAGCGCGACGAAGCAGGCCCACACCGGCCGCGCATCAGCAGGCATGACGGCTCTGCGAGCCGGCTGGCAAAGCCGCATAGGGATTGCCTATTGATAGCTTTGGTTTAATAAATCACAAACCCGATAGCTTTCAACTAAACTTCGTCCATCGGCTCACACCGAGACCCTTTTTCAACCACCCCAGGAGTTCTCCATGTCTTTGATCAATACCGAAATCAAGCCTTTCAGCGCCACCGCATTCCACGCCGGCAAGTTCGTTCCCGTCAACCAGGACAGCCTCAAGGGCAAATGGTCGGTGGTGATGTTCTACCCGGCCGACTTCACTTTTGTCTGCCCGACCGAACTCGAAGACATGGCCGACAACTACGCCGAATTCCAGAAGATGGGCGTCGAGGTCTATGCCGTGTCTACCGACACCCACTTTGCCCACAAGGCATGGCACGACACCTCGGCCGCCATCAAGAAGGTCAACTACGTGATGATCGGCGACCCCACCGGTACGCTGACCCGCAACTTCGACGTCATGATCGAAGAAGCCGGCCTGGCCCTGCGCGGCACCTTCGTGATCAACCCGGAAGGCCAGATCAAGCTGTGCGAAATCCATGACAACGGCATCGGCCGTGACGCCACGGAACTGCTGCGCAAGGTCAAGGCTGCCCAGTACGTTGCAAGCCACCCGGGTGAAGTCTGCCCCGCCAAGTGGACCGCCGGCGCTGCCACGCTGAAGCCTTCGCTCGACCTCGTCGGCAAGATCTAAATTTAAGCTCGCAAAAAGGATGCACACCATGTTGGACGACGATCTCAAGACCCAGCTCCAGGCCTATCTGGAACGGGTGACCCAGCCGTTTGAGATGGTGGCATCCCTGGATGATTCGGACAGCGCGCGCGAGATGCAGAACCTGCTGCAGACCGTCGCCAGCCTGTCCGACAAAATCACGCTGCGCACGGACGGCACGGATGCGCGCAAGCCATCCTTCAGTCTGCGCCGCAGCGGCACCGAGATGAATCTGCGCTTTGCCGCGATTCCGCTCGGCCACGAATTCACCTCCCTGGTGCTGGCCCTTTTGTGGACCGGTGGCCACCCACCCAAGGTCGAAGCCGACCTGATCGAACAAATCAAGGCGCTGGACGGCGACTTCAATTTTGAAGTCTACATGTCCCTGACCTGCCACAACTGCCCGGACGTGGTCCAGGCCCTGAGCCTGATGGCGGTGCTCAACCCGCGCATCAAGACGGTGGTCATCGACGGCGGCCTGTTCCCGGCCGAAGTGGACGAGCGCCAGATCATGGCCGTGCCCAGCGTTTACCTCAACGGCGCGCACTTTGGCTCGGGCCGCATGGACGTAGCCGAAATTCTGGCCAAGCTCGACACCGGCACGGCAGCGCGCGACGCCGCCAAGCTCTCGGCCAAGGCGCCCTACGAGGTGCTGATCGTCGGCGGTGGCCCCGCCGGCGCCGCAGCCGCGGTCTACGCGGCACGCAAAGGCATACGCACCGGCATTGCCGCCGAACGCTTCGGCGGCCAGGTCAACGACACGCTGGCGATCGAGAACTACATCTCGGTGCCCGAGACCGATGGCCCCAAATTCGTCGCCGGACTGGAAGCGCACGTCAAGGCTTACGACGTCGACGTGATGAACCTGCAACGCGCCGACAAGCTGGTCCCGGCCGCCACCCCCGGCGGCCTGATCGAACTGCAACTGGCCAACGGCGCCACGCTGAAGTCGCGCAGCATCATCCTCACGACCGGCGCGCGCTGGCGCAATGTCAACGTGCCGGGCGAGCAGGAATACAAGAACCATGGCGTGGCCTACTGCCCGCACTGCGACGGCCCGCTGTTCAAAGGCAAGCATGTGGCCGTAATCGGCGGCGGCAACTCCGGCGTTGAAGCGGCGATTGACCTGGCCGGCGTGGTGGCCCATGTCACGCTGCTCGAATTTATGCCGGAGTTGCGCGCCGACGCGGTGCTGGTGAGGAAGCTCAAGAGCTTGCCCAACGTCACGATCCTGAGCAACGTGCAGACCACCGAGATCACCGGCGCGGCCGGTAAAGTCAACGGCTTGCGCTACACCGAGCGCGCCAGCGGCCAGAGCCAGCTCATCGCACTCGAAGGTGTCTTTGTGCAAATCGGCCTGGTGCCCAATACCGAGTGGCTCAAAGGCACACTGGAACTGAGCAAGCACGGCGAGATCGTGATTGACGCCAGGGGCCAGACCTCGCTGCCCGGTGTTTTTGCTGCCGGCGACGTAACGACCGTGCCTTTCAAGCAAATCATCATCGCCACCGGCGAAGGCGCCAAGGCGGCGCTGAGCGCCTTTGATTACCTGATCCGAACGCCAGCGACTTGATAGCGCAGCCGGCTGCAGTGGCGGCCCGGTAAAATCGGATCAGATTCCACCTTTTGTATGGAACGGCACCTGCGGGTGCCGTTCGTCATTGAACCCTCCGCCATGACCGACACTGTCCAACAACCAGGCCTCAACAGCCTGTCCAAATCCTTCGAACCTGCTGCCATCGAGGCGCAGTGGGGCCCCGAGTGGGAGCGCCGCGGCTATGCCCAAGCGGGCTATCGCGGAACCAAGGAACCCAAGGCCGGCGCCGAGTCTTTCTCCATCCAGTTGCCGCCGCCCAATGTCACCGGCACACTGCACATGGGGCACGCCTTCAACCAGACCATCATGGACTCGCTCACGCGCTACCACCGCATGAGCGGCGCCAACACAGCCTGGATTCCGGGCACCGACCACGCCGGCATCGCCACGCAGATCGTGGTCGAACGCCAATTGCAGGCGCAGAACATCCGCCGCCACGAACTCGGGCGCAAGAACTTTGTCTCCAAGGTCTGGGAGTGGAAAGAAAAATCAGGCAACACCATCACGACGCAGATGCGGCGCATGGGCGACAGCGTGGACTGGAGCCGCGAGTACTTCACGATGGACGACAAGTTGTCCAAAACCGTGACCGAAACCTTTGTCCAGCTCTACCAGCAAGGCCTGATCTACCGCGGCAAGCGCCTGGTCAACTGGGACCCGGTGCTGATGAGCGCGGTCAGCGACCTCGAAGTCGAAAGCGAAGAGGAAGACGGTTTTCTCTGGCACATCCTCTACCCCTTCGTCGGTGGCCCGCGTGACGGCCTGGCCGGCCTGACGGTGGCCACAACGCGCCCTGAAACCATGCTTGGGGACGTGGCGCTGATGGTGCACCCCGAAGACGAGCGTTACACGCACCTGATCGGGCAAGAAGTCAGCCTGCCGCTGTGCCAGCGCAATATCCCCATCATTGCCGACGACTATGTGGACCGCGCTTTCGGTACCGGCGTCGTCAAGGTCACGCCGGCGCACGACCAGAACGACTACGCCGTTGGCCAGCGCCACAAGCTGCCCATGATCGGCGTGCTGACGCTCGACGCCAAAATCAACGAGCAGGCACCGGCTGCCTACCAGGGCATGGACCGCTTCGTGGCGCGCAAGCAGATCGTCAAGGACCTTGAAGCGCTGCAAGTGCTGATCGAAGTGAAGAAGCACAAGCTGATGGTGCCGCGCTGCGCCCGCACCAACCAGATCATCGAACCCATGCTGACAGACCAGTGGTTTGTAGCCATGCGCGAAGTCAGTGCGTCGGACCCGAGCGGCAAATCGATCGCGCAAAAAGCCATCGACGCCGTGCAATCCGGCGAAGTCCGCTTTGTGCCCGAGAACTGGGTCAACACCTACAACCAGTGGATGAACAACATCCAGGACTGGTGCATCAGCCGCCAGCTCTGGTGGGGCCATCAGATCCCGGCCTGGTACGACGAAGACGGCAAGGTCTATGTGGCGCGCAACGAAGCCGATGCACAAGCGCAAGCCCCCGGCAAAACGCTCAGGCGCGACGAAGACGTGCTTGACACCTGGTACTCCTCCGCACTGGTGCCGTTCAGCACCATGGGCTGGCCTGAAAAGACAGAAGACTACGACCTCTACCTGCCCTCCTCCGTGCTGGTAACCGGCTACGACATCATCTTCTTCTGGGTCGCGCGCATGATCATGATGACCACGCACTTCACCGGTCGCGTGCCGTTCAAGCATGTCTACATCCACGGCCTGGTGCGCGATGCGCAGGGCAAGAAAATGAGCAAGTCCGAGGGCAACGTGCTTGATCCGGTCGACCTGATCGATGGCATTGCGCTGCCCGAACTGCTGGTCAAACGCTCGGAAGGCCTGCGCAAGCCCGAGACCGCGCCGCAGGTGCGCAAGAACACCGAAAAAGAGTTCCCCACCGGCATACCGGCCTTTGGTGCCGATGCGCTGCGCTTCACCTTTGCCTCGCTGGCTTCGCTCGGGCGCAGCATCAATTTCGACGCCAAGCGTTGCGAGGGCTACCGCAACTTCTGCAACAAACTCTGGAACGCCAGCCGCTTTGTGCTGATGAACTGCGAAGGCCAGGATTGCGGTCTGAGCGAGCACACGGCGCAGGAGTGCGCTGGCGGCTACCTGAACTTCAGCACGGCCGACCGCTGGATCGTCTCGCTGCTGCAGCAGGTCGAAGCCGAGGTGGCCAAGGGCTTCGAAGAATACCGTCTGGACAACGTCGCCGGCACGATTTACGACTTTGTCTGGAACCAGTTCTGCGACTGGTACCTGGAGATCGCCAAAGTCCAGATCCAGACCGGCGATGACGCGCAAAAACGCGCGACCCGGCGCACGCTGATCCGCACGCTCGAAACCATTTTGCGCCTGGCGCACCCGCTGATCCCCTTCGTGACCGAAGAGTTGTGGCAAAAGGTGGCGCCGGTGGCTGGTCGCGCGGGCGAATCCGTGTCGATCGCCGCCTACCCCGTCAGCCAGCCCGAGCGCATCGACGCCGACGCGATGGCGCAGGTCGGCAAGCTCAAACTGCTGGTCGACGCCTGCCGCAATCTGCGCGGCGAGATGAACGTCTCACCGGCCACCCGCTTGCCGCTGTTCGTGATCTCGGCGCAAGCCGAAGAAGCGGCGTTCCTGCAGCGCTCGGCCCCTGTCTTGCAAGCACTGGCCAAACTCAGCGAAGTGCGTATCTTTGACAATGAAGCCAGTTGGGCTGCGGCGGCGCAAGCGGCGCCGGTCGCGGTGGTGGGCGAAGCCCGCATCTGCCTGCACATGGAAATCGACCTTGCAGCGGAAAAGATTCGCCTGGGCAAGGAAGCCGCGCGGCTCGAAGGTGAAATCGTCAAGGCCGAAGGCAAACTCGGCAACGAGGCCTTCGTCGCCAAAGCACCGCCCGCTGTCATTGCTCAAGAACGCAAGCGCGTGGCAGACTTTGTAGCGACCCTGGCTAAATTGAAAGACCAGTTGACGCGTCTGGGATAAAACGAGCCTAGCGCCGGCGCAGCACGTGGGTGAACTCAACACCCTCGGTCTGCTGCTCCAGCAGTTCATTACCAGTCTGCTTGGCAAAAGCCTGGAAATCGCGCACCGAACCGGCATCGGTGGCGAGCACGCGCAGGGTCTGGCCGCTTTGCATGTCGGACAGGGCCTTCTTCGCTTTCAGGATGGGCAGCGGGCAGTTCAGGCCGCGGGCGTCAAGCTCTTTGTCGATGTGCATCAAGGTTCCTTGGAATGGGGGCAATAGTAAAGCCTTGTGGGACAGTCCGCCGTTACACGAAGTGAACAAGCTCTGTCCCCAACAAATAACGTGATATTTGGCTGTCCACTGGCATCAGCGCCGTCGCGCAAACTCGACAAACTCTGGCTCGTGGCCGCGCGAGCGCAACCAGTCGGCCAGCGCGTAGCCGGTACCGGCCGGCCAGCACTTGACGTCGGCCAGCTCCATCAACCGGTAGTCCACCAGTTCTGGCGACAGGCTGACTTCGCCATCGCAGACCGCGTGGTAAGCGATGATGACCTGGTTCATGCGCTGAAAGTCGTAGACACCGATCAGTTTGAGTTCGCTCGTGTCCAGGTTGGTCTCTTCCTTGATCTCGCGGCTCATGCCGCCCTGTGGCGTTTCACCGGCCTCCATGAAGCCGGTGATCAACGCAAACATCTTGCCTGGCCAGGCAGCGTTCTGCGCCAACAGAACCTTGCCCTGGTACTCGATCACCGCCGCCAGCACCGGCGTCGGGTTGTTCCAGTGCGTGTAATCACAGGCGCCGCAGCGCAGGCGCGCCTTGTCGCCGCCGTCCTCGGCCTGGGTAACCAGGCTCAGTGGTGTGGCGCATTGCGGGCAAAAACGAAAAGCAGGGCTCATGGGTTAATTTTCTCTGAGGTGTCATCAGGCCGGGAAAACGCCGGTCGAAAGGTAGCGGTCGCCACGGTCGCAGACAATGAAGACGATGGTGGCATTGTTTTCGCGTTTGGCAATCTCCTGCGCCACCCAGCAGGCGCCAGCGGCGGAGATGCCGCCAAAGATGCCCTCCTCGCGCGCCAAGCGCCGGCACATGTCCTCGGCCGTTTCCTGGCTGACGTACAGCAGCTCATCGACATTGGCCGGGTTGTAGATTTTTGGCAGGTACTCCTGCGGCCACTTGCGGATGCCGGGAATGCGCGAACCGTCCATCGGCTGCACGCCGATGACCTGCACCTTGGGATTCTTTTCCTTCAGGAACTGCGAAACACCGGTGATGGTGCCGGTGGTGCCCATGGCACTGACGAAGTGCGTCACTTGCCCCTTGGTATCGGCCCAGATTTCGGGGCCGGTGGTCTCGTAATGAATACGCGGGTTATCGGCATTGGCGAACTGGTCCAGCACTTTGCCCTTGCCGTCACCCTGCATTTGCAGGGCCAGATCGCGCGCGTACTCAATGCCGCCGCTCTTGGGCGTGAGAATCAGTTCGGCGCCAAAGGCTTTCATGGTCTGGGCCCGCTCGATCGACAAATCCTCCGGCATGATCAGAATCATGCGGTAGCCCTTGATGGCCGCCGCCATTGCCAGCGCAATGCCGGTATTGCCTGAGGTGGCCTCGATCAGGGTGTCGCCGGGCTTGATTTCACCGCGCTCCTGGGCCCTGCGGATCATTGACAAAGCGGGGCGGTCCTTCACCGAGCCGGCCGGATTGTTGCCTTCGAGTTTGCCCAGAACCACGTTGCCGCGCTGGCTGCATTCCTGTGCCCCGATACGCTGTAATCTGACAAGAGGGGTTTTTCCGATGGAATCTTCAATGCTTGGATAGTTCATACCCCACACTGTGCCATAATTCGCGCCTCACCTCATACCAGCCTCGGTGGTGGAATTGGTAGACGCGCTGGACTCAAAATCCTGTACCGAAAGGTGTGCCGGTTCGATTCCGGCCCGAGGCACCAAAGATAAGTCCGGAATGGTTCAAAACCTTCCGGACTTTTTCTTTTTCCCTCTGAAAGTCTGCTATTTGTCATGTGACAGCGTTGGGCAGAGTATGCCTTGCTGCCAATGTATCCCGGCAACTTCGTCAGCGCCCGAGTCGAATTCGTTGTGCCCGGCGGATGGCCGTCAAAACAGGCGGCTATTGGGTTGGCCTTTCTTCGGTAACGAACGCCATACCCATGGCGGCCAATCCATAGCGGGTGCTCCTGACCGGCGAGTTCCAATGTCGCCTTGGACGCCAAATTCGCAGTATTTCTTCAAGGCTTGACCCAATCCGTCAATTTTCAGCGGCAAACCAAAACTCATTGGCTGGCTTATGACGGCTTGGCACGGTTGCTGCGATACGCCATAGACCCTGCGCCGCTTTACGACCGGTGTCCAAAACTATGTCTATCACCCAAACCGTCATTGCCGTATCCCTGCCAGCCGTATGCATCGCTGCCGCGGACGGTCTGATGCGTCTGTTCGATGTGAAGGACGCCACGTCAGAGCAAGGCCAAGCTGAGGCCGAGCGATTGTTGGCGCAGTTCCCCACTGAAACAAACGTCGGCCAACGAGTTAGAACGGCAGCGCCACGCAATGCGGCCTTGGTCAAGTTGCCAAGCGACCGAAACCTGGTTAACGCCTGCTTCCTGGGGGGCTGGTCACAGAATTGATATTGACCGATATTGACTGCCGCACACCAAATTTAGATGCGTCAATCAAAAGCATTGCGCCGTTCAACAAAGGTTTGCTGCACGACTCGTACTAGCATCAGCCATGCGTGTTCAATTTCATTCATGTCTCGGGCCTAGCCATCCTGGCGAAACCAACAGGCAATAGCGGATGACGCTCGAAAAAATAGCAAACTCGCCTTTTCCCTTGGCATCGCAAGCTTGGTTTCGTTACCCGGCGGCTTCGATGGACCACTCGCACGGGTCGGGACCGGTTTCACCAGCGCGTTAACTCATCACAGGAGAATTTTCCATGTTTGATCGTCGTGATTTCCTCAAGTATTCGATCTTCACAACCGTGCCGCTCGCCAGTGGCCCGGCCACGGCTGGCAGCGCTGGTGGTGTGCAAGGCTCTAGTGCGGGCTATGCCATCGCTTCGGAGGTTTTTACAACGCTCCAGAATACGGTCGTGCGGGGGGCAAAGCCAGCAAAAGCTGCCCATCTCTACGAAGTGGCCACATTCCGACAATATGGCTATGGCAACTGGACACTTGGCGCGCCATTGGCGGCGGAAAAACGCACGGATCTGATGCCCGCTGGGTATGAGGTTTCCGGCGCCAGTCAAAAAGCCAAGCTGCTGAGTTTCTTCACCATCAGTGACATTCACATCACCGACAAGGAATCTCCCAATCAGTTAATCTACCTGGGACTGCAGACTGAAGCCGTCAGTCCGTTTTCGGCTTCGATGTATTCACCTGTAATGATGTGCACCACGCATGTGCTGGACGCGGCAATCCAGACCGTCAACGCCTTGCACGCCAAAAGCCCGATTGATTTTGGCCTCTCTCTGGGCGACTGCTGCAACAGTTCCCAGTACAACGAGTTGCGCTGGTACATCGACGTGCTCGACGGCAAGCTCATTAACCCGAGTTCTGGTGCTCGCCTGGGCTCCGACCGCATCGACTACCAGAAGCCCTACCAGGCAGCCGGGTTGAACAAGGCGATTCCCTGGTACCAGACCCTGGGTAACCACGATCACTTCTGGATGGGTTCGATCCCTCTGGATACTCCTTTGCGACCCGACTTGCGCGATACCTACACCAGCGACAAAGTCTTTGCGACTGGCAACATCCTGACAGATCCCACAGCGATCAATAAACCACTCGCTTTCATGGGCGTGATCGATGGCTCGACCCCCAATGGTGACATCAAGTGCGCAGGCCCGAAGGAAAAGTTTCCGGCGGGGCCGCCCACCGTGGTTGTCGACAAGGACCGCCGGGCCATCAACCGCGATCAGTGGATGGCGGAATTTTTCAAGACATCCTCCAGCCCGGTCGGACACGGTTTCAACCTGACCGATGCCAAGGCCGGGTTTGCATGCTACAGCTTTTTGCCCAAGGCCAATCTGCCGCTCAAGATGATCGTGCTCGACAACACCCAGCGCGACGACGACGGCTCCAGCGATGTTCATGGTCATGGTTTTCTGGACCTGCCGCGCTGGAGCTGGCTCAAGGCCGAACTGGCCGCAGGCGACGCTGCGGGTCAGCTCATGATCATTGCGGCGCACATCCCCCTGGCCGTTGACGAGACCAATCCCCCTCCCGCAGGTAAAACGAGTCCGATGGGTTGGTGGGTCAACCCGGACGCCAAAGCGCCCGTGCAAAACGCGGTCAGTCTGCCCGACCTGATTTCAGAACTGCACAGGCATCCGAATTTGCTGCTGTGGCTGTCAGGGCATCGGCATGTCAATGTCGTCAAGGCCTTTGTGGCGCCGCAAGCTGAAAACAGCTTCTGGCAGGTTGAAACGCCATCTTTGCGGGATTTCCCGCAGCAGTTCCGCACCTTCGAGATTTACTGGAACGCCGACAGCACCCTCTCGATCGTCGCCACCGATGTCGACCCGGCGATTCAGAACGGAACCCCTGCCGCAAAATCGCGTTCCTACGCCATTGCGGCGACGCAAATCGTCAAGGGTGCTGATGCCATTGAAGACGTCAACCCCACCGGCGACGCCAGCATCCACCGCATGCCCGGCGGGTCTTACAACGCGGAGCTTTTCAAGAAACTGACGCCAGCGATGGCGCAGAAGTTGCAGACACTGTTCCCGACTTTCTGTAACTATGGCTGCAAGTAAGCGTGCTTTTCTGGCTCCTCAGTGGTGAAGAAGAAAATCATGGTTTCGATTTGGGTCGGCGTCTGTCTGATGCTGTGATCCTGTGGCGGTAGTGCCCCCCTCACGCACCGGTCACGGGCTGGGTCATCTGCCAGTCAGCGGACCTGAGTAGCCTCCCGCAGACCCAGCAGAGCCCGCGCCTCGGCCGGACTCGCCACAGCGCGCCCTGCCCTGTTTGCACAGTCGGCCAGTGCGGTGATCAGCGCCCCGTTGCCACTGGCCTTGTCGCCATTGGGCAAATAGAACGTGTCTTCAAGACCGGTGCGCAGCATGCCACCGAGTTCGGCTGTCTTCTGGTGCACCGGCCAGATTTCGCTGCGCCCGATCAGGGTCGCCTGCCAGACACTGCCCTGTGCCATCCAGCGCGGAATCAGCGCCAGCAGATCGGCGTCGCACGGCATGCCGGAAGCGACCCCCATCACCAGGTTGTATTCGGCGCGGCCCATGTCGGCTTTGAGCATGCCGCTCTTGAGAAACATGCCGACCGAGCGCACGATGCCGACATCGAAGCATTCGAACTCCGGGTGCACCTGGCATTCCTGCATCACATCGAGAAACTGCTGCACCTTGGCGACCGGGTTGTCGAACACCATCGGCGGCCAGGCCCATTGGCCGTCGTCCTTGATCTTGAGGTAGTTCAGGCTGCCGGCATTGCAGGCCGCAATCTCGGGCCTGACACGCCGGATGCAGGCCAGCGGCCCTGAGATGTCCTTGCCGATAACGCCAGTGGTGAGGTTGATGATGACACCAGGACAAGCAGCCCGGATGGCGCTGACCACCGCATCCGCCACATCCGGGTCCCACGATGGCATATGGCCCAGGCCCTCCTCCTGCATGCGCAGGTGCACATGCATGATGGAGGCGCCTGCGTTGAAGGCATCACGCGCCTCCTGTGCCATCTGGGCCGGCGTCACCGGCACCGGATGCTGCTTGGGGTTGGTCAAAACGCCAGTCAGGGCGCAGGTCAGAATGGCTTTGTCCATCACGTTTCCTTTTTCGCATCGAGTTCAATTTCAACCAGCACGGCGCCCGATTCAACCTGTTCGCCAACCTGCGCGTGCACCGCGCTCACCGTGCCCGCAGTCTGGGCAGAGAGCCACATCTCCATCTTCATGGCTTCGACGCACAGCAGGGCCTGGCCCTCCTGCACCCGGTCACCGACCGTCAGCAGAATCTGCGTGACCTTGCCCGCCACCGGCGAGCGCGCGCGCGTCGCGTCCTGCAGGGCGCTCTTGTCGGGAAAAGGCGAAACCTCGGTGAAGACAAAGGTGGCCGCGCCCAGGGCCAGGTGCAGTTCATGCTGCTGCATCACGGCAGCGGCGCGCCGGGTAACACCGTCGACTTCGTACTGCATTTCACCGGCGTCAAAATGAAGAATGCGCACGCGGTGCGTCTGCCCACCCAGCGTGACCTTCACCTGACCGATGCGATCCGGCTGCACGCGCAGACTGCGCAGGTCCTCGTCACAGCGCAGGGGAATATCAAACGCCGCCACACTGTCCGCGCGCCAGTTGGCACCGTTCTGCAAGGCAAAGGCTGCAGCCGCCAGGCACCAGCTTGCGTCGTCCGGCAGCGGGCGCTGCAGCAGCGGATCAAAGCGCTCCTGCCACTGGTCGATCAGCGTGGTCGTCATGCTTGCCGTGCGAAACGCCGGGTGGTTCAGCAGGTCGGACAGAAAGCGAGCGTTGTTGCGCAGGCCCAGCAGCGGCGCGTTGGCCAGCGCCGCGCGCAGGCGCCGGATCGCGTCGTCGCGGTCGCGGCCGTACGCGATGAACTTGGCCACCATCGGATCGTAAAACGGCGAGACCTCGCTGCCCTCCTCGATGCCGTGGTCAATGCGCACGCCCTCGAGCAAAGCCTGCTGCGGCCGCCAGCAGCGCACGCTGCCGGTCTGCGGTGCAAAACCGGCGTAGGGGTCTTCCACGTAAAGGCGCGCCTCGATCGCGTGGCCCGTGATCCGCACTTCATCCTGCGCCACCGGCAGCGGCAAACCCGCCGCGATCATCAGTTGCCACTCCACCAGATCGAAGCCGGTCACCATTTCGGTCACCGGATGCTCAACCTGCAGCCTTGTGTTCATCTCCAGAAAGTAGTGCTTGAGCGCACCGTCGACGATGAACTCCACCGTTCCCGCGCCGCGGTAGCCGACCGCCAGCGCGGCGGCCACGGCGTCGCGGCCCATGGCCTCGCGCATGCCGGCATTGACCACCGGTGAAGGCGCTTCCTCGATCACCTTTTGCCGGCGGCGCTGCGCCGTGCAGTCGCGCTCGCCCAGGTAGATGGCGTTGCCATGGGCGTCGGCAAAGATCTGGATCTCGATATGCCGGCCGTCATCAATCAGGCGCTCGAGCATCAGCGTGCCGTCCGCGAATGCGCTTTGCGCCTCGCGCCGGGCCCCGGCCAGTGCCGGCGCGATCTCATCGGCCGAGCGCACCAGCCGCATGCCGCGCCCGCCGCCACCGGCCACGGCCTTGACCAGCAGCGGAAAGCCCAGCTTCAGCGCTTCCTGCGTCAGCGTCGCATCGTCCTGTTCCTCACCCAGATAGCCGGGCGCACAGGGCACGCCAGCGGCCAGCATGCGGCGCTTGGCCAGCGCCTTGTCGCCCATCGCCAGCATGGCCGAGGGTGGCGGGCCGATGAAGACCAGACCGGCATCAATGCAGGCTTGTGCAAAGCCGGCGTTTTCGCTCAGAAAGCCGTAGCCCGGGTGCACGGCGTCGGCGCCGGTCTTGCGCGCGGCATCCAGCAGGGACGGCACATTCAGGTAGGAATCAGCCGCCGCCGAAGCGCCGATGTGCACCGCCTCGTCGGCCAGTCGCACATGCGGTGCCGCCTGATCGGCGTCGCTGTAGACGGCAACGGTTTGGTAGCCGAGCTTGCGCGCCGTGCGTATGACGCGGCACGCGATCTCTCCCCGATTGGCAATCAGGATCTTGGAAAAACTCATGGCATGGCCCAGTTCGGTTTGCGTTTTTGAAGAAAGGCCACTGCGCCTTCCATTCCCTCAGGTCCTTGCGCGGCGCGCGAGAAGACCAGCGCTGCTTCCTGCACCAGATCGGCGGGCGGCGTCAGGCGCGCTTTGACCATCAGTGCCTTGGTCGCGGCAATGGCGCCGGGCGCACAAGCCAGGATGTCGGTCAGCACGGCAGTCAGCGCGGCGTCAAACTGGTCGCTGGCGTGCACGGCATGGACCAGGCCGATGGCCAGGGCCTCGCTGGCCGTGATGCGCCCACCCGTCACAGCGAGCCGCTTGGCTTGCGAGTAACCGAGACGCTCCACCAGAAACGGCGCAACCTGCGCCGGCACCACGCCAAGCGCGGTCTCGGGCAAACGGAACAGCGCCGTCTCAGCTGCCAGCGCCACATCGGCGACACAGGCCAGGCCGAAGCCGCCGCCCATCACTGTGCCTTCGAGCAAGGCCACCAGTGCCAGCGGTGTATTTGCATAGGCGGCGCAGAGTTCGCCAAACTGTTGGTTGGCCTGCGCAATCGCATCAGGCGCAGCATCGCCTGACGCATCACCCTGCATGGCGCGCATGCGCGCCGCCGCCATGTCTTTCAGGTCCGCACCCGCACAGAAATGCCCGCCAGCGCCGCGCAGCACCAGCACGCGCACGCCACCGGCTTCAGCGCTGTGCAATGCCGCGCGCAACTCGCTCACCATGCGCAGCGACATCGCGTTGCGCGACTCGGGACGGTTCAGCGTGACACGCAGCACCGCGCCGGTGGGCTCAACTTGTAGGGTTTCAAATTCCATGTGCCTCAGGCCTTGCCGGGCAAGGTGCCTTCGAGCTTGCAGATGATGCCCAGCATGATTTCGTCGGCGCCGCCGCCAATCGAGATCAAGCGGCTGTCGCGGAAGGCCTGCGAAATCGGGTTGTCGGCCGTAAAGCCCATGCCGCCCCAGTACTGCAGGCAACTGTCGGCCACCTCGCGACTCAGGCGCCCGGCCTTGAGTTTTGCCATGGAGGCCAGCTTGGTGACATCCTTGCCCGAGATGTAGGACTCGACTGCGCGGTAGGTCAAGGCGCGCAGCGCTTCGACTTCGGTGCGCAATTCGGCCATCCTGAAATGAACCACCTGGTTGTCCAGAATCGGCTTGCCAAAAGTCTTTCGCTGGCGCGTGTACGCAATGGTCTGGTCAATCTGCCGATCGAGCGAACGCAGCGTGCCAGCGGCACCGTAGAGCCGTTCCTCCTGGAACTGCAGCATCTGCAGCATGAAGCCGATGCCCTCCTGCCCGATCAGGTTGCGCTGTGGCACGCGCACGTTGTCAAAAAACAGTTGCGCCGTGTCCGACGAATGCATGCCGATCTTGTCGATCTTCTGGCGCGTGATGCCGGCGGCGTCCATTGGCACGATGATCAGCGACTTGTTCTTGTGCACCGGTCCCTCCGATGTGTTGGCCAGCAGACAGCACCAGTCTGCCTGCATGCCGTTGGTGATCCACATCTTGGAGCCGTTGATGAGGTAGTCGCCACCATCCTTGCGCGCCGTGGTCTTGACTGCGGCCACGTCGGAGCCGCCACCGACCTCGCTGACGCCGATGCAGCCAACCACGTCGCCGGCAATGCTGGGCGCCAGAAACTCGCGCTTGAGTTCGTCCGAGCCAAAGCGCGCCAGCGCTGGCGTGCACATATCGGTGTGCACGCCGATGGCCATCGGCACGCCGCCGCCGTTGCACTCGCCCAGCGCCTCGGCCATCACCATCGAGTAGCTGAAGTCCAGCCCCATGCCGCCGTACTCCACCGGGTACTTGATGCCCAGCAGCCCGAGGTCGCCCAACTTCTTGAACAAGGCATGCGCCGGAAAGATCCCGGCCGCCTCCCACTCGGCAACAAAGGGGTTGATTTCCTTGGCAACAAACTTGCGCACGGTGTCGGCGATCTGTTCGTGTTCCGGGGTGAATTTCATAGCAGCCTTTCAGGTGAATTCAAAATTGGATGGCAAACGCAATCCATCTTCCTTGTCATGCCGGACTTGATCCGGCATCCATGCCTTCTGTCGCATGGATTGCGGGTCGGGGCCCGCAATGACAAATCAGGGTCCGTATTCCATTGCATCTACATCCGCGCCACGCCAAAGGTATTGGCGTTGAGCTTGCGCTGCCGCGCTTCCTCGGCTATGGCCAGGCACAGGCCAAGCAGGCGGCGCGTGTCGCGCGGGTCGATGATGCCGTCGTCCCACAAGCGTGCCGTGCCAAACAGTGCTGCCGACTCCTTGTCCAGGCGCAGGCGCAGGCCGTCTGACATGGCTTTGAGGGCGTCCTCGTTGGCAGCCATGCCGCTGCGTTCGATCTTGGCGCGGTTCAGGATGTCCATCACCTTGGCCGCCTGCGCGCCGCCCATCACCGCCGTGCGCGCGGTCGGCCACGAGAAGATGAAGTTCGGATCGAAACCGCGCCCGCACATGCCGTAGTTGCCAGCGCCATACGAGCCACCGAGCACGATGGTGAACTTGGGCACGCGCGCATTGGCCACCGCCTGGATCATCTTGGAGCCATGCTTGATGGCGCCGCTGCGCTCGGCCACCGAGCCCACCATGTAGCCGGTCGTGTTTTGCAGAAAAATCAGCGGCGTTGCGCTTTGATCGCAGAGCTGGATGAACTGGCCAGCCTTGGTGGAACCGCTGGGCTGGATCGGGCCGTTATTGCCCAAAATCCCGACCAACCGGCCCTGGATGCGGGCGTGCCCACACATCGTCTCCGCTGCGTACTCGGCCTTGAATTCCAGAAAGTCGGAACCATCGACGAGCCGCGCGATGACCTCGCGCACATCGTAAGGCTGACGCTCGTCTGCCGGCACCAGACCCAGCAATTCCTGCTCGTCAAACAAAGGCTCTGCAAAGCTGGACGCGGCCGCAGTCTGGTCCCAGTTGAGTTTGTCCATCACCTCGCGCGCCATGCCAATGGCATGGGCGTCGTCCTCACACAGGTACTCGCCCAGACCGGTCACCTGGGCGTGGGTTTCTGCGCCGCCGATCTCGTCTTCGGTGCAGTCCTCGCCAATGGCCGCTTTGACCAGCGGCGGGCCGGCCAGAAAGATGTTGGAGCGACCGCGCACCAGGATCACGTAGTCAGACAGGCCCGGCAGGTAGGCACCACCTGCGGTCGACGAACCGTGGACGACGGCGATCTGCGGCAAACCGGCGGCCGACATGCGCGCCTGATTCGCAAAGCTGCGCCCGCCTTCGATGAAGATTTCACTTTGGTACATCAGATTCGCGCCGCCACTTTCAACCAGATAGATCAGCGGCAATTTGTTCTCGCGCGCAATCTCCTGCGCGCGCAGCGCCTTGCGCAGACCCATGGGCGCTATGGTGCCGCCCTTGACCGCGCTGTCGCTGGCGGAAATCAGGCAACGCTTGCCGGCCACCACGCCGATGCCGACGATGGAGCCGCCGCCCAGCACCGTCTTCTTGCCATCGTCATCGTGCATGTTCAGACCCGCCAGGCGGCTGAGTTCCAGAAACGCAGAGCCCCGGTCCAGCAGGCGCGCCACGCGCTCACGTGGCAGCAGTTGGCCCCGGGATTCGAACTTGGCGCGCTTGGACTCGGATTCGGCAATCACCATCTGCTCCAGGCGCTGCACTTCAGACAGCAGTTCAAGCATGCGCTGCGCGTTGGCGGCAAACGAATCGGTTTTGATCTTGATCTTTGAACGCAGAACTGGCATGGGCTGTGATCCTGTAATTGCTCCGGATTAAACCGGATGGTGACGTTAACGTCAACTAAATTTCGTTTAGGTATTTCCCCTATACTGCGCGGCATGCAACGCTGCTACGATGCCAGCGCGGCAGTTTTCCGCCAATGCACACCCATTTTTTCAAGGACCCTCATGAACCTCGAAGCCTGCACCGAAGCCATCCGCACCAAAGTCGGCAGTGACAGCGGCCTGAATGCCACCCTCAAGTTTGACTGCGGCGCCGACGGCACCGTCTACATCGACGGCAAGTCGACACCGAACTCGGTGAGCAACAGTAACGGCGACGCCGATTGCACCGTGGGCATCACGCTGGAGAATCTCAATGCCATGATCACCGGCGATCTGGAACCCGCCACCGGCTTCATGATGGGCAAGCTCAAGGTCACGGGTGACATGAGCGTTGCCATGCGTCTGCAGCGCGTCATCTGATTTCTGCCAAGGGCCCGGCCAACATGGCGACCAGCACCTCGACCGCCCAAGCGCGCGTGCCGCGGCGCAAGGCCGGCATGTCTGCCAGTGCCACCAGCACCAGCGAGGCGCAGGCCGTGGTCGATGCGCACAAGGATCTGGGCACAACGGAATTGTTTGGCATTACCGAACTGTGCAAGGAGTTCGGCATCAGCTTGCGCGCCCTGCGCTTCTACGAAGACAAGGGCCTGCTGGCGCCGCGACGGGTCAACGGTGCGCGCGTCTACACGCGGCGCGACCGCGCCCGTCTGGCCCTGATTCTGCGGGCCAAGGACATCGGCTCACCACTGTCCGAAATCAAACGCTACCTCGACCTCTATGGCGATCACGGCGAAGGCCGGGCCGAACAGTTGCGCTACGTGATTGATCGCACCGATACCGAGATTGCCGACCTGGAGCAAAAGCGCGCCCAGATCGACGCCACGCTGGCCGAGTTGCGCGTCATCAATGCCAGTTGCCGCCGGCATCTGGAATCACGCCGGCGCGCGGCCAAGCCAGCCTGAAGCCGACTCTGCTCAGGCCGATGGCGGCAAGAACAGGCTTTGCAGGTCGCTCAGAAAATCGAAACCCCGCACGGTCGGCTGGACCCGGTCCAGATCGCGCTGCAGCAAACCCTTGCCCTCGGCGAGTTCCAAGGCTTTCTGAATCGCCGTGATCGGCAGACCGGTGCGCTCACTAAAACGCAGCAGCGCAAACCCGTCCTTCAGACGCAGGGCATTGAGCATGAACTCGAACGCCAGGTCGGCGCGGCTGACTTCGCCCTCTTGCGCCAGACAGTTTCCGGCCAGGGCTTTTTCCATGTACAGGCGCGGCTCGCGAAAGCGCACCTGGCGCACCACCCGGTGCGCAAAACTGAGCTTGCTATGGGCCCCGGCGCCTATGCCGAGATAGTCACCGAACTGCCAGTAATTGAGGTTGTGAAAACAGCGGTGGCCCGCCGCCGCATAAGCCGAGACTTCGTAGCGCTGCAAGCCTGCGGCACCGGTCATGTCGGTGATCAGGTCCAGCATGTCATAGGCCGTGTCTTCGTCCGGCAGCGCCGGGGGATGGCGCGCAAAAAAAGTATTGGGCTCGAGCGTCAGGTGGTAGACCGAGATGTGCGGCGGCGCCAGCGCCAACGCGGTAGCCATGTCGGTGCGCAGCAGGTCCAAGGTCTGACCCGGCAGCGCGTACATGATGTCGAGGTTGAAGGTATCGAAGGCCTGCGCCGCCTCCTCCACCGCAGCGATAGCCTGCGCGCGGTCATGCACGCGGCCCAGCGCCTGCAGGAAGTCATCATTGAAACTCTGCACGCCGACCGACAGGCGCGTAACGCCGGCCGCCCGAAAGGCACGAAAGCGGTATTTCTCGAAAGTTCCCGGATTGGCCTCCAGCGTGATCTCGCAATCGGCCTCCAGACGCAGGCGTGCCCGCACACCGCCCAGCAAGCGGTCCACCGCCTCCGGCGAGAACAGGCTGGGCGTGCCGCCACCGATGAAGATGCTGTGCACGGTGCGACCCCAGATCAGCGGCAGCGACGCCTCCAGATCCGCCATCAGGGCATCGATGTAATGCTGCTCCGGCAAATCAGCAGCGCGCATCTCATGCGAGTTGAAATCACAGTACGGGCACTTCTTGAGGCACCAGGGCAGATGAATGTAGAGCGAAAGCGGAGGCAGCGCCGCCAGTTGCAGCGTACCGGGTCTCAAGTAGTGCTGCACATCGTGCAGCGTGGCCGCCTCGGGCAATTCGGTGCTGATCGGGATCATGCTGCGCCAAGCCAGCGCTCGCGCATCAATTCAGCCATGGCCCGCACGGCGCGACCGCGATGGCTGTTGGCATTCTTGACTTCCACCGGCAACTGCGCAAAGGTCTTGCCAAACTCGGGCAGAAACATCACGGGATCGAAGCCGAAACCGTTGCTGCCAAGCGGCTCGAGCGCGATCTCGCCGCTGACGCGACCAACCGCGATCAGAGGCTCGGGGTCTTGTGCCGAGCGCACCGCCACCAGCGTGCTGACCATGGCCGCGCGCCGGTTCGGCAAACCCTGCATTTGCTCAAGCAGCGCGCGCACATTGTTGGCGTCGCTCTTGGCATAACCAAACTGGGTCGCGTAATATGCGGTATCGACACCGGGCAGACCACCAAAGGCGTCAACACACAGGCCAGCGTCGTCGGCCAGCGCCGGCAGGCCACTGTGCTGGGCCGCATGGCGCGCTTTGGCGAGCGCATTTTCGACAAAGGTGTGGAACGGCTCGGCCGCTTCCGGAATGCCAAGCTCGCCCTGCGCGATCAGTTCCAGCCCCAGCGGCGCCAGCATGGCGCGCAGTTCGGTCAGTTTGCCGGGGTTATTCGAGGCCAGAACGATTTTCATGGGCTTGTCTTGTGATCACAACAACAATAAATACAGGCGTCATTGCGGACTTGATCCGCAATCCAGGCTGTTTCTGGCGATGGATACCGGATCAAGTCCGGTATGACAACCAGGGGCATCCCGTGCCACGCCTGCCATGAATTGCGGGTCGGAGCCCGCAATGACATTTCCGCGTTCATGGGTTCAAGGCCTGCTTCTGCAGTTGCACCAGATCGCTGATTCCTTTTTCGGCCAGCGCCAGCAGCGCATCCATTTCGCGACGCGAGAAGGCCGCACCCTCGGCCGTGCCCTGCACTTCGACGAAATGCCCGGCGCCAGTCATCACCACGTTCATGTCGGTGTCGCAAGCCGAGTCTTCGATGTACTCGAGATCGAGCAGGGGCGTGCCCTGCACGATGCCGACCGAAATCGCGGCGATATGGTCGCGAATCGGGGTCTGCTGCAATTTGCCCTGGGCCATCAGTTTGGACACCGCATCCTGCGCCGCGACAAAAGCACCGGTGATGGCGGCTGTGCGGGTGCCGCCATCGGCCTGCAATACGTCACAGTCGAGATGAATCGTGCGCTCGCCAAGCAGGCTCAGATCAAAAACGGCGCGCATGGAGCGACCGATCAGACGTTGAATTTCCTGCGTGCGCCCGCTTTGCTTGCCACGCGCGGCTTCACGGTCGCTGCGGGTATGCGTTGCGCGCGGCAGCATGCCGTATTCGGCCGTGACCCAGCCCTCGCCGCTACCGCGCTTGTGCGGCGGCACTTTTTCTTCGACCGACGCCGTGCACAAGACCTTGGTAGCCCCAAACTCAATCAGCACCGAGCCTTCGGCATGAATGGTGTAGGCGCGCGTGATGCGCACTGGTCGCAGTTGGTTTGCGGCACGTGCGCCGCTCCTGGAATATTCAGTCATAAAAACCTTGGTTATCGATCAAGTTAGCGCAAACCGGCATGGACCGTGGACTCGAAAAAGCCGGCGCTCATCGTGTCGGTCGAGACGCGTCCGGCAGTTGGTTTGGCCGCATCCGGGGTTTCCCATTCCATGGCAATGGCGGTCACGTTGTCACTCTTCGGTCCAGCCTTGATGAGAGCGTTCTCAACCAGGGTGGCAACCGCTTCGCCAACCGACTTTTGACTCAGTTGAAGAGCAATGTCGGAGTCGGTCAGGCTGTTCCAGAGTCCATCTGAACACAGCAGCAAACGGTCGCCCTTGAGCAATGCCACCGGACCGGTGAGCTCAAACACCGGCTTGATCGGCGAGCCCAGGCAGGTGAACAGCACATGGCGATTAAATGTTTTGGACAGGCGCTTGCCGGCGGCCACGGCGAGGCGTCGCTCGGCAAAAGAATGATCGCGCGTTCGTACCAGCATCGTCCCCTGACGCACCATGTAGAGCCTGGAGTCGCCACAATGAATCCAGCTGACCGTTCCGGCCTGCACGACCGCCGCCACAATGGTGGTTCTGGGCGTGTCGGCCATCTTGTTCAGAACCGCATGCCGAAGAATATGTTGATGCGCTGCCAGCACGGCTGCACTCAGAAAAGCACCAACATCGGGAAGTTCCGGCTTGGCCTCGTCCTGAAACAGCGCTGCGATCATCTGCAGTGCCAGGTCGGCTGCCACTTCGCCCTGCGGGTGCCCGCCCATGCCGTCAGCCAGCAGAAACAGGGCCGATCCGCTGGTATAGCAATAGCCCATCCGATCTTCATTGTTGTCGCGGCCACCCTTGCGACTGAGCTGAAAAACAGAAAACTTCATTTCAGCTTGGCGCCCAGGCCGGTCACTTTCTGCACGCTCTTCTTGGTATCGGTCACCATCGTGTCGAACTGAAGACGAACCTTCTCGCCCACGCTCAGCTTGGTATAGCGGCGCTCGCCCTCGCGACCCAACTCTTTTTGCAATGCAAACACCGACTGAGGCCGTGCTTTCGGGTCCAGGGCCATGCACCACTCCACCACTTCGATCAGGTTGTCCGAATAAACCCCCCGCAAGCGCGTCAAGGCAATGGCGATGCGGTCCTTGTCCAGTCTTTGTGGCGCCTCGTTCGGCGGATAGCCCTGCATGCAGGCGTAAATGCAGGCGCCGATCGCGTAGATGTCGGTCCAGGGGCCCATGGTCGTGTCGCGCCGGTACATTTCCGGTGCCGCGAAACCGGGCGTGTACATGGGGCGGACAAAGTTGCCTTCCTTGCTCAGGACTTCGCGCGCGGCGCCAAAGTCAATCAGGACCGCACGGTTGTCATCGGTGATGAAAATATTGGCCGGCTTGATGTCCAGATGCAGCATCTTGTGCTGGTGAACAATTCTCAAACCACGCAGAATTTCATCAAAAAGCGAACGGATCGTCGACTCGCGAAACACCTTGGCCTTTTTCTGGTCGCGCGCCGTGATGATGAAATCCTGCAAGGACGCACCTTCCAGATAATTCATCACCATGTAAACGGTTTCATTCTCCCGGAAGAAGTTCATCACACTGACCACCGAGGGGTGCGAGATCTGCGCCAACGCGCGGCCTTCCTCAAAGAAACTTTTGAGGCCAAGCCGGTACAGTGACAGCTTTTCCGGCGGCACCTCGGGCAGCAGCGCGCCCGGAGCGCGACTGGCCAATGAGGACGGCAGGTATTCCTTGATGGCGACCTGTTGGGCCTCCGAATCCATGGCCAGGTAAACCACGCCGAATCCGCCCGCAGCCACTTTGCGCACGATGCGGTAACCGCCGATGACGGAGTCTGGAGGTAGGGGAGCTGGTTTGACCTTTGACATAATTTTCGGGCGAACTCCCGTTGACTAGCTGAACCGGGTTATTCTCAGGCTCATTCCATTGTTCAAAGAGTCGCGATGCCAGTTTATAGCATGACGGGCTATGCCAGTGCACAGCACAGCACAGTCCATTCCGAACCCGAATCCAGAAACGCCGCGCCCAGCCAATTGGGGCTCGAAATCCGCTCGGTCAACAGCCGCTTCCTCGACCTTTCCTTCCGCTTGCCAGAAGAACTGCGGCAATACGAGCCGGTTCTGCGTGAAATGGTGGTGGCGCGCATCAAACGGGGCAAGGTTGAGGTCCGCGCGGCCATTGAAAGCAATTCGCAAGGCCTGCTGCCAGAGCCGACGCCCCGCTTGCTGCAGCGACTCAACGCGGTGCAGGACAGCGTCAAGGCCTGGTTGCCCGACGCCAGGCCCTTGAGCGTGGCCGATGTCATCCGCCTGTCTGTCAGCGAAACCGGAACCAGCCGCGACTGGCGCGAAGACCTGGTTGCCCTGGCCGGGCAAACGGTGGGCGACCTGCTGTCAGCGCGCGAGCGTGAGGGCGCGCGCCTGGCCAGCATGCTGCTGGCGCACATTGATCAACTGCGCGCCCTGACGGAACAGGCCGGGCCACTGGTGCCGCAACTGGTAGCCCAACAGCGTCAACGCTTCATGGACCGCTGGAAAGAGGCCATGGACCTTACAGAAGGCTCGGCCCTGCCCGAAGCGGCTCAGGACCGGGCGCTGACCGAAGCCACAGCCTTTGCCATTCGCATTGACGTAGCCGAAGAAATTACCCGCATCAAATCCCACCTTGATGAGCTTGGTCGCCTGATCAATAAGGGCGGAGAAATCGGCAAACGACTCGATTTCCTGATCCAGGAGCTGCACCGCGAAGCCAACACCATGGGCTCTAAATCAGCGGCGCTGGAGTTGACTCATATTTCTGTCGATATGAAGGTGTTGATCGAGCAGATGCGCGAGCAGGTCCAGAACATAGAATAGCGCGACCCTTTTATTCGCCATCAAAGCCACCGCCTATGGACTATCCCGGAAACCTGTTTGTCGTCGCCGCCCCCAGCGGGGCTGGCAAATCCAGCCTGGTCAGAGCCCTGCTGGAACTCGACTCGCATGTGCAACCCTCGGTCTCGCACACGACACGCGCCCCCCGAGGCCAGGAAAAGCACGGACGCGAGTATTTCTTTGCCTCCGAGGCAGAATTCGATGCAATGGTTCAGGCCAACGCCTTCGTGGAATGGGCCCACGTGCACAACCACCGGTACGGAACGTCCAAGAAGGCAATTGAAGAGCGGATGTCCCAGGGTGCCGACGTCATTCTCGAAATTGATTTCCAGGGCGCCCTGCAAATCAAGAAAATCTTCGCCAATGCCATCAGCATCTTTATCCTGCCCCCGAGTTGGGAAGAACTGCGCTCGCGCCTGGAACGCCGCGGCGAGGACTCGCCGGAAGTCATCGAATTGCGCCTGCAGAACGCAGCCGTCGAGGTGGCACAGGCCTATCAGTTCGACTTCGTTATAATCAACGAGTTGTTTGATCGGGCCCTGTTTGACCTCAAGGCCATCATTCACTCCCAGCGACTCAAGTTCTCGGCGCAACGTCGCGCCAGGGCTGAAACGTTCAAAGCACTGCACATCCCTTAGTGCACCCCTGGTCTTTCGGAGATTTTTATGGCCCGTATTACCGTTGAAGACTGCCTGCTGCAGATTCCCAATCGTTTCCAACTGGTGTTGGCAGCAACCTACCGCGCCCGCATGCTGAGCCAGGGCCACGCGCCCAAGGTCACCAGCAAGAACAAGCCCGCCGTCACCGCCCTGCGCGAAATCGCCGCTGGCAAGATCGGCCTGGAAATGCTGAAAAAAGTGCCCCTGTAAACAGCTTCTGATCCATTGAAAGCACCGCTTGCGGTGCTTTTTTATTGGGTCGTCGCAAAGCACCTTCTGCGCGCTATATTCGGGGTGTGAGTACAACGCTCAATTCACCCACCAGCAAAACCCCGGTTTCGGGCGCGGGTCGACTCGCGACAACGACACCCAGTCCGGCTGCTGCCAATGCCGCAGCAGCCAGTTTCGCCGGCTTGACCGCCAAGCTCGACTACCTGCCGGCAACGGATCTGGACCAGGTGCGCATGGCCTATCGTTTTGCCGATCAGGCCCATCTGGGCCAGATTCGCAACAGTGGCGAGCCCTACATCACACACCCGATCGCCGTCGCCGCCCAATGCGCCGAATGGAAACTCGATGCCCAGGCGCTGATGGCGGCGCTGCTGCACGATGCCATGGAAGACTGCGGCGTCACCAAGATCGAACTGATCGAACGCTTTGGCTCGCCGGTGGCCGAACTGGTGGACGGCCTGACCAAGCTCGACAAGCTGCATTTCAACACCCGGGAAGAAAACCAGGCCGAGTCCTTTCGCAAAATGCTGCTGGCGATGGCGCGCGACGTGCGCGTCATCCTGATCAAACTGGCGGACCGGACCCATAACATGCGCACGCTGTCGGAGGCGCCACGCGAAAAATGGGTCCGCATCGCCTCCGAAACGCTGGACATCTACGCCCCGATTGCACACCGGCTGGGCTTGAACCAGACCTACCGTGAGCTGCAAAATCTGGCCTTTCGCCATTTACGCCCCTGGCGTTACGCCATTTTGTCCAAGGCGGTGGCAAAAGCGCGCAGCCGCAGAAGGGACCTGATCCAGAAGGTTCAGCGCGAGGTTGAAGCCACCTTCGCCAACAACGGCATGAAGGTCAAGATCTCGGGGCGGGAAAAGACCCTGTACTCGATTTACAAGAAGATGGACGAAAAACACCTGAGCTTTGCCCAGGTGACCGACATCTACGGCCTGCGGGTGCTGGCGCCGAGCGTGATCGACTGCTACACGGCGCTCGGTCTGCTGCACCAGCTGTTCAAACCGGTGCCGGGACGCTTCAAGGACCACATTGCCATCGGCAAGGTCAACGGCTACCAGTCGCTGCACACGACGCTGGTCGGTCCGGCCGGCATCAACGTGGAATTCCAGATCCGCACCGAAGCCATGAACGTCGTTGCCGAGTCCGGCGTGGCGGCACACTGGCTCTACAAGGCCAACAACCCGAACGGCGCCAGCCCGAGCGACCGGATGGGCTCAAAATGGTTGCAGTCACTGCTCGACATCCAGGACGAAAACCGCGACGCCGCGGAATTCTGGGACCACGTCAAGGTCGACCTGTTCCCGGACGCCGTCTATGTGGTGACGCCAAAAAGCCAGATCATGGCCCTGCCCCGGGGCGCCACCGTCGTCGACTTTGCCTACGCCATCCACAGCAACGTTGGCGACAAGACGCAGGGCGCGCGGATCAATGGCGAACAGGCGCCCTTGCGAACCGAACTCAAGAATGGCGATGTGATCGAGATCGTCACGGCAAATGACGCCACGCCGAACCCGGCCTGGCTAGGTTTTGTCCGAACCGCCCGCGCGCGCTCGAAAATCCGGCACCATCTCAAGACCCTGGCATTGGCAGACTCGGAAAACCTGGGTGAAAAGATGCTGGCCCAGGCCCTGCGCGCCGAGGGAATAGACAAGGCGCCCGATGAAATCGGCAAGAACAAGGCGATTTGGGAAAAGCTGCTGCGCTTCAGTGGCAACAGGAATCGGGCTGAACTTTTTGCCGATATCGGAATGGGCAAACGCATTGCCAGCATCGTCGCCAAGCGCCTGCGTGCGCTCCTGACCGACAGCGGTGCAACGCTGGACGCCGTGCTGCTGACGCGTGAACGCTACGCCATGAACGAGACCGAAGCACAAGGCGGCATCATGCTCGACGGCAGCGAAAACGCCTCCGTCTCCTATGCCCATTGCTGCCGGCCGGTTCCAGGCGACGGCATCGTCGGTTACCTCGGACGCGGCGAGGGCTTGATCGTGCATGCGGACGACTGCGCAGTCGCCAGAAAACTCAAGCACAAGGACAGCGAGCGTTTTATTGGTGTCGAATGGTCCGATGAACCGGTGCGAACCTTCGAAACCGAAATCCGCGTGACCGTCATCAACGGTAAAGGGGTGCTGGCACGCGTAGCAGCCGCTCTGGCTGCGGCCGAGGCCGACATCACCCACATCGACATGGACGACGAAGGCGGCCAGGACGCAACGGTGCTGGGTTTCCTGATCGCGGTGCGTGACCGCAATCAGTTGGAGACCGCGCTGCGCAACCTGCGCAAGACCGCGTCCGTGCTGAAGGCGCAGCGCGCCAACGGCACCGAGTAAGTCAGCGCAAGGCCGGCGCCGGGTATTGAACCCGGATGACCTCTATTTCGCTGATCCCGGCCGGCGTCACAAGCCTGAGCGTGTCACCGGTGTGCGCCTTGAGCAGCGTCCGGGCAATCGGCGCAACCCAACTGACCTGCTGCTGCGAACTCTCCACCTCATCGATGCCCAGAATGGTGATGGTCCGCTCCACATCGGCGTCATCGATGTAAGTCACCGTCGCGCCAAAAAAAATCTGGTCGCTGCCATGGTGAACCGACGGATCAACGATTTCAGCGATTTCAAGCCGCTTGCTCAGAAAACGAATGCGCCGGTCAATCTCGCGCAAACGCTTCTTGCCGTAGATGTAGTCGCCATTCTCGGAGCGGTCGCCGTTGCTGGCCGCCCAGTGAACAATCTCGACAACCTTGGGGCGCTCGTTGTCAATCAGGTCCAGCAACTCCGCATGAATGCGCTGATAGCCCGCTGGTGTCATGTAGTTCCTGCTGCCGGGCGCCAGCGCCGGCGCGAGCGGCTCCTCGTCATCCGCGTCATCGGATTCTTTGACAAAAGCCTTGTTCATCTTGAATTCATCTGCCCATCAAACCCTGCAAAACCTGCTTCGTACGGGAATCCATGCGAGGCCTGATGAATGTAGCACCGTCCGCCATCTGGCAGTTGAACGCAGGCGCCAGGACAAACGCTCACTTACATCTGCTTGCGCTTGCGCATCAACCGTTACCCTTCGCGGTGCGCCGTCAGACGGGCCTGCGCGTTGTATCACTACCGCAACATACAAGGCAAACCCATCATGACAACCATGCCCTCCAAAGAATTGGCCACGCCCTTGCCTGATTCAGTCCGCACCACCCTGCGCTGGTTTGCCTTGCCCATCGCGGCACTGTGCATCGCCTTCGCCACGCCGGCCAAGGCGCAGACCTACATGAACATGACCATCGGCGGTGCTTTTGCACCCGGTGTTTACGGCCAGATCGCCTTTGGCGACAGCATGCCACCGCCGCTGATCAACCTGCAGCCGGTCATCGTCGGCCGACCCGTCTATGGCGCGCCCGTGATGTACCTCCATGTCTCACCGGACGAGTACCGTCACTGGGGCCGTTATTGCGGACGCTACAACGCCTGCGGCCGACCGGTCAATTTCGTGCGGGTCGATCAGCGCAACCGCTGGTGGGCGCACGAGAATGCACACGGCAATCGACCCCATGGTCAAGTGGAACACCGACGCGCCGAGCAGGGCGACGGGCGGCGCGGCGAACGCGACGGCAACCGCCATGACAACCGGGATGAAAATCGCCGTTGATCCCCCGGATGCATCAGGGCCGACGGAAAGCCACCTGCTGCGCAGCCCAGTAGCTTGCGTTCAAGTGGTCCAGTCGCACTTCACCGCCAGTCGACGGCGCGTGGACAAAGCGGCCGGCCCCGACGTAGATGCCGGCGTGGGTCACCTCATTGCGCTGCGCAAACAGAACCAGGTCACCCGAGCGAAGCGTGTCGATCGTGACAGTGCGGCCCCAGGCCTGCAACTTCGCGACGGTACGCGGCGCTGCCAGTCCAGCCCGCGTCTGATAGATAAAGCCAATCAGCCCACTGCAGTCAAAACCCGCTTCGGGCGTGTTGCCGCCATAGCGATACGGTGTGCCGACCAGGCCAATCGCATGAATGCTGACATCGGCCGCCTGCTCCGGCGTGAGTGCCGATGACAGGTCGCCGCCTTCCCTAGCCACCGCAACAAAGGCAGACCTGGGCGTCGTGGCGCAGCCTGACAAAACGAGCGTCAAGCCAAGCAGAAGCAGCGCGCGGTGAATCGGGTATGACATGGGCGAAATTTTGACCCTGGCCGCCGCAACTTGCAAGACCGAGTGCCGCTTGCCGTCCTTCATGCCAGGTCTGCGGCCAGTCGCTCGCGCAGCACCGTCTTGAGCACCTTGCCGTAATTATTCTTGGGCAATTCAGACAAAAACAGGTAACGTTTCGGGCGCTTGAAGCGCGCCATCTGCGCCAGGCAATGCTGGTCCAGCAGTTCCGGGCTAAGCAGCGCGCCTGGTTTGGCCACCACAAAGGCCACCACAAGCTCGCCCCACTCGGGGTCCGGCGCACCGACCACGGCCACCTCGGCCACGCCGGGCAGCGTCAGCAACAGCTCTTCAACCTCGCGCGGGTAGATGTTGGAGCCGCCGCTGATGATCAAGTCCTTGCTGCGGTCCTTCAGCGTGAGAAAGCCGTCGGCATCGAGGCAACCGACATCGCCAGTGAACAGCCAGCCCTCGCGCAGCGCGGCTGCCGTGGCCTCGGGGTTGCGCCAGTAACCGGCCATCACGCTGTCACCCTTGACCAGCACCTCGCCGATTTCACCCAAGCCCAGTTCGCAGCCCTGCGCGTCGGCAATGCGCAGTTGCACCGGCGTCTGCGCCACGCCGACCGAGGCGATGCGCGCCAGGTAGCGCGGGTGCGCCGTGTCGCCAAGTTGCTGGCGCGACAGCGCTGTCGCCACCATCGGCGTTTCACCCTGCCCGTAAATCTGCACAAAACGCGGCCCCATCAGGCGCAGGGCGCGCTCGATGTCCGCCACGTACATGGGTGCACCGCCGTAGACGATGGTCTTGAAAGCGCGCGCGACGGCCCCGACACCGATCTGCGCCTGCTCGACGTGATCAACGAGGCGCTTGACGATGGTGGGCGCGGCAAAGGTCGTGAGCGCGCCCATCTGCCACCCCAGTTCAAACAATTCGGCCGCATCGACGCCACCGGACAAGGGCACGACGTGGCGCGCGCCTGCCATCACATGCGGGATGGCGTAGATGCCGGCACCGTGCGACATCGGTGCGCCATAGACGATGGCATCGCCGGCACCAACCGGATCGACATCGATGAAATAGGTCAAGCCCATGGTCATCAGATTGCGGTGCGTGATCATCACGCCCTTGGGGCGACCGGTCGTTCCGCTGGTGTAAAACAGCCAGGCCACATCATCAGGCGCACGCTCGGACACAGCCACCGAGAAGGCATCTGCCAGCGGCGCCAGCAAGGCGTCGCACTCGGCGGATTGGATGTCGATCTGGCGCTCCAGTCCGATCAGCGGTTCGGGCGCCAGCTCCGCGCTGACAAAACCCCAGCGCGCCTGCGCATTCTCAACAATCCATTCAACCTCGCGTGGGTGCAGTTTGGCGTTCACCGGCACCACCACCAGACCGGCCCACCAGCAGGCCCACAACAACTCCAGATAACGCGGGTGGTTGTGCAGAAACAGCAAAATCCGCTCGCCCGGCAACAAGCCGGCCTGACGCAGGCGCAGGGCCAGGCCAGCGCTGCGCTCGGCCCACTGGCCATAGGTGGCGCACAGGCTTGTGCCATGAAAGATGGCCGCCCTTTCGGGCGTCAGGCGCGCGTGGCGCAGCAGCAGGTGGGCGAGGTTCATGGCAATCTCCAGACCGTTTCAAACTGCAATGAAGTCAAACGAAAGCAGCAATCAATCGCGGATGTTCGCGGCTTTCACAACACCGGCATAACGCGCCTGCTCCTTTTGCACGAAGCGGGCGAACTCGGCTGGCGTGCCCGCCCCTGCAGACGCGCCTCCCTCGGCCAGCTTGGCGCGCATCTCATCGGTGTGCAGGAGTTCCATCAGTTCGCGGTTCAGGCGCTCCAGCACAGCAGGCGGCGTCTGGGCCGGCGCGAACAGGCCAGTCCACGAGACCATCTCGAAACCCTTGAAGCCGGGTGTCTCGGCCACGGTCGCGAGCTCCGCCAGCGAAGCGACACGATGGCCATCGGTCACAGCAATGCCCCTGAGCTTCTTGCTGTGGATGTGCGGCGTGGCCGTGACGCTCACGACCATGGCCAGATCAACCTGATTGCCAATCACGTCGGTGACGATCTGCGCCCCACCGCGATACGGAACATGCACCATGTAGATCTTGCTCGTATCCTTGATCATTTCCATCGTCAGGTGCAGCACCGTTCCCACGCCCGAAGTGGCATAGCTGAGCTGCCCCGGCTTCTCCTTTGCGAGCCGGATCACATCGGCGAGGTTGTTGACCGGCAAACCGGGCCGGGCGATGATGACCATCGGCGCCGTCGTCACCAGGCCGATCGGCGCCAGGTCCTTGAGCCCGTCGTAACGCACGGCCGCCGGGTTCACCAGTTTGGCAATCGCGACCGGGCTGTCGGCACCCAGCACCAGCGTGTAGCCGTCGGGCGCGGCGCGCACCGCCTTCTCGACGCCGATGATGCCGCCTGCGCCCACCACGTTCTCGATCACGACGCTCTGCTTCAATCGCTCCGAAAGTTTCTGCCCGATCAGGCGCGCCGTCACGTCCACATTGCCGCCGGCGCTAAAAGGCACGATCAGCGTGATCGGTTTGGCGCTTGGCCAGGCCACCTGCGCGTTCGCGGCAAGGCCGGCACAACAGGCCAGCAACGTGAACGCAAGGCGCAAGCCCTGGCGACGGGAAAGCTCATGGAACATGGTCAAACTCCTTGATGGGAAAAAGAAAAAGAGGCCGGCCAGAGCGGGCGCAAGGTCTCGAAGTGCTGCAGCGCATCGGTGCGCCAGGCGCGGCGCGTGCTGTCGTCGATCCAGGCCGCGTCGAGCCCGTTAAGCATGAAGCCACGCAGATCTTCGAGGCCGAAGCCAAAATCGCGCACCATCATCGCCCAGGCCATTGTCGGCGTGACGTGATGCAGGGCCGGGTCGTCGGTGTTGGGGTGGATGCGCAACCCGGCCGCCGGCATGTGGCGGATTGGGTGATCAAGCGCCCAGCGCTGCGGTTGCAGTGTGCGCAGGTAGTAGGAGTTGGTCGGCACCACGGTGAAGACGATTTCGCGCTGCGCGCAGGCTCGTGTGAATTCCGGCGACTCGAGCACCGTGTAGCCATGGTCGATGCGGTCCACCTGCAGCCGTTCGACTGCGGTCTGCACGTTAGTCCAGGGCATGCCGAATTCACCAGCATGCGCCGTCGTCTTGAGGCCGGCGCGACGCGCTTCGGCATAAGCGGCGGCGAACAACTCCGGCGGGCGATCCACCTCGCGGTAATCGATGCCAATGCCCAGCACCTCATCGCAACGATGCGCCTTGACCCACTGCACCATCTCCAGCGCAGCCTGCGGCTCGGCCTCGCGGTCGATCGCCGCGATCAGGCGGCCGGTGATGCCGTGATCGCGCTGCGCATCGGCGATCGCACGCACGATGGCCGACAAGGCCGCCGGATAGGCAATGCCCGAAGCGCGCGCCGTGCCAGTCGGGTTCCAGAAAAACTCCGCATAGCGCACGTTGTGTGCAGCGGCGTCCTGCAGGTACTCGTAGCAGATGCGGTGCAGATCGTCCGGTGTACGGATCAGTTGCGCGTCGAGCGCACGCAGCACGCGCAGCACACCCACCGGCTTTTCGCCCCGCGTGTAGAAGGCTTCAATTTCCGCATCACTGATCGGTGAACCTGCGCGCCGTACCAGATCGGTAAAGGTGTCGCGCCGCACCGTGCCCAGCAAATGGCAATGCAGTTCCACCTTGGGCAATGCGTGGGTGAAGGCCTGGAGCGGGTCGTCGGTCAAGGGAGCAGGTGTTGGTGTAGCGCGCATGGGCCCAATCCACATCGGTCAACGGCGCACCAGTCGCACGGCCAACTCGTGTGACAAGGTCGGATGCTTGATCTTGTCGTAGGGCGGCTTGGGCCAGATCCAGGTCTTCTCGGGAAACAATGCCCGCATCGCGTTAATGTCGCAGTGATAGGGCGGGCCGTGAATCACGCCCTCCTCGCTTGCGGCCGGACGAATCATCTGCAAGTACAACACCCACAGACTGCCGCCGGGCTTGAGCCATTGCTGCAACTGCTGCGCGTACTCGAGCCAGTGCTCCGGGTGAATCGCGCACAGGCAGGTCTGCTCGTAGACCGCATCGAACAGCGTCGCCGGCCGGTAGTGCAGCACATCGGCCTGCAGCACCTCAGCCTGCAGACCCTCGGCATCAAGCAGCGCGCGCGTCTTTTCGACGGCTGCTGCGGTGTAGTCGAGACCGGTCACCGCAAAACCACGCCGCGCCAGTTCCGCCACCTCCCAGCCCGTGCCGCAACCCGGCACGACGATGCGGCAAGGCTGCAGTGCACCGCTCTCGATCCAGGCGATCAATTGCGGGCTGGGTGCGCCACGATCCCAGCTGATTTCATTTTTTTCGAACCGTTCCTGCCAAAACTGGGACTTGGGGCCTGCCATGGGTAATACCTTGCTTGAAGATTGACCCGAGTTTAGGCGCTGTGCAGGTGCCCAATCACCTGGGCACCGTTTTCGTCAGCACAAAGCAGGCCCCGGCATTGACTGGCAATCGCTGCGCCCTAGACCTGAGGCGGCAGATGTTGCTGAAGAAACGCGAAACTGTCGCGCCAGCAACGCATCGCCTGCTCGCGCCAGAACATGACATGAAAAGCGTGGGTTTCACCCGGGTAGTAATGGGCCGTAAAGGGCGAATCCAGGCGCTGCAGCGTGCGTTCGAGCCGCTGCGAGTCAGCCAGCACCGGGTCAGCCAGCCCGGCTGCGATGAACAGCGGCGGCAGGCCCGGTGCCAGAGTCATGGCCTCAAGCACACACAGCGGGTCGGCCAGCGCCTGCGCCGCCTGTGGCTGGCTGGCAAATTTTCCGAGGTAGGAAAGTGCCGCATCCCTTGCAATGCCGGCAGCGAATGTGGACACATCGGTTCGACGGTAGCGCTCGGGATGGCTGGCTTGCAGGAAACCGCAATAAAGCAGGGCCAGCGCCGGGCGCAGACCGCGCTCGAACAAGGGCGCGGCAAAAGGTTCCGGCCGTGGCGTGCAGCAGGCCAGCGTGACAGCCAGCGCCAGATTGGCACCCGCCGATTCACCGCACAAACCCATGCGCGCGACATCGCCGCCATAGGCTTGCGCATGGTCCGCCGCCCAAAGCCAGGCGGCGCAGGCATCCTGCAGCGCAGCCGGAAACGGATGCTCGGGCGCGAGCCGGTAATCCACATTGAACACCAGGTAGCCCTGCGCGGCATACGCTGCAGCCAAGGCGCGGTGCGTGCGCTTGGAGCCGATGGCAAAGCCGCCGCCGTGGAAATAGATCAGCACCGGATGCGGCCCGGGATGCACGGGTTGCAAAACATCAAGGCGCAGAACCACGCCGCCGTGGCGGGCATATTCAACATCTTCCAACAAGCGGCAAGTGCGCATGCGCTGCTTCATGCGGGGCAGCAAGTCGGCCAGGCCCGCCAGGGCATGCATGCCGGCATCGAGCGCGATCCGGCGCGGCAACTGACGCGAGGCAAACATCTCAAGCCAGCGGCGCATGGGGTGCTTCCCTAGGGAAACCCGTGATTTCTGCCAGATTGATCCTGAATCCGGGCCAGGATCGAGGGTGAAAGCCGGATCTGTGCGTTCAAGAGCGCCCTCTCGAAGGCTGAACCTTCTCCGGTCTCTTCAGCCAGACTGAGCCATGCCGCCTTCAGGTAGTCGAGCGACTCGAACATCAGGGTCTGGGCGTTGGCGGCCCGCTCATGGGGGCTGCCTTGCTGCGGTGCGCACAAAGTGTCCACCATTGTGGCCAAGCCGGGGCGGTGGGATGGCGGCGAACTGTCCACCACTTCCTGCAGCGCGGCGCGCCGCTGCACCTCAAACTCACCCGGTGACTGGGTGAACAGATTCTTCCAGTAGTCGAAGTCAAAGTCTTGCATGGCATGCTCCTCAAGTTCGAACCTGGCACGGGCCGGACTTGCCTGGCCTCAGTAGGCTTCCAACCCAGGTCCTTTGGACTTGGATTTACCCGCCGCCTGGTGCTTCTTGGCCTTCACTGCCCGTTGCTTGGCTTTATTTTTCTTCTTCGCCTGGGGCTTGACTTGCTGAGGTTTGGCTTTTGCGCTGGACGCTTCAGCCGAACCCGCTGCAGCAGGTGTGGCTGAGCGCTGGTTAGCCCCATCCGCCGACGCCTGCGCGCATGACAGCGAGGCAATGCTGGACAATAACAGGGCGGCGACGAGTGACTTGGTATTGAACATGGATGGATTGGCTTGACAGCGGCCCTGACCGAAATTGGCTGGCCGCACACTTGCCCCCGATTTTAGTAATGATTGCCCGGGTCTGCACCTCATCAACCTGAACCCTACTGGAAACCGACTATGCAACCCTCCGTGCCGGACAAAGCACATTGGTCGAACAACGAGGCCGGACTGTGGCACCGGTGGCGTGGCTACACCGTGCGCTGGCTGATCTTTGGCGGCGTCCTTGGCCTGTTCCAGCCGGTCATCGCGGACAACAACCAGGATTGGCAACAGCGGCTGTACCAGGGCTTGTTTGGCCTGCTGTTCGGCGCTGTTTGCGCCGTCGTTTTCACACTGTCTGAAAACAGGTTCAATGCGCTGCGGGCGAAATGGAAATCATGGCTTCTTGTGGTGGCCACCTGGCTGGCGGTCAAGGTGGTCTTTGTCAGCACCATGGCCAGTTTCTGAGCCTGCCCGCAAAAAAAGGCGGGCACCACCCTTATCGATCGGCGATCATCGTGGCCGCGAAACCGTGGTCATTGGGTTCATCACTGTCCAGCGCCGATTTCGGCAAATCAAACTTCGCGGCGGGTGCAGGCGTCGCCGGCTCAGCAACACTTGCGGCGGGCGCCGGCACCGGGATTTCATTTTTCAGGTCAGGCGCTGCCTGGCCTGCGCTCACCTTTTCCACTTTTTCGCTGACGTAACTCGGGTCAAGGGCGAACTTCCAGACAAAGATGAAATCGGAAGCGACGGCACTCCCGTCAAACCGGCGAATCTCGTTAAACAACTCGTCTTCAAGCAGAGGCGCCAGGCGCATCAGACCCTCCGGCCATCTGAGGATCACCAATTTTGTGAGCATGACATCAGTCGCGCCACGCCGGGCCATCGGCACCAATTCGCAGTCGATTGATTGCGCTGCAATACCGCGATGACGCAGAACACTGGTCAAGGCATACCGAACCATGTCGCCTTGCTTTTCCGTCTTCTGTGCCTTGCGGTTCCGACCAAAGCCAAAAAATTCAAACATGTATGTACCCAAAGCAGTGTGCCCCAATCGAGGCGAACCAGATAATCCTGAGATCCAGAAAATGACATCCCCGCGGGAAATTACGTCATGCCAGATTATGTCGGTTTAGCCGATTTGTTGCTGCCGAGTTTGTAACAATTGCAAACAGCAGGTCATTTTTGGCATGACGCACCGCCGCCGGTTTCGGTCGGCCCACCCGTTTCGCCCGGGCCCAGCCGGCTGAATCGGGCTTGAACCGTACCGTTGAACGCGACGGGCTCCAGAAACATGGCAAAAGGGCGAACCCACAGGCCGGACAGTTTGTAGAGCGGCCGGTAAAGAACCATGGGCTCCAGGGTTTCGCTGTGGCGCACAACACCCAGAACCTCGTATTCGCCGCCCTTGTAATGGCGGTAGCGGCCCAACTCGATGGTCGGCAGCGGCGTCAGATCGGTCATGTGTTTGCCCTCGGTGCGAATGGGGTTGCCTTGCAGATCTGCGTTGAACGCCGTGATCGTGATCGTCGCCCCTATGGTGCCAAAAGGCGCACTACAGGGACCTCGCTAGCAGGCGTCAGAGCCATTAACTTGGCACCCGGTGAGGATAGCTGACATTCAATAACTCCAGGTGTCCGTCTGTAGCAGAGACATACCGGCTGCACAGATTTCCGAACTGATCGCCTTACAGCGTTCACAGACTTCTGAGTTGGTGAAGTTACCTTGTGTCTGCAATCATCCATACGATGACCGCATTTGCGTGATCCAGAGCACCCTCGGAACTTACGAAGACCTGCCCAGTGTGGCGATGCAGCGGAAACCATCCCTTAAGGTCTTCTGGATCTCGGCGGTACTCCTCAAGCCCGAACGTCCCATCGTCACGCTCGAAGATATCGACGCAGTAATCCCCGGTCGGACTGTCGAAAGATGCGACGACTAGGTTCTTCATGGCGAAGCTGGTGGAGCATCTATATTGGAGATACGCTGTACATCTTTGATGTTTGCTCCTTCAAGTTTGTGGATAAGCAAAAGCTTTCAGTCATTTTGACCGACGGCACCAGACACAAACCAGTCCGTCGAATTACGGAGCTGCCGTGGCTATAGCAGTCGGTCGCTCCGAAGCCGAGAAATCGGCCTATCGCGCTCTGGCCGGCACTGCCAGGGGAATGAAGTTGACCTGCAACACGCGCGAGTCGCTGGCGAGCGCAGCATATTGAGCACCGATGTACGCCGCGTCAACACCAATTTCGCCATACAGTGGATTGACAAACAAGCGCCTCGCATGGGGCAGAGCCCGGATGAAGGATTCATAGTCCTCGCCTTCCCTGAGCACCAAGCGCAAGGCAGATTGCCGGTACTCGAGCTGGCCGCTGAGCTCATCACGCAGCACCAATACGGACTGCTTGCCCCGATCGTTAACGACATCGTTGGTGCCCAGAACCGACCATTCACGTCCGGCCATTTGCACGCTCTGCACCTGCTCCAGGGGACGCGTCAACTCGGGCATGTTGGCTGGGTTGCGCGCGCCGCTCGAAGGCGTGCTGGCGCCGATTGCCGCTTGAGCCTGTACCTTGATCGGCACGGTGGCCGTGGCCGCTTCGATGGGCACAGCTGCCGGTTGGCCCGTGGGTGCTGGAACTGCCGCTGCGCTGACTCGCCGTGCGCCCTCGCCCTGGGTGGCCGTAAGCGGCGGTGAAACCGGCAGCAGGTACCAGATCAGGGCCAGGGCCAGGGCCAGCGCCAGCGCAGCAACCGCGAGCAGCTTCAGTTTGTCCATCGCCTGGCACTCACATACTGTAGGAGGTCAGGGTCGACTCGAAGTCCAGCGTCTTGTCAGCGGCACCTGAAGAGCCCGAAAAGTCGATCACACTGATCCTGTATAAACCCTTGACAGCCTCACCATAGAAGGCGTTGGTCTGGAATCTCAGCTCGAGTTGGCCTGGGCCTTTTACCCCCGCAATCGGGAAATTCTTTCCCCCCACGTACCAGGAGCTGAAGGCCGGCAATACGATCGACTTGGTGCCGGTCGCAGTGTTGAGTATCTCGAACTGCAGAAAGCCCGGATTGATGTCAACGCCGGTCTTGTTGGTGATCTTCAAATCCAGCCGCAAGGCTCCAGTGATGGCGCTTTGATCGGCGAACTGGACATCAGAGGTATTCAGGCCAACTCTGGTTGAAGATGGTGCGACCGAGGAAGTGGACTTGCTTGCGCTTGCGATCAGCGCTGCTGCACGCCTGCCCGCTGGTGCCGTGTAGCCTGCTGCCAGTTTGACAGCTTCATAGGCGTCCACCAGACCGAAACCATAACGATTCTGAAAATTGAAGCCCGCCGCATTTTTGGTCCAGGATTCTTCAATGTTCCAGCTGGCCGTCGCGCCCGTGGGTTTGAAGGTGACCGCATTGACGCCCGAGGCTATACCGTCATCCACCTTGCGTGCGGTCTTGGCCAAGATGTAGCCCACGTCCTGCCAGGTCAGCTTGGGGTTGGCCTCAAGCATTAGCGCTGCTACCCCAGAGACGCTCGGGGTAGCGGCGGAGGTTCCGTTCATGGTGCCGGTGTATTTGCAGGAGGCGTCCTTGGACCCTGTTGCACCAAACAGGTCGGCGATCAGCTTGCTGATCTTGCTGCCATAGTCGTCAAGCCAGCCTTGCCGGTTGCTGGTGTTGTTGGTGCCGCTGTCGCAGCCACTGTTGTCGGTGGTGATGATGGCCGCCGCCTCTGTTCCAAACTCTCCTCCAAATCCGGTGATCCAGTTGGCGGCACTGGCGCTTGAATAGGAGGATGCCTTGCCGGTATTGTGAATGGCCGCAACCTGGTAGAAGTAGGGCTTTCCATCCGGTTCTTGGTTGGAATTGCCACACGACATGCCCGCCAGATTCGACAACTCTCCACCCAAGCTGCTGGCGTCAGCTTTCAGTGTGACTGGGCAGTTCACAGGAAGTGTTGTCCCGTTGGGCAGAAATCCCGCCTTCATACTGGAAAATTCGTTGCCAGCCGCCTGGAAATAAATGGCGCCCAGACCACCGCGCAGATTCTTTGTGCCGTACTTTCCGGTTAATTCAAAGACGGCATAGTACTTTCCAATGACCTGACGAGGCGCCGCGTAATCATCCCCAGCGCTGTAATTGAAAATACTGCTGGCATCGGCCCGATCGCCAAACTTTTCTGTCACGCTGTGTTCGCGGTCAGCCAGCGCCCTGGCGCCAAAAGCCAGGTAAGCCAAATCGCTCTCTGTTGTCAAGGGGTCAACGTAGGGGCTTGTATCGTACGGCGGCAGCGTCGGTAGATCAACGATTGGATAGGCCACCAGCGAGGCAAAAGGCGCGATCCCTCTGGAGCCCATACCGTTCCAGCCACCTGCCGCAGCGATGCCGGCCACGCCCGTGCCATGGTCCAATGTGCTCTGCTTCAAATTAGGACTCGGGTCTCTGTTGGTGTCGAGAAAATTGAAGGACTTGTTGGGGACCACGTTGCCTTTGAGGTCCTCGTGCCCGATCTCCATGCCGGTGTCAACGATGGCAATGGTCACGCCTTTACCAGTGCAGCCCTTGCCGGCCAGGTGCACTTTCTCGACATTGGCATCGATGCCGGCCACACCAAAATTATCAAACGCCGATACCACCTGCGTCGTGCCAGTGTTCTTGAGGTGCCATGAATTGACATAGAACGGGTCGTCAACGCCCACCGTGTTGTTGACATTACCGTCCAGGCAGGTTCCGTTTAGCGGCACCGGAGCGCTGCCCGAAGAGCCGCCGCCGCAGGCGCTCAGCACGGCCAGTGCAATACCCGAAAGACACAGACTGGCAAGGGGTTTGAATGATGCCAAATACGACTGCTTCATAAAAATCTCTCAAAAAATATTCATCGAACAGATCAAGGCACGAACCGCGCACCAGCGTTAAGTGGGGGGTGCTCCTGCGCTCCTTGTAATCCTTGATGGAATAGACCGACCAATCGTGACTCTACCAAGCGCATCCATACGCGTCGGATCAAAGGGTCACGCCGACCATTTTGGATCTGCTGGTTCGACAAACCTTTGCCAATCGTCACAATACTTTTGCTGGAGGGATATATCTTTCCAGTCCATCGATCGGTACAGGTCAATACCAATTTTGTGGCTGGTCTTCCAGGAAGCCGCCGGTCACGAGGACCCGCTTCCGCTGCCCTGCCGCCCTCAAAGTCGAAATTCCTGCGGCGGCAATAGGCAAGAAAAAAATTCGTGACGGCCCAAAGCACTGCCACCACGATCACGCTGTGCCAAACCCTCCACCACCCGGCGTGGAGACCTCGAACACATCACCCGGTTGCATCTGTGCTTGTCCGATGTGCGCCAGTTCCTCCACTGGCCCATCGGCGCGCAGCACGCGGTTGATGCCGACCTGCCCGGGCTGGCCACCGGCCGCGCCAAAAGCGCCATGCACGCGACCGTTGGACAGGATGCTGGCCGTCATGGGTTCGAGAAAGCGCACGCGGCGCACGCCGCCGTTGCCGCCGTGCCAGTGGCCAGCGCCGCCGGAGCCGGCACGGATCTCATAGCTGTCCAGACGCACCGGGAAGCGGAACTCCAGCACCTCGGGGTCGGTCAGGCGCGAGTTGGTCATGTGCGTTTGCACCACGTCGGTTCCGTTGAAGCCGTCGCCGGCGCCAGAGCCGCCCGAGATCGTCTCGTAGTACTGGTAACGCGCATTGCCGAAAGTGAAGTTGTTCATGGTGCACTGGCTCGCCGCCATCACGCCAAGCGCGCCATAGAGCGCGTTGGTGATGCAGCTCGACGTCTCGACATTGCCCGCCACCACCGAGGCCGGCGGATTCGGGTTGAGCATGGAGCCGGCCGGGATGATGACCGACAGCGGTTTGAGGCAACCCGCATTGAGCGGGATGTCGTCATCAACCAGGCTGCGAAAGACGTAGAGCACGGCGGCCATGCAGACCGCTGTGGGCGCGTTGAAGTTGTTGCTCTGCTGCGCCGAGGTACCGGTGAAGTCAATCACGGCGCTGCGCTCGGCGGCGTTGACGCGGATCGCCACCTGGATCTGGGCGCCGTTATCGAGCGGCAGCGCAAATGAACCATCCTTCAAGCGCGTGATGACACGGCGCACCGATTCCTCGGCGTTGTCCTGCACGTGGCGCATATAGGCCTGCACCATGTCCAGACCGAAGTGCTCGACCATCTTGCGCAGTTCCTGCACGCCCTTTTCGTTGGCGGCGATCTGCGCCTTCAAGTCGGCCAGGTTCTGTTGCGGGTTACGTGAAGGGTATGGGCCACTTTGCAACAGGGCGATGATGCTGGCCTCCTGCAACACGCCACGGTCCACCAGCTTGACGTTGTTGATCTGCACACCCTCTTCCGCGATGCTGGTTGAGAAGGGTGGCATCGATCCGGGCGAGATGCCACCGATGTCGGCGTGGTGGCCGCGCGAACCGACATAAAAGCTCGGCGCATCACCCAGGTACACCGGCGTGATGACGGTGATGTCGGGCAGGTGCGTGCCGCCGTGGTAGGGGTCGTTGAGCACGAAGACGTCGCCGTTGTGCATGCTGTTGGCGTTCTCACGGATCACGGTCTTGATGCTCTCGCCCATCGATCCCAGGTGCACCGGCATGTGCGGCGCGTTCGCAATCAGGTTGCCCGCGGCGTCAAACAGCGCGCAACTGAAATCCAGACGCTCCTTGATGTTGACCGAGTAGGCGGTGTTCTGCAGTTGCAGGCCCATCTGTTCGGCGATGTTCATGAACAGGTTGTTGAACACCTCCAGCAAAACCGGGTCCACCGTGGTGCCGACGGCAAAAGTCTGCGCGCGCGGCACACTGCGGCTCAGGGCCAGGTGATCAAACGCGGTCACCTCGGCGTCCCAGCCATCCTCGACCACGGTGGTCGCATTCTGCTCGGCAATGATGGCCGGGCCACGCACGCAATCACCCGGGCGCAGGTCCTCGCGCAGCAACAGCGCGGCCTGCAGCCAGCGCCCGCCGCTGTACATGGGAACGGTCTCGCGCACGACACCACAGGTGCGCAGATTGCGCCAGGCCTGCAGTTCATGACAAGGCTCATCCGGCGCGTCGCCAGCCACCACGGCTTCGACCGAGACCGCCTCCACCACCAGCGCCTTGCCCTGCATCAGAAAGGCGAAGCGCTGCCGGTAGGCGGCCTCAAAGCCGGCCACGATAGCGGCCACCACGGCCTCGGGCGTCGCGGCTTCAACCGGCGCATACGCGACGACCAGCGCCGCGTCGCTGCCCTCGTAGCGCACATGCACGCGCCGCTGTACGCTGATGCCGCCCTGGCTGACCTGCTGGCGTACCAGTTCATCACGCGCCTGGGTCGCCAGACGCTCCAGTTGCGCGCCAATCTGCGGCAGTGCTGGCGCACCCAGTTTGAGTTCCACCGCCTGCTCGCGGATCACGCTCTGGTCCGCCAGGCCCATGCCGTAAGCCGACAGCACCCCCGCCAGCGGGTGCACAAAGACCTGCGTCATGCCCAGCGCATCGGCCACCAGACAGGCATGCTGGCCGCCGGCACCGCCAAAGCACTGCAGCGTGTAGCGCGTCACGTCGTAACCGCGCGCCACCGAAATCTTCTTGATGGCGTTGGCCATCTGCTGCACCGCGATGCTGATGAAGCCTTCGGCCACATCCTCGGCTGTGCGCCCGGTCTGTGCCGCCAGCGCCGCAAACTTCTCGCGCACCACCGCATCGTCGAGCGCCTCGTTGGCGGCTGCGCCGAACACTTTGGGAAAATAACGCGGCACGATCTTGCCGACCATCACATTGGCATCGGTCACCGCCAGCGGCCCGCCACGCCGGTAGCTGGCTGGCCCCGGATTGGCGCCAGCGCTCTGCGGCCCGACGCGAAAGCGCGCGCCGTCAAACGCCAGAATCGAGCCGCCGCCCGCGGCCACGGTGTGGATGCTCATCATCGGCGCGCGCATGCGCACGCCGGCCACCTGGGTCTCGAACTCGCGCTCGAATTCACCGGCGAAATGCGAGACATCGGTCGAGGTGCCGCCCATGTCAAAGCCGATCACCTTGTCGATGCCAGCGATGGCCGCCGTGCGCGCCATGCCGACGATGCCGCCTGCCGGGCCGCTCAGGATCGCGTCCTTGCCTGCAAAGACGTGGGCATCGGTCAATCCGCCGGATGACTGCATGAAGAACAGCTTGACACCCGGCATCTCGAGTGCCACCTGCTCGACGTAGCGGCGCAGGATGGGCGACAGATAAGCGTCGACCACCGTGGTGTCGCCACGGCTCACGAACTTCATCATCGGGCTGGTTTCGTGCGAGGTGCTGATCTGCGTGAAGCCCACCTCGGCCGCAATCGCGCGCGCCGCCACTTCATGCGCCGTGTAGCGGTAACCGTGCATGAAGACAATCGCAACGCTGCGCAGGCCGGCCCGGTACTGCGCCTGCAATTCGCGCCTGAGCTGCGCTTCATCGAGCGGCACCAGCACATCGCCGTGTGCGCCAACGCGCTCCTGCGCCTGCACCACGGCGCTGTACAGAAGCTCGGGCAGGATGATGTTGCGATCAAAAATGCGCGGCCGGTTCTGGTAGGCGATGCGCAGCGCGTCGCGAAAACCCTGCGTCGTCACCAGCAGCGTCGGCTCGCCCTTGCGCTCCAGCAGCGCGTTGGTGGCCACGGTGGTGCCCATCTTCACGCATTCAACCTGCTGCGGTGTCACCGGCTGATCAGCACGCAAGCCGAGCAGATGGCGGATGCCGGCCACGGCCGCATCGCGGTACTGCTCCGGGTTCTCGCTGAGCAGTTTGTGCGTGATCAGCGTGCCATCGGGTCGTCGGCCCACCACGTCGGTGAAAGTGCCGCCACGGTCGATCCAGAACTGCCAGCGTTTGGGTGTCAGGGGTGGCATGGTCATGCGAGTGCGCTCCATTTTTGTTCGATCAAGGAAACAATGTGTTCCACCCGCTTGCCCGTGGCCGCGGCCACGGCACTCGCATAGGGTGGCATGTTGGTGCATTCAAGCACCAGTGTGCTGACTTCGGGGTGACTGCGGGTCAGGGCCAATGCGCCATCGACCACATCCTGTTCGGCCTGGCGCAGGTCCATCTCAAGCGCGTCGCCCAGGATGCGGCGCTGAAATTCGCAGCCTTGCGCCACACCTGCGACGATCGTCGCCGGGTCGGCACCAACGCCGACCAACTGGCGCGCGTCGAAGGCCTGCGCATCGATGGTCAGAACGGCGCAGCGCTGCTTTGCCAGTTCGGGCGTGGTCAACCACAACAGGCTCGAGCTCAGCAGCGGCACCGGCACAGCGGCCTGCAGCTCACGCTGGTAGCGCGCCAGAAAACCACAACTGGTGGCGAGCAGCGTGGCACCCTGCGCCACCAGTTCCTGCGCAGCTGCAATGAAATCCCGCAGTGCCAGTTGATCGCTATCGCGCACCACGCGCTGCGGACTTGCGCCGCCAACCGTGCGATAGCGCACGGGTATCTGCAATCGCGCAAAAGTCTCCGCATTGCCGATGTCGCCCAGCGGTCGCACAAAACGCGTATCGAGCATCAAAACGCCGAGAAACGACATGCGTTCAGTCCGCGCGCTACAGGCTGGCGGCCGAACGCGCGGCCTGGTCGTAGATGCCCGAGAGCAGACGCAGCAAGCGCGCCAGTTCACCAATGTCACGGTTGAGCGCGTCGTCGGCGTTCAAGGCATTGATCAGGCAGGACTCGCGGATGGCGCGGTAGCGCTCGACATACTGGCGCCCGAGTTCGGTTGCGGCATAAGTCACATCCTTGCCACTCTTGCGCGAGACCACGACGCCCAGGTTCTGCAGTTTCTTGAGGGAGTAATTGATCAGGTGCGTGTCTTCGACATTCATGATGAAGCAGATGTCGGCCAGTCGCTTGTCGCGCGCGCGGTGCGTCACATGGTGCAGCACCAGCACATCGAGCGGCATCAGGTCTTTCAGGCCGGCCGCGCTCATGCAATGGGCAACCCAGCGCTCAAAGGCGTTGCCGGCCACGATCAGACCGAACTCGAACTCACTCATTTCGGCGCTGCGCGGTGAGACCAGATGCGCCGACGAGACGATGGGCGCCTTCGCCGCCTGGAGCGGCGGCGCAGACGGCTTGACAGCTAGCTTCTTCGTCATCGACAAACTCCAGTGTGAGCAACAGACCCAACCAGCAGGAATTGTAAGTAACTAATCTACAATTCATCGACTTTTTGTTGACATCAATGAACCTTCGTCACGCACCCCGCCCATGAGCCAGTCCGACCTGCCCGCCGCAGACGCGCTGCTCAGCGTTCGCGATCTGAGCGTCGAGTTCGCGGTTCCGGGCGGGCGCTTCAGGGCGGTTGAAGGGCTGAGCTTCGATGTCACGGCCGGGCGCACCCTGGCCATCGTCGGCGAATCGGGCTCGGGCAAATCGGTGACAGCGCAGGCCATCATGCGGCTGACCGACTACACCGACGGAAAAATCGTCAGTGGCCAGGTGCTGTTCCGCTCACCGCTGAGCGGCCTGCAGGACCTGGTGCAAGCCAGCGACGACAGCCTGCGCGCCATTCGCGGCAACGAGATTGCCATGATCTTTCAGGAGCCGATGACCTCGCTCAACCCGGTCTTCACGATCGGCAACCAGATCGCCGAGACGCTGATCCTGCACCAGGGTCTGAGCCCGGCGCAGGCCCGCCAGCAAGCCCTGGCCCTCTTGGAAAAAGTGCGTCTGCCGGATGCGGCGCGCCTGCTCAACGCCTACCCGCACGCGCTGTCGGGCGGCATGCGCCAGCGCGCCATGATTGCCATGGCGCTGTCCTGCCAGCCGGCGCTGCTGATCGCCGACGAGCCGACCACTGCGCTCGACGTGACGATTCAGGCCCAGATCCTCAACATCATTCGCGAGTTGCAACGCGACCTCAACACCGCCGTGATCTTCATCACCCACGACATGGGTGTGGTGGCGCAGATGGCCGACGACGTGGTCGTGATGTGGCGCGGGCGCCAGGTCGAACACGGTCCGGTCGAGCGGATTTTCAAGGCGCCGCAACACCCGTATACGCGCGCCCTGTTGTCGGCTGTGCCACGCCTGGGCAGCCAGCGCGGCCAGACCCTGCCCCGGCGCATGCCGCTGACGCTGCTCGAAGGCAATGAATTGATCGAGGTCGGCGCCGAGCAGGTGCAGGACACGGTCGACCCGACCACACCGCTGCTGACGGTCGAAAAACTCAGCACCCGCTTCGACATCGCGCACACGCTGCTTGGGCGCGTCACGCACCGCGTGCACGCGGTGGAAGAAGTCAGCTTCGAGATCTACCCCGGCCAAACGCTGGCCCTGGTCGGCGAGTCGGGCAGCGGCAAGACCACCATCGGCAAGACCTTGCAGCAACTGGTCAGGGCCGCCAGCGGTACGATCCGCTTTGCCGGTCAGGACATCCGCACGCTGGGCGCAGCGGGCCGGCGCCAGTTGCATCAGGACATCCAGTACATCTTCCAGGATCCCTATGCCTCGCTCGACCCGCGCAAGACGGTCGGCTTCAGCATCACCGAGCCGATCATGACGCACAGCCTGCTGGGCGACGCCAGAGCGGTGCAGCAGCGTCTGGCCGAACTGCTCGAAAGCGTCGGCCTGCGCCCGGAACACGGCGCGCGCTATCCACATGAATTCTCGGGCGGGCAGCGCCAGCGCATCTGCATTGCGCGGGCCCTGGCCTGCAAGCCCAAACTGATCATCGCGGACGAATCGGTCTCGGCGCTCGACGTCTCGATTCAGGCCCAGATCATCGACCTGCTGATGGCCTTGCAGGCGCAGCACGGGCTGGCCTACCTGTTCATCACGCACGACATGGCGGTGGTCGAGCGCATCAGCCACCGCGTCGCCGTCATGTACCTGGGGCAGATCGTGGAGATCGGCGCTCGCCAGGACATCTTCGAGAATCCGCAGCATCCGTACACACGCAAGCTGCTGGCAGCCGTGCCGGTCGCCGAGCCGGGCCGCCTGATCGACCCGCGCCTGATCCAGGGCGAAATACCCAGCCCGGTGCGCAAGGTTGGCAATGAGCCCGTCATCCACCGGTTTATCGAAGTCAACCCAGGCCACCGGGTGGCGCAAGCCGCGGCCTGATATCTCAAATTTTTTACCCAGGAGAAGCCCCATGAAATTCAAGTCTTTCCTTGCCAGCACCACACTGGCGCTCGCCGGTCTGGCCAGCACCGGCACCCATGCCGCCGGGACGCTCACCGTCGCCCTGCACCAGGACCCTGGCAACTGGGACCCGATTGCCACCTTTCTGGTGTCCTGGGGCGCCGTCGGCGGCCAGGTGTTCGACGGCCTGATCATGCGCACACCCGACATGAAGCTGGTGCCGGGTCTGGCCACCAAGTGGGAGTTCATCGAGAAGAACAGCAAGTTGCGCTTCACCCTGCGTGCCAACGTGAAGTTCCACAACGGCGAACCCTTCGACGCCGAAGCCGTCAAGTTCACGTTTGACCGACTGCTGGGCGATGAGGGCAAGAAGGGCCCGCAACAATCGAACTACACCTCGATCGACAAGGTGGTGGTGGTCAACCCGACCACCGTCGACTTCGTGCTCAAAAGCCCGGACCCAGTGCTCTTGACCAAGCTCGCCGGCTACGGCGCCATGATCGTGCCGCCCAAGTACATCAAGGAAAAGGGCAGCCAGTTCTTCGGCATGAACCCGGTCGGCACCGGCCCCTTCAAGTTCACGGAATACAAGCCCAAGGTCAGCGCCTCATTCGAGCGCAACGCAGGCTACTGGGGCGGCGCGCCCAAGCTTGACCAGCTTGTCTACCGCTTTATCAGCGAGCCGGCGACGCAGGCCGCCGAACTGCAGGCCGGCCGAATCGACGTTGCCAACCAGATTCCGCTGGCGATGATCGAAACGCTCAAGAAGGACAGCAAGCTGGCAGTCGTCAGCGTTGACGGCCCGGTGGCGCTGGCCCTGCGCTACAACACGCAGCGCGGCATCATGAAGGACCGCGAGGTGCGCAAAGCGCTGACCATGGCGGTGGACCGCGACGCCATCATCAAGACCATTCTGCTCGGACACGCCAAGCCGATTGCCAGCTTCCAGGGCACGCTCTCGTTTGGTAATGACCCGGCCCTCAAGCCCCTGCCCTACAACCCCACCCAAGCCAAAGCCATGCTGCAAAAGGCCGGCGTCAAGCCCGGCGCGCAGATCCAGCTCGACTTCCGTGGCCCCGACAGCAACTTCCGCGAAGTGGCGCAGGCCGTGGCCGGTTACCTGCAGGCCGTCGGCGTCAGCGTCGCGCTCAAGCCCTATGAAACCAATGTGCTGCTCAACGACATCATCCCGAATGGCAAGACCGGCGAGATGTGGCAAAACCAGTGGGGCGGCTGGACCTTCGACTACGACAACACCGCTTACGCCATGTACTACACCAAGCAGCGCTGGAATCCGTTTGACGACGATGCCAAGCTCAACGCCCTGCTGCACATCCAGCGCAACACCTGGGACCAGGTTGCGCGTAAATCGACCTTGCAGGAGATCAGCCGCTACGTGGCCGACCAGGCGCTGGAAATGCCGCTCTACAGCCTGAACACGATCTATGGCCTGAACAAGCGCGCCAAAAACCTGGCACTGCCGGCCGACGGTCGTTTCCGCTTTGTTGACGCCACGGTTGACTGAAGCAGCTGTTTGAAGGACGAACGGACGCATGGCTGAATTCCTGATCAAGCGGCTGCTGCAGGCGCTCTTCGTCGTGCTGGTGGTGACCCTGCTGGTGTCGTATGCGGTGCGCCTGTCGGGCGACCCGGCGCTCATGCTGAGCCAGGGCGCCGGCAGCGTGACCGAGCAGGACCTGCAAAACATCCGCCAGGGTCTGGGCCTGGACCGTCCGTTTCTGGTGCAGTACGCCGAGTTCGTGCGCGGCCTTCTGGTCGGCGACTTCGGTCGCAGCTTCATGGGCGGCACACCGGTGGTTCGTCTGCTCTCCGACGCCTTGCCGGCCACACTGGCGCTGGCCTTTGTTTCCCTGCTGCTGTCGGTGCTGGTGTCGGTGCCGCTGGGCATACAGGCCGCCGTCAAGAAGGGCAAAGGGGTCGATCAGTTGATCCGCATCATCTCGCTGGTGGGCCTGTCGTTTCCGAACTTCTGGCTTGCCATCATGCTGGTGCTGCTGCTTTCGATCACCTTCCCGCTGCTGCCGCCTTCGGGCTGGGACGGCCCCATCAGCCTGATCATGCCGGCGCTGACCATGGCCATCATCCTGTCGGCCACCAACGTGCGCCTGGTGCGCACGGCGATGCTGGAGACGCTCTCGGCCCAGTACATCATGGTGGCGCGCAGCAAGGGGCTGAGAGACCGCGTCGTGCTCTACAAGCACGCGCTGCGCAACTGCGCCATTCCACTGATCACCTACATCGGCCTGCAATTCGGCAACCTGATCGGTGGCCTGGTGGTGGTTGAGAAAGTCTTCAACTGGCCGGGGCTGGGCACACTCGCCTTCGACGCCATCGCCAGCCGCGACTACCCGGTTCTGCAGGGCACGGTGACGGTGCTGTCCATCATCATCGTGGCAGTCAACCTGCTGGTCGACATTGCCTACGGCCTGGTCGATCCACGCATTCGCAGCAAATGAACAGCTTGCCAAGCTCCGCGCCCGCCCTTGCATCACGCCCGATGCAGTGGCGCTCGCTTGAATTCGTTCTGGGCGCCCTGCTCACCGGCCTCATGCTGGCGCTGGTGCTGCTATCGGTCTGGCTGTTTCCGGACCGCGGCTCGCTGATGGACCTGAGCGCACGCCTGACCGAACCCTTCCTCACATGGGCCCATCCTCTGGGCACCGATCCGCTGGGGCGCGACGTGCTGGCGCGCGTGCTGGTGGGCGGGCGCATCTCGCTCATGGTCGGCTTTGTCTCGGTGCTGGGCGCCTCGGCGCTGGGCATCGTGATCGGCCTGATCGCCGGTTACTACCGGGGTTTCTGGGACATGCTGCTGATGCGCTGTGTTGACGTGCAACTGGCCCTGCCCTTCATCCTGGTGGCGCTGACCTTCATCTCGATCCTGGGTGGCGGCTTGGGCAACATCATCCTGTTCATGATGGTCGCGCAGTGGGTGCAGTACGCACGGCTGGTGCGCGGCATGGTGCTGTCAGTGCGCGAGCGCGAGTTCGTGCAGGCGGCGCGTGCCTTTGGCGTGCGCGACCTGGCCATGATCCGCCACCACATCCTGCCCAATGTGCTGGGGCCGGTCATCATCCTGATGACGCTCAACGTGGCCAACAACATCCTGCTCGAGAGCAGCCTGACCTTTCTCGGCCTCGGCGTTGACCCCCTGATTCCAAGCTGGGGCGGCATGCTGGCCGACGGGCGCACCTATATGCAGACCGCCTGGTGGGTCAGCGTCTTCCCCGGTGTGGCCATCATGCTGACCGTGCTGGGCTTGAACCTGCTCGGTGACTGGCTGCGCGACCGCATTGACCCGACCGGAAAGCTCTGATGAACACAAGCACGCTGCTGGAACTGAGCCTGGCGCGCACGCTCGACGAATGGGTCGCGCAATTCGAGCAAGCACAGTGGCGCGGTGCCAAGGTCGAGGGCTGGTTGTTCGAAGGCGCAGCGGTGCGCCGCGCCGCCGAACAGCGTCTGGCAAGAGCCGGCGTGCAGGCGAAGCTGCGCTGCGCCTACAAGCCCCTGCTGCACTACTTTCTGGAAGAGATCGATTGCAGCACCCTGGCGGCCGTGACGATCCGCTACCCGGTTCATCCGCAGGCAGCGCAGGGCCGCTTTTTGCTCGAAGCCTACCCGCTGGCGGCCCTGCTGAGCGACTGTGCGCTTGAGTTTGTTGCCGGCTCGGACGCCTTGCACTACCAACTCGCGCTCACACGGCGCGATGGGTCGACTTTGCAGGCCACGGTCTTTGCACCGAACCGCAGCCACCTTGACCCGATCGGCGCCACCCTGCTCTCGCCCACCGGTTGGCTGCGGGCCACGCGAGCGGGCGACGCGGCGGCGCGCCTGGACAGCGCCTGCCAGACCAACTACGAACAGGTCTTTGAGCGCATCGTGCAAACCGTGGCGCAGCACAACTGGCCGGCGCAGGAGCCGTACTTCGAACGACTCGACATCCGCGTTGACCTGCCCGGCTTCGAGCAGCAGCTGGCGCTGGGCCACGAGTGCATCAGCAGCTATGAAGCGCTGCACGAGGACATTTACTTCTCGCTGCTGGAAATCTTCCAGAAGCGCTCCGGACGCCCCGAAAGCGACCGCCGCCTGCAGCCTGGGCAGATCGTGCCCGACGTGCGCGCCAGCGCCGACACGACCCAACTGTGCATCAGCCTCAAGCGCTTTGACGTGGCGGCGCAGGACGCCATCGTGCCGGCGCTTCAGGGTTTGCCGCAAACCCTGGAAGCCATCGCACAGGCGCCCGAGCCACAGCGCATTGCCGCCGAAATGCGCGCCATGGGCGGCCAGCGCTTTGCCGCCCTGAGCCGCCAGGGGCGCGAAGTGACGGGGCTGTACCACGCCGGACCGGGCCCGGCCGTGCTGATCAGCGGTGGCCAGCATGCCAACGAGACCTCCGGCGTGGTCGGCGCATTGCGCGCGGCACAAACACTGCTGGCCAGCGGCGCGCCCCACTTCGCCCTGATCGCGCTGGAAAACCCCGATGGCTATGCGCTGCACCGCGAGCTCTGCACCCGGCATCCGCATCACATGCAGCATGCGGCGCGCTACAGCGCACTCGGCGACGACATCGAATACCGTGAGCTGGCGCCTCTCTATGAGCGCGCCGCGCGCGAGCAGGCGCTAGCCCTCTCTGGCGCCCAGTTGCACATCAATCTGCACGGCTACCCGGCCCACGAATGGACACGCCCGCTCTCTGGCTACGTGCCACGCGGCTTCGGCCTGTGGACCATCCCCAAAGGCTTCTTCCTGATCCTGCGCCACCATGCGGGCTGGCATACGGAAGGACGCGCCATGCTCGAAGCCGTCAGCGCGGCCGTCTCCAAAATTCCGGGCCTGCTTGCCTACAACGCGCGCCAGATGGCGCTCTACGAGCAGCACGCGGGGGAACTGCCGTTTGAAATCCTGCATGGCTGCGCCTGCAGCCAGACGCAAACAAACCATCGTGGTGCGCCGGTCACCCTGATCACCGAGTTTCCGGACGAAACCATAACCGGTGAGGACTTCTGTTTTGCGCACCGCGTGCAGATGGAAGCGGCACTGGCTGCGCAGCGCGCCTGGCTGGAACTGACGCGCCCATGAAGCGTCACCTGCGTGTCACGCACCCCACTTTCAGGGTATGTCCGAGGCAACTGGCGCGAATTTTGCGTCTATGCTCGGGGTACACACAACTCTCACCTTCCGGAGCTTTCATGAAATACCAACTTGCAGCCATTGCCGCCGTGTTGAGCATCAGCGGCAGCGCCTTTGCCCAAACCAAATGGGATCTTCCCACCGCCTATCCTGCCAACAATTTCCACACTGAAAACATCGCGCAATTCGCCAGTGACGTGGAGAAGGCCACCGGCGGCAAACTCAAGATCACGGTGCACGCCAATGCCTCGCTCTTCAAGGCCACCGAAATCAAGCGCGCCGTGCAGGGCAACCAGGCCCAGATCGGTGAAGTGCTGCTGGTGAATTTCGAAAATGAGAATCCGATCTACGGCGCCGACGGCATTCCCTTTCTGGCCAGCAGTTTTGCCGACAGCCTGAAGCTCTACAAGGCGCAAAAACCGGTGCTCGACAAACTGCTGGGCGCGCAGGGCATGAAGCTGCTCTACACCGTGGCCTGGCCACCGCAAGGCCTGTATGTGAAGAAAGAGATTTCGTCGGTTGCCGACATGCGCGGCGTCAAGTGGCGCGCCTACAGCCCGGCCACTTCCACCATCGCGTCCCTCATCGGCGCGCAGCCGGTGACGATCCAGGCGGCCGAAGTCAGCCAGGCCTTTGCCACCGGCGTCGTTGACAGCATGATGAGTTCGGGCTCAACGGGCTATGACAGCAAGATCTATGAGTCGGTCAAATACTGGTACGACACCCAGGCCTGGCTGCCCAAGAACGCCATCATCGTCAACCTGAAGGCTTTCAACGCACTCGACGCCGCGACGCAGGCTGCTGTCGTGAAGGCCGCGGCCGATGCCGAAACCCGTGGCTGGAAACTCAGCGCCGAGAAAAACGAGTGGTACAAGACCGAACTCGCCAAGAAGGGCATGAAGATCTTGCCACCCAGCGCCAAGCTGGCCGCTGACCTGAAGCAGGTGGGCAACATCATGCTGGCCGACTGGGAAAAGAAGGCTGGTCCGGATGGCCAAGCCATCATCAAGGCCTATCGCGGCAAATAATTCCCCTGTTTGTCATGCCGGACTTGATCCGGCATCCATGGATTGCGGGTCAAGCCCGCAATGACGCCGTTCCTACGTTAAACAGAGCATCCACCCATGATCAGAAAAAGCTTGAACAAACTCTATGACGGCGCAGCCTGGGCCGCAGCCTTGATGATGGTCGGCACGCTGCTGATGGTGGTGCTGGGCATGATCGACCGCTATGTCACGATCAACTTTCGTGGCACCGACATGTACGCTGGCTACTGCATGGCAGCGGCCGGCTTTCTGGCACTGGCGCACACACTCAAAAAGAACGAACACATCCGGGTTACGTTGCTGCTCAACGCTGTTCCGGCACGCGCCAAGAAGGTGCTGGAGCTGTGGAGTCTGAGCGCGGCCGTTCTGCTGTCAGGTTTGTTCTGTTTTTACGCGATCAAGCTGTCCTACCAGTCCTGGGACTTCAACGACATCTCGACCGGCAACGACGCCACACCGCTGTGGCTGCCACAGCTCGGCATGGCGCTCGGTGCGCTGGTATTGCTGATCGCCTTCATCGACGAGCTGGTGCTCGAATTCCTCGGCCAACGCGTCACGCTCGACAGCGAAGAAGCCCTGCACAACGAATAACCGGAAGTGAAATTTCATGAGTGAACTTGCTGTTACCGGGCTGTTGATCGGCTCACTGTTCGTGATTCTGGGCAGCGGCGTCTGGATTGGCCTGTCCCTGACCGGTGTTGCCTGGATTGCGATGGAGCTGTTCTCCAGCCGCCCGGCCGGCGAAGCCATGGCCTTGACGATTTGGGGTTCTTCATCCAGTTGGACCCTGACCGCGTTGCCGCTGTTCATCTGGATGGGCGAGATCCTGTTTCGCACCAAACTCTCCGAGAGTATGTTCAAGGGCCTGGCGCCCTGGGTCAATTGGCTCCCCGGTCGCCTGCTGCACACCAACATCATCGGCTGCACCATTTTTGCCGCGGTCTCGGGCTCGAGTGCCGCCACCTGCGCCACCATCGGCAAGATGACGCTGCCGGAGTTGACGCGGCGCGGCTACCCGCAGGACCAGATCATCGGCTCACTCGCCGGTGCCGGCACGCTGGGCCTTCTGATTCCGCCGTCCATCATCATGATCGTGTACGGCGTCAGCGCCGAAGTCTCGATCTCGCAACTGTTTGTCGCCGGCATTTTGCCGGGCCTGATACTGGCCTCGATGTTCAGCGGCTACATCATCTTCTGGTCGCTGCGCCACCCGGACAAGATTCCGCCCACCACCGAAACGTTTACCATGGCGCAGAGGCTGTATGAATCACGGCACCTGATCCCTGTAGTCGGCCTGATCAGCGCCGTACTCGGCAGTATCTACGCCGGCGTTGCCACGGCAACCGAAGCCGCCGCGGTTGGCGTCATCGGTTCTTTTGTGCTGTCGGCGGTTCAGGGGTCGCTCAACTGGTCGAACTTCAAGGAAGCCCTGATGGGCGCGACGCGCCTTTACTGCATGATCGCGCTGATCCTGGCCGGCGCAGCCTTTCTGACGCTGAGCATGGGCTACATCGGCCTGCCGCGCCATCTGGCCGAGTACGTCACCTCACTGGGCCTGAGCCCCTTTATGCTGATCCTGGCGCTGACCGTGTTCTACGCCATCCTGGGCTGCTTTCTCGACGGTATCTCAATGGTGGTGCTGACCATGGGCGTGCTGCTGCCGACCGTGCAAGCAGCGCATATTGACCTGCTCTGGTTTGGCATCTTCATCGTGATCGTGGTCGAGATGGCGCAGATTACGCCGCCGGTCGGCTTCAACCTGTTCGTGCTGCAAGGCATGACCAAGAAGGAAATTACCTACATTGCCCGCGTCACCCTGCCCTTCTTTTTCCTGATGTGCGCGATGGTGTTGCTGCTCTGGTTCTTTCCGCAGATGGCGACCTGGTTGCCGTCCAAGATGTAAGCACGCGTCACCCTTATGATGGCGGCATCATGATTTCTGTCATTGCCATCTGTATCGGTGCCTGCCTTGGCGCCTTGCTGCGCTGGGGCCTGGGCCTGTGGCTCAATCCAGGCGCAGTCATTCCTTTGGGAACGCTAGCGGCCAATCTGATCGGTGGCTACCTGGTCGGTGTTTGCGTCGCGGTTTTTCAAGGTCTGCCCGATCTGGACCCGGTCTGGCGCCTGGCCCTGGTCACCGGTTTTCTGGGCGCACTGACCACCTTCTCCAGTTTCTCAGCCGAAGTGGTCAGCATGCTCGGCCAGCAGCGCTACGCCCTGGCCTTTGGCACTGCCGCGCTGCACCTGTTTGGTTCGTTGCTGCTGACGGTGGCGGGGATTCAGAGCGTGGCGCTGTGGGCAGCGTCACGCACCTGACATCTCGCGTGGTCTTTCCCACAAGGCCTTACACCTCAAACCTGATCCCCTGCGCCAGCGGCAAGCTGCTGCCGTAGTTGATGGTGTTGGTGGCCCGGCGCATATAGGCTTTCCAGGCGTCGGAGCCGGATTCCCGGCCACCGCCGGTTTCTTTCTCGCCACCAAAAGCGCCACCGATCTCGGCGCCGCTGGTGCCGATGTTGACGTTGGCAATGCCGCAGTCCGAGCCGCGCGCCGAGGTGAATACTTCGGCTTCGCGCAGGTCCTGCGTGAAGACCGCCGACGACAGACCATGACTGACGGCGTTGTTGATGGCGATGGCCTCATCGAAACTGTCGTACGGCACGACATACAGGATCGGTGCAAAGGTTTCCTGCAACATCGGTCCGCTTTGCGTTGCCAGTTCAACGATGGCCGGGCGCACGTAGAACGCCGCCGCCTCACCCACCGCCTCACGGTCTCCAAAATGAACTTGCGCACCGGCATCGCGCGCACCCTTCAATGCCTGCTGCATGGCGTCAAAAGCGCGCTGGTCGATCAGCGGTCCCACCAGCGTGCCATCGGCCAGCGGATCACCGACCGGCAGGCGTTCAAAGACGCGCACCAGGGCGGCTACCAGCGCCGCGTAGATCGAACGGTGCACGATCAGGCGGCGCAGGCTGGTGCAGCGCTGTCCGGCGGTTCCCGCCGCCGAGAACGCGACACCGCGCACCACCAGTTCCAGATTGGACGAGGGGCAAACGATGGCTGCATTGTTGCCACCCAGCTCAAGCAGTGAACGCTTGAACTGCGCAGCGCAGGCGATGCCGACCGCGCGCCCCATGGTGGTCGAGCCCGTGGCGCTGACCAGTTTGACCGCCGGATGGGCGACCAGCGCCTCGCCCACCGCACGCTCTCCGATCAGCAGTTCGGACAGGCCTTCGGCCTCCAGGCCCAGCTCTGTGGAGGTCTGCAGCAGCAGGCCCGAGAGCGCGAGTGCGGACAAGGGCGCTTTCTCGGACGGTTTCCAGACCAGCGTGTTGCCGCAGACCAGCGCCAGCGCCGCGTTCCAGGCAAAGACAGCCATCGGAAAGTTGAAGGCCGAAATAATGCCCACCACACCCAGCGGATGCCAGGTCTCGAGCAACTTGTGTTCGGCGCGCTCGCTGGCAATGCTCAGGCCGTAGAGTTGGCGCGACAGACCGACGGCAAACTCGCAGATGTCCACCACCTCCTGCACCTCACCCAAACCCTCTTGCACGATCTTGCCGGTCTCAAGCGAGATCAAGCGGCCCAGCGGCTGCTTGTGGCGCCGCACGGCTTCGCCAAAGGCGCGCACCAGATCGCCGCGCTTGGGCGCCGGAGAATCGCGCCAGCTCAAGGCACGGGCCTGCGCACGCGCGATGGCGGCGCCGACCTGTGCGTCGGTGCTGGGCGCCACACGCGCCAGCAGGCTGCCATCGATCGGCGTGTGGACCGCGATGCCGCCCGCGCTGTCAGTCGGAGCGGCAAGGCCCAGGGTCTCGAAAAGGGTTTTGATTTCGGTGCAGTAAGTCATGGTCAGTCTTTAGCGTTCAATGATCCGGTTCCAGCGCGCGTTCCACGCCGGACGATTCTCGTTGATGGCGTTCCAGTCCACCACCACGGCGGTCTTCATGTATTCGCCGAACTGCTTGAGCTTGAGCTTGGCATCGTCACCAATGGCTGGCGCTTTCGGGTTCGATGGAATCTGGTTGCCATGCTGCAGACCAGCCGCCTGGGCCTCGGCCGTCAGCAGGTATTCGGCCAGCTTCTGCGCCAGCACCGGTTCGCTGTTGTTGGCAATCACGCACTCGCCCACCATCAGCACCACCGAGCCTTCCTTGGGTTGCGCGTATTCGACCGCAATGCCTTTTTCCTGCAGGGTCGCGACTGACGTCGGTGTCAGCGGCGCAATCGCGGCCTCGCCGGTCTGCAGCATTTCGGAGAGCTTGGCCGAACTCGGAATGTATTCGAGAACGTTCGGACCCACGCTGGTCTTCCAGGCGTTGAAGCCAGGCTCGACGTTGCTGTCGGTGCCGCCCTTGATGCGGTTGAACATCAGGAAACCATGCAGGCCAAAGGTCGATGAGGAAAGCGACTGGAACACCACCTTGCCCTTGAATTTCGGATCGGCCAGGTCCATCCAGGATGTCGGTGGCGCCCAGCCTCTTTCCGTGAACATCTTCTTGTTGTAGGCCAGTCCGGTCATGCCCATGGTGACGCCGGTTGCCATGTCACCCTTAAAGCGCGCCGTCGGGAAGACCTCATTCAAGGCCGCACTCGGCTTCATCTTTTCGCACAGCCCCATGCCAATGGCGCGGACCATCACGCCGTCGTCGAGAAACATCACGTGCATCTGCGGTTTGTCCTTGTTCGCCTGCGCCTTGGCCAGGATGTCGGCCGAGCCACCGGGCACCACCACCACCTTGACGTTGTTGGCCTTCTCGAACGCGGGGAACACGTTTTCGGTCCAGGTCTTCTCCATGGCCCCGCCATTCATGCCGATGTACAGGGTCTTGGTTTGCGCACTGGCGAGCCCCGCCGTCAAGGCCAGGGCTGCAATGGCGAGCGGCAGCGCCGCAGGACGTGCCGTCTTGAAAATGGAAGAACAGTGTTTCATGAAAATCTCCTTTAGATTGAAGTAGCGGGTGAAAGAACACGGGAAAAGCGCGAAATTGAAAACTCGGCAATCGGTGTGCTGCTGGCACCGTCACGCACCAGCTCGGCCAGCACTTCGCCAACCGCCGGTCCGGTTTGAAAGCCGGAGCCGGCAAAACCAAAACCATGAATCAGGCCAGGGCGTGTCGCGCTCGGACCGATGACCGGCTCATGGTCGGGCAGATAACCTTCGGTGCCGCTCCAGCTGCGGATGATGTGGGCGTGGCGCAGCTTGGGCAGCAATTCCACCGTCTGCGCCAGCACCATCGCGATCGCATCACGGCTCGGACGGGCGCGCTCGGCGTCCAGCGCAAAGCCGCGCGAGCCGCCAATCACGCAATTGCCGCGCACTGCCTGGCGCGCGTAAATGCCACCGCCCTCGACCCCCAGGCTCAGGTTCATGAACAGGGGCAGCGGCTCCGTCACCGCCATCACCGGGTGCGCCGGCACCATAGGCACCGGTTCGCCAAATTGCGCGGCGATGGCACCAGACCAGGCACCCGCGCAGTTCAGCAAGAACGGCGCACGCAGTTGCAGGCCGGTGGCGCTTGACAGCACAAAGTGATTGCCGTCGTGCGCGATGTGTTCGACCCGGCATTGCTCGTGGATGATCGCGCCCAGCCGCAGCGCAGCGCGCGCGATGGCGGGCGATACCAGACGCGGATTGGCGTGCCCGTCCTGCGGACACAGGGAGCCGCCAACGGCACGCGGACCCAACCAGGGATAGCGCTCGCGCAGCGCGGCGGCGCCCAGCATCTGCAAGTCCATGCCGAAACCCCGGCTGCGTTCGCGGTAGGCTTCCAGCGAGGCCAGATCGGCATCGCTGCGCGCAATCTTCAGGTGCCCGCTGCGGATGTACTCGCCCGAGTGGCCGGTCCATTCGGACAAACGTCCCCAGATGCCGTGCGCGCGCTGGGCCAGTGGCAGTTGCGCCAGCGAGCGACCCTGCCGGCGCACGCCGCCATAGTTGACACCGCTGGAGCGCGAGCCACAAAAGTCGCGTTCCAGCACAGTGACCGACAAGCCCATGCGGCGCAGCGCCAGCGCCGCGGATGCACCCACGATGCCGCCGCCCACGATCGCCACGTCGCTGCGCAGGGGCTGTGTCATGCCGACGCCTTGGGTTCGACCAGTGCGAACGGGATCGGCTTGATCGGCGCCTGCGCCCGCAGCCGGCCGGTCAGCGCGATCGGCTGCGCCGTGCATTGCGCCAGAATCTCCGCCGCTGCTGCCGCACACATGCGCCCCTGACAACGCCCCATGCCGACCCGCGACAAGGCCTTGAGCCGGTTGAGTTCGGTCGCGCCGCCAGATCGGGCTGCGGCACGCAAGTCACCGGCCGTGACTTCCTCGCAGCGGCAGATCACCAGATCGTCCGCTGCCTGCGCCGCCCAGGCCCTGGGCAAGGGAAAGGCGCGCTCCAAACCCACGCGCAAACGGCGCTGGCGTGCCAGTTTTGATTCGAGCAGCGCAGCGCGCGCTTGCGCCGCCGGGTCAAGCGCAATAGCGCGATCTTCCAGCAGCGCCAGCGCGGCGCGCTCACCCGCCAACTCGGCCGCATCGGCGCCCAGGATGCCAGCGCCATCGCCGGCCAGGTAAACACCGCTGACACTGGCACGCCCGGCAGCGTCGCGCTCGGGCAACCAGGCGCGTTGCAGCGCGTCGAAACCAAAGCGGCAACCCAGGATGTCCGCCAATTGCGTCTCTGAACGCAGACCGTAGCCAAAAGCGATGGCATCGCAAGCCAGGCTGTGCTGACCATGGGCATCAGACCATTCGAAGGCCGTCACCCGCGTCTGCCCTCCTGCGCGCAACGCTTGCACGCCATCGTGCAGGCGCACACCGTGGGTGCGCAGCCAGGCCATGTAATACAGGCCTTTGGCCAGCAATGCGGGCTGGCGCAGAAGCGCCGGCAAGGCGGCGATCTGGTCGCCCAGACGCGCACTGTCGAGCACCGCCAACACCTTGGCGCCGGCCTTTGCATACTGGTAGGCCACCAGGTAGAGCAAGGGCCCGGTGCCCATGAAGACCACGCGTTCGCCAACACTGCAGGCCTGAAACTTGAGCGCCACCTGGGCCCCGCCCAGACTGTAGACGCCGGGTGTGGTCCAGCCCGGAAACGGCAGCACGCGGTCGGTCGCGCCGGTGGCGACGATCAGCTGCGAATAGGCCAGGGTTGAAGTCCTGCTCCCCCGCAGCAGATCGAGTTGGCCGCCTTCGGCATTCCAGACCAGGGTTTCGTTGCGGTAGTCCACACTGTCCTGGATGGCGCGCATGGCCTCATGAACCGACGCGGCGCGCCCGGCTTCAAAACCATAGCGTTCTTTGCCGCTGCGCTGAAAGTTGGCCGGCGGCTGACGGTAGATCTGGCCACCGCAGGCGGCGGCTTCATCCAGCAAAACCGGGCGCAGACCATGGCGCACCAGGGTCTGCGCGGCTCGAATCCCGGCCGGACCGGCGCCCACAATAACGGCTGGCGCAGCGCTGCTCAAGCGCCGCCCTCCACCTGCGTGAGCAGGCGCATGCCGGGCACGAGCAGGGTCGAACAGGACCGGTAGCGCTGGCCGGACTCGCTGACTATCCAGCAATCCTGGCAAGCGCCCATCAGGCAAAAGCCGGCGCGCGCGCTGGCGCTGAATTCTGACTGGCGCAACTGGCTTTGCTGGGTCAACACCGCTGTCATGATGGTGTCCCCCTGCAGCGCCTGCAGCAGTTGGCCATCGAGCGTGAAGCTGATCGGCTCGCGCCCGCTCTCGCCCAGCCGCTGGAACAGTGCCGGGCTCTCAAGGGCTTCGCTCATTTTTCTCCCACCAGAATCTTGTCCAGGCCGTAGAGCCGGTCCAGCAGCACCATGACAGCGGCGGTAAAGGCCACCATCAGGGCGGAGGCCGCGGCCATCAGCGGATCAACCGACTCGGTCGCGTACATGTACATGCGCACCGGCAAGGTCACCGTGGCGGGTGAAGTAACGAAGATCGACATCGTCACCTCGTCAAAACTGTTGATGAACGCGAGCAACCAGCCGCCTGTGACACCCGGCAGGATCATGGGCAGGGTGACACGGCGAAAGACTGTGGCACCACTGGCACCGAGTGAGAGCGCAGCCTGCTCGCAACTGCGGTCTGCGCCGACGGACGCCGCCACCACCAGGCGCAGAACGTAGGGCGTGATCACCACCACATGGGCCAGCACCAACCAGAAAAAACTGCCGGTGGCACCGATCAGCGAAAACAGGCGCAGCATCGCCACGCCCAGCACCAGATGCGGAATGATCAGCGGTGACAGAAACAGCGCGTTCAGGGCCTCACGCCCGGCAAAATTGAAACGCGTCAGCGCCAGACCGGCGGGAATGGCAATCAGCGTTGCCAGCGTGGCCGACGACAGGGCCAGCCACAGGCTGTTCCAGAACGAAGTCACGAAATCCGGATGCGCGAACACCGCCTTGAACCAGCGCAGTGAAAACGAGGTGGTCGGTATCGTCAGGGTGTTGGCGGGCGTGAAGGCGACGACGCAGACGATCAACAGCGGCGCCAGCATGAAACTGATGACCAGCGCATTGAACAGCAGTGCCAGGGGTCCGTTCTTTGACATGGCTAGCCCAGCGACTTCTTGTAGCGGCCTTCAAGCACGCGGTTGTAGCTCAGCATCACGAGCAGATTCGCCGCCAGCAGGATCAGGGCCAGCGCCGCTCCCAATGGCCAGTTGAGTTCGTGCAGGTACTCGTCATAAACCACGGTGGCCACCATCTTGAGCCGGCGCCCGCCCAGCAGTCCCGGAATCGCAAAGGCGCTGGCGCTGAGCCCGAAGACAATCAGGCTGCCCGACAGAATGCCCGGCAGCACCTGCGGCAGCACGATGCGCCGCAGCGTCGTGAAATGCGAGGCCGACAGCGACAGCGCGGCGTTCTCAACCGCGGCGTCGAGTTTTTGCAGCGAGGTCCAGACCGGAATCACCATGAAGGGCAGCATCACATGCACCAGGGCGATGACCACCGCCCACTCGGTGTACAGAATGCGCACCGGCCCCAGCCCCAGCGCCTGCAACGCATGGTTGACCACGCCCTGCGGGCCCAGCAGCATGCTCCAGCCAAAGGCGCGCACCACCACCGACACCAGCAGCGGCGCCAGCACGATCAGCAGGAAAATCGAGCGCCAGGGATTGCCCATGCGGCTGAGCACATAGGCCTCGGGCGCGCCAACAACAAGGCATATCAGCGTCGTCAACCCCGAGATCCAGAAGGTGCGCCAGAAGATGCCGTAGTAATACTCGTCGCCCAGCACGGCCAGGTAATGCGCCAGCGTGAATTCATTCTTGACGCCGGTCGTGTAATCGAAAACGTTGAAAGACAGCACCGCCGTCAGGCCCAGCGGTACCAGCAGCAGACAGCCGAACAGCAGCATGGCGGGTGCTGACAAGGCCCAGGGTGCGGTGTAAGGGCCCAGTTTCATGACAGCACGCGCATGGAGTTGGCGTCCCAGGCCAGACCGGTAGCGCTCTGTTCCTCGGGCGGCAGCACGTCACCGTTCGGGCACACCACCTGCAACTGGCCCAGCGCCGTCGTGACGTGGTAGAGCCACTGGCTGCCGAGGAAGAAGCGCGCCGTGACCACGCCATCGAGTTGGCCCTTGCCGGCCGGAACAAAGCTGATCTTTTCCGGCCGCAGGCTCAGCACCACTTCGGCGCCCTGGCTCAGGCCGGCGCCATCCACATCAACCTGCAGCGCGCCCAGATCGATCCGCGCACGCGCACCGGCCAGCGCGACCCGGCCCGTCAGAAGATTGGCCTTGCCGACAAAGCTGGAGATAAAGCGCGTCTGCGGCTGCTCGTAGAGCTTGAACGGCGCGTCGATCTGCGTCACGTGGCCGGCCTGCATCACGACCACGCGGTCGCTGATTGACATCGCCTCGGTCTGGTCGTGCGTGACCATGATAGTGGTGGTGCCGACCTTGCGCTGGATCTGGCGCAACTCGAACTGCATCTCCTCACGCAACTTGGCATCCAGATTCGACAGCGGCTCATCGAGCAGCAGCACGGCCGGCTCGATCACCAGCGCCCGCGCCAGGGCCACCCGCTGGCGCTGACCGCCCGACAACTCGCGCGGATAGCGGCTGGCAAGGTCCTCCAGATGCACAAGGGCCAGCGCGCGCTTGACGCGGTCCAGGCGCTCGGCACGGTCAACACGGCGCATCTCCAGGCCAAAACTGACGTTGTCGAACACCGTCATGTGGGGAAACAGCGCATAGCTCTGGAACACGATGCCCAGGCCACGCGAATTGGGCTTGGTGTCGGTAATGTCCTTGCCGTCAAGCAGGATGCGCCCGCTGCTGACTTCGGTGAAACCGGCAATCATCTGCAGCGTCGTCGTCTTGCCGCAACCCGACGGACCCAGCAACGAAACAAATTCGCCTTTTGCAACGCTCAGGCTCATATGCGACACGACACAGTTCGCACCATACAGCTTGGATACATCCGAAAGCGTCAGAAAAGACATCCACCACTCCTTGTCATTTGCACCGCCAAGCGCTCCCGTCAACGCAGCGCTGCAGGAATGGCCAGGGCAAATAATCTTTGAAAGCGTTTGAACCGTCAACAGGGTATTCCAGCAAACGACATAAATCTACAAATTATTCCACTCAACAGAATATTTGGCGTCACAATATAGTAATGCTTCCATCAGACGACACATCAAAAAGCCAGAGTCCCGGTGTCGGGGCCCTGGAGCGCGCCTTTGCCATCATCCGGTTGCTGGCCGACGCCAAAACGCAGGGCGCGCGCGTAACCCAGATTGCAGCGGACATCGGCCTGACACAGGCCACCGTTCACCGCACCCTGCAGGCCCTGATCAAGGAAGGCGTTGTGGAACAGGACCAGCGCAGCAAGCACTACCGGCTGAGTATTGAGTTCTTTGTTTTGGCGGCCCGCGCCGGCAACCCGGTCAACCTGCGCGAACTCTGTCGCCCGACCCTGCTGCGCCTGTGCGCGAGTCTGGGCGACACCCTGTTCCTGCTGGCGCGCAGCGGTTTTGACGCAGTCTGCCTGGACCGCAGCGAGGGCCCGTTTCCGATCCGCTCATTCACCGGCGACATCGGCGGTCGCGTGGCGCTCGGGATTGGCCAGGGCAGCCTGGCGATACTGGCGTTTCTGCCCGAAGCCGAGCGCGAGGAAGTGATCCGTTTCAACTTGCCACGGGTGCGTGAACTCGGCGTCTTCGATGAGGTCTATCTGCGCACCGAGATCGCCCGCGTGCGCGAACTGGGCTACGCCGCGCGCAATACCGGCCTGCTCGAAGGCATGGCGGGCGTGGCGGTACCGATTTGCGACCAGGACGGCCGCGCCGTTGCGGCGCTGAGCGTCGGCACGATCTCGGCGCGCCTGAACCCGGAGCGCTTGCCCACCGTGGTGGAACTGCTCAAGCGCGAAGCCCAACTGATCGGCCCGAAGATCAACCCCTTCGACCCGACCCTGCGCCGCCCGGTCTCAAGCCTGACGGCGCTGCAACCGAATTGAGCTGTTTCACTTGCCAGCTTTGGCGCCTACGTGTACACTATTTTAAATATTTAGTGCACACTACATCGCAACTCCCATGCTTCGCAACATCACACTCTCGGCGGATGAGCAACTGATCGCCCGTGCCCGCGAAAAGGCAGGGGCGACGCAAACCACACTCAACGTCGAATTCCGCAAATGGCTGGTGGCGTACGCTGGCACACAGGATGAAGCCGCCGTAAGCCGTTTTCGTGATGTGATGAAACAAATGGTCAATGTCGACGCGGGGCGTCCCTTCACGCGCGATGAAATGAACGAACGCTGAGCATGGCGAACCCAATTCAGCCCGGCGCAGACGAGGTGTTTTTCCTCGACACCAACATCTTTGTCTATGCCCTGTTGGCCAGTGAACCGCTGAAGAAGCAACGTGCACTGCAGCTGATTGAGCAAGCCCTGGCCAGCCACCTGGGCTGCACCAGTTACCAGGTGATTCAGGAGTTTGCCAACGTGGCCACGCGCAAATTCGCGCAACGCTTCAACACCGATCAATGCAAACAGTTCATAGCCGCAGCCATGCAGCCCATGAACCGCGTCAACGCCAGCCCGGAATTGTTGAACTGCGCGCTCAATCTTCAGCAGGAAACCCGCTACAGTTTTTACGACTGTCTGGTACTGGCCGCAGCACTGCAGGCGGATGCCAGCGTGCTCTACAGCGAAGACCTGCAGCACAACCAGTTGATTGGTGGAACGCTGCGCATCGTCAATCCATTCCTGATGCTGGCAACTGAAGTCGACGCAGCCTGAACCTCTCAGGCTGCATGGACTCGCGCCGCCTCAGGCAAACCCGTGCAGCACGCGGCTGTCCTGCTCCTGTGACTTGAACTGGTTGAAGCGCGGCAGGAACTTGTCCCAGTCGATGATGTGGCTGTCGAGTTCCGGGCCGTCAACGCAGGCGTGCTTGCGCACCATCTTGCCGGCGATCGTCACCGGCACCATGCAGGCACCGCACATGCCGGTGGCGTCCACCATGATCGAGTTCAGGCTGGCGACCGTCTTGACGCCATAGGGCTTGGTCAGGTCGCTCACGGCGCGCATCATCAGCGGCGGGCCAATGGTGACGACTTCGGCAATGTTGCGGCCCTTGCTCGTCTTGTTGTCCTTGAGCATGGCTTCGAGCGGCGTCGTGACAAAGCCTTTCTCGCCGAAGCTGCCGTCGTTGCTGGTGTAGATGACGTCGAGTTGTTCGCCAAACTCGGCCTTCAGTGCCGCCACGCGCTCGCCGTCCTTGACCCAGAACAGCAGACCCGAATTGCGGAAGCCCGCAATCAGCGTCACATGGTTGCCCCGCTGCAGATGGGCGCGCATGATCGGATAGACCGGCGGCAGGCCCAGGCCACCAGCGGTGAACACCACGGTCTGCTGGCCTTCGTAGCGATGCAGGTCGCTGGGCAAACCGAGCGGCCCTGCAATGCCGGTGAAAGCGTCGCCAACGTTCATGTTGTTGATCGCAATGCTGCTGCTGCCCATGGCTTGCACGACCAGGCAGATCGTGCCCTTCTTCGCATCCCAGTCAGCCAGCGTGAGCGGAATCAACTCACCTTTCTCCCAAGGCAGCACGCGCACAAACTGCCCGGCTTGCGCCGCCTTGGCCACCAGCGGCGAGTGCACGATGAATTCAACAATGCCGTCGGCCAGTTCAATCTTCTCCAGAATCGTCTGCGGCGCTGAACCGAGTCCGGTGTAGTAGCGTGCCGCTCTGACCATGGTCGAGATCTCGTCCGCCGTGAGGTTGATATCACCCACAATCTCGCGCGCCGCAGCCTGGCCGTCGCCGGCAGCGCGGATGGCCGTGGAGCCGCCGCGTGTCGCGTCACCACCGGAGTAAACACCCTCCAGTGAAGTCTGCTGTGAACCGTCGCCGACATCGATGGTGCCCCACTTGGTCGTCTTCAGGCTCGGCTCGGATTCGCGGATGATGGGGTTGGGCGTGTTGCCCAGCGCCATGATGACGAGGTCCACTTCCATGTCTTCCACCTGCCCCGTGCTGACCGGGCTGCGCCGGCCGCTGGCATCGGGTTCACCGAGGGCAATGACGTCAAGCTTGGCGTGCGTCACGAAGTGCGTCTTGTCGTCGCCGACAAACTCGTTGGGGGCGCGCAGCTCTTTGAGTTCAATGCCTTCTTCCAGCGCGTGGTGCAGTTCTTCAACGCGCACCGGCATTTCGGACTGCGTGCGCCGATAGACGATGGTGACCAGACCGCCCAGGCGCCTTGCCGTGCGCGCTGCGTCCATCGCGGTGTTGCCACCGCCGATGACGATGACACGCTTGCCGCGCGTTTCTGGCAGCGGCGTTTCGTAGTCCTGGTGCAGACCCTGCATCAGGTTCACGCGTGTCAGGAACTCATTGGCCGACATGACGTTGAGCAGGTGCTCGCCGGCCACGTTCATGAAGCGCGGCAGACCGGCGCCAGTGCCGATGAACACTTTCCAGAAGCCGGCTTTTTTCAGGTCTTCAATCGTCGCCGTTTTGCCGACCACAAAATTGGCGACAAACTTGCCGCCGAGCAGGCGGATCTTGCCGACCACGTCGTCGATCAGTTCATTGGGCAGGCGGAACTCGGGGATGCCGTAGCGCAGCACGCCACCGAGCGCGTGAAAGGCCTCGAACACCGTGACCGGGAAGCCTTCGGAGGCCAGCAGGTAGGCATTGATGAGGCCGGCCGGACCCGAGCCCACCACCGCCACAGGCGGCTTGTCAGCTTTCGTCCACGGGTCGGGCAGATTGGCAAAGCGCGCTGCAATGCCGTCGGCGTTGACGAGTTTCTCGCGCTGCGGCAGGTACCACTCGATCTGGCCGATTTCAATCGGCTGTTTCTGGTGCGTGCAAACACCCTGGCACTGCAACTCCTGCGGGCAGACTCGGCCCGTCACATTGGGCAGCGGATTGCAGTTTTCAATCAGCTCCATCGCTTCGCGGAAACGCCCGGTGCCCAGCAGTTCGAGCATCTCCGGAATATGAATCTTGACCGGGCAGCCGCCCTTGGGTTCGAACTTGCCGGCCACATGCACGCCGATCTCACAGGGCTTGTCTTCGCACTGCTTGTCGCGCAGCGCTTCAAGCCAGACAAACATCTCGACTTCGCGCGCGTTGTAGCCCAGGTTCATGTAGCCCAGGTAGCCCTGATTGACCAGGCCAAAGTCCTTGGAGCGTTCAACCGCATCGCGCATATAGGGCGGGATTGCGTTGTCGGCCGGCCAGCCTTGCGACAGGTCCTTGAACATCGGGTAGCGATCCGACAAGTGCTTGTCGATGGCGCGCACAAACTTGCGCTTGAGCCCGAGCGGCACGTTCCAGACAAAGCGCATCAAGACCTTGCTGGTGTCGTCGTCACGCAGCAGCAGACCCCAGAAGGTGCGCGTGAACTCGGCACTGAGTTCGTCCTGCTTGAACTCCCAGACCATGGCATTGCTGCCATCGGCAATGAACATGTCGCGAAAGGCCTGCGGCTCGTTGAGCAGTCGCCGGCGCAACAGCGCCAGTTGGCTGTGGAAGGCTTCCACCGCCTCGGTCTGTTCCAGTGCATCGAGTTGCGTGCGCGTCGATTCCAGCGCACTGCTGGCGCTCAGATAACGGTTGAGTTCGTCGCCGCCGCTGGCGGCCAGGTTAACGCTGCTCATCGAATGATCTCCGCATCACAGTTGGCAGATACCCGCTTGATACGGGCCTTGAGTTCGGGCGTGACCTTGATCTTGTCGAGCGCACCCGGAATCATCTGGGCCACATCACGCGATACACCATCGACCAAAATGCGCGTCTTCTCGAACAGTTCAGGCAGATCCTGGTAACAGGTCTTGCAGTCCGTGCACTTGACCTGATCGGCTACGTCGTAGGTCACCAGCGCATCGGCCACTGCGGTCGCCGCGCCGCTTGCCGCAGCCGGGCTGCCCGAGACCGCCGTGATCGGGATGACGCGCGCCGCGCCAACCGGTGCCTTGCTTGAAGCCGCGAGTTCCGACATGGCGCGCGCAAAGGAATCGAGCGAGGAGTCGCGCTGCGTCACAGAATCAAGGTACTGCGCTTGCAGTGCCTCCATGCCCTGACGATGGTCTTCGCCAAGCTTGGCCACATGCTGACCATCGAGGTACTGCAGCAGATGCCAGTACTTGCGCCGCTCTTCGACCAGCGCGACGATGGCCTCGCCCACCGCAATTTTCTGCAGGCGCTTCTTGGCGTCGGTGGACCAGATGAAGGCCGTCCTGCCAGTGCGCTCAGCATGGGGCAACTCGACAAAGTCTTCCACCGGCAGCGCGTTGACATCGTCGGCGGCCAGTTTGTGGAACTGCTTCTTGAAACGGATTTCGCCCAGCGCAAAGTGCGCCGGCGTCAGCGCCGTGCTCAGCAGCTTGAGCTGACCGGCATCGTCGATGTATTCAAGCGTGCTGCTGGCCCAGGTCTTCTCGATGTCGGGGTTGCCTTCGAGCGAGAACCAGTCGTGCAGGTTGCTGCCGCGACGCGGGTCGTGCACAAAGACCGGGTTCATGCGGCTCTGCACCGCCAGGCGCGAGCGCTCGGACGATGCCGCGTCCCCGATACCATGCTCACCCTGACACGGCGTGTAGACGTCGAGCAGAGCCGGGCCATCTGTGTAGCTCAGGCACTCCATGGTGTTCTTCAGGAAGTGCCCTTGCAGCGAGGTGCTGGTGGCGCAGACGAAGACGTTGGAATGGAAGGCTGCGATCAGGCCCAATTCCTTGCGCGACTCGTGCTTGCCGCTGGCAGCGCTGCCAATGCGTGCCAGGTCCGAGTCCTGGCCAATGAAGCTCGAGGTCGAGGCCTGGCCGCCGGTATTGGAATAGGACCCGGTGTTAAGCACCAGCACCTTCATCGGCGTGCCGCTCATCAGGATGCGCGACAGCGCGCCAAAGCCGATGTCGTAAGTTGCGCCGTCACCACCGACCGTGATCACAGTGGGCATCAGCCCCAGTTCGGCCACGCTGAACTGCTCCCAGGACAGCATGCGCAGGTCCTGGTCGTGCAGCTTGGCGTCATAAGCATCATCGAGTTCCAGCCGCGCCAGGCGCTGCGCGCGCACGTCGGCCACCGTCTGCGCCGCAATGCCCTCGAAGATGCCCTTGGCCAGCGGTTGCGCGTCCTGGAACAGGCTGTTGACCCAGGGGTCGTTGTAGCAGTTGTACGGGAAGGTGGACGCGTACACGCTGCTGCACCCGGTGGAGTTGGCCACCACGGCGCCGGCCGGGCCGTTGCCGCTGGGGCCGCTCTCGAACAGGTAGAGGCGCTTTTCCAGCGTGCTCATCAAAGCGCCGATGCGCTGCTGGCGCTGGGCATCATCAGACAGGGCCGCCTGTTTGGCGCCGAGGTCGGCAATCAGTTTTTCGAGTTCGCGCACATGATCGTGCTGGCGCTTGGACGTGATGGCGTGGTTGGTGGCCATGACGAGCCGGATCGCCGTTACCTCGCCGCAACCGCGGCAGGCACCATGGCCACCGGTGGTGGAGTAGTAGTTAGAGCGGTCCAGCAGCAGGCGCTTGACTTCGCCCTCGGGCTTGATCGCGTCATCGACAAAGCGCGCCGGCGTATTGGGCAACTTGCCCATCACATCAAAACGCTGTTGCAGCATCTGCAGCACGGTCGCGTCCTGCTCGCGCGCCACCAGCGCGGCCGGACCGCAAACCTCGATGCACTCCAGACAGCCCGTGCATTTCCAGGGGTCGACGTTGGCGGCAAACAAACCGCCACTGCCAGTCCGGTTTTTTTCCATCGCGTCAAAGAACGGCCTGGTGCGCGACACCGGGTAGAGCGACAGCACTTCAATCAGCTTGTTGAAGTGGCGCAGCAGCGTGACGTTGTCGGTTTCCAGATGGCTGGCTGCGGCGGCAACCAGTTCATGGAAGGGCCGCGCCTCCTTGCTCTGGCGGTAATCCTCGCGCACGGCTTCGGCCAGCCCATAGACCTGGGCGCGCATGGCCTCGGCCTGCGTCGGCGTGATGTCGAGCTGCTTGATGCCACCGAGCAGCAACTCGTGAATTTCATGCACCACGTTCGGAATGGCGGCGTCCGGGCAGACCAGCGCGCACTCCATGCAACCGGTGCACAGGTCGGCCTTGAACTCGGGCACGGTGCGGCGGAACAAGCCCTTGTCCTTGGCGCCTGCGCTGCCAGCGGGCATGAACAAACCGGTACCAGGCAGAACGGGTGCTTCACCGATGCTGCCGTCGCGGAAAGGCTTGAGGACCATGTCCTCGTAGTACTGCGCGTCGAACATGCCGGCGCAACCTGACGGGCCGGCGCTCTGGCACTGCGTTGCTGACAGCGCGGAACTGTAGATCTGGATGGGTGCCGGTTTCGCGTCGATCAGGGCAAAGGCCTTCGATTCGTAATCCACTTTTTTCGTGGCTTCGATGCCTTCGCGGATCACAGCCATGTTGCCATCGGTCACGGCGCCGCCCTTGCCGCCAAACTTCTTGGCAATCTGCTGACGCACTTTTGCCAGGATCGCTTCCTCGGTAGCACCACCCGCAACCTGGGGCACATGACCGGCAACGGCGCCGATGAAGGCAATGCCCATCATGCGCGTGGCCAGTTCCGGCGTCGGCGCGTGTTTCTTGGCAACGGCAAAGGCATCGACGATCAGGAAGCTGATCTTCTGCGCGCGTATGGTCTGGCGTGCCTTGGCTGGCAACTCCTGCCAGACCTCTTCGGCGCTGGCGCTCGACTGCAGAATGAAAGTGCCGCCTGGCACCAGCCCGAGCAACGGATTGGTGTGGCTGAAAACCTTGTGGTCAGGTGCAACCACCACTTCAACGTCCTCGAGTTCGGCGTTGGTAATCTTGACCGGCTCCGGACTCAGGGTGATGTAGTAGTTGGTCGGTGCGCCGCTCTTCTCGGAGCCGTACTTGGGCGCCGACTTGGAGTGCATGCTGAGCACGCCGGCCAGAATGTCGGTCAACAGTTTGCCCGATGCAATCGTGCCGTAGCCGCCAATCGAGTGGAAGCGCACACGAAAGCCCGCATCGGGCAGCAACTTCGGGTTGGCCAGCGTCTGCAGCGCCATCGGTTCAGTCTCGGGATAGGCGGCCTTGAGGCGCTGCAACAGTTCGGCCACGCGCGGCGTTGCTGTATCGGAGAAGAACTGCGAACCCAGATAAATCAGCGGCACAAGCTTGCCGTCTTCCATGTTCTTGAACGCGGCAATCAGGTGGCGCGGCTGAAGGTCGTGGCCGCCAAGGCCGAAGATGGCCGTGGTCAACAACGGGCTGTCTTTCAGGGCCGGGATGCCTGCGTGGCGAATCTTTTTGACATTCTCACGCGCTTTGAACAACGCCTGCATCACCAGACTGGTCAACACCGTCTGGTCCGAGCGCTCGAGCACCGTGACCGCCTTCTTACCCTTGAGCGCGGCCACCAGTTCGGCTTCCGGGAATGGTTGCAACTGTTTGATCGCCACCAGACCCACCTTCTTGCCCTGGCCACGCAGGTAGCTCACCACCGCTTCCACGTCGTCGGTCACTGAACCGAGACCGACCATCACATAGTCGGCGTCGTCGCATTGGAAGGTTTGCACCGGGTTATATTGGCGCCCGGTCAGCGCGGCATATTCGTCCATCGCCTGGCGCACCATGGCCGGAACAGCAATGGCGAAATGGGTGCGGTGATCCACCGCACCGGCCTGAAAATCGGGCTGGTTCTGCACTGCGCCAGTGAGGCCCGGGTTGTTCACATCGACCAGTGCCGGCACCAGTTGGCGTGTGCCTTTCTCGAAGGCGTTAAGCCACTGGCGCTGCCACGGTGCGTGCAGTTCTTCCGGCAACCAGGCCAGGGTTTTGGCAACCAGTTTGCCAGCGTTGTCAGCTTCGACCTTGGCCGCGTTCTTATCGAGCCAGGCCTGCAGCTGGGCCAGTTGATCCTGCGTCAAATCCGCTTGACGACGCGCCAGATACTGCTCCAACTGAACCACCCTGCCCTTGGCACCGTAGAGCATTTCCTGCGCCAGCGTCGGCGCCTTGATGCGCCCGGCCGGGTCACCCAAAAATTCGGCCAGCAGTTCGGGCTCTGGCATCAGCGCTTCACTGAGCATGTGGCTGGTGGCAAAGCCGTCCATGGCATTGGCCACCGGAATCAGCGACAGGGACGCCACGCGGTACGAGATGGCTGCCAGGTCGGCCGCCTCCTGCGGATTGGCACCGAAAAGAATGGTGTAGCCTGAAGACATCAGCGCATAAACATCGTCATGGCCGGCCATCACGTTGAGAGAATGCTTGGACACGACCCGCGCTGCAACCTGCAGCACAAAGCCGCCCACCTTCTTGCCGACGGTGACGTAATGCGATTCGAGCGCGTACAGAATACCCTGGCTCGACGAGGCGTTGGAGATGAACTGGCCACCCGTCAGCGCTGCGCCCAAGGCGCCGCTCTGCGCCGAATGCTCGCCCTCAGGTCCGAAGAAGAACGGGTGTTTGCCCCAGACGTTGACGCCGCCCTCGGCCCGAAAGGCTTCGTAGATTTCAGCGATCTCGGTGGAAGGGGTGATCGGGTAACCGATGACGCCGCCACAAACATGGTTCATGACATGGGCGACTGCGCCGTTGCCGTGGATGACATTGGCAATGCCGGGGTATTTGACTGTCTTGGTTTTCATCGTGCTACGTCCATGAGTTATCCGTTGATCTCAAGGCCCACCCTGGATGAACTCACAGCTTGGTCGAACACGTTCCGGCCACAGACAGGTAAGCGGGATAACACTCACCCCAAATGGGCAAACGAGAAGTTTTCTTCTCGCAAATTTTGGTGGTTGGATACTAGCACCACGATGTGAAAAAGGGGTGGCGCACGCAGCATCTGTTGATGTGCATCAAGCAAGGCTTTGAAAGCCTTTACATCCCCTTGAACAAGCCCGCATAACTGCGACTGACTTCGAGTTTCTCCGGGTGGCCACGCACACTCACCAACTGGCGTCCGCGCTCATCGCGGCTGACGCCTGCGATGGCCTTGATGTTGACCAGCGTCGAGCGATGAATCTGCCAGAACAGGCGCATGTCGATTTCTTCCACCAGTTCCTTGATCGGCTTGCGGATCAAGGCTTCCATGCTGGCGGTCTGCACCCGGGTATATTTTTCGTCAGAGATAAAGAACAGGATTTCTTCGAGCGGGATCATCTGAATCGCCTGGCGCACCGTGGCTTGAATCCACTGCAGCTTGGGCGGCTGCTGCGGGTTGATCTGCGCGGCCAACTGCTGCAGCAATTGCTGCATTGCCGGTGTGTGCGCCGCCAGTGGTGCAGCAGAGAGTGCGGCCTGCGCGTCGCCACCGTGATGGCTGCGCTCGGCCATACGCTGGCGCACGCGCTCCACCGTCAATTTCAGGCGCTCGCGCTCGGCCGGCTTGAGCACATAGTCCACCACGCCCTGCTCAAAGGCCTGCACCGCATACTGGTCGTAAGCCGTGATGAAGACGATCTCGCAACCGGGCCAGCCGCCGGCCTCATCGAAGGTGGGCAACTGCGCGATCTGGCGCGCCGCATCGACGCCGGTGAGCACCGGCATGCGGATATCGAGGAACACCACATCCGGATGATGCTGCTCGGTCATGGCCACGGCCTCCTGGCCGTTGCGGGCTTCGGCGACGATCTCCAGTTCCGGCCAGACCTCAGCCAGGCGTGCGCGCAACTGCTCGCGCATCAGGCGCTCATCGTCGGCGATCAGGGCAGTTGGCATTTCAAGCTTCCGTAATGGGATGGGCCACATAGGGCACAGTGATGGTGACCGAGCTGCCGCCACCGGCAGTTTCCGTCACCGTCAGGCTGGCCCGGTCACCATACAGCAAGGCCAGCCGCTCCCGGATGTTACTCAAACCAATGCCGGTGCCCGCAGTGGCGGACTTGCCGAAACCCAAGCCAGTGTCAGCCACGGTCACCGCCAGCTTGCCATGCACGATTTCTGCGCTGACGCGCAAAAGGCCTCCATCGGCTTTGGGTTCGAGTCCGTGCTTGATGGCGTTCTCCACCAGGCTTTGCAGCATCATCGGCGGGAACTCGGCCGACAGCAGACCGTCGGCCACGTTGAGTTCGGTCTGCAAGCGCTCTTCCATGCGCACCTTGAGTATTTCCAGATAGGGCCGGATGACAGCCAGCTCACGCCCCAGATCCCTGGTGCTCTGGGCGTTGGCCTCGCGCATGGTGGGCATGGTGGCGCGCAGCAGGGCAATCAGGTTTCTCTGCATCTTGCCGGCACGTGCCGGATCCGTCTCGATCAGGTGCTCGATGCTGGCCAGCGTGTTGAACAGGAAGTGCGGCTCCACCTGGGCTTGCATGGCCGCCATGCGCGCCTCAATCACCTGGCGCTTGAGCGACTCCGATTCGGCCACTTCAGTGGCCTGCGCCGCCTTGGCCTCGGCCTGAACCTTGCCTTTGTAGCTGAGCTTGATGATGATGGAGAACAGGATAAACCACATCGTCAAAGGCATCAGGGGCTCGCCCAGCTTGTGCCGGATCACGCGTGGATGCTGCGCGTCGGCGGCGTCCTGTGCCTCCTGGCGCGCTTCTTCCAGCGCATCCAGCAATTCACGCCGCGCCTCGTCGACAGCGTCCTTGACCGTCTGTGAATCAGCACCCGGTGGCAGACTGATCGTCACCCCCGGTGCCAAGACCGGTTCAGCCGGTGACGAAGCAGCGGAAGCACCCGGCAAGGCGGCCGAGGCTGCTGGCGCGGGCGTGGCGCTGCGCGTGCTGATGTGCACGCCACGCTCGTCGATCGAAATGTCGACCCCGTCGCCGGAACCCTTGCGCCCCACGCCTGGCTTGGGCACAGCCCTGGCGTTGCCGCTGTGCGTGGTCATGCCGGCGCTGCTCACGGTTTCGCTGTAGGTCCAGCTCAAAGGCGGGACGTCGTGAAGAATTCCCATGGCAATGATCAGCAGCAATGAATAAGCAAAACATCGCCACCACGAGATACTGACCAGCCAGCCGGCATAGGCGTGATAGGTTTTCAGGGCGGCCGCCGAGACGCGACTCCATCGGCTGTCCGTGCCCTGCTTGCTTGCTTCATTGCTCATGTCAGCTTTCGGTCTTTCGGGTAATTCCATCGCGCTACTGTACGCAATTGGCAGGGCGCTGCGCCAGCCGCAAGCGACAGCCTGCAGCAACAGCGGATAAACTGCGCTCACAGCCGACCGACCGCGTCAAGCCCCCGCGCGAACCCTAGCCCTAAAATAGCGCAAGCATGCACCACCCTCTTTCACACTCCGTCCCGCTCCTTTTGTCCCTGCTGCTGGCCGCCTGCAGCGGCTACGCGCCACCCGGCGCCCTGGTCGGGATGGAACGCGCGGCCGTGATCACGCGCATGGGGCAACCGGATCGGGAACAATTGATTGCCGGCGCCAACCGGCTGGAATTTCCACGCGGTCCTTACGGCGTGCATACCTGGTTTGTCTATTTCGATGCGGCCGGCCGTGCCAGCCGTGCCGAGCAGGTCTTGACCGAGCCGAACTTCATGCGCATCAACGCCGGCATGGCGCAAGACGACGTGCTGACCCTGCTGGGCCGACCGGGTGAGGTGCGCCTGCTCGGTCGCTCACGCGGCTGGATCTGGAGCTACCGCTACGAGAACAATAACTGCCGCTGGTTCCAGGTGGAACTCTCGCTCGAACGCGAGGTGCGCTCGGCCGGCTACGGCGAGCCACCCGAATGCGAACACAACGGCGACCGTTCTGACTGATCTGTTGTTAGCGATAGAACAGCGTCGGCAGCCACATGGTCAGCGGCGGCCACAGCGCTGCGATCAAGAGATCGATCAAAGCGACGATCACCAGCGGCATGACGGCACGCGAAATCTTGCCGAGCGAGACGTCAGCAATGCCGCAGGCCACAAACAGGCAGATGCCAACCGGTGGCGTCAGCATGCCGATGGCCAGATTGACCACCACCAGCACACCGAACTGAACCGGATCAACCTGCATCTGTGGCGTCAGCAGTGCCAGCACCGGCACCAGCAAAAGCAGGGCCGCCGTGGTTTCCATGACGCAACCGACCACCAGCAACAAACCCATGACCAGCAGCAACAGGCCAACCGGTGGCAGTGACAGCGAATTGACAAAGACGTCGAGCAGGTGTGCGCCCTGCTGCATCGCCAGCAACCAGCCAAAGATCTTGGCCATGGCGATGATGAAGAGGATGCCGCCGGCAGCGACCTGCGAGCGCATGATGAGCCCGGGCAGTTCCTTCCAGGCCAGTTCGCGGTTGATCACCGTGCCAACCAGCAGCGCATAGAACACGGCCAGCGCAGCGGCTTCGGTCACGGTGACGATGCCGGTCAAGATGCCGCCGAGCACAACAATTGGCGCGCCCATTGACCAGAACGCCGCCTTGCCGGTGAGCAGCACATTCTTCCAGCTGAAGGGCGCACGCTCACCGTAGCCTTTGCGCCATGAAATCCAGACCGCGATGATCAGGAAGGACATGCCCATCAAAACACCGACCAGCATGCCGCCGGCAAACAGTTGCGAGATCGAGATGTTGGTCATGAAGCCGAAGATCACCATCGGGATCGAAGGCGGAATGATGATGCCGATGGAGCCACCCGCCGCCACCACGGCAGCGGCAAACGCTGGCGGGTAACCTTGGCGGATCATGGCGGGAATCACGACGCCGCCAATGGCTGCGGTATCGGCCGCTGCCGAGCCGGAGATGCCGGCGATGATCATGGATGCCACGATGGCCGCGGCCGCCAGCCCGCCGGGGGCCCAGCCGACCAGACTGTTGCAGAAGTCGATCAGACGCCGTGAAATGCCACCGACTTCCATGATGGAGCCGGCGATCATGAACAGCGGCACCGCCAGCAGATCGAAGGAATCGACGCCTGAAAAAAGCTGCTGCACCACGGTCTGACCCAGTGCGGCCAGAGTGACCGTGTCCGGAAAGACACCGGGGGTGACGATAAGGCCGATGGCCGGCAGTCCGATCGACAGCGCGATCGGCAGCCCCAGCGCCATCAGCAGGAACATCAGGGCAAACAGGAGAACGATGATCATGCTGCAACCTGCCTGCTCTTGGTCATGTCGGCCAGAATATGCAGCAGAAAGATCGCGCCCGACAGGGGCACGACGGAGATGGGCAGCGACATCGGCATCTGGATTGCCGTCGAGGTCTGCTCCCAGGCATTGAAGGTGTATTTCGTGCCGTACCAGGTGATGAGACCGAAACAGCCGAGGTTGAGCAGTTGCAGACCGCGCAGAACAACCTGCTCAAACAGCAGACCGAAGCGCGCGCCAAAACCGGCCAGGCCGATGAAATGGGCGCGCTTGTAGGCAACCGTGGCACCGAGAAAGGTGGTTGCCACCAGCAGATAACGGCCAATCTCTTCGGACCAGCTCAGCGAATGACCGAAGTAGCGTGCCAGAACCTGGATGAACAGGACGACCGAGATCACGACCCCCGCCACCAGCAACAACTTTTCGACCAGCCCATTGACACGCTCGCTGAGCGACATCAATCCAAGGTGCAGACTCATGGATTCTCCAGAAAAAAAGAGGCGGCGCAACGAAGATCGCCACGCCGGCCACGGCCGCGCCGCGTTTACTTGACGGTCTTGCGGATCTCGTCAACGATCTTCTTGGTGTCGCCGCTCAGGGAGGCGTAAACCGATTCGGTCTTGGCGCGGAAGGCGGAAAGATCAGGGGCATCGACCACCTGCATGCCGGCGGTCTTCAAAGCCGCCAACTGGCTGGCTTCGTTGTCACGTACATAACGACGACCTGCGATCGACGCGACCGTGGAGGCATCCATGAATGCCTTGCGATCGGCAGTCGGCAACTTGTCCATGAAAGCCTTGCTGCCGACGAACACCAGAGCCGAATAAACGTGACGGGTCATGGTCAGGTATTTCTGGCCAGCTTCGTTGAGCTTGCCGGCGGAAATGACGGAAATCGGATTTTCCTGTCCATCGAGCACGCCTTGCTGCAATTGCGTGGTGATGGGCCAGGCCATGGGCGTCGGGTTTGCGCCAATGGCACGCCAGATGGCCAGATGGGTGGGCGACTCCATGGTGCGGATCTTCAGGCCCTTGAGGTCATCCGGCCCGCTGACTGCGCGCTTGGAATTGGTGACATTGCGGAAACCGTTGTCAAGAAAGTGCATGCCGACCAGGCCAACCTTGTCGAAACGCTTGAGCAGGTCCTGGCCGATCGGGCCGTCGAGCACTTTGTCGGAAGCCTCGTAGGAGCTGAACAGGAAGGGCATCTCGAGTGCCTTGATCTCGGGCACAAAGGCTTCCACCGGGCCGGTCGTGCAGACGCTCATCTGGACGGTGCCGAGCTGCAGTTGCTGTAGCACCTGGGTCTCGCTGCCAAGAGCGGCAGAGTGGTGAACGACGATTTCGTACTTGCCAGGCAAGGCCTTGTCGAGCTCTTCCTTGAACTTCAGGGCTGCAATCGTGTGAACAAAGTTCGGTGCGGTGACGATGCCGATGTTGACCTTTTCGGCGGCCTGCGCGGGCAATCCAAACGTCAGGGCGGCAGCACAGGCCAGGCCTGTCAGGGTACGGGAAACGAGTTTCATGGTTGCTCCTTTTATAGCGGGGGTCGGTTCAACACCAGTCCGGAAAAAACAAAACCCCAAGTCAGTCAATTTCTTGGAGTTTGGTTCGGCGGAAACAGCGGATTCAAGCCTATTTCAATTTTGGTACCACTACCGGTACCGCCAGAGCCTTTCGGCACCGGCCCAGAGTGTACCAATACCGAAGGAAGAAGCCCAATCGTCGGCGATTGACGTGCATCAATGCCAGCACCTCATTCACGTCTATGCTGTAGCCGTGCAAGTAGTTCAAAGGAAGTGCTTGTGCCGTCGCAGCACTGCGACACCCAGGGATTCACGTCAATGGAATCAAATTTCCCATCTGTCATCCAGACTCAGGTCTTGATCATCGGCGGCGGCGTCACCGGCACGGCGCTGGCGCGTGACCTGGCCTTGCGCGGCGTCGACTGCGTTCTGGTCGAGAAGGACGACATCAACGCCGGCGCCTCAGGCCGCAACCATGGCCTGCTGCACAGTGGCGCGCGCTACGTTGCCGGTGATTCCGATGCGGCGATGGAGTGCCGCGCCGAAGGCGACATTCTCAAGCGCGTGGCGGCGCAGACGATCCAGGACACAGGCGGCTACTTCGTCGCCGTGCAAGGGGATGACGAACGCTATATCGCCGACTTCCCGTCTTGCTGCGCACGATCCGGCATCAAGGCGCGCGCGGTTGACATCGCCACCGCACGCGCGCAGGAGCCGGCGCTGTCCGAGCACACGATTGCGGTGTTCGAGGTGCCTGATGCGGCGATCGACCCGTTTCGGCTCTCATTGGAAAGCATGGCGCACGCGCGCAGCCTCGGTGCGCGCCTGCTGCGGCGCACGCGCGTGGTCGGATTCGAGCGCGCGGGGCGACGCATTGGTGCGGTGCGGGCTGAGCCGCTGGCCGGCGGGCCGGAACTGCGCATTGAAGCGGCGCAGGTGGTCAATGCCGCAGGCGCCTGGGCGCGCGAGGTGGCGCTGCTGGCCGGCGCGTCGATCGCGATGACGTATTCCAAGGGCACGCTGCTGGTCACGCACACAAGGCTGGCCAGTCGCGTTGTCAACCGCCTGCGCCGGCCCGGCAACGGCGACATCATGATGCCGGGCGGCACGGTCTCCATCGTCGGCACGACATCAATGCAGGTTGACGCGCTGGACGACATTCGCGCAACGACCGCCGAGGCCGATCTGATCATCGCGCAGGCCTCGCCGATGCTGCCGTCACTGGCGAGCGCGCGCTTTGTCCGCGCTTACGCTGGCGTGCGTCCGCTGCTGGGCTCTGCGGGTGGCGACAGCCGTTCCGTCTCGCGCGGCTTCGCCCTGTTCGACCACGAAGAGCACGGCCTGGACAACTTCGCCACACTCACCGGCGGCAAACTCACCACCTGCCGGCTGATGGCCGAGCGCGCCGCCGATCTGGTCTGCAAACGCCTGGGCGTGACCCAGCCCTGCCTTACCGCGACGACGCTGCTGCCGCGGGCAGCCGAGAGCGCATGGACCGCGCCCGGCCACTCGGCGCACGAGTGGCTGCGCTCGCACAAACCGGATGACACGCTGCTGTGCGAATGCGAAATGGTGCAGGGCAGCGCCGTCGATGCGATCTACGCGGCGCTGCGAGCCGCTGGCGATACCCCGACCCTGACCGACATCGGCTTGCGCAGCCGCGTGGGCAAAGGTGCCTGCCAGGGCGCCTTCTGCGGCTTACGCACTGTCGCGCATCTCTACCAAACCGGCGATTTCCAAGCGCAGCGGGGCCTGGCCGAGATCGTTGATTTCTTCAGCGAACGCTGGCGTGGTCAGCAGCCGATCCTGTGGGGCGAGCAACTGGCGCAGGCCGAGTTGGCCGAAGCGCTGCACTGCGGCCTGTTCGGCGAAGAGTTGCATCAGGCAAGGCTGCTTGGCCGTACCGCGCGTGAGGTCAGGCCGTGAGCGACAACCAGATTCAGTGCTACGACGTCGCCGTGATCGGTGCCGGCATGGCAGGCATGGCGGCGGCGCTGTTTGCCGCCGAGCGCGGCCTGTCGTGCATACAGATTGGCAGCGGCGGCGGCATTTTGTTTGCCAGCGGACTGCTGGACCTTCTGGCCGTGCACCCGGTTGCAGAGCATCGCTTGTGGCCGTCGCCCTATGAAGCGGTCGCGGCCCTCGCGCGCGAGCAAGCCGGTCACCCTTTGGCGCGCGTCGATGCCGCTTCGATCCGCACCGCGTTCGAGACCTTTGTGGCGGCGCTGACTTCGGCGGGGATGCCTTACGCACCGCTGGGGCAGCGCAACAGCAGCGTGATCACATCGATTGGAACGGTCAAGACCAGTTTCTGTGTGCCGCAAACCATGATCGCGGGCGTGGACGCGCTGGCGCGGCGCCTGCCCTGCCTGCTGGTGGATTTTCGCGGTCTACGCGAGTTCAGCGCGCGCCAGATCACCGAGACGCTTGCCGACGATTGGCCGGCGCTGCGCCATCAGCGCATCGAGTTTGCGGGCTTCGAAGCCATGCCCGAGTTGTACGCCGCCCACCTTGCGCGTGCCCTTGAAAATCGCGAAGCGCGCGAGCGCATGATTGCGCGCATCAAGCCGCTGCTGGGTGATGCGCGCGTCGTCGGGCTTCCGGCCCTGCTCGGTATAGGACGATCAGGCGAGGTGCACGCAGCCTTCGAGGCCGGCTTGGGCCTGCCGGTGTTCGAAATCCCCACCATGCCGACATCGGTGCCCGGGCTGCGCCTGCTGGGTGCGCTGGAAGCCGTCATGTCGGCGCGCGGCGTGACGCGCCGCCATCAAAGCAGCGTGCGTGCGCTGCGCTTCGATGGCAGCAAGGCCTTGCTGGAACTCGAAGGCGTACGCGGCGGCGAGCACATCGAAGCCAGTGCCGTGGTGTTGGCCACAGGGCGCTTCAGCGGGCGCGGACTGAACGCCGATCAGCAATCGGTGCGCGAGAGCCTCCTGGGTTTGCCGGTGCAGCAACCGCTCGCGCGTGAGGCATGGCACCAGCGCGACTTTCTGGATCCAACCGGCCACGCCATCAACCGCGCTGGCTTGACGACGGACGATGCCTGGCGGCCGCTTGACGCAAGTGGCAAACCGGCCTGGCCAAACCTGTTTGCGATTGGTTCCATCCTGGCCGGGCAGGACTGGATGCGCGAAAAGTGTGGCTCGGGTCTGGCCATAGCGACGGCCTGGTCGGCGATTGAGCAACTTATGCAGCAACTCCACGGAGCGCAGGCTCGCTAGCACCATGTCACGCCTGCTCTTTCACACCGCCCTGTATGCATCGCTGCTGCTGTGCGGCATGGGTCTGCTCTGGCGCATCTCGGCCTGGTGGCGTTTGCGCATCGGGCCTGACGTACGGGCGGTGACGCTGGCGCAGCGCTGGAGCGCGCTGCTGCGCGGGGCTGCTGCGTCACTGCTGAGTCGGCGCATTTTTCAGATCTGTACGGTCTTCTTCCTCGATGTGCTGCTGCAGCGCCGGCTGTACCGGGCGAACAAATTGCGCTGGCTGGCACACCTGCTGATGTTTGTCGGCTTCATGGCCTTGCTGCTGATGCACGCACTCGCGGCCGTGGTGACCGTGAAACTGTTCCCGGGCTACGAGGCCACCCGAAACCCCTACCTGTTCCTGCGCAATCTGTTCGGTGCCATGACGCTGCTGGGACTCTCGCTCTTTCTGTTCGGACTGTGGCGCCGGCGCAGGCGCACGCGCTTCGCGCCGGCACGCCCAGCCATGGCAGCGGCCTTCGTCACGTTGCTGGGTTTTGTATTGCTGACAGGCTTTTTGCTGGAAGCAAACAAAATCGTCTCCCCGCAGGCTTTTTACCGCATGGCCAAAGAGTTCAATGGCAGCGCCGACCCGGTTGAACTCAGGCCGCTGCGGGCAGTGTGGTCGCGCGAGTTCGGCGTGGCGTTCGACGATCTGAAAGAACCGATCACACCCGAGTTGCTGCGACAAGGGCGCACTATGCATGAGGCCGACTGCGCGACCTGCCACGCCAGCGCTGCCTCGGCTTTTGTCTCGTATCCGGTCTCGCGCCTGCTGGTGCCGCTGGCGCCTGTGCTCGACGCGGCACAGGGGCCTGCCTGGCTGCTCTACCTTCACGTGTTCGCCTGCCTCGTGGGCCTGGCAACGCTGCCGTTCACGCGTTTCTTCCACGCACTCGCAGCACCGGTCGGTCTGCTGGTTAGCGGAACGACGAAGGCTCAGACGCCGTCCAGCGCCGGTCTTGCCGCACGGCGTGCACTGGCACTGGACGCTTGCGTGGCTTGCGGCATCTGCGATACGCACTGCACGGTGGCGCCGCTGGCGCGCTATCTGAACAACCGCTATCTGCTGCCGTCGCACAAGATCGTTGCCACCGGCGCGCTGGCCTTCGGGCGCGCGCCCTTTGCTGCCCGAACTGCTGACGCAGGAGAGCAGGCCTTGCGCATCGCCGAAGGCGCCTTTGGCTGCACCGACTGCGCACGCTGCAGCATCGCCTGCCCGGTTGGCCTGAATCTGCAAGACCTGTGGCAAGCCGGGCGTGACGACCTGGCCCACGCGGGCCTGCCAGCGCCGGCGCAATGGGTGCAGGCCCGTCCGGCACTGGACTGGGCCGAGTCCTTGCAGAGCGATGCCTGGCCGCACAGTTTTTCGGACCCGGGCGCGCTTGACGCGCCCCTGTCAGCAAACCGCAGCAGTTTCTCGCGCTGCGTGCAGTGCCAGACCTGCACCAATGTCTGCCCGGTGGTGGCGCACAGCACAGACCCCGCCTGCGGCGTCGATCTGACGCCGCAGAAAGTCATGAACCTGCTGCGGCTCGGACTGCGCGACCTCACCCTGGGCTCACGCATGGTCTGGAGTTGCGCCGGTTGCTACCAGTGCCAGGAGAACTGCCCGCAAGGCATACGCGTGGCCGACATCATGCTCGAGTTGCGCGGGCTGTCAGTGCAACGTCTGGGCAGCGTCCGAAAGCAGAAGGAAGTTTCATGAAATACGCGCTGTTCCTGGGCTGCAAGATCCCGTCCCGGTTGCCGGCTTACGCCGCTTCAACGCGCGCCGTGTTGCAGCACCTGGGCGTCACGCTGGTGGATCTGGACTTCAACTGCTGCGGCTACCCGGAGCGCGACCTCAGCCGCGACGCCTTCGTGCTGGCCGCTGCCCGCAACCTGGCGCTGGCCGAGCGCGCTGGCCTGGATGTGCTGACACCTTGCGCCTGCTGCTTCGGCACGCTGCGCCATGCGATCAGCTTTCTCAATGAGGATGCTGCGCTGCGCTCCCGCATCACACAGGCCCTGGCCACCGAGGGCCTGAGCTGGTCGGGAACGTCCCAGGTCGAGCATGTACTGCCGGTGCTGGCGCGCGTGATCGGCATTGAGGCGCTCTCCAGCGCCGTGCGTGAGCCGCGCACCGGTTTGCGGATCGCTGCGCAGTATGGCTGCCACACGCTGCGCCCGAGCAATGTGGCGCGTTTCGACAACCCGATGGCGCCGACGATCTTCGAAGACCTGATCCGCTTGACCGGCGCCACACCCATCGACTGGCCGCGACGCCTGGACTGTTGCGGCGATCCGCTCCATGGTGCCAACGCACCGCTGTCAGAGCACATCACGCGCAGCAAGATCGCCGATGCCCTGGCCAGTGGCGCCGAAGTGATGTGCACGGCCTGCCCGCACTGCCACCTGCGCTTTGATGGGGTGCAGGCGGACAGCACCGATCCGTCCATTCGCACCCTGCTCTACACCCAACTTCTGGGGCTGGCGCTGGGACTGCCGGCGAAATCTCTCGGGCTTTAGCGGCTGACAGGTCGACGCCAACTCCAAAACAAAAAACCCTTGTAAATCGAAGACTTACAAGGGTTCTTGGCAACGGAGGGATTCATATAACCTCTGTAAACCCGCATGTATTCTAGCTTTTTCATATTAGGCTTCCTTTGTTACCCAAACAGTTACCCACAGCACCCTTACAGTGTCGTGGCCCACAGACTCGGCACTTGCGCCTCCAGGGATCAAGGTGTGCCATCTCGACTGTCTGGGCAAAGTCACAGTGAGCCATAGTGGCGGCAACATGTTTTCACCGGAGCAAGACTCCCCGGTAGGGGGTGGGTGGGACCACGAAGAGTGGAAGGGGTGGGGTGCTTGGGTGTGCCTCTCATAACACAGCCTGTTTTTGATGCCCCCTGCAATTAACCAATCGGCACTGCAACCGAAAGGCAACAACGCAGGGGGAGCAGTCGGTGACCTGGCGCTGGTGACGGGCAGGACCCGACCAGGTCCAGACCTTGGGATCGCCAACGATAAAGCGGTCATTGATTGAACCCAATTCTCGATACCGGTCGTTCAGTTAGTTGCTGAGCTTGGCGGTAGTCAAGGAGCACCACTGTCCGTTGACGTGGCCTGCTCTAATGTCACAACCGCGCGATCACGAACGCACGCAGCATCTCCGAATTCGTCATCTTCTTTGGGAACTAGGTCCATGCCGGCAGGCCGAAGACATGGATTGCTTCGCCGCACGCGCAACGACGGAATCTCAAGGCTTGATCAGCGACGCGATCTGCTGGCAGCGGCTCTTTAAGCCAACAATTTTGCACTGGATGACGGCCTGTCCGTCAACCGTGTATTCGGTCAGCAACCGTGAAGCGGTGCTTCAAGCCATCAAGGCGAAGAACAAGAAACTGGTGACACTCTCGGGCGACTCGCACAACACCTGGTTTGCCAACCTGACCACCCTGGCCGGTGAAAAGGTCGGCGTCGAGTTTGCTGCCTCGTCGGTCACGGCACCCGGTTTCGAGAGTGTCGGTCTTGGCAGCATGGCCAGTTCACTTGACGGCAGCGCGCTGGTCCCGCAGTTGGGCGCTTCGGCCATTGGCGCCGGACTGGGCCTGGTCGATGACCTGAATTACAGCGACAGCATTCGCCGCGGCTACCTGCTCATGACCATCACCGCAGATGCGGTCAAAGGTGAATATGTGTTTGTCAGCACGGTGAAGTCCAGCACCTACACGGCAGCCGTTGGCAAGACCGTCACCGTGGCAGCCACGGGCGCCGTCAGCTACGCCTGATCAATCTGTTCGCCGGCAAGCAGCTCTGGTTCTGCACCGGCTTTCGTCTTTCCGACGAGAGCTTGTGCAGCTTTGCACATGCATGGGCGATGATCTCAAGCAACCCGGCGAATGCGGTGACAAGCATCATTGGCGGGCGCAGTGCTTAGGCTGAATTCGAATCCCGGATCGATACCCAATGATCCAACTGTTTGGCAACCTAGCCCCGGATCAAGCGGCTCCGGATGAACCCGGACAGGTGGTCAATCAGGTACACCGTCAGCAGGATCAGCAGCAAGATGAAGCTCGCATCCTCCCAGTTCATGGTGCGCACCCGATCAGACAGATAAAAACCGATTCCCCCCGCCCCCACAATGCCCAGGATGGTGGCCGAGCGGGTATTGGACTCAAAGGTATAGAGCATGTTGGAAAGCATTACCGGCAACACCTGTGGCAACACCCCATAGCGCATGGCTTGCAGCGGACCACCCCCTACCGAACGAACACCCTCAACGGGTTTCCTGTCGATGTTCTCAATCGCCTCGCTGTAGAGTTTGGCCAAGGTGCCAGTGTCAGAGATGATGATGGCCAGAATACCCGCCAACGGGCCGAGCCCCACTGCCCGCACAAAGATCAAAGCCCAGATCAACTGATCGACCCCGCGCAATACATCCGAGCTACGGCGAAGCAAAAAGTGGGCCAGCCCGTTGGGCAGCATGTTCTTGGCACCCAACAAACCCAGGGGCAAAGCCAGCACGGCTGCGAAGACCGTGCCGATGAAGGCCATGGCCACGGTCTGCAGCATCGACATCAGGTAGGTGGCGAGCATGTCGCCCGCCGTTGGCGGGAACATCTTCACAACGATACGCAGCAAGGTGCCCAGACCATTGACAAAGCGCCGCGGTGACATCTCAAACAGCCACAGGCAATACAGGGTCAGCGCCAGAAAGGCAAACCAGGCCAGCGCGCGCAGCAGTGTCTGTAACGGTTGCGGCGCGAATACCACCGGGGCGGCCAGATGTGCCCGGGCCAACGCCGATCCATCCATGTCTTGCATGCGCAGCATCACGACATATTCTCCTTGCCAATCACGCGGTGGCGCAGTCTTTCGCAGACGATATCAATCAGCATGACCGTGGCGACAAGCAACAACAGCATGGCGCTGATGTCCTCGTAATACAACATGCGAATCGCGGTGTAGAACTCCTGCCCGATGCCACCCGCCCCAACAAACCCCAGCACCGAGGCGCTGCGCACATTGATCTCAAAGCGCCACAGCGTAAAGCTGATGAAATTGGGGAACACCTGCGGCAAAACGGCAAAGCGCAGCATCTGCAACCAACTGGCCCCGGTGGCACGCAGACCATCGACCGGTTTCATGTCGATGTTCTCCACAGCCTCCGCAAACAGCTTGCCGCTGCCGCCCATGGTGTGGATCGCAATGGCCAGCACCCCTGCCATCGGCCCCAGTCCAAAAGCAAAAACAAAAATCAGCGCAAACACCAGCTCCGGGATCGTGCGCGCCAACTCCATGGCACGCCGCGCCAAGCCATAGCCCCATCCGCTTCGTTGCAGGTTGGCGCTGGCATCAAAAGCCAGTGCCAACGCCCCCACGCTACCCAACAAGGTGGAAAGATAGGCAATCAGCACCGTTTCCAGCAGCAGCCCAAGCCACTTGCGCAAGCCCCAGAACCACTCTGCCAAGTCTGCCCACAGCGTGACCCAGCCCAATACAGGCAGCGTCTTGAACACGTATTCATGAATACGCGGCAGACCCTGCCAGATTTTGAACGGACTGAATTCGCCAATCCATGCCGAGAGCAACATCGCCACAGTAAAAAGACCGCCATAGCGCCAAACCATGCGCTGCTTTTGCGCTTGAAGTGCCGCATACTGCTGTTCAAACTGTGCGACAACGGTGCTCATCGGGGCTCAAACCGGCTTCAGTTTTTCTTGCGGTTGCGGCGCTGCTCGTGCAACACGTCCAACACCGGTTGGTAGAGCGCGTGCTGAACTTCGACAAAACCGGCGGTCTTGCCAGTCGCCATGATTTCGGCCATTTTGGGATCCTTGGCGTATAAATCCACAAACAGCTTGGCAATGTCGCGCTTCATGTCTGCAGGCATGTCCTTGCGCACGGTGATGGGGGAGCTGGGTATCATTTGCGAGTTCCAGATGACGCGCACCTGCTGCAGGTTGAGCAACCCGCGCCCACTCATCACCTTCAGGATGCCGCGAGATGCCGGGTCCCTGCCGGTCCAAACAAAGGCCGAGTCAAAGGTGCCGTTGAGAACACCGATGACATTGTTCTCATGACTTCCTGAAAACACGGTGCGTTCGAAAAATTTTGCTGGTTCAATGCCGATGGCGCGCAAGCTCACCAAAGGCACCAGGTAGCCTGAAGTGGAGTTCGGGTCGGCCCACCCCAGGGTCTTGCCCTTGAGGTCTTCCACTTTTTTATACGGACTATCGGCACGCACGATCAAAGCCGAGTAATAGCCCAGATCACCATCGGCTTCGCGTGCAGCAACCAAGGGTTCCACCGCACCTTCGGAGTCAACCCAGGCGGCGGCGTACCCAGCCGGGCCCAAGCCCGCCATGTGCACCTGACCGCTGGTGAGCGCCTGGATGGAACCTGCGTAATCGGTGGCCTGGTAGATTTGCAACTCCACGCCCAGCTGCTTTTTGAAGTAGCTGGAAAACTCTTTGAAGCGGGCCTGGACCGCTTCACCGTTTTCACTGCTGGAAGCCGCAAATTTCACGATCGGGTATTTGGTCCGCCAGTCCTGCGCACTAGCTGATGTGGCCATTGCAGCCATCATGCCCGCCAGGCACAGGGACTTGAAGATATGTTTGAGTGAGTACATGAGAAGATCCGTTTGAAGTGACGTGTTCAGGCGGCCATCGCCAGCAACTCTGAATCGATGGGAGAAGCGAGGGTGGTGGAAGTGGCCGACTCGCGGAAGTTCTGCGCGTTATCGGCAACGCCATAGATGTGTCGCACCATGCTGGCCGTCAGTTCCGATGGCGCGCCGTCAAAGACCACTTCACCGGCAGCGATGCCCACAACCCGTGTGCAGTACTGGCGCGCGGTGTCGAGCGTATGCAGGTTGCACACCACGGTAATGCCATCTTCCTGGTTGATGCGATGCAGGGCATCCATCACCAGGCTTGCACTGTGGGGGTCCAGCGATGCAATAGGCTCGTCGGCCAGCAAAATAGTCGGCTCCTGCATCAGTGCCCGGGCAATGGCCACACGCTGTTGCTGCCCGCCAGAAAGGGTTTCGGCGCGCTGGAAGGCAAAGGCAGCACAGCCCAACCGATCCAGCGCCAGCACCGCCATGGCGCGTTCCTGAATTGAGAAGCGCGGCATCAAGGCACTCAAAGGTCCATGGCGGGCAATGCGGCCCAATAATACGTTGGTGATGACATCCAGCCGTGGCACCAGATTGAACTGTTGAAAAATCATGGCACAGCTGGCGCGCCACATCCGCAAGTCGCGGCCCTGCAGCGCTGTGACATCGGTGCCATCAAAATCAATGCGACCATGGCTGGGCTCTGTCAGCCGGTTCAGCAACCGCAGCAGCGTGCTCTTGCCGGCCCCTGAACGCCCAATCACCCCCACCATCTGACCAGCCGGGATTTGCAGGTTCGTCGGTCGCAATGCGTGCACGGCACCATAGGACTTGGACAATGAAGACAGCTGCAGCATGGTGAACGCCTTTGAGAAAATTTCATTTGAGCCTATTCAAGCAACATGTCGGTTCTGTGACCGCAAGGGTCGTCAACCAAGAGCTGCGCGGTTCAGGGCGCGTATTTGGCCAGAAAGCTGCGCAAATCCTTGAACTCCGGCATCCGCTGCGTCAGCGTCTCGTGATCCCAATCCCACCAGGCCGTGGCTTCGAGGGCTTGTGCAATCGCCTTTGGAAAGCGCTGTCGAATCACCTTGGCCGCCACACCGCCCACGATGGTGTAGGGGGCAACGTCTTTGGTGACCACTGAATTGCTGCCAACGACGGCGCCGTTGCCAATGCGCACGCCGGGCATGATGACGGCGCCGTGGCCGATCCAGGTGTCATGGCCAACCACCACCCTTTGCCGGCGCCGCCAGGCAAAGTAGTCAGCGTCGTCTGTGTCCGCCATGCCATACATGGCACGCCGGTAGGTAAAGTGGTGCAGCGTTGGCCACTCCATGGGATGAAAGCCCGGGTTGATGCGCACATTGGCGGCAATGTTGGCGAACTTGCCGATGTCCGCTGACATCAGGTCGCAACCAATGCCGAGGTAGGCGTAATCGTCGAGCACGCAGTTGTCCATGCGCGAATGCTCACCCACCTGGGTGTAGCGTCCAAAACGACAATCCCGCACGACAGCGCTGGCGGCCAGTGTCGGGGCCAGCCCAAGCTGGACCGGACCTGGCAGGTTGTATGACTCGATGTAGGTGTGACGCATGCGTACCTCTTGATGACAGATTCAATAGACCCGCTTACCCGCAACCCAGGTTTCCAGCACAGTGGGCATGCCGGCCCGGTTCATGCGCACGCGCAGCAGGTCGGCGCGCTGGCCCAGCGCCACTTCACCACGATCGAGCATGCCGAGCGCGCGCGCCGGATTGAAGGTCACCGTTCGCACCGCCTTGGGCAGCGTCCACTGGGCCACGTGGCCCAGCATGAAAGTGGCCAGCAACAAGCTTGACGGCACATAGTCGGACGAGAAGATATCCAGCAGGTCAGCCTGCGCAAGTTCAGCGGCCGAGACGTTGCCCGAATGCGATCCGCCTTTGACCAGATTGGGCCCGCCCATGATGATGGCCATGCCAGCTTTCCGCGCCGCCTGTGCAGCCGCCAGGGTGGTAGGAAATTCAGACAGGCCAACGCCCTCTTCGACCGCTTGCTGGATATCACTGATCAGCGTGTCATCGTGGCTGGCCAGTGGCAGACCGCGTGATCTGCTGGCATCGACAATGGTCTGACGGTGCGGCACCGCATAGGCCTGCTGATCGACCTTGCGCTGCGCAATCATGGACTCAAACTGGTCATCGGAAAACCGCAGGTTGCGCTCGGCGTAGCGGCGGTAGCTTGTGAGATCGCGCCACTGGCGCTGACCCGGTGTGTGGTCCATCACGCTGACCAGCCTTAACAAAGGATCGTCGGCGTACTGGTTGAATGCTTCCAGAATGTCGGGCACCGAAACTTCACAGCGCAGGTGCAGCAGGTGCTCGATGCGCATCAGTCCTTCGTCCCGGCACTGGTGCAAAGCGGCAATCGAGGTGTGCTGGGTCTGTGCGCGTGCGCCGCCATGGTCCAGATCGCCGATGACCACCGAGTCGAGAACCGTGGTGATGCCGGCCGCCGCGCATTGCGCGTCATGGACGACCATGGCCGAGTGGGCGTTCCACAAGACCCCCGGGCGCGGCGACAAATGCTTCTCCAGGTTGTCGGTGTGCAACTCAACCAGACCCGGCAACAGCCAGTCACCCTGCCAGTCCTCGCCAGCCGGGATCGACACCGAACCCTCGTCGATGGCGCAGATAACGCCATCTTCAATCGCGACGCTGCCGGTGAACTCCTGGTCAGTCGTCACAATGCGAGCGTTGCGAATAATGTGCTGGGTCATGGGTTATTCCTTGGGGTTCAGGCCGGGCTTCGATGCTGTTCAACGTCGAAGCAGCGGCTGGCCACCGCCTCGCGTACTTCGTCATCGTGAAATATGCCGACAACGGCGCTGCCCTGATCGCGCGCAGCCTGTATCAGCGCCACCACGACGCGCCGGTTGTCGGCATCGAGCGAGGCCGTTGGTTCGTCCAGCAGCAGCACGGCCGGGTTGGTGATCATGCCGTGCGCGATATTGACGCGCTGCTGTTCACCGCCGGAAAACGTGGCCGGCGGCAGGTGCCATAAATGTTCCTGCAAATTCAGCCGCTGCAACCACTGCGCGGCTCTCGCACGTGCCTCGTCAGCTGCCACGCCGATGCGACGCAGGGGATCGGCGACGATGTCCAGCGTCGAGACCCGCGGAATGACACGCAGGAACTGCGATACATAACCCACCGTGCGGCGCCGCACCTCGAACACCTCGCGCGGCGTGGCGTTTGACATGCTGACCCAGTCACCCTGATGGCGGATGCGCACATCACCGCTGCTGGCGGCGTAGTTGCCGTAAAGGCAGCGCAGCAAGGAGCTCTTGCCACTGCCGGAATGACCCGTCAGGGCCAGGCACTCACCCGGCAGCACGCTCAGGTTGATTCCTGAGAACACCGGCAGCTGCAGGCCACCGCGCCCGTGCAAGGTAAAGGTTTTGGACAGGGCCAGAGTTTCAATGAGAGCGGTCATGGTGTCAGCACCGAGGAAACGAGCAGTTGGGTATAGGCATGCTGCGGGTCGTCCAGCACGCGGTCGGTCAGGCCTTGTTCAACCACACAGCCATCTTTCATGACCAGCATGCGTTGCGCCAGCAGTCGCGCCACGGCCAGATCGTGTGTCACCACCACGGCCGCCAGTTGCAACTCGTCCACCAACTCGCGCAGCATGTCGAGCAGCCGTGCTTGCACCGAGACATCGAGTCCGGTGGTGGGCTCATCCATAAAGACCAGCCGCGGCTGCGTCACCAGGTTGCGCGCAATCTGCAGGCGCTGTTGCATGCCGCCCGAGTAGGTTCCCGGCAAGTCATCAATGCGCGCAGTGTCGAGCTCGACACGCTGCATCCAACTCAGGGCTTCCTGGCGCAGGTGACCGTAGTTCCGGGCACCGAGCGCCATCAGTCGCTCACCGACATTGGCGCCGCCTGAGACATTCATGCGCAGACCGTCGCGCGCATGCTGCTCGACAAAGCCCCAATCGGTGCGGGCCAGCCGGCGCAACTGCGCCTCTGACATCTGCGCCAAATCGGTCAAGCCGTCGGTCTCGTTGGCCTGCTCGCTGCGGACCTCGTAATGGACTGAGCCCTCGTCGCAGGCCAGACGCGCGGCGAGCAAGCGCAACAAGCTGGTTTTGCCGGAGCCGGATTCACCGACAACCGCCAGCACCTCACCCGGGTAGAGGTCAAAATTCACATCGCGGCAGGCCCAGCGCGGCTTGCCGTTCTGCATGAAGGCCTTGCCGGCCTGGCGGGCCGAGAGCAGAACGCCGGGCTTCATGCCGCCCCCCGTTCGGATGCAACGGCGCAATCAGACTGATGGGTCAGGACGCTGCTCAAGGTCACAGCCAACTGCGTGCCAACGTGGCCAGCATCACGCCGCTCTTCGCAGTAGTTGCTGTCCGAGCACACGAACAAACGGCTGCCCTGGTCATCCACAATCATTTCGTCGAGATAACTCTCCGTGGCGCCACACAGCGCGCAGGCATGCTCCCACTTTTGAACTTCAAACGGGTGGTCTTCAAAGTCAAGGCTGCGCACCGGGGTGTAAGGTGGCACGGCGTAAAGCCGCTTTTCGCGTCCCGCACCAAAGAGTTGCAGCGCGGGATTCATGTGCATTTTGGGGTTGTCAAATTTCGGGATCGGCGAGGGCGACATCAGGTAGCGCTCATTGACCAGCACCGGGTAGTCATAGGCGCGCGAGATCGCGCCCAACTGCGCAATGTCTTCGTACAGACGCACGTGCATCAAGCCATATTCAGACAGCGCGTGCATCTTGATGGTCTCGCGCCGGCGCGGCTCCAGTCGTGCCAGCGGCTCCGGCATGGGCACTTGATAAACCAGAATCTGAGCCTCGGTCAGCGCCACTTCAGGGATGCGGTGGCGGGTCTGGATCAACGTCGCCTCCCGTGTTTTTTCGGTGCTCGCAACGCCGGTGGTGCGCTCAAAGAAGCGCCGGATATTGACCGCGTTGGTGGTGTCATCAGCGCCCTGGTCGATGACCTTGAGCACATCGCTCTGGCCGATGATGCTGGCGGTGATCTGCACGCCACCAGTGCCCCATCCATAAGCGAAAGGCATCTCGCGCGAACCAAAGGGCACTTGGTAACCCGGCACCGCCACCGCCTTGAGCAAGGCACGTCGAATGCGCTTCTTGGTGCGCTCGTCAAGAAAGGCAAAGTTGTAGTGTTGTTCGATCATGCAAGCTCCTGCGTCGGTTGGCTGGGCGCGCCCGGCTTGTCGGCCTGGGACAGCGCGGCCTCGGCGTGATGGGCGCGCAGCTTGCGCACCAGTTCCAGTTCGGCCTGAAAGTCAACGTAGTGCGGCAGCTTCAAATGCTGCACAAAGCCCGAGGCCTCGACGTTGTCACCGTGCGAGAGCACAAACTCTTCGTCTTGCGCCGGTGCCACATGCGGCTCACCCAGTTCGTCAGCGCGCAGCGCACGATCGACCAGTGCCATCGCCATCGCTTTGCGCTCGCCACCCCCAAAAGCCAGGCCGTAGCCCTGGGTGAACTGGGGCGGCAATTCCCGATTGCCATTGAACTGGTTGATCATCTGGCACTCGGTGACCTCCAGGTCACCAATGTCAATCGCAAAACCGAGCTCATCGGGCAACATCTCGACACTGACAGAGCCGCGCCGGATCTCGCCCGCAAACGGGTGTGAGTTGGCATAGCCGCGCTGGGTCGAGTAGCCCATGCCCAACAGCCAGCCTTCGTCCGCACGCGCCAACGACTGCAGGCGCAGGGCCCGATCCGCCGGGAACATCAGCGGTTCACGGGTCAGGTCGGCGCGCGGCGCGTCATCTGCGGGTAGTGGTGTTTCGAGCAGGCCTTCGTTTGCCAGCAGGTCGTTGATGCGGGGTACGGTCGGGGCCGCGTCGGATACGCCAGACTGCCCGGCGCTCGGCTGCGCTGCGGGGGTGCTGACGGTCGCTTGGGTCTCCAAGCTGTCTTCAGCCAGCAACGCGAAATCGAGCAGGCGCTGCGTATAGTCATAAGTCGCCCCCAGCACCTGACCACCGGGCACCTCCTTGAAAGCGGCTGAAATGCGCCGCAGCAGCGCAATGCGCGCCGTGTCCAGCGGCAAGGCATAACCGAGCCGGGGCAACGTGGTGCGGTAGGCGCGCAGCAAAAAGATCGCTTCCAGCAAATCACCGCTGGCTTGCTTGATGGCCAGCGCCGCGAGTTCAGGATCAAAGAGTGAGCCTTCGCTCATGACCCGGTCCACCGCCAGCGAAAGTTGTTCCCTGATCTGGCTGACCGATAGCGCGGCAATGCTGCCAGAGCCACGGCGCTGTGCCTCCAGCAGACGCCAGGAACTCTCAATGGCAGCTGCGCCGCCCTTGACTGCAACATACATGTCAGACTCCTCCCGTTCGACCGACCTGCGTCGTACGCGGCAATCCGATCGCGTGCTCGTCACAGGTAAAAATAATGTCCACGCCCTGCGGAAAGCTCGCCTGATTGGCTTGCCACTGGGTCCAGAAATCAGCCGGCAGTCCTTGTAGCCTGACGCCCTGCATCACCTCAATGCCGGGGCCGCTCCAGTCCAGCGCCAGCCCGCCCTCCAGTGCGGGTAATTCAATCAGCAAGGTGCTGGAGAACTCGGGGGCCGCAGCAGTTCCCACAGCGAAGTCCGCCAACGCGGGGGCGCGACCGATCTCGGTCATGATGGCAAAGCCCGCCAGCATGGGACTGTCCGCCAGCGTGGCACCGGTGTGAAAACGCAGCCAGCTTTGCAGAGCCGGGTCGCCGCTTTGCCACCAAACGGGGGTTTCGTCGTCGCACAGCGTCAGCAACAAGCGCGCCATCGCGCCACCCAATGCCACGCCGGGCAAGTGCGCGCCAATGCGGCGAATTTGCCCGGGTCGGGCCAGGGCATCGAGCGCAGCACGGAATGCGTGCTGTGTTTCGTGCACAGCGTCAGGCAGGCCCGCCGCCAGCCTTGTTGTCGTATTCATGCGTCACCCCGCACCAAGGTGAAGAATTCAACTTTGGAAGTGACCACCTCGCCTTGCAACTGATCACGCGCCTGCGACTGGGCTGTTGCAAGCGGTTCGATCAACTTGCTTTGCAAATCATCGTGATGCTGCGGGTCTTGCAACAGGGCGTCAAAGACTGCCGCCAATTCAGCCCGGCGCTTGTCGCGGCCCAGCGCGTACGCCACACCCAGGGGTCCGTTGCCCAGGCGCACGGCGCAGCGCACCACGCTGGCCTCGCCCAAGTTGAAGGGATTGCCGGTGCCACCGACACGCCCACGCAACATCAGCATGCCGACTTCCGCAGGGCGAACACGCTGCAAGGTCAGGAGCGATTCGTTTGCCAATTCCAGTTTGGCCTCCAACTCGATCCGGCTTGCACGCGCCAGAACGGCAAGCCAAGCTTGGCGTTCCGAAAAATATTGGGTCGAAGTGTTGCTTGTCATACAGATGTCTAAATCAGTCACTAAAGTTCAAACAAATTCATTCGGCGTTAAACCGAGTTAGGAATAGGTGCTAGTTCACCGCGACAACATGAAAGATTTATGACACTCAGCCAACATATTTCGAGCGCCGCTGGCCGGCGCAGCGGTGTCACCGTGTGGCGCCAGATCGCTGATACCTTGACGTCCGAAATTCGTGACCGCGCTTACGTTGAAACCGGCAAGCTGCCGGGTGAGATCGATCTTGCTGCGCGCTTTGCCGTCAACCGCCATACCTTGCGCCAGGCTGTGGCCGCCTTGCAAACCGAGGGGCTGGTGCGCATTGAAGCTGGGCGCGGCACTTTTGTGCAACACGAGTTGCTCGACTACGCCATCTCCAACCGCACCCGGTATAGCGAAAACTTGCTGCGTCAGGGCCTTTTGCCGAGCCAGCAACTGCTGAGCGCACGGGAAATGCTGGCGCCTGAGCGCGCGGCACGAGAACTCAAACTGGCCAAAGGGGACAGCGTCTTGATGGTTGAACTGCTGGACGAGGCCAATGAATCACCGATCGGTTTGGCCACCGCGTATTACCCGGCACGCCGCTTTGCAGGAATGCTCGAAATGCTGACGCAGGGCACGCGCAGCAGCGATATTCTGAAGCACTTTGGCGTGCAGGATTACTTGCGCCAACAAAGTCGCATCACGACACAATTGCCAAGCGAGGAAACAGCACGCCTGCTCAAACAATCGAGCAGCCGCCCGGTGCTGTGCGTCGAGTCTGTCGACGCGGATATGGACGGCGTGCCGATCAAATATGGCGAGACCGTATTTTGCGGTGATCGGTTGCAACTGGTCATCAATGCGGGAGACGGTGCATGAGCGCGCGCTACGCCATTTATTTCTCGCCGGCCAAGCATTCACCGTGGTGGGATTTCGGCGCGCAATGGCTCGGTCGGGACGAGTGTGACGACAAACCACTGGCGCAGCCGCTGCCAGCGCAAACCGGCCTGACCGATCTCGCTGCCCTCACGGCAGAGCCGCGGCGCTATGGCTTCCATGCCACCCTGAAAGCGCCCTTTCGCTTGCGCGATGGGTTCAGCGTCGATGACCTTGGCGAGCGCATACAGGCACTTGCGGCCCGGCTGCGACCGGTTTCCCTCGGGCCGCTCGAATTGGTATCGCTGGGTGACTTTGTCGCGCTGACACCACTGATGGCGACTGAACAACTGGCAACGCTGGCGGCAGCCTGCGTGGTCGAACTCGATGACTTGCGCGCACCCCTGTCGGCAGCAGAACTGGCGCGGCGACGCGTCGAGCAACTGAACGCCCGAGAGCAGGAATTGCTGCGCCAGTATGGCTACCCCTATGTGCTGGAACTCTTTCGCCTGCATTTCACCCTTAGTGGTCCGGTGCCCAGCGTCACCGCATGGTCCGTCATGCAGGCCGTGTCACAACCCGTGGCCCGGTTGAACAGCGATGCACCCTTGCTGCTGGATCGGCTCTGCCTGTTTGTTGAGGCGGCACCTGGGCAGGCATTCAAGCGACTGGTCGATGTGGAGTTGCGGGCATGAGCGGGGCGTGGGTTTTCGTCTGCGGTCCGTCGGGCGCTGGCAAAGACAGCGTGCTGGCGTGGGCGGCAGAGCATCTGGCGGACCGACGCGATATCGTTTTTGCGCGGCGCATGGTAACGCGCGCTCTGCAGCACGGCTCGGACCATGACCCGGTCACAGCGCAACAGTTCGCGCAGCTGCTCCTCGCTGGCGAGCTTGTCTGGTGCTGGCAAGCCCATGGTTTCAATTACGGCATTGCAGCGCACTACTGCGCCGAGGTTGCGGCCGGACGAACGGTAGTGGTCAACGGCTCACGTGAACACGCGTCGAATCTGGAAAGCAGCCAATTCGTGCGGGTAGTGCAAATCATGGTTGATGCCGAACAACTGGCCGTGCGATTGGCCCGGCGCGGCCGCGACGACGCCCAGCAGATTGGTCAACGGCTGTTGCGCAACGCCAGTTTTGCAACGCTGCGCGCTGACCACACCATTCTCAATCAGGGTGAACTGGCCAGCGCTGGGCGCGAGTTGGCGAACTACCTTGGGGCAGAGCCTGAGTCTTCAGATCACTGATTTGCGGATCTGCGCCGAAATGACATCGATGAGGGTCACCGACACAATGATGATGATCATCACGGCACAGGTTTCAGCATACTGAAAACCACGGATGATGTCCCACAAAATAACGCCAATGCCCCCCGCGCCGACCATGCCGACGACCGACGCTGAACGCACGTTGGATTCAAAGCGATAAAGTGAATAGGAAATCCACAGCGGCAAGACCTGCGGGATGATGCCGTAAACAATTTCTTCCAATGCGTTGGCACCGGTGGCGCGAATCCCTTCCACCGGCTGCACATCAATGGCTTCGACTGCCTCGGAAAAGAGCTTGGCCAATACGCCGGTGGTGTGAACGAACAAGGCCAATACACCGGCAAAGGGCCCGAGCCCAACCGCCACGATGAACAGCATGGCAAACACCATTTCATTAATGGCACGGGTCGCGTCCATCAGCCTGCGCACCGGCTGATGCACCCACGCCGGCGTGATGTTGGCGGAAGAAAGCAGACCGAATGGAACGGCAAACACAACGGCCAGCGCGGTGCCCCACAAGGCAATTTGTAACGTGACCACCATTTCCTGAAGGTACATGCGCCAATCGCCAAACTTCGGAGGAAAGAAGTCAGACGCATAGGTGGCCATATTGCCCGCATCACGCACCAGGTCGAACGGCCGCATATCGGCGCCGCGCCAGGAGCCCGCCAACAAGGCCAGCAGCACCCCCCAGGCCAGCAAGCCCAGCAGGCTGGTGCGGGGCAATTGCTTCTGCTGCATTACTTGGACTGCGCCAAAACAGCGAGTTGTTTGTCGATGTCGGCCAGCTTGGTCTGCTTTTCGTCGGCGGCCATGGCGACATCGGTTTCATACTTGTTGCGTGTCTTGAACAGTTCGAGCTGCCGAATCGGAATCAACTGGCTGTTGGTCGATGACTTGAAACCCGACAGGTTGTTGAGTTTGAGGAGATTTTCCTTTTCCTGCGGGTTGGTTTTGCCATAGGAATAGAAGAAATCACGCACCTTGGTTTTGCTGGCTTCGGGCAGATCCTTGCGAATCACCAGCGGGTCCATCGGGATCAGGGGCGAGGTCCAGATGACGCGGATCTCGCTAAATTTCTCGGGCAACTTTTTCTTGACGATGGCCAGGTTCTCGCTGTTGTTGGTAGCAACGTCAACCTGTTTGTTGGCAACCGCCAGCGCGTTGGCCTCGTGGTTCGCGCCGCGTGAGAGTTTGAAAAATGTCTTGGGGTCAATCTTGTTTTGTGCAAACACATAGTAGCCCGGCACCAAAAAGCCGGACGTGGAATTCGGATCGCCATTGCCAAAAGACAGGCTCTTGCCATTTTTCAGCATGTCGTCGAGGGTCTTGATCGGGCTGTCCTTGTGCACGATCAAATGCGAGTAATAGCCCTGCGTTCCGTCGGCGTTGACCATCTGCGCAAACACTTCACCGCTGGCGCGGTCCACCGCCTCCATTGCCGACTTGTTGCCGAACCACGCCACCTGGACTTTGTTGAAACGCATGCCTTCGATGATGCCGGCGTAATCGGAGGCAAAGAAAGCGTTGACTTTCATGCCGGTCGTCCTGGCCATATCGTCCAGCACCGGTTGCCAGCTCGATTTCAGGTTTTGTGATGATTCGGTTGAAATGATGCCGAAATTGAGTTCCTTCAATTCCTGGGCGGCCACCGGGTTAAAGGCGATCAACGCCGCGCCGGTCAGGCTGGCGAGTAGTTTCTTGAGCATGGGAAGTTCCTGTAAAAAGATTCAATCAGATTTCAATAAGAATTTGCGGGTCAAGCCACGCGCGCCATGGCGGTTGCGCCACTGATCGGTGTGGGCCAGACCAGATGCGGCGGCGCAGGCTTGCGCTCCTGCAGGCTGGAGATGTGGTCGCCCAGCGCCAGAATGTCGTCGGCCTCGGCGCCATAGAGTTCACGCAGCAAGGCGGGTGTCAACGCCACGGAAGGGCCGTCGTACACGACACGCCCTTGATGCAGTGCCACCGTGCGGGCGCAATACTTGATGGCAACGTTGACCTGGTGCAAGGACACCACGACCGTGCACTTGTCTTCCTGGTTGACACGCGCAAGGATGTCCATCACTTTGCGTGAGGACTCGGGGTCAAGGGAGGCAATCGGCTCGTCTGCCAGTATGACTTTGGCCCCCTGCACCAGAGCGCGCGCAATGGCGGCACGCTGTTGCTGTCCACCCGACAGGGTTGAGGCGCGCTGCATCCAGCACTCCGCAATGCCAACGCGCTTCAGGGCATCGATACCGCGCGCCATTTCGGACGGAGTAAACCGGCGCATCAAACTGCGCCACAAAGGCACGCGGTGCAAGGTGCCCGCCAACACATTGACTATCACGGACAGGCGGTCCACCAGGTTGAATTGCTGAAACACAAAACCAACGCTGGCCCGCGTCTGGCGAATGTCAGCCGCAATCTTCCCGTTTTTCTGCACCGTGCGGCCATGCACCTGCACCAGGCCATTGCCCACTTTGTCGCCGGCAACCAGCCCGGCCATGTGGCGCAGCAAAGTGGACTTGCCGGAACCGGATGCACCAATCAGCGCCACCATCTCGCCGGCTTCGATGCTTAGATTGACCTCCTGCAAGGCCTTGCGGCCACCGGCAAAGGTTTTGCTGAGTGCATTGATGCTGATAGCTGTGACCATGAGGACTCCCGTTGGAAGCCTCTAACTTAACGGCGCAATATGTCAAAAAAATGTCAAAGCGCGCTGCGCTGTGAGTTTTCGTTGATTCGGCCATCATTTGGCAAGCCGCTTTGCTTTCTGCTTGCCCCCGGCATGTCAAAACGCCTCAATCCATTGATGTGAAGCAACAAGGACAGGGATAGTTTGGAAATGGAATGACGAAGTGGCTTGGTTGAAGTTGCGCATTCAGAGGCGCGGATAAAGCGCCGCCATCTGCAGAGAAAGGTCGAACAAACGAACTTTGCCGCTCGCGTAACGGTCAAGCCGCCACTCGTTGAGAATCTTCAGTGCCAACTCGAAGCTCTCGAAATCAAGTTTGTAAATATCAGAGATCGGGAAGTCTGCCTCCGACTCCAGTGCCAGCACCAGTCTGGCAAGTGTCTTTGCCGAGTCCGAGTCTGGTTGTTGTTGTATGAGTTTGCGGGCAACTTTAATGGCGTACATACGATGACCTTTAGGTATTTGCTTGCACCCTGACTGATCTTCTAAACAGGACTTGTCCAGGACGAGGCTCGCAGTGAGCCAAGGCGGAGCGATTATCAATTTATTTTCTCGCGGAGTTTATGTTCCAGATCAAGCGCGAACAAAACCGCAGGTGTTTGTTGCTTTGCTACACAGCGTTACGGCGATCGCCATCATCGTGCAACAACCGGCAGTCACTATTCCGAAATAAATTTGTCACAAACAAGAGGTGTTATCGGCTGGCGACGATTGATGCTGCAAAGCGAACTGCTGTAGCAGACAAGAGCCAGATCAAGAGGTAGAAGGTTGGCGGCGACTTTAGCTTGGCATGGCCCAGGCCCGCAGCGCCCGCAGCAAGGGGCGCTTTTTGGACTGGTGATCCTGCATGCGACGCAAGATGTCGTCCAGCGTGCGCATCGCCTCCGTGATATGCGGCCCCTTGTTGAGCATCACACATTCGGCCCGCTCGCCCATGGCCGCATCGGTAATTTCAGCGCGCGAGGGCAAGCCGGTTTTGGCCAGCGTTTCCAGCACCTGCGTGGCCCAGATGACGGGCATGTGCGAGGCTTCTGCGGCCCAGAGAATTTCCTCCTGCACTTCCGCCAAACGCTCGTAGCCGCATTCCACCGCCAGATCGCCGCGCGCAATCATGATGCCAGCGGTCTTGCTGGCCATCGCGGAAAAGAGCAGTGCCGGGAGGTTTTCAAAGGCACGTCGCGTCTCGATCTTGAGCACAATGCCGAGTTCGGGTTTGCCCAGTTGCAGCAGCCTGGCGCGCAGCGTTTCAACATCGGACGCCTGCTGCACAAACGACAGGCCAACCATATCGGCAATTTGCGCCACGACCACCAGATCTTCAATATCTTTCTCGGTCAGCGCTGGCAGACGTAGCTGGCTGTCGGGTAAATTGATGCCCTTGTCACCCGCCAGCTTTTCGCCGCTATCACGCGCATGGGTTATTTCGATTTCAAGCCAGGCCGATTCGACTTTCCTGATCACCCCGCCAATGCGACCATCGTCAAACCAGATTCGTTCGCCAACGCAGACCTGCTCGAAGACCTCGGGCAAGGTGCAGGCCACGCTCGGCACCGCGCGCTGCGCCCTGCCCTTTCGTTTACGCGGCGGTTCGTCAAGGGCTCCGCGGGTCAGTCGCATACTGGCCCCGCGCTCCAGGTGCAAGGTCCCATCTTGGCTAGGCAGATCGGTTAAACCACCGCAAACCTGCTGCGTTCCCGCGCGGCGGCGCCTGAGTTCTGTTGTTGGCACCAGATAGGCGGTATGCGTGCACTCGGTGAGAAGCCCAGCTTCATCCTGTTGCACCACCACCAGCGTGCGCTCGGCACCGCGGGCGTCCTTCAGATCAAGATGGTCGCCGACCTTCACTTGCGCAAGCCACTGGGCATCGACGCCGACATGCACGGCCGCACCCGAGACCAGCCTGTCCGAGCCTGCCACGCGCAGCCCGAGACGCGCCGGCGTGACAACGACCCCGAATTCATCGCGCAGCGGCCTGATCCTGAGGACGCTTGCCTCTGAGGCAATCAAGCCGGTGCGCAGTTTGGGTCCGCCCAGATCCATCAGGATCCGAACCGGTCGCCCCATGCTGCGCGCTGCGCGGCGCACATGGCCTGCCATGGCCCACCACTGAACCGGACCGTCGTGCGCGCAATTGATGCGGGCAATGTCCATTCCCGATGCAACCAGGCGTCTGATCAGTCCAAAATCTCCTGCCGCCTCCGACGGCAACGTCACCATGATGCGTACCACCCGTTCGCTTGGCGCTACGCCAAGCAATTCAGCGGTATGGCGCTCGAGCAGTTTATGGCTGCTCTTGATACCAACCGGTTCGTCGATCGAATGCGGCGCCCAGGGCTGCCCGGTCAATCGGTGCAAGATGCCCAGCACCTTGTCCAGATTGGCCATGACGTGAGATTCGGCTCGACCCAGAGACGACAGCCCGACCCGGGACAGCCATTCCTGCAGGTCACGCCGATCACTGTGCCGCAATGCCAGGTAGTGGGCCAGGTTGCGCGCACTGGCCTGGTAGGAGGAATCAATGGCTTGCAACAAGGGCTTCAAGCTAAGCTCATACGCCTGCATGCTCTCGCGCAAGGTCCATAGTTGCGCAATGACGGCCTTGCACTCGGCTTCATCCCAGGTATCGGCCGCTTGTCGTTGCTTCTTGGTATGCATTTTTTTCGATGCGAAAAACTTTCGCTTCCATTTTCTTGTTCTGATGTGACAAATTGAAGACAAGCATGGAAATTCAACGAGCCGGATCGCCACGGCCTTCGACCTTGCGCTGACGAAAGAAATTGTCTTGAATTTCGGGAAGATCAATCAGCGCAGTTCAACGCCAAATCAAAGATGTCAAAATTACGCAGCGCAGTGCGCTTGAAAGGTTTGAGCACCCGGTTGACCAGCAAGGGCACGCGTTGCTCCGACAGACCGCCGTGCGATCGCAGAGGAACTGTTAGCCCGGAAAGGTCGTGCTTGCTTGCAGAAGTACCGAGTACCGTCAATCGATCACCCAAGACCACCAAGTCACCAATTCGATCCGGTGGCAGTTCAAAACGGGAACTGGCGGCGGCGCGGTCCAGTACTTCCGCTACACCGGGTATCCTTTCCAGGACACGCGTGATGCGCGCAAGGTCATGGGCGGCACCAGCGTAGACCGTCGCAAAGGAACCGAGCGCGCCATGGTGCACGACATACGGGTCGGTTATTGGCAACAACACCCGTGCCGGGGCGATGCCACTCTGCTGGTCCAGGATGTCCTGAAGAAAAACAATGTTTGGATTCCCCAGGGCATCCGTCTTGGCATTCATCCCATGATCGGCGCTAATGCCGATGACTGCACCCAACTGATCAATCCGTTGGAGATAGCGGTCAATCATGGCGTAAAAACTGTTGGCGCCGGCCGTGCCAGGTGCATGCTTGTGCTGCACGTAGTCTGTGGTTGACAAGTACATCAGGTCCGGCCGTAGCGTCTCCAGCAGCATGACGCCAGCCGCAAATACGAACTCTGACAACTCAGCGCTGTAAACCGATGGCAGGGGCAGTCCAACTTTTCGCAATACATCGTCGATGCCGTTGTCCACCAGTTTGGCCTGGTCGGCCTTCTCTGCTGAAAAACAGATGCCACTGAGTCGATGACCCAACAGACCCCGCAACTTGTCTTTCGCGGTGACGACGGCAACCTTCACACCCGCATCGGCGGCACTGGCCAAAATGGTGGGCGCTCGCAGGTACTTCGCATCGTTCATCAGCACCTCGGCCCCTTGCTCCGGGTCGAAGAAGAAATTGCCGCAGATTCCGTGCACGCTGGATGGCACGCCAGTCACGATGGACAGGTTGTTCGGATTGGTGAAAGAAGGCATCACACAGTCGGCTGACAGCACGGTGCCGCTCTTGCCCAAGCCCGCGAAGAACGGCGCCACACCCGCTTGCACGGCCTGGTTGATGTATTCCTGCTCGCAGCCGTCGATGCAGACGATGACCGTGGGCTCGCTCGGAAGTTGGTAGCTGCGTTGATTGACGACGATGCTTGGTTTCATGGGTTCGAGGATAAGGGATAGGACTGTGTTGCCGGTGACGATTTTTTTGCAGGACCGTCATCAAAACTTCACGAAGCAGGGGGATGCTATCGTCGCGTCAATCTCATTTGACCATCCAAGGACAGTACTCACCTACACCAACGCTCCAAGGGATTCCCATGAAAAACACCAGCGCAATCATCTTCGCCATCGCTGCAGCCTTCAGCTGCGCTGGCACCACCCAGGCCGCCGAAATCAAGCTTGTCAGCTTCGGCTTGATCACCGACACCCATGTCTGCGACAAAGCGGACCAGGCGCCGGTCATGACCGTCAACGCCACCGCACGTTACTTTACCGGCGCCCTGGCAAAAATTGAGGCTTTCGCGCAGGCAATGAACAAAGCCAACGTGGCCTTCGTCGCCGAACTCGGTGACTACACCGACAACCCTGTCAACAGCAAGCTCAGTTATGAACAGCGCAAGGCTGCTGCCGTTGGCTTTGTTGACGCCGCAGAAGCCAGACTGGCCCAATTCAAGGGGCCGCGCTACCACGTCTTTGGCAACCATGACGCCGAACAAATGAGCAAGGCTGACTATCAGGCCCACATCACCAATACCGGCATTGCTGCCGGATCGACCTATTACAGCTTCAATCAGGGCGGTGTGCACTTCATCGTGCTTGACGCCGGCTTCAAGGCCGACGGCAATGCCTATTCGGGTGTGCCGTCAACACCCGGCGCCGGCTACCGCTGGGACGATGCCAACGTCCCGGAATCCGAAGTCAGCTAGCTCAAATCAGACCTGGAAGCAAACAAGCTGCCCGTCATCCTTCTGGGACATCAGTTCCTGAACCCGGCAGAACAAGTCGATGCCCTTTTTGAGCCCGCCCATACCGTTAAGAACGCAGCGAACATTCGCACCCTGCTGGAGAAGAGTGGAAAAGTGCTGGCGGTCTTCGCCGGGCATTACCATGACGGCGGCTACCAGCAGGTCAATGGCATCAGCTACATCGGCCTGCAATCAAGCGCCGCCTATGGCAATGATGTGAGTTATCACAATCAGTTCGCAACAGTCGATGTGCGAGCCGACGACAAACACTACCTCATAACCGTTGCTGGAAACGGTTTTCAGAAGAGCTACGTCGTCAATACCCCGCTGCCCTGAAGGATGGCTCTTACAACAGGCCGGATCGGAGCGGTGCGCCAGGAACTATGCAATGGGCTTAATCCGAAATCACAAACGCAGCGCCCAAGCGCATGAGAAGCAATTCGACGAATTGTGCTTGTGGATTGACGCCCACATTGAGGAGCCCATTGGCTGGCAACAGATGATGGCGCAAAGCGGACTCGATTCTCAAACGCTTCAAATGCTGTTTTTCCGCTACAAAAGCACCACGCCCATGACCTGGATCCGCCACAGAAGAGAAACCATCCAATCGAAATCGGCGTGAGGCGGATAGTTTGGCAGCTTCGTCCAAGGTGACGCTTGCGGCGATCACGGAAAGCGGCTGCCGCTTCAGTATTGACAGCGGCTTTGTTGGTGGGCGGCTCATGACTTCCTCGCTTTCATTGATGCCTTGGCGGCGGTTGGGTCGGTCTCGGGCGGGAACCAGAGCGTCAGGCTCGGTGCCGAGTCTTGGTAATAGCGGACACGCTGCCAACCGAGCGTACGCAGGGCGGCAGCAACTTCAAACGCTCTTGGTTTCTCGCGTTGGCGTCCGAGAACCAAGGGCCAGACCTGATCCATGTGCAGCCCGTCTGCGATTAAGTCGAGCGGGAACTTCGCCAGTGCTTCGCCCAACCGATCCGGTAGGGGCTTCCATCGGGCAAGGTACTTGTCGCGGCGCGGTGTGGCCGACAGCGGTGCGGGTGGTGTGGGGTCGGGTTGCGTGTCGTAAATCAGGGAGTCAAGGTAGCCCTGCAACTCGTTCTTTGGGTCTGTTTTCATGGCGGCTTCTCCTGTAATAAAAGGGTAATAAAACAAGGGGCGATGGTCTTGTAGGTTGTGACTGCGTCTGCCGTCAGTGTTCGTCAAGGATTTATGGCCTTTTGACCAAAGTCTTCTTACAAGGGCTGCATATAGAAAGTTATGGGAAATACCCGAAAATGTCTGACGAACCCTGACGGAAACCGGTACTACTTGCATCGAAATCCCCGGTAAACCTCAAGTCGCTTGCCAGCTGACTGCCGGCCATCGCTGAAACCGCGTTCAGTCAGCGCCCGCGTCAACGATTTCTTCGACATGTAGCGCAGGCCTTCGTTGGCAGCCCAACTTTTGTAGCGGGGGTAAGCAACAACCTTTTCAACTTCGACTGAAGGGGAAACAACGCAGTCGTCCGCCAGCCAGTTGGCGATAACGTCGGAATTGGCACGATAAGTGTTGCTTGCGTTGCGCACACGAACGGCTGGTGCCAACCCATTGGTTTTCCATGCAAGGTGACCCTGTATCAGCCAGTTCAGGATGCCGGACGCTTCTGCGAGCAACTTGCGCTCCAGGTCAGGATCGCATTGCGCTGGCGTCAGCTTCAAATCGAACGGCACCAGATCAATGCGCCGCCAGGTGCCTTCGTCGCATTCTTGAATGATCGGGAGGTGGTTGCCACGCATTACGACCTTGTGGGTAGGCGCGAAGCTGAAAAAGCCGCCGTACAGGGGGCGTGCTGCGATGTGTTCGGTCGAGGCCGTAACTTTCAGCATCTGCGCAGACAATCGGGCGCCCGCCTCGGTTTCATTTGCGAGCATCAAGCGTTTCCCTGGCAAGTTTGAAAGCTGCGGTGTGGCCGCGCTTGCGCTATTACTGGAAACCATGAACATGGCGACCGGCGCTACAGCCGCATAGTCACCCAAGATGTACCGCAAGATATTCGCCAGCACAGACTTGCCATTGCGCCCGTCACCGAACCAGAAGAACAACTTCTCCTCGTGGACACGACCGCTCAGGATGTAGCCAAGTTGGCGCTGAATGTAATCGACCCAGTCCGGGTCATTGCAAGAGATTTGCTCCAGAAACAACAGGAACAGGGTGCATTTGGCGTCCGGGTCGTATGCCACTGGTGACTGTTTCCACAGCAGGAGAGACGAGTCGTGTGCGAAAAATTGAGCGGTGGGTAGATGCACGACACCGTTGGCAACATTGAGCAAATCAGGATCACTGTCAAACTGCTCGGTGCTGGCTGCAATGGCAGGGTCTGACTCAGCAAGTATCAGCGCCGCCTTGATACCCCTTTCGCTCTGTGCCCGCAGCGCTAAGGCCTGCAATCTCTTGCCCTGTATGCTGTCCGGGTCTTCCTGCAGAGCCTTTGATGCCATGCGCAGGATAAGCGGAGCGCAACTCTTGACGCCCTCGACGTGCTCGCCCATGCTGCAAATAGCCCAACGTCCGCTCTTGTATTGACGCCATGAACGAAGCGCGTGATCAAAGCGAAAGAAGACGCCATGTATCTTTACAAAAACATGAGTAAGTGCAAGGTCGGTCGCGTTCGGTGCAACATTGTCATTGGCACTAGCTGAATTGTTTGGAACCGGGTCTATCCAGCCGCTATCGCGTGCGAGCTTGAAGAGTGATCCTGCACCAGCCACTCGGATGCCAGCAGCGGCCTTTTCATCGCCCTTGTCAGAGTGCCAGACGTTCTCAAGCGCTGCGCGGTCATACTGCGATGGGTCGCGTCGCGACCATTCATCAAACTGTTCGAGACCAGCATCGCCGAGACCATCCTTGATCATCCAGCCGACGTCGCGCCAACTGTCATAGTCTTGAAAGTCAAGAGGGTTCAGGTGGGACAGCGCAGAGCGCACGCGCTCCGGATCTTGAGTGCCACGGCCACGCGGTAACGGGGCGGCAAGTTTGTTCGCCCTGGCCCCAGCCGTGTTTGCAGCGCTGTCAGATGAAATGATGTTGCCGACAGTCTTATGCGCGGATGCTTTATCCGACTTGAGTTTACTGACGATACCCATCACCTTCTTGACAATCTCGTCAGGACAAGTTGTTGCCATGCCACGGCCATGACCGGTCAAGGCAATAAAGTTTTTATTGCCGAAGAGTTCAAGACAGCCTGCATCACGTATCGTCTCGGCATCGCCCAGTGCAATGAAATGAAGTCCCGCACTGGACTGCGACAGTTCAACAAACGAATACGGCGTTACTAAATCGATACATATTCGCTGTGGGTCATTGAAACAAAGGCGTTTGGTGTCCGTGTCGCGGCAGTGGTCCACGTCCAGTCCGATAACACCGCAAGCCGGAAAGAAGGCAATGCCTACGCCGGTATGCTGTCGCTTATCGCGCCAGTCGATGGCCTGTTCCAGCGTCATGAATTGGGCGACGATGGACGGGTCAGAGAAACTCCCGGTCAGCCTATTGCCTGTGATGCCATAAGGCACCTTGCGCGGCTTTGCCGGGTTGTCTGGATTTGGCTCGCGTTGCCATGTGACAAACATCTTCCTGTCTGCGATGGCGCTAAGTCCTGCACGTAAACCGTCAGCCCGGAATATGGTTCGTACGGCAGTACTTACTCGTGTCACGATGGTCATGCTGGGTATTCTGGGACACTGTGACCGGTGATTCTGGTGGATCGTGACCGAGGATTCTGATTCATCGTGACCGACCATTCTGGTCGACCGTGACCGATTTGGGTATCTGGCCAGAAGCACCGGTCACGATGCCAGAACGGTCGGTCACGACACCAGAATGGCGTCGTACACCAGCGGTAT
>CAIRAW010000074.1 GCA_903876735.1 uncultured beta proteobacterium | reverse complement strand
GATCCAGAGGAAGATTTCGGTGTAGACGGTCTGCGGGCAGGCGTAGCCGCACCACAGGCGCCCGGCCACGGCTGTGAACAGGAACAGCGACAAAGCGCTGATCACCATCAAGCCGGTCAGGTAGATGAAGTCCTGCGGGTAAAGGACCAGGCCGAAGATGTAGAAGCGCCGAACACTCAGGTCGAACAGAACCGCCTGGCGCTGACCCCACTCCAGCCAGGGCAGGCCGTAGAAGATGATCTGGGTGAGCCAGACCATGGCCCAGCGCCAGTTGTTGAAGAAACCCGGGGCGCTGCGCGGGTAGATCTTCTGGTGCGAGGCATACAGGGAGATCATCTCCCCATCGGTCTCCTGTGCAGCGATGGGGATGATTTTTCGGGGCGCGGTGACCTTCTTGTTCAAGCGAGTTTCTTAAAAGGACTGGTTTTTGCTAACCGTATTGTCCGCCGCTTACTTCGCCACTGCAGCGCCCTTGTTTGAAAGACCCCACACATAGGAAGCCAAGACATGAATTTGAGCCTCGGTGAACTTGTCGGCATGCGCCGGCATCACGTTGGTCTTGCCATTGTTGACCATCGCGATGATGGCGGCCTCGCCATAACCGTGCAGCCAGATGTTGTCGGTCAGGTTAGCCGAGCCAACGGCTTGCATGCCCTTGCCGTCGGGACCGTGACAGGCGGCGCAAACCGCAAACTTCGGCTTGCCCAGCGATGCCCGCAACGAGTCGTGCGGACTACCTGACAGGCTCAGGACATAGTTCGCCACATTCTTGACATCGTCGGCCGTACCCACGGCTGCAGCTATCGGCGGCATCACACCCATGCGCCCCTTGGCAATGTTGTTCTTGATGATGTCGGGCGTACCGCCACCGAGCCAGTCGTTGTCGGTCAGATTCGGGATGCCCTTGTTGCCTCGCGCATCCGAACCATGGCACTGCGCACAGTTGTTCATGAACAGGCGCTCACCGATGGCCATTGCCTTGGCATCCTTGGCCACCTCTTCCGGCGCCATGGCAACGTACTTGGCATACAAGGGAGCCACCTCCGCGCTGCCCTTGTCCAACTCGGCCTGATGCTGACCGGTCGAGGTCCAGCCGAACTGGCCGCCGTAGGTTCCCAGACCCGGATACAGGGCCAGATAGATCAGGGCGAAAATGATGGTGATCACGAACAGCCATGCCCACCAGCGCGGCAGGGGGTTGTTCATCTCGCGCAAGTCGCCGTCCCAGACATGGCCGGTACTATTGTCGGAAGCCGTCATGGCTTTCGCCTTGCCGCTGAACCAGAGCAGCAGCAGACAGGCCACGATACTGACCAAGGTCACTCCGGCGACGAAGACGGACCAGAAATTACTTGTAAAGTCGCTCATTTTTTTCCTTAGTTGCGGTGCGTCAGTCTTGCTCGAAAGGCAGCCGGGCTGCGCTCTCGAAATCCGCCGCGTTGCGGCCGGAATAAGCCCAGACAATGATGCCGATGAAGGTGATGAAGCTGACGACGGTCGCCAGTGAACGAAGGGTGTTGATATCGAAATCCATGGATAAGCTCCCGGTTAACGAACCAGCGTTCCCAAGACCTGCAGATAGGCAATCACGGCCTCGATTTCCTTCTTGCCCTTGAGCTCTTCGGACGACTTGGCGATCTGCTCATCGGTGTAAGGCACGCCCACGGTGCGCAGGGCCTTCATGTGCGCTGGCATGGAAGCCGCGTCCACATCGTCCTTGAGCAACCAGGGGTAGGCCGGCATGTTCGACTCCGGCACCACATCGCGCGGGTTGTTCAGGTGATCACGATGCCACTGATCGCTGTACTTGGCGCCAACGCGCTGCAGGTCAGGTCCGGTGCGCTTGCTGCCCCACTGGAACGGATGGTCGTAAACGAATTCGCCGGCCACCGAGTAATGGCCATAGCGCAGCGTCTCGGCACGGAAGGGCCGGATCATCTGCGAATGGCAGTTGTAGCAACCTTCGCGGGTGTAGATGTCGCGCCCGGCCAGTTGCAGCGCGGTGTAGGGCTGCAGGCCCTTGACCGGCTCGGTCGTTGATTTCTGGAAGAACAGCGGCACGATCTCCACCAGGCCGCCAACCAGCAACACCAGCAGGATCAGGACGATCATCAGGAAGTTGTTGGTTTCGATCTTTTCATGCGACAGTCCGCCGCCTGCATTGTTGTTTGCCATGGTATTTATTCCTTATCAGGCGTGTGCAAGGGTGGCCGGGATGGTCACGGTGACAGAGCGGCCGCTGGTCGCTGTCTTGATCACATTCCAGAGCATGATCAACATACCCGACAGGTACAGAAGACCGCCCAGCAGACGCAGAACATAGAACGGGAAGGTGGCCTTGACCGATTCCACGAAGGTGTAGGTCAGGGTACCGTCTGCGTTGATGGAACGCCACATCAGACCCTGCATCACGCCGGCAATCCACATTGCCGCAATGTAGATCACGATGCCGATGGTCGCGGTCCAGAAATGAACCTCGATCGCCTTGACGCTGTACATCTGCTTCTGGCCAAACAGGCGCGGAATCAGGTAGTACATGCTACCCATGGTCACCAGACCGACCCAGCCCAGGGCGCCGGAGTGCACGTGGCCAACTGTCCAGTCGGTGTAATGCGACAAGGCATTAACGGTCTTGATCGACATCATCGGGCCTTCGAAGGTCGACATGCCGTAGAACGAGAGCGAAACAATCAGGAAACGCAGAATCGGGTCATCACGCAGCTTGTGCCAGGCGCCCGACAGGGTCATGATGCCGTTGATCATGCCACCCCAGCTTGGCGCCAGCAGGATCAGTGAGAACACCATGCCAACCGACTGCGTCCAGTCCGGCAAGGCAGTGTAGTGCAGATGGTGCGGGCCGGCCCACATATAGGTGAAGATTAAGGCCCAAAAGTGCACGATGGAGAGGCGATACGAGTAGACAGGACGCTCGGCCTGCTTCGGAACAAAGTAGTACATCATGCCCAGGAAACCGGCGGTCAGGAAGAAGCCTACGGCGTTATGGCCGTACCACCACTGCACCATGGCATCCTGGACACCGGCATAAGCCGAGTAGGACTTCATGAAACCAGCCGGAATGGCTGCACTGTTAACAAGGTGCAGCAAGGCCACCGCGATGATGAAGGCACCGAAGAACCAATTCGCAACGTAAATGTGACGCACCTTGCGGGTGCCGATGGTGCCGAAGAAAACGACCGCGAATGACACCCAGACCAGCGTGATCAGGATATCGATGGGCCATTCGAGCTCAGCGTATTCCTTGCCTTGGGTGTAACCCAGCGGCAGCGAGATCGCAGCCGCCAGGATGACCAGTTGCCAACCCCAGAAGGTAAAGGCTGCCAGTTTGTCGCCGAACAGGCGTACCTGACAGGTTCGCTGCGCCACATAGTAGGCCGAGGCAAACAGACCGCAGCCACCAAAGGCAAAAATCACGGCATTGGTGTGCAAGGGCCGCAAGCGGCCGTAGGTGAGCCATGGAATGCCGAAGTTGAGCTCCGGCCAGGTCAGTTGGGCGGCGATGATGACGCCTACCAGCATGCCGACGACGCCCCACACCACCGTCATGATGGCAAACTGCCTGACAACTTTGTCGTTGTAGGTCGTTGCTAGCGAATTGGGAAATATCATTCTCACCTCTTGTCAGTTAGTGTCACCAAAGTCTCTCATGGCAATTTCGGATACCGATTGATCTGGATCAAATCGAAAACTGAAATCTTATCAATCCTTAAGAATTCTTTCGCCCTCGGATTCAATGTTTTCAAACTGGCCCCGGTGGATCGCCCACCACAAGCCGCCAAGAATGAAGAAAACAAGAATGACCGACAGCGGAATCAATAAGTAAAGAATATCCATCAGTTTCCTTGCGCAGAACTGTCACGGTAAGACAGTCGCAACGCATTAAGTACAACCAGCAACGAGCTTGCGCCCATGCCCAGACCGGCCAACCAGGCTGGCAACCATCCGAGCACCGCCAGCGGCACGCAAAAAGCATTGTAGACAGCGGCCCATACAAGATTCTGACGAACCACACGCAGCGTTCGTCGGGCCATCAACAGCGTCTGCGAGACCGCGCCTAGTTTGTCCCCCAGTACGACAAAATCAGCCTGGGCCTGCGCCAGGGGCACGGCCTGACCAAAGGCAAAAGAAACATGGGCGCCGGCCAGAACCGGTCCGTCATTGAGACCGTCGCCGACCACGGCCACCTTGCGGCCGCGCTGTTGCGCCTGCCGCAGGAAGTCAAGCTTGTCCTGCGGTGTGCACGCACCCCGGAAATCCGTGATGCCGACCTGCTCTGCCACGCGCGCCACGGCTGGCGCGGCGTCGCCCGAGAGCAAATGCACGGCAATACCGACCGCCTGCAGCGCCGATACGGTCGCTGTCGCATCCGCGCGCAGGTCCTCGTGCAGCGCAAACGTGGCCAGCCAGCCCTCCCCGTCGCTCAAAAAAGCCTGTGACTCTTCACTGGGCGCGCTAGCCAAGCCGCAGAACGCCGCTGACCCCAGCCGCATTTCAGCCACGCCCGGCACACCGGCGCAACTCAGCCGGGCGCGAACACCCTGCCCCGACACTTCCTCGGCCGATTCGGCCCGCCATGACTCGGCTCCGGGATTGGCGGTTGCCGCCAACAGCAAGGCACGCGACACCGGATGCAGTGAATGCCGCGCCAGCGCCGCAGCCATGCCCAAGGCCTGCTCCGCCGAGACGCCGTCTCGCACGCGGGTTGCGCCCAGTACCATGGCGTCGCGGGTCAGGGTTCCGGTCTTGTCGAACAGGACGGTATCAATACCGGCCAGGCTCTCAAACGCCTCAAGTCGGCGCACCAGAACGCCTTGCCGCGCCAGGGTTCCGGCAGCGGCCAGCATGGCAGCCGGTGTCGCCAGCGACAGGGCGCAAGGGCAGGTTACGACCAACACGGCGACGGCGACCATCAGCGCATGGCCGGGATCACGGCTCCACCAGACAGCACAGGCCAGCGCAGCCGCCAGCAACACCGCAATCAGGAACGGCTTGGCAATGCGGTCTGCCAACTGCGCCAGACGTGGCTTGCTGGTCGATGCCGTTTCCATCAGCGCCACAATCGCGGCAAAGCGGGTTTGCGGACCGGTTCGCTCGACCCGCACCAGCACTGCGCTGGAAAGGTTGTGGCTGCCGGCAATGACACTGCCGCCAGTGCGGCGTAGGACCGGACGCGACTCGCCGGTGAGTAGCGCCTCATCGACCATCGTATCGCCTTGCAGCAGCACGCCGTCGGCCGGGAACGTCTCTCCCGGCAAAACACGGATGACATCACCGCTGAGCAGGCGGCGCACCGGAATGCGCTCGAAACTGCCATCGGGCCCCAACCGTGCAACGCTGTCGGGCAGACGATTCATCAGGGACTCAAGCGCGCCCGCTGTGCGGTCGCGCAGACGCAACTCAAGCCAGCGCCCGGCCAGCAGGAAGAACACAAACATGGTCAGCGAGTCGAAATAGACCTCGTGGCCGAAGTTCCCCTTGGGATCAAAGGTACCCATGGAGCTGACGGCAAAGGTGATCAGCATGCCCAGCGCGACCGGCAGGTCCATGCTGACACGGCGCTGCACCACATCACGCAAGGCACTGCGAAAGAAGGGGCCACAGGAAAACAGGATCACCGGCAGCGACAGCACCCAGGAAGCCCAGCGCAGAAGTTGCTCCATTTCGGCCGACAAATCACCAGCCCGGGCGATGTACGCGGGATAGGCATACATCATCACCTGCATCATGCACAGCCCGGCCACACCGAGACGCCAGAGCGCCTTGCGCGCCTCCATCTGACGCCGCTCGCGCGCTTGCGCGTCGTTGGCCGGCACAGCGCGGTAACCGACTGCCGCAATGGCGCGCATCCAGGCCGATGGCAAAACCCGTTCGCTGGCCCAGACGACCCGGGCACGGTGACTGCCAGCGCTGACCTCGGCGCTCACGACGCCGGGCACGGCCAGCAATGCATCCTCAATCGTCAATGCGCAGGCGGCACAGTGCATGCCTTCGATCAACAGGCTGGACTCCCAGCAATCGCCGCGCAGTGGATCGGGGCGACCGAAAGCTGGCCATTCCAGCGGATCATCCAATAATTGCAGGACATCGGGCTGTGCCGTCTCATCCGCAAACGACGGTAGACCGTTGTTGCCAGCGTCAGAAAGAATGGGTTCGGCCGCAGCAGAAAGGGCAGGACTGGCAGGTGTCATAGGGTCCAAGGGGTTCACGGGTGCGCGGCGATGAAAGCAGTTTACATGACGGAAATCAAGACAGCACAGGGCGAGCGGAGTAAGCTAAAGCATCTTCACAAAAAAAGGAGCAATTCATGTACCAACGAATTCTTGTCGCCACCGATGGATCCAACCTGTCCAAACGTGCGGTGGCCAGCGCGATTTCGCTGGCGGCTCTGACGGGCGCCGAGTTGGTGGCCCTGAAGGTGATACCGCGCTATCCGCAAAGCTACTTCGAGGGTGGCTTGGCGCTGCAGGCTGCGGAAGTGAGCCGGGTTGAAAAGCAGTGGGCCGAAGATGGTCAGGCGATTGTGGACGCCGTCCAGAAAGCCGCGCTGGCCAAAGGCGTGAAGGCCAAGGCCGTGACGGTGAAATCAGACCTGGTGTCTGAAGCCATCATCGCCGCCACCAAGAAACACAAATGCGATCTGATCGTTATGGCATCGCACGGTCGGCGCGGCATCAAGCGCCTGCTGCTGGGCAGTGAAACACAACTGGTGTTGACGCACTCGCACGTGCCGGTTCTGGTGCTGCGCTAAGACGCTCACTTGCCGGCGCCGTAGCGTTCGCGCAGAACGTTTTTCTGCACCTTGCCCATGCTGTTGCGCGGCAGGGCGTCAATCACGTAGCACTGCTTGGGCACCTTGAAATTGGCCAGTGTCGCCTTCAGGCTGGCGATGATGCGCTCCGGCTCAAGCAGCGCGCCAGGCTTGGCAGTGACCACCGCCAGACCAACCTCGCCGAAATCCGGGTGCGGCACACCGATCACGGCGCTTTCCTCGACCCCGGGTAGTTCGTTGATATAGGCCTCGACCTCGGCCGGATAGACGTTGTAGCCACCGCTGATGATCAGGTCCTTGCTGCGGCCCACGATCGTGACGTAGCCCAGCGTATCAATCTTGCCGACATCACCGGTCTTGAAGTATCCGTCCGACGTAAATTCCTCGGCCGTCTTTTCCGGCATGCGCCAATAGCCCTTGAACACGTTCGGACCCTTGACCTCGATACCACCGATCTCGTCGGTCGCCAGCGCCTGACCGGCATCGTCCCGCACGCGCAGACTGACGCCAGGAAGCGGGAACCCAACCGTTCCACCACGACGTGCGCCCTGTCCTGTGTCATACGGATTGGAGGTCAGCATGCCGGTCTCGCTCATACCGTAGCGCTCCAGAATCGTCTGGCCGGTGCGCGTCTGCCAGTCGCTGAAAGTCTCAATCAGCAAAGGGGCTGAGCCGGCAATGAAGAGCCGCATGTTGCGCACTGCTTCACGGTTCAGACCGGGCTCAGCGAGCAGCCGCACATACAGCGTGGGCACACCCATGAAGACCGTCGCCTGCGGCAACATCTCGATCACCAACCGCGGATCAAACTTGCCGAGCCAGATCATCTTGCTGCCGTTGAGCAGCGCGCCATGGATAGCGACAAACAGGCCGTGCACATGAAAGATCGGCAGAGCGTGAATCAGCACATCGCCGGCGCGCCAGCCCCAATAGTCTTTTAGCACCCGCGCATTGCTGAGCAGATTGCCGTGGCTCAGCATCGCTCCCTTGGAGCGCCCGGTGGTGCCGCTGGTGTAAAGAATGGCCGCCAGATCATCGGCCTGTTTGAACGCCGGTTGCTGCTGGTCGGAGCAGTGCGCGCCGCGCTCCAGCAAAGAGCCACTCCTGTCCTCATTGAGCGTGAAGACGTATTGCGTGCCGGCCTTGAAGGCGACCTTGCTGACCCAGCCGAAGTTCTTGCCGGTACAGACCACAACGGAGGGCTCGGCGTTACCGATGAAGTATTCCATTTCGGCTTGCTGATACGCCTGATTCAGCGGCAAATAAACGAAGCCGGCACGCAGCGTGGCCAGGTACAGCAGCATGGATTCAACCGATTTTTCGACCTGCACGGCAATGCGCGCCCCTGGGGGCAGATGCAAGGATCCAAGCAGGTTGGCCAACATGGCGCTCGCGCGCTCAATGTCGCGCCAGGAATAGAGCAGTCCGTTGTCGGTTTCGACCGCAAGCGCATCGAGATCTTGCGGAAAGCCGGCGCGCAATGCGACAAAGAGATTGCCGTTGGCATCAGTAGGTGTGTTCCGGTTTTGCATGGCAGTGAAAGAGCAGATGGTGATTTAAATCGGTCAAGCGTCTAAAAGCAGGGTTTGCGTTTTTCCAGGAATGCCTGAATACCTTCACGGTGTTCGGCGCTGTCGGCGTAGGCATAGCTCGCATCATCGACGGGCTTGTCCGGGGCCTCGGTGCCGGCTTCGCTCAACAGGGCGCGAAGGGTCTGCTTGTTCAGGCGCGCAGCCTGCGGCGCCAGGGCCGCGATACGCAGCGCACGCGTGCGGGCCGTGCCGGCGAGTTCAGCGTCGGCCAGCACCTGACTCAGGAAACCGCTGGCCTTCATCTCGTTGGCACTGAAGACGGCCGCTTCGAGCAGCATCTGGCGCGCCACGCCCAAGCCAGCTTCGCGCGCCACCAGTGCCGCCTCGCGCGGCGCCATCGGGAAGCCAAGGCGTGCAATCGGCGCGCCAAAGCGTGCTGACACACCCGCCAGACGAATGTCACAACAACTGGCGATCTCCATGCCGGCGCCCATGCAGTTGCCCGCGATCTGCGCAACGATGGGAACGTCGCAGTCGAGCATGGACTGCAAGGCCGGCCAGACATCGTTCTCATGAAAATCGCGCAAGCTTGCCGCATGAAAGCGGAAATCCACGTACTCGGAAATATCTCCGCCAGCGCAAAGATTGCCGTCCGCGCCGACCATCAGCACGCAAAGCACGCCGCCATCGCGCTGGATCTGCTCAAACGCCGTGCGCAACTCCAGCCACATGTGGCGCGACATGGCGTTGAGCTTGCCGGGATTGGACAGGGTGACGGTGGCCACACCATCACTAATTGATCGCCACACGGTGCCGCTCATCAACGCACCGCCGCCACACCCATGACCGCATCCGGCAGCGCCGTTGCAATGCCGGGAAACAGGCAAATCAGAAACACCGCCAGAAACATCAGCAGCACAAAGGGCAGCACGCCCCAGATGATGTCACTAAGCGCTATATCGGGCGCGATGTTCTTGATGACGAAGATGTTCAAACCGACCGGCGGATGGATCAGGCCAGCCTCCATCACGATCGTCATCAGCACGCCGAACCAGATCAGGTCAAAGCCCGCCGCCTTCAAGGGTGGCAGGATGATGGGCGCCGTCATCAGGATGATGCTGACCGGCGGCAGAAAGAATCCGAGAAGGATCACCATCAGCAAGATCGCCGCCAGCAGCACCCACTTCGACAGGTGCATTCCGACCACCCACTCTGCCGTTGATTGGCTGATGTGCAAAAAACTCATCACGTAGGAGAACAGCAGCGACATGCCGATGATCATCATCAGCATGGTCGATTCGCGCAGCGTAGCTGCGAGAATCGGCGCCACATCACGCGGTCGCCAGACGCCGTAGATCGTGGCGATCAGCAGCAGCGCCAGCAAAGCGCCGAGTCCGGCGGTCTCGGACGGCGTGGCAAAGCCGCCGTACAGTGCCACCATGACGCCGATTAGGAGCAGCACAAAGGGTACGACACGCGGCAGCATCTCGAACTTCTGCCGATTGGTGAAGGTCTCGTCGAGCAACAGCGCCGACGCCGCCCCTGAGCGTTCAAACTCGGCCTGCGCCAGCCGGTGTTCCTTTCGGTAGTGCATGGCGGCATAGACCGCAAACAGCGCCACCAGCAGCACGCCGGGAAAAATCCCGGCCAGGAACAGGCGACCCAGCGACTGCTCTGCTGCCACTGCGTACAGGATCATGGTGATCGACGGTGGCAGCAAAATGCCCAGCGTGCCGCCGGCAGCGATGATGCCGGCGGCAAAACCGGGCGAGTAGCCGCGCTTGCGCATCTCCGGAATGCCAGCACTGCCGATGGCCGAGCAGGTGGCCGGACTCGAGCCTGCCATGGCCGCGAACAGCGCGCAGGCAAACACGTTGGCAATGCCCAGGCCGCCCGGAATCCGGCCCATCCAGACATGCATGGCCGCGTACAGGTCCTGCCCGGCCCGCGAGCGGCCGATCGCCGCACCCTTGAGGATGAAGAGCGGAATCGACAGCAGCGTGATACTGGCCATCTCCTCGTAGACGTTTTGCGTCACCGTGTTGAGCGCCGAGGCTGGCATGAACAGGTACATGAAGAGCACGGCCACGCTGCCCAGCGCAAATGAAATTGGCGCACCCGAAAACATGAAAAGCAGCGTCACGGCGCCAAACAGCAGACCCAGGCTGAGCATCGTCATGGCGCCTCCTGCGAAGCTTTTCCGAGCAGGGCGTTGACCCGCGCGCTCAGTTGAATCAGCAATTGCAGACTAAGCAGCGTCATGCCAACTGCCATCAAGCCGTAGGGGATAGCCAGCGGTGGCGCCCACGACGACGACGTGGTCTGGTGCTCGACCCAAGCTTCATGAAACAGCGTCCATGACTTCCAGGCAAAGAAGCTGCAAAAGAGCAGACCCAGCAAATCGACCAGCAACAGCCGCAACCGGTTCAGCGAATTCGGCAACAGCGTGGCGACCGCCTCAATGCCGACATGACCGCGCAAAGCCTGCACAAAGGAACTGCACAGAAACGTCGCACCGACCAGACAGAAAACGGCGGCTTCGTCCTGCCAATCAGTGGACGACTTCATCACGTAGCGCGAGACCACGCTGTAGGTAAGCACGGCCGACGCGACCAGCAAGGCCCACATGCCGATCATCACCATGATCTGGTTGAGCCGCATCAGCACAATGGCCAGCGGCAGCAGCAGTCGCGGTGTGTCGGGGTCAACGCCCAGCACGGCGGGCCCGACCTCCATACCATGTGTCATGCCAGTTTCTGCGCCGCCTTGAGCAGCGCAGCGCACGACTCGCTTTTCTCAGCGAAGTCTTTCCAGGCCGTTTCACGCGCGATCACCTGCCACTTCTTCAGCACGGCGTCGTCCATGTCGTAGACCTTGGCGCCAGCCTTGGCGTAGATCTCCGCCACCGCCTTGTCATCGGCGCGCGCTGCTTCCTGCGCAAAGGCTTCAAGCTCGGCGCCGACCGCCATCACCACATCCTGCTGTGCCTTGGGCAACTTCACAAAAACCTCCTTGGAGATGATCAAGGGCTCAAGCATGAACCAATAGGTCTTGTTGCGCCCTGTCGTCAGATGCTTGGCAATTTCCTCGAGCTTGAAGGAAATGAAACTGGTGCTCGAGGTCATGGCAGCGTCCATGGCGCCGGTCTGCATCGCAGCGTAGATTTCGTTGGACGGCAGCGTAATCACCGACGCGCCAGCGGCTTTGAGCATCATGTCCATCTCACGGCTGCCGCCGCGCACTTTGAGACCCTTGGCGTCGTCAGGCGTCAGCAACGGCCGTGTGCGACTCGCCACGCCACCAGCCTGCCAGACCCAACTGACGATGATCACGCCCTTCTCGTCCAGCAGTTTGGTCAGCAGTTTGCCGACTTCGGCAGTCTTCCAGTGCGCGCCCTGCTCGTAGCTCGGAACCAGTGCTGGCATCAATCCAATATTGGTCTCGGCCACTTCGCCACCCGCATAGGACAGCGGGTACAGGCTCATGTCGAGCGCGCCTTTGCGCACGGCAGAAAACTGGGCGTTGGTTTTCATCAGGGACGAGCCCGGATAGACGGAGGCCTTGAGCGCGCCCGCTGTCCGCTTTTCGATTTCAACGGCAAAGCGTCGGCACAGTCGGTCCCGAAAATCTCCCTCGGTCAGAGTTCCGCCGGGGAACTGGTGCGAAATTTTCAGTCCTGCACCGCTCTGCGCCCAGGCGTCTGGCGCCAAGCCCGTCAGTGCCGCCGCACCCGCCGCGTGGACAAAAGTCCGTCTGGATAAAGTCATTTTTGTCTCCTCGTTTTATCGCCGATATTCATTCCGGCGTACTTTAAAAAGTCCCTAATTTCTCCTTGATCGACTCCAGAACCACAAGCCCACGCCGCCCAGGATCATGGGCAGACACAACCACTGCCCCATGCTCATGCCCAGCGACAGGATGCCCAGATGTGCATCGGGCTCACGGAAAAATTCAGCGCCGAAGCGAAACAGCCCATAGCCCAGTAGAAAGACCGCCGACACCTGCCCCTGTTTGCGTTCCTTGCGCGCGTAAAGCCACAACAACACAAACAACAGCAGGCCCTCGCCAAGGAACTGATAGATCTGCGAAGGATGGCGCGGCAAATTGCCAGCACCTTGAAAAACCATGCCCCAGGGCAAATCCGGGCTGGCCAGACGACCCCACAGTTCCCCGTTGATGAAGTTGCCGACCCGGCCCGCCGCCAGACCGGTTGGCACGCAGGGCGCAACAAAATCAGCAACCTGCAGCCACGGCTTGCCGCGTGAGCGTGCAAACCAGATCATCGCGATGATGACGCCCAGCATGCCGCCGTGAAAGCTCATGCCGCCGGCCCAGACCGCGAGAATCTCCAGCGGATGCGCCAGGTAATAAAGTGGCTTGTAAAACAGACAGTAGCCCATACGACCGCCCAGCACCACGCCCATGACACCCATGAACAGGATGTCTTCGACATCGCGCTGGCTCCAGGCCGCCGCGCCCTTGATCGAGGCAAAGGGCTCGTGGCGCAGGCGCCGGTTGCCAAGCAACATGAACAGCGCAAATGCTGCCAGATAAGTCAGCCCGTACCAGTGGATGGCCAAGGGCCCGATCTGTAGCGCAACCGGATTGATTTGGGGATGAATCAGCATGGACGCCATTGTGCACGCAAGTCGCCAACCACCGACAGAAGCCGACAAAGGCAACGGCCACTGGCGTCCCGAATAAAATACGCAGGAACATCGATAATTGCGCACACCACGGCGCGCCACGATCGCCCCATATTTTCCACCCACACAAGAGACTCCCCATGGACAAGCAACCTGTGATCCCGAACCCGCGCAGCCAGAACATCACCCAGGGCAAATCGCGCGCGCCGAATCGCTCCATGTACTACGCCATGGGCTACAAGGAGGAAGACTTCCAGAAGCCGATGGTGGGCGTTGCCAACGGACACAGCACCATCACACCCTGCAACAGCGGCCTGCAAAAGCTCGCCGACGCGGCGATCGCCGGGATTGAAGCCGGCGGCGGCAAGGCCCAGGTATTTGGCACACCGACCATCAGCGACGGCATGGCGATGGGCACTGAAGGCATGAAGTACAGCCTGGTCAGCCGCGAGGTGATTTCCGATTGCATCGAGACCTGCGTGCAGGGCCAGTGGCTCGACGGCGTGCTGGTGGTGGGTGGCTGCGACAAGAACATGCCCGGCGGCATGATGGGTATGCTGCGCGCCAATGTGCCGGCGATCTTTGTTTACGGCGGCACCATCCTGCCGGGCCGCTACAAGGGCAAGGACCTCAACATCGTCAGCGTATTCGAAGCCGTTGGCGAAAACGCCGCTGGCCGCATGAGTGATGAGGACCTGCTTGAGATCGAGCGCCGCGCCGTGCCTGGACCCGGCTCCTGCGGTGGCATGTATACCGCCAACACCATGTCGTCGGCCTTCGAGGCGCTGGGTCTGTCCCTGCCCTACTCCAGCACCATGGCCAATCCGCATGAAGAGAAAGTCGACTCGGCCCGCGAGTCAGCCAGGGTGCTGCTCGAAGCGATCAAGAAAGACCTGAAGCCGCGCGACATCGTGACGCGCAAATCGATCGAGAACGCGGTTGCCGTGATCATGGCCACCGGCGGTTCAACCAACGCCGTGCTGCACTTTCTGGCCATTGCCCACGCCGCTGGCGTGGAATGGACGATCGACGATTTTGAGCGCGTTCGCGTCAAGACACCGGTGCTGTGCGACCTCAAACCCAGCGGCCAGTATCTGGCGGTGGACCTGCATCAGGCCGGCGGTATCCCGCAGGTCATGAAGACCCTGCTGAGCGCCGGGCTGCTACACGGCGACTGCATCACCATCAGCGGCCAGACGATTGCCGAAGTGCTCAAAGATGTTCCGGCTGTGCCGCGTGCGAACCAGAATGTGATCCGTCCCCTGTCAAACCCTATGTACAAACAGGGCCATCTGGCGATCCTGAAAGGCAATCTCAGTCCGGAAGGCTGTGTCGCCAAAATCACTGGCCTGAAGAAGCCGGTGATGACCGGTCCGGCCCGTGTCTTTGAAGATGAACAATCGGCTCTGGCGGCGATTCTGGCCAACAAGATCGTGGCCGGTGACGTCATGGTGCTGCGCTACCTCGGCCCCAAAGGTGGCCCGGGCATGCCGGAAATGCTGGCGCCAACCGGCGCGCTGGTGGGCCAAGGCCTGGGCGAGTCGGTCGGACTGATCACGGATGGCCGCTTCTCCGGCGGCACCTGGGGCATGGTGGTCGGTCACGTTGCGCCGGAAGCGGCAGCGGGCGGCACCATCGCCTTCATCCATGAGGGCGACTCCATCACCATTGATGCCCACCAGTTGCTGCTGCAACTCAATGTCAGTGACGAGGAAATTGCCAAGCGCCGCGCTGCCTGGACGGCACCCGCACCCCGCTACACCCGCGGCGTTCAGGCAAAGTTTGCCTTCAACGCCTCGACCGCCAGCAAAGGTGCCGTGCTCGACAATTACTGACCAGGTTGCGTCAGCGCTTCTTGCCCTTGGCTGACGTTCCCATCGCCTTGCGATTGCTTTCAATGCGCTCGTCGCGGCGCCGGTCTTCGCGCTCCATGGCCTTCTGCTTGGTGTGGCCCGACCAGTCGGCCCATGCCCACCACAGCACGGCCAGCGCAAAAGGCGACATGACCAGCCACCAGTCCCAGTTCGCGACCGCAGTCGCCCCGAGAGATTTCAGAGCTAAAAGAACCAACCCGAGGCCTAACAAATACACAGAATTTCCCCTTCAAAATCAGAATGCCGGTTCGATGACGTATATCTTGCGCTGTAACTACAATGGCGCCGCTTGACTGTAACCCAACCCACGAGGAATCAACCATGAAACATACTCTCTTTGTACTCGCTGCCGTTGCGTCCATGGTTGCGCCTGCATTTGCCGACCAGGCCCTGGCACAAGCCAAGAACTGCCTGAGCTGCCATACGGTCGACAAAAAAATCGTCGGCCCGGCCTACAAGGACGTGGCCAAGAAGTACGCGGGTCAAAAAGATGCAGTCGAAAAACTGGCCAGCAAGATCATGAAGGGCGGTTCCGGCGTCTGGGGGGTGGTACCGATGCCAGTCAACAGCCAGGTCAATGAAGCCGATGCGAAGAAACTGGCGGCCTGGGTGCTGTCCCTGAAATAAGCGCTGCGCCCTGCGTCAGCCGGCGGTGTGGGCACGCTAGGGTCTTAAGTCAGTGCAAACCGACACATTGCCTGCCGAGGACGTCGGGGCGGATGGTGCAACGAAGTCAAGGAGGAGTAGAGGGCGCAGTCCTCTGCGGGGGACATGAGTGGAACCATCTGCCCCGGTGTCTCGGCGTGCACCAGCCATCCAGCATGAAAGACGGCTCCCGCTGCCCTGCTGATTCAAAACTTTCTCCAGAACTGACTTTCGAAGTCAGCCTCCCGTGCCATGCCGCCAGGCCAGTTTCAAAGCGCATCTAAAAGCCAGCCAAGTGCGCCTCCTGACCACTGCTAACAAACGGGCAACTGGCTGTTCAGTTTGGTGTCGCCATAAACACGCAGCACTTGCGAAATAACAATCTGGTAACCATCCAGCCATTGGCCTTGACTGGATTTCGCCAAAAGATGAGCGGGATGCTGCGTCAATTGTGCAAGTGCCTCCAATGATTCCCAGTAGTAGACGTTCGAAACCAATCCGCTGGTCTTATTCTCCCAGGTCTCTTCACCCAGATAGCCTGGTATCGATTTGGCAAACGCTGCGATTTCCTGATCAAGACGATGAAACGTTTCGTCGAATTGTCCGGGTGCAAATGTGAATGTTGATGAATACATGGGCTTGAACAGTGCAAGAAATAAATCGTCAGGTACCTGCGCGAACCGGACCCGCCATGAAGAAAGCCCACCGATGGTGGGCTTTTCTGTTGGTCCGTGACCGGTCGATGCGCGAAATCAGTAGGTCTGACCCAACTGATCCAGAATCGCCGGGTTTTCCAGGGTCGAGGTGTCCTGCGTGATCGACTCGCCCTTGGCCAGCGAGCGCAGCAGGCGGCGCATGATCTTGCCGGAGCGGGTCTTGGGCAGGTTCTCGCCAAAGCG
>CAIRAW010000073.1 GCA_903876735.1 uncultured beta proteobacterium | reverse complement strand
GTCACAGTGCGGATGCCCGCAGCATCCGACAACGTGGCCAGTGTCACGTTCTGTGCACCTGTGCCCGAGAGCAGCAGCGTCTCGACAAACGTCACGTTCGTGAAGTCGGCATCCACCACTGTGGCGTTGTTCGTCACCTCAATCGTGTCGCTGTTGGCTCCGCCCGTCACCGTGTCGGCTGATGTGAAGTTTGCATCTAGGAACCTGACAAAGTTGGTGCCAGTTCCCGTGTTGATGTTGTCCGCGCCAGAGCCCGCCGTGATCGTGTCAGCGCCGCTGCCGGCACTGACCGCCAGACCCGCTGTCGTGCCGCTGATGTTGATCGTCGATGCCGCCGTACTGGCCGTGGCCGTGATCGTGCGTACGCCCGCCGTTTGCGCAATCGTGCCATCAAAGGTCACGCTTTGGGCACCCGTGCCCGAGAGTAGCAGCGTCTCAACCGAGGTCACGTGCGTGAAGTCCGCATCCACCACCGTGGCGTTGTCTGTCACCTGGATCGTGTCGCTGTTGGCTCCCCCCGTCACCGTGTCGGCTGATGTGAAGTTTGCATCCAGGAACCTGACAAAGTTGACGCCAGTTCCCGTGTTGATGTTGTCCGCGCCAGAGCCCGCCGTGATCGTGTCAGCACCGCTGCCGGCACTGACCGCCAGACCCACTGTCGTGCCGCTGATGTTGATCGTCGATGCCGCCGTGCTGGCCGTGGCCGTGATCGTGCGTACGCCCGCCGTTTGCGCAATCGTGCCATCAAAGGTCACGCTTTGGGCACCCGTGCCCGAGAGCAGCAAAGTCTCAACAAACGTCACATGCGTGAAGTCAGCATCCACCACCGTGGCGTTGTCTGTCACTTGGATAGTGTCGCTTTCAGTTCCACCGGCTACCGTGTCGGTAGATGTGAAATTCGCAGACAGGAATTTGATCATGTCCGCACCGGCACCTGTGCTGATATTGTCTGCACCCGAACCTGCCGTTACCGTGTCGGCTCCAGCGTTCGTGCTCACAGCCAATCCTGCAGTCGTGCCACTGATGTCAATCGTCGACGCGTTGCCCGCCGTCGCTGTCACCGTGCGGATGCCCGCTGCATCCGACAGCGTGGCCAGCGTTACATTTTGTGCGCCTGTGCCCGGGAGTAGCAAAGTTTCAACAGATGTTACTTTCGTGAAGTTGGCATCCACCACTGTTGAATTAGCTGTAATTTGAATCGTGTCGCTATCAGCGCCGCCGTCCACCGTCGCAGCGGCCGTCAATTCGGCTACAGACGCAAATATGAACGAATCATTGCCTGCGCCACCGCCCATGCCGTGCGAGCCGCCGCCAGATATTGTGTCATTCCCGGCGCCTGCGTTGACCATCACGCTGGTTGCACTATCTATCGTGATGTTGTCATCACCCGAACCGCCATCTACAGATTCAACCGAGGTCAAATGCAGCGTTACGGTGTTGCCACCATCAGCCAATATCAGTTTGTCGTTGCCGCCACCAGCATCAAACGTCAGCGTCGAAATGGTTGATGCCAGTTGCAGAGTTTCGTCAGTGGAACCGCCCTGAATGGTCTTGGTCTGAACCGTTGGCACCGTGTTTGAAGCCGCGATTGTTGCCCGACTGAAAGTTCCCGTGCCGGCTGCAATTGTGAGTGTAATCACGCCCGTAGCAGTACCACCGAAGGTAACAGTACCTAGGTCAGTCACGGTAAATGTAGGAGGCACCGGGGCACCACCGCCACCGCCGCCGGTGGGAGCCGGATCCGCAAAATCAACCACCAGATTGGATTTGGTGGTGCCCGTCACAACGCTGGCTTTACCACCCAAAAAGGAGGCGTCGCTCAGCGTTACCGTCATGTTGGTGATGTCATTTGCATTGGTGTGACTCACGGCACGACCTGTCAGACTGAGTTGCGCCGTCGTATCCGACAACTTGGTCACGACAGCCGTCAGGCCGGCAGGCACATTGCTCGCGGTTACGCCAGCCAGTACGCTCCCAATTGCGCCAGAAAAAGCTTCGCCACCCGCCAACGTCAATGTGAGTGTCTGCGTGAAAGAGCCGTCATTTGCTGCCGCCTCAACCAGCGCGCTGGAACTGTAACTTAAGGTCGAATTGACCGGTGTTGGCGTATGTGCGGCCAGGAATTCTGCAATCTTGGCAGGGGTAGAAACATCCGTCGTCTCAGTGACATCAAGCAGCACCGCGCGCAATGTAGCGAGGTCTGTCGTGTTGCCCAGTTGAACCTCGCTGTAATACTGCGCTACGGCAACCTGATGTGCCATCTGGGTCGAAGTACCGCCCCAGGTTAAATCTGCCGGATCTTTCGCGGCCAGATTATTGAAAATCTGGTAAACGATTGCGCCGCGCGTCCAGCCGGCATCCAGCGCGTGCACGATGTCGGCAACAGCCTCGGCCTTGGCGGCAGCAGATGCGCTGCTCTTCACAACATTGTTGACGAGCAGCGTTGCAAAATCAGTCGGCAGCATGCTCTCTGGGTAAACAGAGGTGAACTGCACCTTGGTCGTGAAGACTTCAACAATGTCCTTCACCGTCATGCCGCCATTGAATGCGGTGTCAACCTGGTTCAGGTACTCAACACCGGGTGCGGCACTGAATGCCACGACAAAGAACCGGTATAACTCAATCTTCTGGGCGGTTGGGATGGACACTTTCGAGGACTCCTAAGTAGGTGGCAAATGCGTATGGCCCAATCCTGTGCTTGCGGTTGGACGCGTATTCCGGTAAACAAAAAAAAGTCGTATAGACCCACATAGATTTGATAACAGCTATGAGATCCTGTTCTTGCTGTAAATCAATGTTTCCTTACATAGATGCTCTTGCTGTAAGTCAACATTTCCTTACAGGGGCGTTCGCATCAAGTATGCCATGGCAACTTCTGTCTAGGTCCGTCTGTGCGTAACCAGGGACGTCCAAGAAACCGTCAAAAATCGTGGGGTGAATCGGTCGCCATAGAGCGAAAAATGATAGAAAACACCGCATAAACATATTTATTGCGAATGCGAGTCAAATTACCAGACTAGCGCACGACGCTTCAGACGATGGCCGGCCCATGCACCCAGGGAAATGAATCCATTACCATGGCGCCAATGCCATGGAATAGAAACCATGAATCAATGAGGTGGAGTGGCCTGACAGACGCCCAATACCAAAAATGCAACAGCTTGCACAGGCTATACCCCTTGCATGAGCCTTCCGGCAAGCTGAAGCCTTCTGTGTTTTAGTAGTTCTTGAAGCTTAGCGTGTCGCCCGCCGTCAGGAAACTGAGGTCCAGATCTTTGCCAACGGTAGGCAACGGTGCTTGCGCATTCAGGCGGCTTGCACGCAACTGGGCCAGTTCGCCAAGCTTGCGCAGGTGCTGCGTGGACAGCATCTGGCAGTAGGCCAGCGGCATGGCACCCGCCAGCATCAGGTCTGCCAGCGCCACGCCAGGCAGTTGATTGAGCGCCGCTTCGTCGATCTTGAACAGCCCTTCGATCTGCTGTTTGCCCTGCTCACCCTGTACAGCAATTGGCCACGGCACGATCAGATTGTGTGCCTGCAGCGCCGCGCAAGCCTTGACTGTGGCCAGACGGGCCTGCTCAGCTTGAGTCAGGTGATTAATGATGTCGCGCAGCGTTTGCGTCGGTTCGCCATTTTGGAGGAAGGACTCCCCGGAATCGCCAAGCAGGCCGCTGTCAGCATCAATGCAAAGAACCTTTTCACCATTCTCACCGCTGGCAAGATGAAACGGATAGCAGCGGATGGCGGCAGGCACATACGGCGCCAGCCAAGTGCCATTGGGCGCGACAAACAGGTTTTCAGCTGATTTGACGCCAAGCACTGCCATCGGGACAAAGCTGTCGCCCTGGGGCACAAACGCAATCGGGAAATTCATCGTGGCCACTGGTAACTCGGACACAACCAGCGGCAGCAATGACTGCTGGGCGGCGAACAGGTGGTTGGGCGGACGCCGCCAGTGTTGATTGCTGTGGACTTCCCGGGTAATGGCGATGAGTTGCATGGTGGAACTTTATTGGTCTAGGGGCGAGGTGCAGTTGGACGTAAAAAACCCCACTGCCTTGAGAGCAGCGGGGTCTTGATCAACACAACCCCCGGCAAGCCGAGGGTTTGCTGCAAGGGGATTAACCCAGCGTAACGACGTGATCGCCGAGGGTAGCTGTAGTCAGGTCAACCAGACCGGTCAGCTTGACGACGATGTCGGCACCCGGAACAAACGCTGCACCAGCGGACTTGTCTTCAACCACATAAGTCGCACCGCCGAACTGGAACCACGAGAACACGCCGTTAGTCGCGCCAGTACCAGCCGTTGCTGCTGCAATGTAGTCAGCATACAGCGCGGTCGATGGGTCAAGCGCCAACTTGGCGAGTGTGGCTGAACCACCGAACCAGACTTCAGTACCTTGATCAGCAAAGTTCAACTTGTCGCCCGTTGTCAGACCAGTAACGGTCGAGTAGTTGTTCGCCGTAGCCGGGGTGCCAAGCGTAATGATGTCAGCGTCACCCAGATCGACAGCAACCGTGATGCTGTTAACACCGGTGCCGACATTGATCGCGTGCAGACCGGTACCAACAACGATGGTGTTGGTGCCGTTCCCTGCGGTGATGGTGTCAACCGTGCTGGTGTTGTTGCCCGATGTGATTGAGTTGTTGCCAGAGCCAACAATCACGACGTTAGCACCTGCGCCGACGTCGATGGTGTTGTTACCGTTGCCCAACTTGATCGTGTCAACGCCAGTGCCCGCAGTGACGGTGTTATTGCCATCGCCAGCAGCTGCGCCGGTATTGATGGAGTTAGCACCGTTGCCCAACGTGAACACATTGTTGTTATTGTTCGTGCTGGCAATGACGTCGTTGCCTGTGCCACCGGTGTAGGTGACCAAGGTAGATGCCGTTGTTGCTGCGTTCAGGGTAACGGTGTTGGTGCCAGTAGCTGAGCCATGGACTGCCGAAGAAGCAGCCAGTGCACCTGCGGTCCAAGTGAAGCCGCCAGCAGTGATGCCGCTTGCGTCAACAGTGGTCAGAGCCGTACCAGCGAACGTCAGGTTCAAACCATCGGTACCAGCGACAGTAACCGTCTTCGCAGAGTTGCCTGCATCCAGAACAGTCAAAAGATCAAGAACGTTGGTAGCAGTAGCCTGCGTGTCAGCGGTCGTGATAGCAACCGTTTCCGTGTTGGTAATCGTGACACCAGTCGATGCAAAGTTGATTGCTGTTCCTGTGCCATTGCTGGTCACGATATTCAACGCGTCAGTCGTCGAGACCAGTGCAGCCAAGCCAAGCAGCGACACATCATAGGCAACGCCGCCCGCTGTCAGGGCCAGCGTAGCACCGGTCGACAGTCCTGTCAGGGTCACAGTGCCCGTGTCACCTGCGACAGTGACGTAGTTGTAGCCACCCAGAACATCGGCCGCAACCGTGTTCGTTGTAGCGCCCGTCAAAGTCAGATGCTCGAACCCGGTAACCTTGGATGCGAAAGTAGCGGTAGCGCCGGCAGTTGCCGCATTCGCAGCGGTCATTAACAGGGTATCTGTACCGTTGCCGCCATTAATTGAGCCACCAGTTCCGACAGCCGCTGCGGTCAGCGTTACTACGTCGTTGCCATCACCAGTCGAAATTGCCTTGGTCGTAGCGCCAAGCGTAATCGTGTCAATGCCAGCACCACCGATGTACTGCGTGTCAAGAGCCAGCGCGTCAGAAATGGTCACTGCGCCAGTGCCGGTGCTGGTCACCACAGCGGCCGTGCCAAACGTATGGTTGGTGACGACAAGAGCGGCCGTGTTGCTCAGATTGACAGCGGTTGCTGCGCCTGCAGTCAACGTCGTCAGCGTCAAAGCGCTCGCACCGCTGATAGCCACGGTGGTTGCACCGGCAGCTGACAAGCTGTTCAACGAGTTGGCAGCCGTACCAGAAGCGACGTTAACTGTCGTGTGGTCTGCGTCCAGCGTCACTGCGCCAGATGTCGTCACGCCATTCAGGTTCAAAGCCAAGGTGGTAGCGGTAGGCGTCGTCAAAGCGCCGGCCGTTTCGGCAAAACTGACACCCTTGCCAGCCAGCGTAACCGATGACAGAGCGCCAGAGTTGGCGGTAGCTGCACCAAAGTTGCTGAGATTGACAGAAGCAATGTGACCAGCAGCGGTCAAGGAGGCTGCATTGACGTCAGCAATGGTCACGGCACCTGCCGTAATGCCAGCAGCGCCGGCAGCACCCTGGGTTTCAGTAATCGCGACCGCTGTCGGCGCAGTGCCGGCTGTGGTTGTCGCGGCCAAATTGGTCACATCGCCTTTGGAAGAGGCTGTGAACACAACCGTTCCAGAAGCGTTTGTGCCGGTTGCCCAGCCCGACAGTGAACCAGCGAATGTGCCTGAAGCGCCGCCACCCGTGATGGTACCGTTCGCCAACGATGCGAATGCCGCACCAACTTGGGTAGGTGTGCTTGCCCCTGTCGATGTGTACTTCAAGCCACCGATGGTCACAGATTGACCAGCAGTCATAGCCGAGAAGACGACACTGGCGGATTCAGCGACGCTTGCTGTACCTGGAGTTGTCGTGATCGCAGGTGCCGTGAATGTTGCACCTGCTGCAGCTTTAGCTAGATCGGTAACGTTTGTAATTGCTGTTGAGCTAGTGAAGACCACAGTTGCCGATGAGGCTGTACCTGTCGACCAACCTGTCAGGGCACCGCTGAAGGTTCCGAGTGCACCATTGCCAACAACGGCGCCATTAGCCAAACTGGCAAAAGCAGCTGCAACGTCGGTATCGGCATTTGCAGAAGTGGCCGTATAGGTCAGACCACCAACGGTGTAGCTTTGGCCAACGGCCAAGGCTGAGAAAACAGCACTTCCGGATTCAGTCGTCGAAGTCGCAACGTTGACCGGTGCGCTTTGATTCACTGTCACAGAGGTAGTAACGGCACCACCAGTCACGCCAACAGCACTCTCAGTTGCGGTCGTGTTTGCACCTGCAGCCAAAGCTGTCGAGTTGGTCACGGTTTCCGTAACAACAACCGTGCTGCCACCCGTTACAGAAATGGCACCGCCAGCAGCGGCGCCAGCAACTGCTGTTGTCTCATTAACTGTCACGGCGCCTGTCGGTGCAGCGGCTGTAGAGCCAACAGTGATTGTGCCAGTCGTGGCCTTGGTGACAGTGACGCCAACCGAAGTACCGCCGTATGCGGTAACCGAAGCGCCCTTGATGTCGCTAATCGAAACAGCGCCAGTAGGATTCAACGTTGTGTCAGTGGCATCACCAACCGCGATCAGACCGGAGTCAGCGCTGACGACGGTAACAGAAGTACCACCTTGCACGGTGACAGTGGAAGCCGCAGCGCCGGTAACGGTTGCGGACACAGCACCTGCAGCGCCGGTGATGCTGATGCTACCCTTGGCTGTCACGGTATCTGCGAGACCGCCGACAACCGTGGTATTGCCACCGTTTGCAGTAACTGTGATGTTCTGGGTAGCAGAACCTTTTGCGAAGTCCTCAGCGGTGCCAGCCGATGTCACGGTCAGATCGGTGATGCTGGGGAAGCTGGACACATTGAAGGCTGCAGCAGCGCTGGTACCGACACTGCCAACCACCTGAACAGTAACCTTGTTGATGTTGGCCAAGCCAACGACTGTCGGCAGGTTTGCGACTTCAACAGCAGAGTCAGTCAACGACAGGAAGTTGACGCCACCGGCGCCGTCGACCGAGTCGAAATTATTCAGGGTAGCACCAGTGCCAACACCGCCGCTGCCGTCCAGCTTGCCGTAGTAGACGTCGTTGTTTACGCCGCCAACCCAGAGAGCGCCCTGGTCGATACCAGTAGTGAGCGTGAAAGCTGCAGCGCCGATGGTGCCCAAAAGAGCTTGTTTTGCAGCGGTAGTAGACACATCGCTGGCAGCGGTTACGTTGGCGATCACCGATTGCAGCGTAGCTGTGTCGGTTGCGTTGCCGAGCACGGTTTCAGTGTAGAACTGAGCCATGGTGACCTGGTTGGCCAGTTGCTTGGCTGTATTGCCCCAGGTTGCGTCGCTGTAATCCTTGTTGGCCAGGTTTCTGAACACCGTGTAGATGACGTCGCCGCGGGTGGTGCCGGCAATGTTCAGGGCGCCAACGATGTCGTTGACAGCTTCGAGCTTGGCGGCTGCAGTGGCGGAGCTGCCGACAACGCGCTCAACCAGGTTGGTTGCAAACGTATTGTTGTCGAGGAAATTGGGGTACATGGCGGTGAACACCGACTTGGTGGTGAACACGTTGACGACTTGCTGGGTGGTCATGCCACCGGCCAGTGCGATATCAAGCTGGTCCATGTAAGTGACGCCAGGGGCTGCGTCAAATGCGATTGCGAAGAACCGATACATGTCAGTCTTCTGTGTGGGTGTCATAGCCATAAATTTAACTCCTGTTTGTTGCCATAAAAATGAGACCGACCCAGCAGGACCAGTTAGAGCGCGAGTTTAAACTCAAGCACCCGGGCAATTGGTGATAGGCGTCACATTTTTTTCGTAAATGTGGTCTTTGAGCCAACACCGGCTCCAGCGCCCGCTCTACAGCAGACGGTTGATTGAGAGCTGCAGCGTGGTGTCCTGGTAGCCAAAAAGCGCCAGATTGCTCCAGCGGCGCCCGGTCTGCAGGGTGCTGCGCAGGTTCCAGCCAGCGTGCGCCCCCCAGTCCTTTTGCAAACCCAGTTCGGCAAACACCAGGCGGCGCCGGGCACCGTATTCCAGCAGCGCGCTATAGCCGGCAAAGTCTTGCTGCAGCGAGAGTTGGGTCAGCAGCGAGAGGCTGGATGTTAGCGCATACTCTCGTGAAAACCCTGATTTTACATAGCCAGACATGCCGGACACCGATTTTTCTGCCTCGGCGTAAAGCAGCGTCTGCGCATTCGGGCTGCTGCTGCGCAGATGGTCCACACGCAGTGCGTAGCCCTGGCGCTCAAGCTCGGGTTCCTTGAAAACCTGCGCCGTCAGGCGCCAGGAAGCCATCGGCCAGGCCAACCCAACGCTACTTCGGCCGTTGCCGTCCACCGCGCGCAGCGACGAGGCAAAAGTCTGGATCTTTTCACCACCGACTGTGCCGTAGCAGAAAAACAACAATTTATTGGCGAAATTTTGCTCGGAAGCACCCCAGCGCTGGTCTTGCGCTTCAAAACCGCACAGGTTGGGCGCCAGGTAACTCAGGCTGTTGATCAGCATGGGCGCCGCGTGGATGTTCTGGTTAACCGGCAGATCAACGTTGCCGTCGGGCAGGGTGAGGGTCAGGCTGTTGATGTCGGCGCGGGCATAGGGGTTGCTGGAGTAGCCCATCGATATGCGGGCTTGCAGGATGGCAGGTGTGCCAGACGACATGGATTGCCGCGCTTCGCTCGCAATGACAGAAGAGGGGCTTGCTATGGCGGCAGGCGTCATGGATTGCCACGCCTCGCTTGCAATGACGGACGGCAGCTCCGTCGGCAGCAGGGGGGCGCTGCGCTTGAGCTGGGCCAGCAGGTCCGACAGGCGCTGGCGGTGCGCCTGCGGGGTGCGCGGGTCGTCGATCAGGCTTTCGATGAAAGCGCTGGCGGTTTCGAGTTTGCCGCGCTGCGCCAGCAACAGTGCCAACTGGATGCGGGCCTCGGCGTGCTCGGGGTTGAACATCAGCACGCGCTCAAAATGCAGCTCGGCCTCGGCCCAGGCTTGGGCGCCCAGGGCCTTTTGTGCACTTTGATAGGCTTTTTCTGCCTCCAGCGCGGCGCTATCGGTGTCGGCTTGGGCAGCGCCGCCCAGCAACAGACACAACAACAGGCCGACCGGCCCGGCCGCGGCGCGCGCTTTCACAGTTCGACCCGGTACAGGGATTTGGGTTGCGCGTGGTCGGGCAGCAGAAACTGCCCGATCAGAGCCAGCTTTTGCGCCGGCTGCAGCTGTGCCACCTGCGAGCCGATCAGCAGTGGGGCTGCCAGTTCGTCACAAAAGGGCAGCATGGCCAGCACGATGTCGGCCACCGGCCCAAGCAGCAAGGGCCGCCGGCTGGCTTGAGGGCCGGCCACGCCCAGCAGGAAAGCGCCCGATTCAATGGCCGCCTGCAGGCTCATAGGGAAACGCAGGCTTTCGTTCTGGCGCAGCAGGGGCGTCAGCTCAAGCATCAGGCTGCGCGCGGTCTCGATCGCGGCGCTGGCGCACTCGGCGTCAACCCGGGGCCAGGCCAGCAGCAGCACTTCACCGCGCACATGCTCCAGCGCGCCGCCGTGCTGACTGGCCGCGTGGTCGGCCAGGGTGCTGATGGCGTGCGCCACGCCCAGCGCCTGCAGACTGTCAACCGTGCTGGTCCAGCGTTCAAGGCCTTGCACGCGAAGCGCCAGCAGCACGCCCTGGCAGGGTTTGCCCAGGCTGTCGCTGCCGGGGCTCTGGTAGGCGATCTCGCGCGCCAGCCGCTGCGGCAAAAAGCTCTCCAGGTGCAACGCCAGTTGCTGGGCGCGGCGGCGCTCGGAGTCGGCCTTGGCTACCAGCACACCCAGGCCAAACACCAGCAGCGTCAGCGTCGGCGCCGCCACCGGCAGCATGACATCGCCCAGGCGCCCGAGCAGGGCCGCCAGCAAGGGCGCCAGCAAGGCCAGCGCCACGTAGGTAATGATGGAGGCCAGGGTGCGGTAAGGCCGGGCAATAGGCAGCAGCACCAGCACCACCAGCAGCGTGAGCAGGGCGGCCAGGCTGGCCGGCGCCTTGGGCGCGATGAGCCAGCCGCCGTCCAGTGCGGCGCTGATGAGTTCGCTGTGCACGCTGACACCGGGGGCATTGGGGTGGCGTGGTGTGCTGACGTTGTCACTGACGCCAAGCGCCGAGGCCCCGATGATGACGATCTGGCCCTGCAGCGAGGGCAGATCAGCGCTGGGCACCAGCAGCTGCGATGCGCTCACGGCCGGCCAGGCGCTGTGCTCGCGCGCGTAAGGCACCGTGAGGTAGCCTTTGTCATCCAGCGGGAAACTGATGCCGCCACGCTCCAGCCACTGCGCCGGCCCGAGCGGAAAACTGCCGGGCTTCAAGACCCAGGGCGCTTTGGGTTCGAGCGCCATGGCTGCGGCAATGGCCAATTGCGGGTAATGCTGCTGGGCCTCGTCGCACAGTACGGCGGGCAGGCGGCGCAGGCGGCCGTCTTCGTCCGGGGTGGCGCTGATGTGTCCGACCCAGGGCGGGTCCAGCTCTTTGGCCACGCCAAAGTAACCCTTGGTCTGCACCCGCAGCGAGCACAGGGGCGGCGCCTGATCACTGGCCTTGAGGCGGCCAGTTTGCGGCGGGTTGTGAATCTTGGGGTCGAGGATCAGCACCTGGCCCAGTACGATGTCGCTGGCGCCGCGCAGTTGGGTGGCGATGCTGTCGTTGCCCTGCGCCGAGTCGGCGAAGAAGACGTCCCACACCTGCAGTCTGGCGCCGCGTTCGCGCAGCGCCTGCATCAGGCGCGCCATGACCGGGCGCGGCCAGGGCCAGGGACCAAGCTCGGCCAGACTGCGCTCGTCAATGTCGATCAGGGTGATCTGGGCGGGCACCGGTTTTTGCGACAGGCTGCGGGTGAACCAGTCGTGAACCTGAAGGTCAACCCACGTGGTCAGCTTCCACTGCGTCAGCGTGGCGCTGCAGACCAGAACCAGTGCAACGAGTACGAGCCGCCAACCCCAGTCGCGCGCGCCAGACTTCAGCGCGCGTTCCACAGAGTCATGCCCTTGAACGCGCCGGCTGCAAAATCACGGGAGAACATCAGCCCGGCTTCCTTGCCATTCAGGCTGACCGCGCCGGCCATGACCTGGCCCGGGCTGGCCGCGCTGAAGATACCTTCGTCGTTCATCTTGCCGCTCATCTGCAGCGACGTGCTGCCGATCTGCGCCTGCGACACGGTCAGGCTGCTGCTGAAGGTGGATTTGTCAAAATTGATCGATAGCGCCGGATTGGAAATCTGCGCTGCCAGCAGTTGTGTGCCATTCTGAAAATAGGCCTCGCCGGCGTGGATGTCGAACTGAACTTCGCCCTTGAGGGACGACGAGATGCTTTGCGTCGGCCCGTTGCGCCACAGCGCGTATTGCCCCAAAGCACCCACGGTAACGCTGCGCCCTTCTTTGGCGGTGGCGTAAGGAACCCACAGCTGCAGGGGCAGGTCGTCCGCGCTGCTGAAACGGCCCCAGACCAACTGGCGCGAAAGGTCGGGCGTGTTGTGCAGCATCAGAACCGGCACCGCGGGAGTGGGTTCTACCACCACGACGGGCGGGGTAACGACCACCGGCGGGGCAACCGGTTCAACGACGGCTACCACCACAGGCGCAGGCACCGGCGTCGGCGCGGGCACCGGCGTCGGCGCGGGCACCACAACTGGCGCGACCGGTGTTACAGGGGTAACGACGGCCACCGGTGCGCTGGGCGCCAGCGACTCGGTGCTGATGGTTTTGATCTCTACCAGCGTATTGGCTGGCACCGGCAATGAATTGGCAGCTTTGGCGGTGTCGTCGGGCGCACGCAAATCATGCGGGAACGGCTCGGGACTGGGGGCGGGCTTGGGCGGAACTTCAGCCGCGCGGGCCGGCTCGGGCGTTTTGGCTGCGGTGGGCGCAACTGCGGCTACCGTGGTAACGGGCGCGGCGGTATTGGCCTTGACCAGGCTGATGCCAAACAGGCGCTCGATCTCGTCGGCGGCAACTACGCGGCGCTCAATCTGGCCACCAGCGAGCACGCGCAGGTAACGGGCCGAATCACTGGCCGAAATGTCAGCCAGCGGGGCGCAACTGCCGGTCTGCGCCAGTCCCATGCAGGCGCTGCGATTCGACAGGACAACAATCTTGCCTTCCTGCACAAAGGTCTCGACGGCGTCGGCCGAGGTCTTGGCCAAAAAGTCTGTACCACGCACGCCAATCGAGGCAATGGGCGTGTTCAGGCGGTAGCGCTCGGGGCGCAGGCGGGCCGCTTGGCCGGAAATCTGGCGAATGCCGCCGCGCACCAGCTCAAATTCAAGGTGCGTATCGACACCGGTGGGGTCAACCTTGTACTGCTTGACCAGCAGTTCGGAGTCGGCGCGCAGCGACAGGCGTGCTTCGTCCACAAATACAATAATGGCAACCGCGTCGCCACCGGTAATAATACGATCACCCTCAGAAATCAGGGTGCCCAGGCGCAGTGGCGCGGCACGACCTTCCATATCAATTCGCTTGGCGTCACCAACCGACAAGGCGATGCGTCCTACCGGTGCAGGCGCTGCGTTTACCTGTGATACAGCACCCAGACACAGCACCAGGAACAGCTTTACTAACCATGCACGAAGCATTTTTCGCTCCAGAAGTTTGGATCCAGTCCGGTTTCGATTCTAGCGGAGACCCCTTAATCCGGAAAGTCTGAGATGCCCGTTTCAGAGATCGTCCTCCAGAATTGCAGTCTGTTTCAACGCGCCACGCCCAGCGTGGTGCAGCAGGCCGCGACTCAGATGGACATCCTGCAGCTCAAGAAACGTGAGGTGCTGCTGATCAACGGGCGCGCATTCCGGGGGCTCGGCGTGGTGCTGCAAGGACGCTTGCAGGCGATGGATTACACGATCGACGGCCGCGAGGTGGCGCTGACCACGGTGGACAGCGGCGAGGCGTTTGGCCAGGCCAATCTGATTGCGCCGCGCCCGGTCGACCTGACTTGGGTGGCGGTGAGCCAGAGCACCCTGGCCGTCATGCCGCCGCAGGCTGCCCTCGAACTGCTGAAGCACTCCGAAATGAGCATGCAGGTAGCGGTTGACCTGGCGCAGCAGGTGTGCGAGTTCCTGAGCTGGCAAAAGATTCTGTCGGTGCACCCGATCAGCGCGCGCGTCTGCGCCTGGCTGTCCTGGGCTGCGGCCGGCAGCCCCGAGTTGCTGATTCCTCGCCACGCCGAGCTGGCCTGGCGACTGGGCACCAGCCGCGAATCGATCACGCGAACTTTTCAGCGGCTGCAGGCCGAAAGGATCCTGCGCCGCGACGGCGAGAGCTGGTTCATCGAGGATGCGCTGGCGCTGCAGCAGATGGCGCTGGGCGACAGCAAGGGCACTGAATGAGCAGCAGCGGGCCACGCACCGATGACGCAACCGTCTGGCCGGTTGAGGCCTGGCGCGGGCTGGCGGCCTGGATGGTGGTCTATTCACATTACTGGACCGGCGCCGACAGCAGTTGGCCACTGCTGCGCTTTACGTTCACCGGGGTCGATCTGTTTTTTGTCCTGAGCGGCTTTGTTTTTGCGCCCTATCTTTTTGGCGGGCCACTGGCGGCCGGCGCTTTCGCCGTGCGGCGCTTTTTTCGCATCTACCCAGCCTATTTCCTGGCGTTGCTGATTTACTTCGGCCTGGCCTGGAGCGATGGGCGGGCGTTGGCCTACTGGTGGCAACACCTGGTGTTTGCCTACCTGCAGTCACGCGAGATGGCTTTCTACTACAACCCGGTGTTCTGGAGCCTGCCCTCGGAGGTGGAGTTCTATCTGCTGCTGCCCCTGCTGGCCTGGTTTTGCCGGGCGCGCGCGAGAAATTTCGCCGTACTGGCGTTGGCCGCGCTGCTTATGCGCGCCTGCATCGGCTACGCGTCGGACGCGCAGGCCGAAAACAGCGCCTATATCTGGATGCACCATCTGCCGGGCATGCTGCTGGAGTTTTTGCTGGGCGCCTGCGCCTGGTGGCTGTCGCAACGCGGCCTGCGCGGCCATGTGCGCGCCCTGTTGCTGCTGGGCGGTCTGGCGCTGTGGCTGACGCTGGCCGCCGGTTTTGCCAAATTCGGCGACGCTGGCATCAACACCAGCCTGGCGCGCGGGCAGATGAGCTGGCTCGCAGCGCTCGCTTTTGCAGCAATGGTGACAGCAAGCATGGGCAACTGGCAAGGCGCACCGGCGCCGCTGGTTCAGGCCTCGGTCTGGGCCGGGCGACTGAGTTATGGCAGTTACCTGTTTCATATTGCGGCGCTGCGCCTGCTGCAACCCTATGCGTCAGCGTTGGGCCAGCAGGGTGTGCCCCTGGCAGCCGCCCTGTTGACGCTGCTTGCAGCGTGGTTGGCTTACACGCTCTGGGAAAACCCTTGGCGCAAGTTCGGGCGCGCATTGGCAGCGCGGCGCCCGGCCGGCTCAGTTCGCTGAGTCAGAACACATCGGTGTCACCGGGCTGGAAAACCGGGTTGGGATCACTGCTGTGCCATTGCCTGAGCTTGAACTCACCGCCAACCACGGGCTCGAGCGCGGGGTCGGCGTCGTTCTGGAACAGCCAGCTGTAAAGCGGCGGCAACACGGGCAAAGTCTTGTTGAGCGCGGCGGCCAGCGTGGAGAGCAGGCGCGCGGGATCAGCCGCTGCGGGCAGCAGGGCATCGACGACGCAGACGGCGCCATCGGGCATGGTGCGCGTGACGAACCAGCCGCGGTCGCGCGAAAGGTGGCTGAGCCGCCAGAGCTGGTAGCGGTTGACAGGGTGGTCGCGGTAGCGCCAACCGAGGTAGGCACCACTGCGCGCCACCCTCGGGCCTGCAATTTCAGACCGGCGGCGCGACCAGAGGGTGTCCAGCCTTTCGGTGTCCCAATCCATTTCGCGCGCCAGCCAGAAGGCAGGGCCTGGCCCGGCGGGCTTGAAGTACGCGGGGCGGTAAGGCTGCAGCACCCGGTAATAACCCAGGCGGATGCCAAGCTTGAACTGGCGCACACCGGCAAAGCCGTAGGCGTAGGGATTGCCAAAGCGCGAAACCAGCGTTTCCTGCATGGCCTTCATGAGGCGCGGGTAGACCGTGCTGGCCGAATAACCGCCGCGAGCGGTGCTGTCGACCATGAAATCACCCAGTTGCGCCATGGACAAGGCGTTGCCCCGCATGACACCAGGAAATACGGACGCGCCAGTGTGCGCCAGCAACTCGCCAGTGGCAGAGCGGGCCACCAGATTGACACCACCCAGACGCGGCCCCTGCAGGTACTTCCAGCGCCAGTGCGCCGGGCTGATGGCCGCGCCGAATACGTCTTGAAAGAGTTGGCAGGCTTGCCCTATGTCACCCGGCTCCAGTTCCGAGATGACAGGGCTCATGCTGCCGATGACCATTTGGCCTCGATCAGAAAGTAGCCCTGGTCGCTGCCGTCATGGTGCAACTGAATGTAGGCAACCGGGTCGATCCACTGGTAGACGTGGATGCCGCGCTCACACATCAGATAGGCGCCAACGCGAAAACGACCCTTGTTCAGAGGGATGTTCTCGAGACAGATTTCAGCACTGCCGCTGCCCTGTTCGTCGCGGGCAAACACATGGCCGCGAGCACAGGCAAGGTGGGTGGCCAGTATCCGGCCGGATTCGGATGAGAGCACCAGTGCGGCGGAGGGCGCCGGCTGCGCCGGGTCGCTGCGGAAATCGATGCGCATGGTCAAGCAGGAGACGCCTGAGACACCAAACAATTCCTGGCCCTGATGACCATCGAGCCCAACGCTGACCGACTCGATGCGGGCGTGCCCGGTTGGCGGACTTGCCGTGGGTGTCAGCGACTCGCTCGCAGCCCCGGTTTGCAGGCTTGCATCGGCTGCTTCGCTGGCCGCGGCGTCGGCCTTTGCCAACGACAGTGGCGAGGTATCCGGGGTGCTGGACGCAATGGCGGGCTGAACCGGGTCTGTCAGGGAATCGAGAAATTCCTGGTAGCTTGACAGCACCTGCGAGACCGGGCCGAGCTTCTGCACGCGGCCCTGGTGCAGCCACATTGCGCGGTCGCAGAAAACCTCGACATGGTAGAGCGTGTGAGAGCAGAAAAGAACCGTGGCGCCGCGCTCTTTGATTTTCATGATGCGGTCAAACGAGCGCCGCGCAAAGGCGCCGTCGCCAACCGAGAGCGCCTCGTCGATGATCAGGATGTCGGGATCAACACTGGTGGCGATGGCAAAGGCCAGCCGCACATGCATGCCGCTGGAGTAGGTCTTGACCGGCTGGTCGATGTGGACGCCGATGTCGGCAAAGCTGATGATCTCGTCGATGCGCTGGTCAATCTCACGTTTGTCCAACCCAAGCGTTGCGGCATTGAGATAGATGTTTTCGCGCCCGGTAAAGTCTAGATTGAAACCCGAGCC
>CAIRAW010000072.1 GCA_903876735.1 uncultured beta proteobacterium | reverse complement strand
TGGAGCGAGACAATAGGGTGCTGGCGTCCTGTGTAGCGTGTGGCTGCGCGACACAGGTGGCGAGACTCAAATCAGACCACTAATCATGTAGATCTGCTCGAAGATGGCTTGCGGACGCGGGTTCAAATCCCGCCAGCTCCACCATAACCCCTGACAAAGGCCGCTAAGGACATACACTTAGCGGCCTTTTTCTTTGGCAAAAAGTGAATTAGAGGGTAAGGCAGTATCAGGCAGGAATCGGTTTATGGCGCAAGCGTGAACTTCACGCGATCGTAGTCAGTTCCCCGATCAAGCAGTGTGTCCAGCCGGATATTCCAGGATCCCTCGGCGCTCGTCACACGGACCTGTTTTCCAGCGGAAAAACCGGTATGCGAGAGCAGCAGTTCGTCTCCGCCTTGCTTGAGAAAGATGATATTCGACCATCCCGCAGCGTCCTCACCCTCGGCCCAGACACTTTCACTTTCACTTTCGCTGTTGATCAAATTGGCATGGGCACAAATCGCTTCGTCGTCGATAACTTCAACGCCGACGAGTGGTCGGTTGTTCGCGTCGCGGCCGGCACGCCGGATGAGGCCCAGGCGCCAATTGACGCCATCCGCGGGCCGGAATGCAATCAGTGCGCCGACGCTGTGGCGCGCCAGCAGTGCTGGCAGTGTTGCGCCGAAACCGCTCGCGCTGATATCCGCCAGGTGCCATGTTTCGATGCTGGGTCTTGCACCCACAGTTTCCAGGCTTAATGTTGTTGCGGTTCTGCCAGTGGCTTCGATCTGCAGCAACAGGTCGAATGGACTACCGACAGTCATGGCTGCCGGGCTTTGGGTTAAACCAACAGGAGATGTCGCGTCTGACTGGGGCGCGCTGGCTTGCACGCTGTAAGCGCGCACGTCCTGCGAGGCGGTGATCATCTGGTACGCAGCGTCAAAGCCAATGACCACCCGCAGTTCCCCGATCACACTGCGGCGTGCGGTCAGCCGATACGGCGGGCGGGCCGACCAGTGTTTTCCAACCGAGCGAAGCGCTGTTTCCTTCAGTGCGTTGCTGACCGAAATGCTGGACAACCATTTCGGCACATCCTGTCCAGCGGCCAATCGGTCAGCAAGCCCGACCAATTTTTCATGCAGGTGGATGGTCGAAAGAAAATGAAGCGAATAGCCACTTGGGTTCTGGTCTTTGCGCGCCTGAGGTCCGTTTGCTTTAAGCAGGTCGATGTAGTGCGTACTGTTCGTTTCCAACTCTGCAGTGAATTGGAGGCGCTCGCATGACCTCAGGAAACGATCGAGAATTTCCTGCTGTTGCGGAAACAGATTGCCTGCTGGCAGGCAATCGAAATAGGCGCCATTCAAGTATTCACGCAGCGGCGTTGTCGCGGACTCTGCGGCATAGGGAATGACGAGAACCTGTTCCAGCTTATGTTCGATAAGAAGGACCAGCAGGTCGTGCGCTTGCCGCCAGAGCGCCGCAGAGGCCTTTTGGTACTGAAAATTCTGGAGCTTCTTGCGCAGTGACCAAGCTCGCAACATGGACACCGCATCGCGTGCGACCCGATTGCGTTCGGCGTCGGACTGCGTCAGAGGCATCAGCTCACCGTAAATTCCCGTGTGGGCCGCGATCAGTTCCGCTGCGTGGCTGTCCAGCGCGGAGTATTCGATCCGGGAACTCGCTTCACGGGTGCTGGAAAACAGATATTTGTGCAGCAGTTCGTTTGCAACTGCATGCCCGCTTTGATCCAGTTGGAGGTACGCGGTTTGTGCTGCTTCAGCTCCAAATTTTTCTCCAAGCCCCTTGATCTCGGCCAATCTGTCGGTGATGTCCTTCAGGTAACGAACGGGGCTGCTGTTGTCGAGGTCAGAAACAAGCTCGCGCACGCTTTGCTCAGAGCGGGCGGAATGACCCGTCACCTGCTTCTTGGCAAGGGGAATCAGCTTGGAAAAAATGCTCATTATTAATCGGCCTTGACTGAGCCATCAACGTTCAGGATCGATCCGGCATGCAACAGCCGGTTAACGCTTTGGCTGATGGGCATCGGATGCGACAGGATTGTATGCGCTGCCCTGAATCAAAAGAACCCCGACCGGCCTGCAGCCTTGCGGGGTTCCTTCCTCTTGCGCCCTTGGAGCGCCACATCCAAACTGCTGGATGAATGCCTTGCCGCGCTCGGTTGCCTAAAATTTGTAACCGATGGCGATGCCGTACGAGGCCGGATTGAGCGCCGCTTCTACGGTCTGTCCGGTGGACAGGGTGGTCTTGGTTTTCAGATTCGACTTGCTGTAAAAAACGTCGACAAACCACTTCTCGTTCAGGGCTAGCGTGGCGCCGATTTCTGGTGTCAGTATGAACTTCGAATCGACCGCCAGCTTGGTCGGCGGCCCGCCCGGATTGGTCAGCGCGGTCAATGCGCCGCTGCCCTGCTCGTTGAAGAAGTAGGCGTAAGTGGCCCCCAATCCGACGTAGGGGCGGAATTTCGCCTTGGCGTCCAGAAAACGGTATTGCACGAAAAGCGTCATCGGCAGTGCTTGCACCTCACCAATTTGACCAACACCTTCCAACGCACCAGCGCCGAAGAGTTTGTGACGGAAAGGAACGGCCAGCGGCAGATCCAGCGCGACGTTATCGGTCACCATGTAGCTGATGCCGCCCGCAAGTTGCGTGCTGGAGGCGGTACTGGTTTGGGAACCCGTGCTGCTGCCGGGGATGTAAAGGCTTGGCGCGCTCAGGTTTTCGCTGGGGCCGACGGGTGCCACGGTGGTGACGCCGGCACGCACCATCCAGGTGCCGGCAGACTGTGCGCTAACGCTGGCTGCCGTCAATGCGGCCACTGCCACGGCCAGGAACTTCAGTTGGTATTTCATGGGGTTCTCCTTGAAGTTCGATGCATTAAAGCCAGCCGGCTTTGACAAGATAGGACAACATCAATTGGGCCTGCAGCTTGTGGACGTAGGGCGTTGGGTGTACGCCGTCGGCAAACAGGTAGTGCGAGGTGTCGCCCGCGATCAGGGTGGCTGAGGTGCAGATCAACGAACTCGGGGCCTTTGTCAGGTCACAAGCCGGCGTGCTCACATTGGTCAGGTTGTAGCGATCCGGATGCGCCACCTGGTCCTGCAGATTGGCAAAGGCATCAACGATGACGACGCCGGGGGTGCCGGCGAGGCCGTCCTGTAGCGCCTTGTTGAAGGCCATGGTCATGGCGAGCACCAGAGGTTGGGTGCTGGGACTGCTGGCAGCCGACGGTGTCAGGCTGACATCGGGCAGGTTGCTCACGGCCACGTACTTGGCGCCCTTGGCGACGATTTTGTCCTTGACGTAGCCCGCCAGCGTGGTGCCGGCAGTGGTCATGCCGGCCACGGCAATCGCTGCGCCGGTAGTGGCTGCGTAAGTGTTGCCTGCTGCCGTGCCGGCCGCCGTTGCTGCCGCCTGTGCTGCAGCAACCAGAGGTCCATATACGGTTGGCGATGCAACTGCAGCGTTGCCAGGTTGCACTGCTGCGGCACCAACCGCTGCACCGACTATGGTCGCGTCTGTGTGGCCAGCGCGAGCGGCTTCAGTTGCCAGTGCCAGA
>CAIRAW010000071.1 GCA_903876735.1 uncultured beta proteobacterium | reverse complement strand
GATCCAGAGGAAGATTTCGGTGTAGACGGTCTGCGGGCAGGCGTAGCCGCACCACAGGCGCCCGGCCACGGCTGTGAACAGGAACAGCGACAAAGCGCTGATCACCATCAAGCCGGTCAGGTAGATGAAGTCCTGCGGGTACAGGACCAGGCCGAAGATGTAGAAGCGCCGAACACTCAGGTCGAACAGAACCGCCTGGCGCTGACCCCACTCCAGCCAGGGCAGGCCGTAGAAGATGATCTGGGTGAGCCAGACCATGGCCCAGCGCCAGTTGTTGAAGAAGCCCGGGGCGCTGCGCGGGTAGATCTTCTGGTGCGAGGCATACAGGGAGAACATCTCCCCATCGGTCTCCTGTGCAGCGATGGGGATGACCTTGCGGGGTTCGGGTGCTTTGGTACTCAAGCGCTTTCCTTTGCGTGAATCGAATAATCAGCGGCCAGCGTTCCTGGCGTCCTCGGCCATCTTGCGCTTGAAGAAAGCCCAGAACCAGACGCCCATGCCGAGCATGAACGCAATCACAGCCGCACTCATCAGTCCGTAGTCGGTGGAAAACAGATCGCTTAGCAGTTTCATGGTGAATTTCCTTTCTTGGTTAATTCGGCGCTGCCGACCGGCAGCCCGTTCTGGGTGTCAGGCCCCGAAGCTGTCGGGCATTTGCAGGGCCACCACCTCGCCGCGCGCCGTTGCCACGCCATTGGCCAGCACGGTGCTTTCAACGACCACTTTGCGGCCTTTGATCTCCTTGATGCGCCCGCGTATTTCCAATGCGCCGGCAATCGGTGTTGGTTTCAGAAAGTCCACGTGCAGCGAACCCGTGACAAAGCGGAACGGGGGCAGCGTGTCCATCTCGCGACCATTGGCGCGGTACATCGCTGCTGCTGCGGTGCCGGTGCTATGGCAGTCGATCAGCGAGGCAATCAGTCCCCCGTAGGCAAAGCCCGGTATCGCCGTGTGGTAGGGCTCGGGCGTGAACCAGGTGACGGTTTCCTCGCCATCCCAAAAGGTCTTGATCCGGTGCCCATGCTGGTTTTGCGAGCCGCAGCCGTAGCAATGCGAAACGTTTTCGGGGTAGTAGTCTTGAAAGGCTTTCATGGATGCTCCGGGTTGTTGTTGATGTCAATTGGCGACCCAGCCGGCGGCGCGGGCCAGCATGAGGACGGCAACCAGCGCACTGAGCCAGGCAAAGGCCTGCTGCAGACGCTGGGCGTCGAGTTGTTGCGCGATCCGCCGACCGATCAGCAAGGCCAGCATGGCACCAGTGGCAAACGGCAGGGCCACAGCCCAGAGTACGGGACCATGCAGGGCGGCGGCTGCGATCCCGCTCATGGAAACCAGGGCGATGACGGCCAGCGATGTGGCTTGGATGCTGCGGATGTCGAGATCGGTGTGGCGCTTGAGCGCCGGGATGATGACAAAGCCGCCGCCGACGCCGAGCAAGCCGCTGAGCAGGCCTGCGATCAGGCCGGTGCCGGCCAGTGCCCGCGCGCAGGGCCGGGTCCATGTCAGGCGCTGGTCCTTGGGGTTGACGCGGCACAGCACGGCCGATGGCAACGGCGCTGCCTGGTCGGGCCGCTTGAGCAGGCGCCAGGCGGTATAGAACAGCACCAGGGCAAAGGCGCCCAGCAGCGGGCGATTGGGCAGGCGCTGTGCCAGGTCGACGCCCAGCGGCGCCATCAGCATGCCGATGGCGCCGATCAGGGCGGCCGCGCGGTAGCGCACGATGCCCTGGCGCAGGCCCAAGCCCGCGCCCAGCACGGCGGCCAGGCCGACCGCCACCAGTCCGACCGGCGCTGCCGCTTGCACGCCCAGCTGCAGGCCAAACACCAGCAGCGGAATCGCCAGCACGCCACCGCCCGCGCCCGTGAGCGCCATCACCAGGCCGATGACGGAGCCCAGGGCGAGCGCGAGAGCGGGAGCGATCGATTCCATTGCGTTGGTTTAAAGCAGGTTGACCGGGATCTTGAGGTAACTGACACCGTTGTCCTCAGGCGGTGGCAGTTTGCCGGCCCGGATATTGACCTGCACCGCCGGCAGGATCAGGACCGGCATGGCCAGGGTCTTGTCGCGCGCCTCACGCATGCTGACAAACCCGGGTTCGTCAATGCCGTCGTGGACATGGATATTCTTCTCGCGTTGCTCGGCCACGCTCGTGACCCAAGCCGGCTCGCGCCCGGCCGGCGGGTAGTCGTGGCACAGATGCAGGCGTGTGCTGGCTGGCAGCGCCAGAATTTTGCGAATCGAGCGGTACAGGGTGGCGGCGTCGCCGCCGGGGAAGTCGCAACGCGCCGAGCCATAGTCGGGCATGAACAGCGTATCGCCGATGAAGGCGTCTGCGTCAATAACAAACGTCAGGCAAGCCGGCGTGTGGCCCGGTGTCTGCATGACGCGGACTTCCAGCTCGCCGATCCTGAAGCTGTCGCCGTCGTCAAACAGCTGGTCGAAATCCGCACCGCTGGTGTCGAGGTCGCTGGCGTTGAATACCTTCTTGAACACGGCCTGCACTGCGCAGATCGGGCGCCCGATTGCCACCTTGCCACCGAGCTTTTCCTTCAGGTAGCTTGAGGCCGAAAGATGGTCGGCATGGGCGTGCGTTTCGAGCAGCCAGTCGAGTTGCAGGCGCTGCTGCGTCAGGTAGTCGATCAGCCGGTCGGCGCTGGCATGCGATGTGCGACCCGATTTCGGGTCATAGTCGAGCACACTGTCGATGATTGCCGCCCGCGAGGTCAAGGGGTCTGAGACAACGTGGCTGACCGTAAAGGTCGCGGGGTCGAAAAAAGACTGGATGGTTGGCGTTGACACGGCAGGCATCTCCGGCGACAGGACTTATTCGAAGGCAGGCAGGCTCGGTTTGACGACCGGCTTTCCGCCAGCGACCCAGGCATCAAAGCCGCCGCTGATGGACTTGACCTGCAGGTAGCCCATGTCGCGCAGGGCGCAGGCTGCCAGCGCGGCGCGGCCGCTGGTTTTGCAGTACAGGACGATGCGCAGATCGCGGGAGCTCAGTTCCGGGCTGCTGCTGAGCTTGAATTCCAGTAGGCCACGGGAGGCATGGATGGCGCCGCTCAGGTGGCCGGCAGCATATTCGTCGGCCTCGCGCACATCGATCAGAATATCGGCGTCGAGAATCGCCTGCTCGGCCTCGGTGATCGCGACCTCCTGAATGCGGGCCTTGGCGGCTGCGACGAGATCATGGGCAGTTTTCATGGTGGTTCGTGGCGTAATTAAGTTAACACTGATATTGTCGCCTCGTTGTTGCGCGGCAGACCCGGTCCCGGCGACGCCGTCCGCCGAATTCAGCAAATGGGTGGCCATTTGCGAGAATTTTTCAATCAGGCGCGAGCGCAAGTCCTCGTCCGTCACCTGCTCTGTGAGCGCCTGCGTCATGCACAACAACCATTGGTCGCGCATGGCCGGACTGACCCGGTAGTTCGCATGGCGCATGCGCAGGCGCGGATGGCCTTTTTTTGCGACGTACAAATCGGGTCCGCCAAACCAGCCTGAGAGAAACTCGAACAGGCTGGTCTCGCTGCCGCTCAGGCTCTCGGGGTGCATCATGCGCAGGGCAAAGCTTTCGGGCAATTCGTCCATCAAGGCGTAAAAGCGCTGTACCAGTGCGTGCACACCGGCTTCGCGGCCCAAGGCTTGGTAAACGGTCTGCGTTGTGGGTGTCGTCATTTGCTTGGCCTCAAGAAGAGGGCCGGCGCGCGCCGGACGCTGGCAGGGCTGCCACGCGCGCCAGAAAGACATCGCGCGTCAGCCCGGCAAAAAATGGATGCCAGCGCCGTTGCTCCTGCACCGTGCTGACAGCGCGCGAGCGGCGCTCGTGTCCGGCGAACAACAGTGTTTCGTCGGCCAGCGTAAAGACGCGCTGCAGCACGCTGTCCCACAGCGCTTCGGGCAGTACCGGCACGGGTTGATGCGGGCAGGCGTCAACGGCCAACAGGCCACCGCAGAACAGGCGGTCGCGCCAGGCAAAGCTCAGGCAACTCGCCGTGTGGCCTGGTGTGGCCAGTACGCGCACCAGTTCGTTGCCGAAGGGCAGGACGTCGCCGTCGACGCCGATGCGCGCGCCCGGTCCTGCCGCGCCCTGCACCAAGGGTGCGCCCAGTTGCGCCAGCTGTGCTGGTTCTTGCGGATGCAGGTGATCGTGATGGTGGGTGCGCAGCACCCAGCGCAGGCGCAGTTCGCATTCGGACAGCAGGGCTGAGAGCAGGGCCAGGTCGCGACCATGCGGGTCGATCAGGATTGCCTCGCGGGCGTCCATGTCGGCCAGCAGATAGCTCAGGTCGCCACCGGCCTCGTCATGCAGGATGCGGAAGTACATTGCAGACTCCTGGTTTTGGTCCGGCTGCCAAAAAGAAATTGCTCATGCTTGCTTTGCCCACCATCACCCGTGAAAGTGACAGCAGGTCAATCAGCGCGCTCGGGTCGACGACATGGTAGTAAACGTGGCTGCCATTGCGCCGCTTTCCCAGCATGCCTGCCTTGTAAAGCGTGTTCAGATGGCTCGACATATTGGGCTGTGTGGTCTTGATCTCGCCCATCAATTCGCCGACGTTTTTTTCAGAACGACACAAGCTCCGGATGATCCGCAGGCGCAGGGGCGCCGACAGAACACCGAACAGTTCGGCGGTCGATTCACACAAGGCGTGTGGATGCGCAGATGTGTGATTTGCGGAATGCGGTGCCGGGTATTCGATGTTCATATCAATAGCCCCAGCGCAGCCAGCCCGCCACGGCCAGGGCGGCAATACACGACCAACCCGAGAACAGAAGACGCCAGGCCCATGCCCTGGGCACGAACCCGACACCTCTGACCATACCGGCGCTCATGGCCCAGATCAGGGTCAGTGCCAGGCTGTGATGGGCGGTGCCGTCGGCTCGCATCATCAAAAACGGATAGATACTGCCGCCCAGCATGATGGCCAGAGCGACGAGCAGGCTGGGCAGGTGGATGCTGGCGTGCACCGGTGCCACCGTCGCATCATCGCTTGCAAGCTCGGGGGTGCGCATGATCGCTTACTCGCCTTTGCGCCCATTGGCGAGTTTGCGGGCTTCTTCGTTCTCGCCCCACATCGCGTTCAGAATCGCCAGCAGCACCGCAAAGCCGACGCCGAGAATCCAGGAAAAGTACCACATGTGAAATCCTTTGAATGGCGTTCAGGCCAGCCGGTTGAAGAGCTCAATACGCCGCATGTTCGTGTTCCTGCACGTAGGCGGCCGTCACCTTGCCGCGCATCACGCGGTAGGCCCAACTGGTGTAGAGCACGATCAGCGGCATGAAGACCAGCGTGCACCAGAACATGATTCCGAGGGTCATATGGCTCGACACGCTGTCCCATACCGTCAGACTGGCGGCGGGCATCGAACTCGACGGCATGACGAACGGGAACATGGAGGCGCCTGCAGTGCCGATGACACCGAGCAGCGCCAGCGACGAGACGGCAAACGCTGTCAGCGTGGCGCGTCGCACCAGCAGCAGGGCGGCCAGCAGCGCGCCGAACACGCCCAGGGCCGGCAGCAGCCACAGCGCCGGTGCCCGACCATAATTGGCCATCCAGGCGCCGGCCTCCCGCACCACGGTCTTGGTCATCGGGTCGGGCAGGGCATTCTGGTCAATGACTGAAGTGATGCGGTAGCCGTCAATGCCCAGGCTGACCCAGAAGCCAGCCGCCACAAAGGCCAGCACCATCAGCAGCGCCGCGCCAATGGCGCCCTTGACGGCGCGCGCCTGGATCACACCTTCGGTGCGGTGCGCCAGATAGACGCCGCCGTGCATTGTGATCATGGCGCTGCTTACGACACCGCAAAGCAGGGCGAACGGGTTGAGCAATTGCCAGAAACTGCCGCTGTAGGTCGACACCATGTAGTTGTCGAACTGGAAGGGCACGCCCTGCAGCAGGTTGCCAACGTCCACGCCAAAGATCAGCGGTGGCACGGAGCCGCCAATAAACAGACCCCAGTCCCAGGTGCTGCGCCAGGTCGCGTTATGGATCTTGCTGCGGTAGTCAAATCCGACCGGGCGAAAGAACAGCGCCCACAGCACGACCAGCATGGCCCAGTAGAAGCCGCTAAACGCCGTGGCGTAAACCAGCGGCCAGGCCGCAAAAATGGCGCCACCGCCGGTGATGAACCAGACCTGGTTGCCATCCCAGTGCGGCCCCACGGTATTGATCACGACGCGGCGTTCCAGGTCGCTGCGCCCGACGAAGGGCAGCAGCGTGCCCACGCCCATGTCGTGGCCGTCCATGATGGCAAAGCCGATCAGCAGCACGCCGACCAGCAGCCACCAGATGAGCTTGAGGGTTGAGTAATCAAACATAGGTTCTCCTTGGGGGCGTTCAGGCGTGGACGGGTTCGGACTGGTAGCGACCAGTGCCCAGACTGCCAGGGCCCATGCGCGCAAACTTGACCATCAGATACATCTCGACCACCAGCAACACGGTATAGAAACCGACGAATCCCGCGAGCGAGCCATACAGACTGTTGACGGTGAGTGTGGAGACACTCAGGTGGGTCGGCAGCACGCCGTAGATGGTCCAGGGCTGGCGCCCGTACTCCGCCACGAACCAGCCGAGTTCGCAGGCAAGCCAGGGAACGGGCAGCATCCACAGGGCCCACTTGAGCAGCCAGGGCTTGCCCATGCAGTCGGATTTCAGTGTGCTCCAGAAGGACAGGCCGAATAGCGCCAGCATGGCAAACCCCATGCCGACCATGATGCGAAACGACCAGAACATCGGTGCCACGCGCGGCACGGTGTCGTGCATGGCCTGGTCGATCATGGCCGGTGTGGCCTGGTTCACGTCGCTGACATATTTCTTCAACAGCAAGCCAAATCCCAGATCGATCCTGTTTTCTTCAAACATCTTCTTGGCGCTGGCGTCGCTGCGGTCACGCCGCAGCGCTTCGAGGGCATTGACGGCCACGATGCCGCGCACGATGCGCTCGCGGTTCTTGGCCTTGATCTCATGGATGCCCGGAATCTGCTTGGTGATGGAGCGCGTACCGATCAAGCCCATGACCCAGGGGATATCAATCTCCCAGTCGTTCTTTTGCGCTGCTTCGTTGATGCTGGCCATCATGGTCAGTCCGGCGGGCGCTGGTTTGGTCTCCCACATGGCCTCCATGGCGGCGAGCTTGGTTTGCTGCGCTTCACCGACGGTGTAGCCGGACTCGTCGCCGAGGACGATCACGCTCAGTGCCGAGGCCAGCCCGAAGGCGGCGGCAACGCGAAAGCTGCGCTTGGCAAATTCGACATCGCGTTTGTTCAGCAGGTACCAGCTTGAGATGGACAGCACAAACATGGCGCCGGTCAGGTAACCGGCCGAGACCGTGTGCACGAACTTGGCCTGGGCATCAGGGTTGAACAGGATGACCCAGAAATCGGTCATCTCCATGCGCATGGTCTGGTAACTGAATTCAGCGCCGACCGGGCTTTGCATCCAGCCGTTGGCGATCAGGATCCACAGGGCGCTCAGGTTGGTGCCCACCGCCATCAGGATCGTCACCATCAGATGCTGCGTTTTTGACAGGCGGTCCCAGCCGAAAAAGAACAGGCCGATCATGGTCGATTCGAGGAAGAAAGCCATCAGGCCCTCGATCGCCAGCGGCGCGCCGAAGATGTCGCCCACGTAGTGCGAGTAGTAAGCCCAGTTGGTGCCGAACTGGAATTCCAGCGTGATGCCGGTGGTCACGCCCAGCGCAAAGTTGATGCCGAAGAGTTTGCCCCAGAAGCGCGTCATGTCCTTCCAGACAACCTTGCCCGTCATCAGGTAGACGCCCTCCATGATGACCAGAATCCATACCATGCCCAAGGTAAGCGGCACAAACAGGAAGTGGTACATCGCCGTGGCTGCAAACTGCAACCTCGAGAGGTCAACCAGTTGCTCAGAAATCATCGAGGTACTCCTTGGGCCGCAATGTGGGGGCTGTTCAGGAACTGCGCGGCCACGCTGTCCCCATCGGTCGGTACATGCGCAAGCCGCACAAAACCCCACCACAACAAAAAGAGCACGGCAAGCTTGAGCAGCAGCACCAGTGCCAGCTTTCTGACCAGTGTTTTGTCCAGCGGTTTCATGACAGAGCGTTCATTTCTGCTCTTGTTCCCTCAAGAAACATGCCAACCACTAGCCTGGTTTTATGTGTTTTAAATCAATGACTTGATTCGATCGGTAGAAATTCATCGGAGATGATGACTGCCAATAATGGCAGAGTCTGCCGTTTAAGGCATACACTGGCGGCCAGCATGAAAGATTCAACGTGAAACCTCTGCCTGAGCTGATGTCCTACCTTGAAGGGCTGAGCGATCCGCATATCCTGTTCGACGCGCAATACCGAATCCTGGCCGCCAATGCCGCTTACCGGCGCCAGTTCAGCCCGGAGCGCAGTGTGATCGGTCGGACCTGTTACGAGGTTTCGCATCATTTCAGCGTGCCCTGCGATCAGGCCGGCGAGTCCTGTCCGCTGGCGCAATCGCGCCAGTCGGGCCAACGCGAGCGCTTGCTGCATTTGCACCACACGCCCAAGGGCGAGGAGTATGTCAACGTTGAATTGGTGCCGCTGTCCGATGCCCATGGCAAGCAGGTGTTTTTTGTCGAGAAGATGGAAGCCCTGCGTGTGGCGCAGAGCCAGTCGGCGGCGCAAGGGTTGATCGGGCGCGCGCCGGAATTTCAGCGCATGCTGGGGCTGGTGGCTCGCGTTGCACCCTCGCAGGCGACCGTGCTGCTGCTGGGTGAATCGGGCACCGGCAAGGAACTGGTGGCGCGCGCCGTGCACGAGGCCAGCGCGCGCTCGCATCGACCCCTGGTTGCGGTGGACTGCTCAAGCCTGCCGGAAAACCTGTTTGAGTCCGAACTGTTCGGCCATGAGCGCGGCGCCTTTACCGGCGCCAATGCCACCACCACCGGATTGATCGAGAGCGCCAGCGGTGGCACGCTGTTTCTCGACGAGGTCGGCGACATTCCCCTGACGATGCAGGTCAAACTGCTGCGCCTGCTGGAGACCGGCACTTACCGCCGCGTTGGCAGCACCGAGTTGCGCCATGCCGATATCCGCGTCGTCTCAGCCACACACCGTGACTTGGCGCAGATGGTGGCGAAGGGCAGTTTTCGGCAAGACCTGTACTACCGTCTGAGCACGTTTCCAATTTACCTGCCGGCCTTGCGCGAGCGCCAGGACGACATTGTGTTGCTGGCCGCTGCGCTGCTGGAACGGGTGGCGCCGCTGCGCAAACTGCAGCTCAGCGAGGCCGCCATGCGCTTGCTGCAGGCGCAGGATTTTCCGGGCAATGTGCGCGAGCTGCGCAATCTTCTGGAGCGCACGGCACTGCTGTGTGACGGCGACACGATAGCGGTTACACACGTGCAGCAGGCGCTGCGCTCGGGTCTGCGCACGAGCGGCGCAGTAATGCCGGTCGCGCCAGCGAGCGGCGCGCTCAAAACCCTGGCGCACGCCGCCCTGCGGCAGGTGGCGGCCGGGCATCAGGGCAGTCGCAGCGAACTGGCGCGCAAGCTGGGCATCAGTGAACGCTCGCTGTACCGCAAGCTCAAGGAACTGGATCGGGCAGGCGAATGAGCGCGCAGGCCTTTGGAATTTCGACTACCATTTGACCGCTATGCACACGGCTCACCGCAACACCTTCGCACAACGCCACCTGGTTTGGCTGCTGTGGCTCGTCTTGCTGCTGCCGCTGGCGCAAACCGCCGCCAGTTGGCACCTGGTGTCGCATCTGCCGACAAACCAGCTGACTCAAAACGCCGACCCTAAGGCGCTCCAACAAGATGATTGCAGCCTGTGCACCAGCGCAGCGGCTTTAATCGGCGGCGCACCGCTGGCGAGCGCACCGGCGCTGGCGCACACCCTCGGGCAGCATGCAGCGCCGATCGCGGCATCGACGGGCATTGCCACGACGCCCGCCGCGATTGCTTACGACAGCCGGGCGCCTCCACTCCTGCAGCACTGATTTCTGTATCGTTCGGTCGGCATCGCCTCAGGCGCTGGCGCACCGCGTTCATTGTCATTGTCGGAAAATCCCCATGAGAATTATCTTGTCGGCGAGCCTCGCGCTCGCCCTGTTGGCACCGTTGGCCGCGTCCGCGCAGACCGCACCATCTGCACCATCCGCACCATCCGAAATCCAGTTGTTGCGCCAGGAAATCCAGAGCCTGCGCGCCGCTTACGAAGCACGCCTGCAGGCGATGGAGCAGCGCCTGCAACTGGCTGAGCGGGCCGTCACAAGCGACGCTGCCCGCAGCACCGTCACCACCGCACCCGCGCCGGCGGCATCAGTTGCCTTGAGCGCCACAACGGCAGGCGGCGCCAACGCTTTTAATCCCGCGATGTCGCTGATTCTCTCGGGCGGCTATACACGCACCTCGCGTGACCCTGGCAGTTACAACATCGCCGGCTTTTCCCTGCCAAGCGGTAGCGAAGCCGGGCCGGGTTCACGCGGCTTTGGTCTGGCGGAATCGGAACTGGGTCTGTCTGCCAGCATCGATCCCTGGTTGCGTGGCGTCGCCCACATTGCGTTGCGCCCGGATGACGCCGTTTCGGTCGAGGAAGCTTATGTCCAGACCACCGCCCTGAGCCACGGCTTGTCGCTCAAGGCGGGGCGCTTCCTCTCCGGTATCGGCTACCTGAACGCGCAGCATGCCCACACCTGGGATTTTGTCGACAACCCCTTGGCTTATCAGGCGCTGCTCGGCACGCAGTACGGCGACGACGGCCTGCAACTGCGCTGGCTGGCGCCCACTGAGCAGTACCTGGAATTCGGCGCCGAGTTGGGCCGCGGACGCAGTTTTCCGGGCAGCGACAGCAGCCGCAACGGGGCTGGCATGAGCGCGTTGATGGCGCACACTGGCGGCGACCTGGGTGACAGCCACAGCTGGCGCGCCGGCGTCTCGCTGCTGACCGCGCAGGCTGATGCACAGGACTTGACGATGTTCGATGCCGGCAATAGCACTGCCGTTGCCAGCGTCTTCAGTGGCAACACGCGGGTCTGGGTGCTCGATGGTGTCTGGAAGTGGGCGCCCAACGGCAACGCAACGCGCACCAACTTCAAGTTGCAGGGCGAATACCTGCACAGCACGCGCAGCGGCAGCCTCGGCTACGACCTGGTCGGCGCTAATCTGACCACGCCCTACCGGGCCGTGCAGTCAGGCTGGTATCTGCAAGGCATTTATCAGTTCATGCCAAGCTGGCGCATGGGGCTGCGCACTGAGCGACTCGATGCCGGTATGCCGGATTACGGACTCAATCCAGCGCCGCTCGCCAGCAGTGATTACCGGCCGAGCAAGAACACGCTGATGCTGGACTACAGCCCGAGCGAGTTCTCGCGCGTGCGCCTGCAACTGGCACAGGACAAGTCCCGCGAAGGTCTGGCCGACAAGCAGTTCTTCCTGCAATACCAGATGAGCCTGGGCGCGCACGGCGCCCATGGCTATTGATGCGGCTAGCGAATTAAAGGATGACTTCATGATGAATACAAAAACGCTTTGGGTCTTGCTGCTCGCACCCTTGGCCTTGCTGAACCTGCCGGCCCAAGCTGCTTTGAGAGTGCTGGCCTGCGAGCCGGAATGGGGCGCACTGGCGCAAGAGCTCGGCGGCAGCCTGGTCGAGGTTTCGGTGGCCACCAGCGCCTTGCAGGACCCGCACCAGATACAGGCCAAGCCGAGCCTGATCGCCCGTGCGCGCAATGCTGATCTGCTGGTCTGCACCGGTGCCGAACTCGAAGTCGGCTGGCTGCCCATCCTGCTGCAGCAATCGGGTAACGCCAGGGTGCAAGCGGGCCAGAGCGGCAACTTTGCCGCCGCCGACTTTGTCCGCAAACTCGATGTGCCAACCCAGCTCGATCGCGCACAGGGTGACGTGCACGCCGCTGGCAACCCGCACATCCAGACCGATCCGCGCAACATCGCCCAGGTCGCCAACGCGCTGGGCGCCCGTCTGGCGCAAATCGATGCCGCGCATGCTGCTCAGTACGCGCAGCGTCTGGCGGATTTTTCGCAGCGCTGGCAACAGGCGATGGTGCGCTGGAACGCGCAGGCAGCGCCGTTACGCGGCACAGCGGTGGTGTCACAGCACAAGGCCTTTGTTTATCTCTACGATTGGCTGGCATTGAAGGAGGTGGCCGTGCTCGAACCCAAGCCGGGCGTGGAGCCAACCGCCTCGCATCTGCAAAGCGTTCTGACCACATTGAAAAACACGCCGGCGCGCATGACTCTGTACGCGGCGTACCAGGACCCGAAGCCGGCTGAATGGCTGGGCAAGAACGCCGGTGTGCCGGCAGTCAAGATTACCTTCACGGTGGGCGGCACCGATGGCGCCAAGGATTTGTTTGGCCTGTTTGATGACACGCTGGCGCGACTGCTAGCCGCGGGAGGCAAGCGATGAACTGGAGCGCGCTGGACTGGGGCATTCTGGGCCCGGCCCTGATTGCCGGTTTGTTGGTGCTCGCCACGCATGTGCCGTTGGGTACACACGTGCTCGACCGCGGCATCGTTTTCATCGACCTCGCTATTGCGCAGATCGCCGGCCTCGGTGTAATCGGGGCCGATGCGTTGGGCCTGCCCGAGGGTGGCTTGGCAGTGCAGCTTGCTGCCGTCACAGCTGCGTTGTTGGGTGCCTGGCTGCTGACCTGGACCGAACGTCGAGCACCGCAGCAGCAGGAGGCACTGATTGGCGTTTTGTTCATCCTGGCCGCCTGCGCCGGCATCCTGCTGCTCTCGGGTAACCCCCATGGTGGCGAGCATCTGAAGGACCTTCTGGTCGGACAAATTCTGTGGGTCAACACGACGCAGCTATTGTGGCTTGCCGGTGCCTCGGCCCTTATCCTGCTGGCACTTTGGCAGGGCTGGGTTCAGCGTCTCGGGCGCTTTGGTTTTTATGCCGTGTTTGCGTTGGCCGTGACTGCTTCCGTGCAACTGGTCGGGGTCTATCTGGTGTTCTCCAGCCTTATCATTCCGGCGCTCGGCACGCGCGGCCATGCCGGGCGGCGACGCTACGCCATCGCCTATGGCATCGGCGCGCTGGGCTACGTCAGTGGCTTGACGCTCTCCGCGCTGTTCGATCTGCCCTCGGGCGCGGTGATCGTCTGGACGCTGGCGGCCTGTGCACTGCTTGGGGCGGCTGCCGGGCGATCGAAAGATTCAAAGTGATAGCGCAAAGAAACCGGAAGTGCGAGTGGACAGCCCTCAGGGCAGCAACTTGGTCCAGGTGCCGATGTTGTGAACCTTCAGGTAACCGTTCTTTCTCAGCATGAGTTTTGCCATTCCACTTCGTGTCCCGCTTGCAAACTCCCCTGCTGATCTGACGCCGACAAACGGTGCGCCGTTGCGCTTGAGCTCAGCAAGCTTGTCAACGACTCTTTTTGAATTTCAGGATTGAGAAAGTATCGGCGGATTAACCGGGCGGGATGGGTGCAAGTCCCTGCTGATAACGGGTTGCCCGAATCGCATAGCGCTTGAGAAATGCCAGGACGCGAACAGGGTCGTAATCCTCATCGGCTTCATTCTCGGTTTCAATTTCGAGTCCATGAACGCCTTGGGCGTGCAGCAATTTGCCGTCGCCGTCCAGCACCAGCAAGTACGGGTAACCACGTGTCTTGGGCCAACGCGAAAGCAGCGTCGCGTTCTTGCTTTCTGCCGAGTAGCTCACTTTGACCCACACGTAGTGGTCGTCAAGAAAGGCTTTGATCTGCGGCTGCGTGGCAATCAATCGATCAAGCATGCGGCACCACCTGCACCAATCTCCACCCACGTCAACCAGGACGCGCTTTCCGGTGGCTTTAGCCATGGACTGCGCCGCGATGACATCCTTGGCTGCATCCCGCTGCGGATCAAATTTGGTGGCGAAATCCTGTGCCATCCCATACCGGCAAGACAAAGCAAGCAGGATAAATGTCAAAGCGCGCAACAGCGAATTCATGAGTGGCACGGCGACTCGCACGATTTGCCGACGGTGCTACCTTGCGCGTAGGCCTTCGAACTGACCGACGCTCTGCCTCAGCGCAACCGGGTCAAGGATATGGATGTGGCGTTGGTTCACCGCGACCATGCCCTGCTCCATCAATCTTGTAAAGATCCGGCTCACGGTTTCGATCTTCATTCCAAGGTAGCTGCCGATCTCTTCACGCGTCATCTGAAGTATTACTTCTGTGCGCGAGAAACCGTGGGCATGAAGCCGCCTGACAAGGTTAAGCAAAAAGGCTGTCACTCGCTCTTCGGATCGCATGCTGCCCAGCATCAGCATCACGTCCTGCTCGCGCACAATCTCGCGGCTCATGATTTTGTGGACATGGTGTTGCAACCCTGTTACCAAGGGAAAGAACTCGGCGATCCGATCTAGCGACAAGGAACAGACCTCGGCATCCTGGAGTGCGACTGCGTTGCAGGTGTGGTGCGCATCGAAGATGCCGTCCAGACCCAAAATTTCGCCGGGCATCTGAAAGCCGGTGACCTGCTCTCGACCATTTTCCAGGCAGGTGCTGGTCTTGAAGAAGCCACTGCGGATGGCGTACAGGCCGGTGAAATCGTCCCCCGTGTGAAAGAGGGTTTCATATCGCATCAACTTGCGCCGGACCGTGACCACTTCATCCATGCGCTTCAAATCCTCCGAACCAAGTCCAGTGGGCAGGCAAATCTTTTGCCAATTGCAGTTGAGACAGGTGGCCTTGGCATTTTTGGTGTTCGGTCGGCAAACTTCGACACCATGTCCTGATTTTTTGCCAGGTCTGATGACGCATCGGCCAGCAGGTCGTGCATCGGCCGCAACTACAAAAACGGCCGCTTTGGCAGCAACCCTTGAAGCTTGATCACGCATCACAATTCCCTTCGGGAAACAAACCGTAACGTCCAAGTGGGGTAAGCCCATTGCCGACGCAACGGATTCATCCTATTGCGAGTTTCCATGGGTTGCGCTGATCCATGTCAATTTATAAGCGCATAGTGATATATGAATTAGGAGGCATCCCCTGGTGCCTTCAATTCGGACGTCAATGCTCGATCGGCGTGCTGATGATGACGACCTTCCTCCCAGTGGATACAATATATAAGCAAAAACGAATATATAGTCTAAAAGCGAGAGTCCTCATGATCAAGCAAGCATTTGTCGCCGTCTTTCTGAGCCTGTGTGCCTGGGTGGCATACGCTGAAGTGATTAACGTCGACAACGCCGAACTGGCACGCCTGGCGGCCAGTGGCGTGGCCGTCATCGACATCCGAACCGCGCCTGAATGGAAGGACACGGGCGTCATTGCCGGCAGCAAACAGATGACCTTTTTTGACGAAAAAGGCCAGGTTGATGCGTCGGCCTGGCTGGAACAATTAAAGACTGTGGTCAAGCCGGGCCAACCGGTCATCCTGATCTGCCGCAGCGGCAACCGTTCGCGCGTTGCGGCGCAGTTTCTGACGCAGCAGACCCCGTACAAGACCGTTTACAACGTTACGGCCGGGATCAATGGTTGGGCCAAGGAAGGTCGCGCTGTCGTTGCCGTCAAGCCGGTCATGGCGGCGTGTGCGACCGGTGTCAAGTGTTGAAATCCAATGCAAATTCTTGAGCCAGCAAGCTTGAGCGTGAGGGTGGCGGCCCTGCTGCCCGCGCTGCTGCTCTCGGCCTGCGCCAGCGGGCCTGCTGCCGATCCTCGTGATCCCCTGGAGCCATTCAATCGGGGTGTTTACCAGTTCAACGAGAAACTTGATGATGCCGCGCTCAAGCCGGTGGCCCGCGCCTATCGCACCCTGGTGCCCGAACGCATGCGCCAGGGGCTTGGCAATTTCTTCGGCAATCTGGAAGATGTCTGGTCGTTCGTTAACAACACGCTGCAGTTCAAGGGTGTGGCGGCGCTCGACAGCGTCAAGCGCGTTGGCGTCAATACCTTTCTGGGTTGGGGCGGCGTCTTTGATGTTGCTACCGAGATGGACATTGAAAGGCACACCAAGGACTTTGGTCATACCCTGGGTTATTGGGGTGTGGCACCAGGCCCTTATCTGGTGTTGCCGCTGCTCGGTGCCTCATCACTGCGCGATACGGTCGCGTTGCCCGTTGACTGGAAGGGCGACCTCGTCGCCAACCTGCATGCAGTGCCGGCGCGCAACACGGCGGTCGGATTGCGCGGCATCGAGGAGCGTTCCAGTTTGCTCAAAGCCAGCAGCATGCTCGAAGAAGCGGCGCTGGACCGCTACAGCTTTGTTCGCGACGCCTATCTGCAGCGCCGGCGCAGTGTCATCTTCGATGGCAATCCGCCGGAGCTCGAAGACACTGTGAGCCCGCAGTCGAATTGATTGCGGTGCGCTACTCCAGCGCGCGCCCCTCGCCCGCTTCCTCAACCGTTCGTCCATCGCGGATGTGGTAAATCCGCTTGAAGGTCGGAATGATTTTTTCATCATGCGTGACGACGATGATGGCGGCCTGAGATTGCTGCGCCATTTGGTTGAGGATTTGCATGACCCCCAGAGCGCGTTCGCTGTCGAGCGGCGCGGTCGGTTCATCGGCTAGGATCACTGGCGGTCGATTCGCCAGTGCCCGTGCAATCGACACGCGTTGCTGCTCGCCACCTGAAAGCTGTGAGGGTTGTGCCTGCGCTCTATGCGCGACATCGAGAGCCGCCAGCAACTCCAGCGCCCGCGCGCGGGCTTGCGCGTTGGACAGACCGGCCAGCATCGGCAGCAGCGCCACGTTGTCGGTGACATCCAGAAACGGGATCAGATACGGCGCTTGAAAAACAAAGCCGATGTTGTCGCGCCGCAGCGTGCGCAGGTCTGGAATTTTCCAGCCTCCGTCGTAAATCACTTTGCCGCCCAGCACCATGCGCCCGGCCGTCGGCTCGATGATGGCGCCAAGGCATTTGAGCAGCGTGCTTTTGCCGGAACCGGACGGCCCGACCAGGCCAACGACCTCGCCGGGGCCGACGCGCATGTTGACGTCTTTCAGCGCTTCGACCGCCATGTCGCCCTGGCCGTAGACCTTGCGCAGACCTTCGATCACGATGCCACCGGGACCGGACGACACAGAAGAATTCAATGCTGCGCTCATGGTCTGTCAGCCGCCAATCGCCTCGGCCGGATCGACCTTGAGCGCGACGCGGATGGCCAGCGTGCTGGCCAACGCGCAGATCAGCATGGTGACGAGAAAACCGGTGAGCGCATCCCCGGTTTGCAGCAGCACGAACTTCGGGAAGATCGGCGCCCAGGCGGTGGCGGCCAGTTTGCCGATGACAAAGCCGATGACGCCCAGGCCCAGGGCTTGCTGCAGAATCATCCAGGCAATCGTCAGGTTGCGCGTTCCGATCAGCTTGAGCACGGCGATCTCGCGGATCTTGCCCAGCGTCATGGTGTAGATGATGAAGGCCACAATCGCCGCGCTGACCAGCGCCAGGATGACCAGGAACATGCCGATCTGGCGCGCCGAGGTTGCGATCAGTTTGGCTACCAGGATGTCTTCCATGCCGTCGCTGGTAAAGACCTCAAGGTGTTTCCAGCGCCGGATTGGTTGCGCCACCTGCTCCGGCAAGAAGCCGTCCACAATCTGCACCAGAATCGCATTGACGTTGTGGCTGCTGCTCTGCGATGCCTGCACCGCTTCAAGCAGGCCCGGCGTGCCAGGCCGGTTGAAGGCCGGATTGGCAGCGGTGCGCTCGCGTTCGTTGAGGATGGCGTCGTTGTCCTTGAGGAACTGCGCGTCCTGCGCGTCCTTGAGTGAAACAAAAACCATCGGATCGCCGCCCGAAGACACCATGCGCTGCGTCAGACCCACCACGGCATAGTCATGGCGGCGGATGCGGATGCGCTCGCCCAGCGCAAAACCGGTCTTCACATCGGCCACAGCCTCGTAGTGGCCGCGCGTGATGTGGCGCCCTGCCACCAGATAGCCGGGGCTGCCGGGTTGTCCTGGCTCCATGCCGACCACCATGGCGCGCACCTCGGTGTCGCCCTGCTGCACCTGCATCGTGAAGTAAGTGACGTTGGCGGCGCGTGCTACACCCGGCATGCCGAGAACGCCGCGCACCAGATCGTCCTTGATGCTCGACGCTTCAGCATACGGGCCTTGCGTGTCCTTCTGCACCACCCAGAGATCGGCACCGCTGTTGCCCAGCAGTGCGCGCGCATCGTCAACCATGCCGCGGTAAACGCCGGCCATGCTCAGCGTCACGCCGATCAAGAGCCCAAGGCCGAGCCCGGTCAGCACAAACTTCTGCCACGAGTGCAGTATGTCGCGCCCGGCCAGACTGATCATGGCGTGGGGCCGGCGGTCTTGGCCAAGGCATCCACGATTTCGATCCGACTGCCGCTGCTGAGCGCCTTCTGGCTGTAGACCACCACCGTGTCGCCCGTCTTCAAACCCTCCAGAACCTGCACCTGACCTTCGAGGCTGCGCTCGCCCAACTGCAGCGGCACGAAGACCGGCTTGCCCGATTCGAGTCGCCAAACCCCGTTGGTGTTTCCCTGGCGTTGAATGCTGGCGCCGTTGACCAGCAGCGTGCTGTGTGTGGCAGGCAGTTGCAGCGTCACCTCGGCCATTTCACCGACCGAGATGCCGGCAGGCGCTGCGTTGAACGCGATCTGCGCGACGCGTTCCTCGGTCACGCTGTCGCTGAGCAGTTCGACGCGCGCGACGCTGCCGCTGAGGGTTTTTTGCGGCTGCGAACGCAGCATGATCTGCGCCGGCAAGCCGCTCTGCAGACCGGCGGAGCGACCCTGATCGATCCGCAGCTTGACCCACAGGCTGGCCGGGTCGATCAGACGCAGCACTGGTTGACCGGCGACCACGGTCGAGCCGGCCTCGGCGTCACGGCTGCTGACCACGCCGTCGGCGGGCGCCATTAGTCGCAGGTTGATGCGTTGTTGCTGCAGCGCCGCCCGATCAGCCTGCAGCCGTGTCAGATCCTGTGCGGCGCCGGCCAGATTGGCCTGTGCCGCTTCCAGCGCGGCGTCAGCCGAGGCCTTCTCCTGCAGCCGCGCTTCGAGTGCGCCGGCACTGATGAAGTTCTGGTTTGCCAAGTCCTGGTTGCGCTTGAAGTTGACGGCAGCCAGGTCGCGCCGCGCCGCTGCATCTCGCTGCTGTGCTGCGGCGCCGGCCTGGCTGCTGACAGCACGCGCCAGCGACGCGTCGATTGAAGCAAGACGCTGCGCCAGGTCCACCGGGTCCATCTCGGCCAGCAACTGGCCGGCCTTGACGCTGTCGCCGACGTCAACTTTGACAGTGAGAACCCGCCCCGCCGCGGTCGGGCCGAGCATCCAGCTGCGCCGCGCTTCCACGGTGCCGATGCCAAACAAGGCCGGGCTGAAACTGCCTTGCGCGACGCGGCTGACGGTAACGCGCGTGGGCGCCAGCGGACCGGCACGCAAGAGCACAAAGGCTAGCGCCGCAATCAGTGCCAAGCTTAGAGCGGCGAGGCCCAGGCGGCGGCGAAGGGAAGGGGAAATGGTCATGAGGTTCTACCGGCAATTGTTGTGCAACTTCCACTTCTCTTCGTGGCCGATGGCCTTCGCGAATTCGGGTACCTTGCAGCGTTCCTGCTCGGCCGGGTCGGCCAGGGCCGCCGGTGCTGCTGTGCTAGCGCCCGCTGCTGGCGCCGTCAAACCGGGCGCTGCGCTGTGGTAAACCCATTGCCAGGCCGCGCCAACCAAGACGAAGAACAGCGTCAGAACGACCAGCTGAGCGAAGCTGGTGCGCGGGCGCTGCGCCTGCGGGAGTTCACAGCTGCCGCCAGGGCACAACTGAGCCGCTTCCTTGTTGAACCAGTTGTAGACCTTGCAGCCGACGCAGATGCCGAAAGCCGCTTCGAAGAACAACAGCAGCAGGCAAGTGGAGCAGACGATCATGTTGATGGGGCCGATCACCTGGTGGATCACCATCAGGTAAAGCATGGCCAGCGCCAGCAGGAAACCGATGGCCCAGGCAAATCGCTTTTGCGGTGCGCCGACGTATTCGGGTTGCTGCTTGCGCACCACCCACTGACCGATGATCAGACTGGGCGCATAGCGCGGATTGACAAACAGGCGCAGCGTGAAGTCAATCAGGAACAGCAGCACGAAAACGCGCGTCGGCTGGTAGTTGCCCACCAGCCAGGCGTTCATGAAGGCGATGAAGGCAAAGAAAAACAGGATGCCGGCAGCAGCCCGAACGGCGCGCTCATTGAGCACCGGCACCGCGTAGTCAGGCAGGGACTCGCCGAATTGAAAAATGGAAGGAGTCATGGAATTCCGATGTATCCGTAATGGCGCAAGTATCGATGGAAACGCTTGCATTCGGTGTGAAAAGGGTAATCCATGCTCCCGCTTCAAGCAAGCGAGCCCGCAAGCCACAGACTTGCGGGCTGCCGATGACTGCGCTGGCGCTGGCGCTATTCCTTGATGACGGCTTTGTTGCCGGTATCGAACTCGACATTGGCGCGCAGGTAGCGGGCCTTGATTCCTTTTTCTTTCAGGATGTCATAAGCCAGTTCGGAGCGCGTGCCGGTGGAGCAGTGCAGCGCGAGCAGTTTGCCTGCAGGAAGTTCGATGTAGCGTTTTGCCATCTCTTCAGCCGGGATGTTCAAGGCAAGCGGGAAATGTGCCTTGGCGAACTCCTCTGCGGTCCTGGTGTCAACAATCAGTTGTGAGCCGGTCTTGACGAGTTCTTCGAAGTCCTTGATCGCCACCTCGCCTTCGGCCAGCTTGCGGGCATAGCTGATTTTTGTCGCGGCCGGGCCACTCAGCAAGGGGTTTCCGGCCGACAGCCAGGCGCGGGCCCCGCCCGCGAACAGCGTGGCATTTCCGTATTCCCATTCCCGTGTCCACTCCAGTGCCTCGACCGCTTGCGCGTCTGTGTCGGCGTAAAAAACAATCGCCGCACCGTGAAATTCCGGAAACTGCTTCTCGGCGTTTTTCAGTTGGGCCAGGGGGATGTTCACCGCACGCGGAATATGGCCGCTTGCCACCTTGTCGGCCGTCCTGAGGTCGATCAAAACGATGTTGCCGGTCTTGACGAACGACAGGCTGGACTCGGTGGCGTAGTCGAGCTTCTTCCAGCCGGGCTCGCCTTCCGGGAACATGCGCACGTCCTTGAAGCCGAGTTTGACCGCAATCGTGGCGGACTTCGGACTGAGCATGCAGGACAGCCCGCCGCAGTAGAAGACCAGTGTCTTGCCCAGATCGCTTGGCAACAGTTTGGCGCCGTCCTTTTCCAGATCGGGCAAAGGGATCGAAATCGCGCCAGGCAGATGCCCCTGGACATAGCGCCCGGCGGGACGGGAGTCGATCAGTACCAGACTGTCGCCGCCTTTTTGCAGCAGTTCCTTGAGCGCGGTCCCGGTGATGCGGTTGACGCCGGGCGGCAGCGGCGCGATGACCTTCGTGATGACTTTGGCGCGGTTCTCGGCACCGGCCTGCGCAAAGTCGATGGTCACGACTTCATCCGGGATGATGTCGACGGCCGATGCGGTATTTTTGAACTGAGTCTGCGCGTCAAACTTGAAAACCTGCACGCCCTTGCCGGCGATCTCGACGGCGATGGTACGGGCTGTATTGGAAACATTCTTGACGCTGCCCGTCATCTCATCGGCCATGGCCGAAGCGCCCAAACCCAAACCCAGTACCAGTGCCACTGTGGACAAACGAAATGTTCTCATGCTGACTTCCTCGTCAAAGTTGATGACTCCTCGGCCTGACTGTCGTCATGCCGGCCCGCGCTGTTGTCATGCCGGACTTGATCCGGCATCCATGCCTTTTGCAGCATGGATTGCGGGTCGGGGCCCGCAATGACAAGGCCTGGTTCACGGCCTGTTGCGGCCTCAGCAACCAGCCGTCTTCTTGAAGGACTTGGCGGTGTTCTTGCCGTCCTTGTCAAAGCGGGCGCGGATCTCATCGCCTTCGACGATGCGTTTGTCCTTGAACTTGTCAAGGGTCAGATCGTCGCTAACGGTCAGGTTGACCTGCTCACCGGTCTTGGCGTCCTTCAGGGTCGCCAATGCCGATTTGCCATCGGGCGCGAGTTTGATCTTGGTGACAGGTCCGACCATCTTGCCCTCGTCGGCAAAGGCGTTACCGGTAAACGCTGCGCCGGACACGGCCAGCACGGCTGTCAGGATGAGTGTTGAAAGTTTCGATTTCATTTTGATCTCCTTGAAAAATGCTTAGAACTTCACTTCAAAAGTTGCGTAAATATTGGTTGCGTTTTCCAGCGGTGTCATGGTCATCATCTGGCCGTTCACGCTGTTGATGTCGACCGGTGCGCCAACCCAGTTGTTGCTGCCGGTGTAGTTGAAGTGGTAGCGCTGCACGCCCAGACGGAAGAATGTCTTGCTGAAGAAGGACGAGATCGGCGCCTTGTCGAGTTCCTGGATCAGGTAGGCTTCAACCACGTCGCCGCGCGTGCCAACCTTGGAGGTCCACATGTCGTCAGCGGCTGGTGCGAAGGTGATCCAGTCTTTGGAGCCGTGGTTGTACTCGAAGCCGAGCTTGGTCTTCGATGGCAGGTCATAGCGCACCCCGAGTGCGTAGGCGGTGCCGGTCTTGCTGGTCGGCGCTTCTGGACTGAAGAAGGCCCCGGTCATCAAGCCCTGGAATCCGAACTGGGCCGAGACGTTGGCGTTCGGGTGCGTGACACTCATGCCCCAGTCGGCAAACAGTTGCAGTTCGCCCGGGCCAACTTTCTTGAAGGTGCTCATGAAGCCGATGCCGTACCAGTCGATGTCGCCCAGGTTGGTCTTGGCGCCGGTATTGCCGAAGTAGGTGTTCTTCATGCTGGGTGCATCAAAGATGTTGATGCCGCGGTTCCATTGCATCCAGACGCGCAGCGGGTCGGTGTCGATTGGGATCACCGCGATGCCAACCATATCGGTATCGGCCAGCGAGTTGCCGGAAGAATTGGTATAGCCGCTCTCGAAACCGCGGCCATAGCAGAACTTGGCATAGGCACCGGGCAGGGCGTCGATGTCGGGTGCATAGCCAACGGTCATGCCGTCAAAGGCGTAATCGACCAGCAGCGACGGCGTGCCGCCGTTGCCGGGGCGCGGGTTGTTCAAGCGCAGATTGCTGGGTGCTCCGGCGGTCGATGGCCGGCGACCGACCGAGAACCAGATTTCCTTGTCGGCGATATTGCTCCAGGTGGCGTAGACACGGTCGACGTTGAGCAGGCTGCTTGAGGGAACGCGGCTGAGCGTGCCGTCAAAGACGCCAACGCGGTCGGCAAAGAAGGGTGCGCTGCCGGCATTGGTGATGGCCGCCTCATCTTCGGCGCCAAACACCTTGTACATCGCCAGGTGCGCGTTGACGCTGACGTCCTGTGTTGCCTTGGCGCTGAGGTCCAGACCGAAGCGGTTGCTGTAGATGCTGTTATTTTTTGGCTTGTAGGCCGGCACCGTTGCGGCGAACGCACCCATGGCGCCGGCCATGCCGGCATTGGCGCCGAGGAAGGCATTGGCCTGGTCGAAGGTTTGCACCCGGTTCATGCCTTGCGCAAAACCCATCAGGCCGGTCAAGGCCTGTCCCGTGGTCCAGCCCGGATTCAGGGACGAGGGTGCCGCCGGATTGGCAAAGAACTCGGCTTGCAGCGTATTTTGCGCATTGGCAAAGGTAGCGTTGACGTCGGTGAAGGTCTTGCTTTGACCTTCGAGGAAGTCGTAGCGGAAGCGGTAGTCGCCGCCCACGGTCAGCCACTTGCCGAGCGACTTGCCTTCAAGTTTGGTGACCTGGCTCTTCAGATCCTCAAGCGCCGCGGTGTCGGATTTGGCGGCGACCGCCTTGACCTGTTCTGCGGTTTTAGCCGCCTTGGCTTCATTGGCTTTGACCAGGCCTTTAAGCGCTTCGAGTTCGCGCGACATGGTCTCGATCCGGTTCAGCAGATCAGCGTCCGCCGCTTGTGCCGCCATCGGCAGCACCATGCTGGCGATCAATGCGACCAGCAATTTCTTCTTGAATGTCTTGTTCATAAATTTCTCCTGGAGAGTTGACATAAAAAATCGTTTGACCGGGCTAGCTGTGCTTGCCCGGCGAGGCTTCATCGCCGAGGTCTTCCCAGCCGGTCAGCATGGCCTTGATCTGCGAGCTCAGCTTGTGCCCGGTGGTCGAGAGGTACAGGTGCGAAATCAGGAAGGCCAGCATCAGGAAAGCGCCCAGCGTGTGGCCGGTGGCGATCCACTCCAGGCGCAGGCCGCTCAGGCCCCAGGCCGACCAGCTCGCATAGAACAGGTAGAGCCAGCCGGTAAACCAGATCAGCGGACTGAGCAGGGTCAGAACGGCCAGGTAGGTCAGGCGCTGCAAGGGGTTGTGCTTGTTGCTCAGGCTGGGCCGGAACGGATGCGGCTCATCCTTGAAGATGCCTGATGAGTAGTAGTTGGCGATGGCGGCAACGTTCTTCAGCGTCGGGATGTAATGGCGCCACTCGCCGGTGGTGACATGCCAGAAGATGGCAAAGATCCACAGTCCGACCAGGGTCCAGGCGGCGATGGTGTGGTAGTCCACCGCTTTCGCGAAACCGAACAGGCGGTAGGTGCCGTGGACCTCGAAACCGGTCACCAGCATGGAGATGATGAGCAGGGCCTGGCACCAGTGCCAGAAGCGCTCGAAAGGCTTGAAGAGATAGACGCGTGTCATGAGTGTTCTCCGGTTAGCTTTTGCGTTTGTTGGCGATGACGCGGCCCAGTCCGTGTCCGAGGACGCCGAGCAGGGTCAGCAGGGCAACAGCCCAACCACCGATCTCCAGCCAGCGGGCGTGATCACGGCCACGGCCCGGCATGTAGACGCCGTCGATCTTTTCCAGGCGCGCGTTATTGGCGTGGCATTCGACACAGCCCAGGGCTTTTTCCTTGGGCGCCACCATGTGGTTGATCGCCCACATGCTTTCGGTTTCGATGAAATCAACCTTGCCGGAGAACTTGACGCCACCGGCGGCCATACCGGCGGTGACGGCTTTTTCCCAGTCCAGGTTCTTCCAGAAGGCGGTGCCGTCACTGCCGGCCAGATGCGTGATGACCAGCGACTTGTTGATCGGGTCGTACTGCTGCTTGCCGCGGAACAGCTTGATCGGCCAGATCATGGATTTGCCGTCGGTCGCGCTGCCTTCGAAGCGGTTGATCTGCGTCGGCTTGTCGCCTTTTTCGATCTTGTCGCCCACCAGCGTGTAGTGGTTGACGCCGTTGAACCAGACGTAATCAGGTTTGACGTTTTCCTTCCAGACGAAGTCACCCTTGATGGTCATGTACTTGTCGTAGCCATCATCGTCCTTGAGGATCATGGGCTTGCCGTCCTTGTCGAGTTTGCCGGCTGTGGACCAGTCCCACGACATCTTGGTCGGTTGCCCGCCGCGCGCGAAGGCCGGGATGTGGCAGGTTTGGCAGGCGATCTTGGCTGTGTGCTCGTTCAGACGCACCGCTTTGTGCGGCGCCTGGCCGTGACAGGCCTGGCAGGTGTCCGGATTGGTCTTGTCGGCCTCGCCGCGCATGTGGGCCGGTGCCTTGTCTCGGGCGGTCGGTGCGTAGCGACTGCCAGAGACCTTGTGGTCGTCGGTCTTGTGGCAGGTGGCACAGGCGAAGTTCAGCCCCTTGACATCCATGTGCACGTCAAGTTCCCGTCCCGGGTTGTCGAGCGAGGTGTCAAGGTCGCCGTGCTTGACGCCGTCACCGCCACCGCCATTGAAGTGGCAGACGCCGCAGGTGCTGCGCGTGGTCGGACCGACCTTCTTGGCGATTTCTTTCAGGTTGATGCCGCGCACGATCTTGCCCGAGCCAGGTGGGAACTCGGTGTCCTTGGCCACCGGCATTCCGGCAAAGCCCGAGGGCTTGGTGTATTTGCCTGAATGGTCGTGGCACACCAGACAGTCGACGTTTTCTTCACTGGCGAAATCGAAACTGGCGTCGCGCCAGCCGTAGCCGATGTGGCAACTGTTGCAGGCAGCCTCGTTGGTTTTCACGGAGGTGCAGAAGTTGTTGACGATGTGTTTCTTGCCCAGCACCTGTTTGGTGTCGGGGTTGATGAACTCCCACTTCCAGTGCTGGGTCTGGTGGATCTGCTTGGCCGCTTCGGTGTGACAGCTCAGGCAGGCCTTGGTCACTTCGGGGCCAGAGGCAAACTCACGGTCCAATTCCTTGAATTTGCTGTGGTCCGCGGTTGACTTCAGCAGTTTCACCGGCGCCGTCGCTGTGGCTGCGGGAGCCGCTGCGACAAAAAAAATGGCAGCCATAGCGGCCGCCATCAAGTCTCGATTACGCATCAGAATTTCCTTCGCTAAACAGGCTGGTACACCTAAATGCGGCAATCACATTGCCATCACTACGGGTTAATCCTATTGCGAGTCGCGAACGCTTGTGCTGATCTACATCAACACATCATTGCATGCTTATATGCAAATTAGAAGATTCTCTCTATTGCTGTTTTTGAACCATCACCTGCTGTGTTTACAGCTTGCCCTTGGTGGCGACTTGGGTGCAGACGGCCTGACAGACCGCCGCCACCCGTTCGTCGATGATCCGGTACAGGATCTGGACGCCTTCACGGCGTTTGCCCAGCACGCCCGCCTTGTACAGGGTATTCAGGTGCTGCGACATATTGGGTTGCGTGGTGTTGATATGGCTGAGCAAATAGCTGACGTTCTGCTCGCCGTCGCGCAGGCAACTGATGATCTTCAGCCGCATCGGCGCCGACAGGACGCGGAACAGTTCCGACGCAAAGTCAAAGACCTCATCCGGCCGGTTCAGATCCGAGTGAACTTTTTTTGCCGAAAGCTTGGTCATAGGTAGTACATTGCCCGCATGAAGTTGTCCCTCATTTTTATTCAATGCCAATATATAAGCATTTAGTACGGATTATCTTATGCCACAGGGCTTGACAGGGTCGACAACGAACTGTTTGGGTTCGGCTTGGACTGCGCACGAGCCGGAACTGCGCGGCTGGCTGCGCCACCGACTGGGCAATTCGGCCGAGGCGGATGACCTCTTGCAGGACCTGTTTCTCAAGGCCTTGCGCCAGGGTGAGCGTTTTTGTTCGGTTCGTAATGCGCGGGCCTGGTTGTTTGAGGTCGCGCGCAACACCCTGGCTGACAAGTTGCGTGTGGCCCGTGTCAGCGTCGAGTTGCTGGATGATCTGGCGGCGCCGCTGGACGAGACCGACACTGTCGATGCGTTGACGGCCTGCCTGCCGCGTGTGTTGTCCGAATTGAGCCGAGAAGACCGCGAGGCCATCACGCTGTGCGACCTGCAGGGCATGGCGCAAGCGGACTACGCCAAGGTCAAAGGACTGGGTTTGAGTGCTGCGAAGTCGCGCTTGCAGCGCGCCCGCCAGCGCCTCAAGCAGCGCATGACGCAGGGCTGCCAGGTGCAGTTGGACGCGGCCGGGCGGGTTAGCGACTTTGTGCCGCGTTAGGCGCTGCCGCGACAGGCCTACTTGATCAGGCCACGGGCTTTCATGCGATCGCAGCGATTCTGGCGCGGCGTTGGCAACGTCACACCCTTTTCCTTGGCGCGCGCTTCCATGGCTTTGTGCTGTTCCGTCTGCAGCAGCGTGCACTCGTCGTAGGTTTTCACCGCGCGCATCTTTATCTGGTGGGCGGTCCGTTCCTCAGGCGTCATCAGGGCCCAGCCAGCGGTGTTGTCCTTGTTAAAGCGCATGCCATGCATGCCGCGCGCAGCAGGGCCGCCAGCACCGGGGCCAGCGCCACCGGGTCCGCCGTTCTGCATGCCCATGCCCATGCCCGGTCCGGGTTGTGCCAGCACCGGTGCGGCCAGCGCGCCGGCCAGCAGCGCGATCAGGGAAAAGCTCTTGAGAGTGGTGGATGTTTTCATGGTGACTTCCTTGGTGGTTGAACTTGGGTCGGACCTTGGCAGTGCCTTCGTCCGTGAAGAGAATTTGAACGCGGCGATGTAAGCCCCGTGTTGCGCAAATGGGCAGATTTGCATCGCAGCGTTGCAGATTCGCCTTGCGTTACAGTGCGTTACACAGGCGCTGCCGCAGCCGGGCAAAAGAGAGTCAAGTCCGTTTGTGCCGGGTGCGCACGCAGCAATAAGGGATTCGCACGGATGGAAAAAAGGGATTGCATACTCATCGTCGATGACGAGCCGGAGATTCGCCGTCTGCTGGTCGACTACCTCGAGCGCAACGGCTTTGAAGCCATCGCCGCGCGCGACGGGCGCGAGATGTGGCAAGCGCTGGACCGGCATCTGATTGACCTGGTGGTGCTGGACCTGATGCTGCCCGACACCGATGGCTTGACCTTGTGCCGCGACTTGCGCGCCAAGTCGGCTATTGCGGTGTTGATTTTGACCGCGCGTGGCGAGGAGACGGACCGCATTCTCGGCATCGAGATGGGCGCCGATGATTACCTGGTCAAACCCTTTAACCCACGCGAGTTGCTGGCCCGCATCAAATCGATTCTGCGCCGCACGCGGGCTTTGCCACCCAATCTTCGCCCCGAGTCGGCGCGCTGTCTGTGTTTTGCCGGTTGGTGCCTGGATACAGCAACCCGTTTGCTGACCGCTGGCGACGGTGTGGTTACACCCCTGTCCGGCGGCGAATACCGGCTGCTGCGCATCCTGCTTGACCACCCGAACCGGGTTCTGAACCGGGATCAGTTGACCGAGATGATCCATGGGCGAGAAGCCGAAGCCTATGACCGCGCGATCGATGTGCAGGTCAGCCGCTTGCGCCAGCGCTTGCGTGACGACAGCCGAGAGCCGGAGCTGATCAAGACGGTGCGCGGCGAGGGCTACGTGCTGGCCGCCAGCGTGGAGGGGCGTGCCACATGCGCCTGAGCCTTCGCGCCCTGCCGGCCAGTCTCTTTGCGCGCATGGTGCTGATCCTGCTGCTGGGGTTGCTAACGGCACAAATGGTCAGCATCTGGTTGCAGTGGGGTGAACGCGCCAGCGTCGTGTCAGAGGCGCGTGGGCAGAATTTTATCGAACGCATCGTGGAGGCCGTTCGTGTGCTCGAGGCCGACGATCCAGCGCGGCGCAAGGACACGCTGGCGACGCTGCAATACGGCGCCATGCAAGTGACGCTGATCGGCGCGGATCAGGTGTCGCCCAACGCCGGGCATCGACCGATGCAGGCCATGATCAATGCCCGCCTTGGGGTTGAACACGAGATTCGTGTGCTGGGTGAGGCTACGGGTTCGGTAAGGCAGTGGGGCAGGGCATCCGGAATGCAGCAGCGCGCCAATGCCCGGCGCGGCGCCGATGTGCAGCTGCGCGATGGTCAGTGGGTGCGCTTTCGTTTTTCCGACGAAACCGCGGCGCCGGCCTTGTCGAACGAACTCATTGCGCGGTTGCTGATCACGCTGGCCATCATCAGTGCCGTCGTCATGGTGGCCGTGCGCCAGGCAACCCGGCCGTTGCAGCAACTGGCAAGCGCTGCCGACCTGCTGGGTCGGGATCTCGATGCACCGCCCCTTCTGGTCGAAGGTCCGACCGAGACGCGCCGCGCCGCGCAAGCCTTTAACCGCATGCAGGAGAGGATCAAGCGGCTCATCAGCGAACGCGCGCGCGCTCTGGCCTCGGTTTCGCATGATTTGCGCACGCCGCTGACCCGTCTGCGGCTGCGCGCCGAACTCGTTGAAGACGAGAAGTTGCGTGATCAGTTGGCTGCCGATATCGAGGCCATGGCGGCCATGATTGATGTGACGCTCGATTACCTGCGCGGACTGCAGGACAACGAGGCCCTGCGTGCCATCGACATCAACGCGCTGTTGGCGAGCATGAGCGAAGACGCGCTGGTACTGGGTCGTACGGTCCGTGTCGAGGGGCGGGCCGGGGCGCCCTACAGCGCTCGCCTGTCGGCCCTGCGCCGCGCGCTGCAGAACCTGATCGACAACGCCATCAAGTACGGCGACTCGGTACAGGTGCGAGTTGATGACAGTGCAACCGAGTTGCGCATCAGCGTCGAAGATCAGGGGCCGGGCATCGCACCGGAAGAAATCGCCAAGGTCACCGAGCCCTACTACCGCCCCGATGCCTCGCGCAACAGCGCAACGGGCGGCGCCGGGCTCGGGCTGTCCATCGTCAAGGACATTGCCCTGGGTCATGGGGGTGAACTCCTGCTGCAAAACCGTTCCCAGGGTGGGCTTTGCGCTACATTGAGGCTGCCGCGAGCCTGAGTCAATCGTCACCACCGCCGGTCTCACGCCGCAGGGCCAGGCGCCGCGTTTCTGCAAATATTTTTGCAAAGCTGCGTCTTTCGGCGCCGTGACACGTCTCCACGTGCATGAGCACCCTGATTGCACCCTTCAAAGCTTGGCCGGCGCGCCAGCCGCGCGTCTTCTTGATGCTGGCAGCGCTGGCCTGGTTCGCGCTCTACCAGCTGCTGGACCCGGCGGCGCAGGCGCTGGTGGCCGCCTTGCCGGTGGACCGCGCCAGCCACCTGGGTGGTGCGCTGCAGTTCTTTTTCTACGACACACCCAAGGTCTTGTTGCTGTTGACCGGCGTTGTCTTTGTCATGGGCATGGTCAACAGCTACTTCACGCCTGAGCGCACCCGCGCGCTGCTGGCGGGTCGCAGCGAGGGCGTGGCCAACGTGATGGCGGCCGCGCTGGGCATCGTCACGCCGTTTTGTTCGTGCTCGGCCGTGCCCTTGTTCATCGGTTTTGTGCAGGCCGGCGTGCCGCTGGGTGTGACCTTCTCGTTTCTGATTTCTGCGCCGATGGTCAACGAAGTGGCGCTCACGCTCTTGTTTGGCATGTTCGGCTGGAAGGTGGCGCTGCTGTACCTGGGGCTGGGCCTGGCAGTGGCGATCGCCGCCGGCTGGATCATCGGACGCCTGAAGATGGAAGCCTGGCTGGAAGACTGGGTGCGCGACATGCCGCGCATGTCGGCCGACTACGAGGCCACCGGCATGAGCCTGGGCGAGCGCATCGACGGCGGCTTCAATGCCGTGCGGGAAATCGTCGGCAAAGTCTGGCCCTACATCCTGGTCGGCATTGCCCTGGGCGCGCTGATCCACGGCTACGTGCCGCAGGACTTCATGGCCAGCTTCATGGGCAAGGAGGTCTGGTGGTCGGTGCCGCTGGCCGTCATCATCGGCGTGCCGATGTACACCAACGCCGCCGGCGTGATCCCGATCGTGCAGGCGCTGCTGGCCAAGGGCGCTGCGCTGGGCACGGTGCTGGCTTTCATGATGAGCGTGATTGCGCTGTCTTTGCCTGAAATGATCATCCTGCGCAAGGTTCTCAAGCCGCGCCTGATCGCCACTTTTGTGGTCGTTGTCGCCGCCGGCATCCTGCTGGTGGGTTACGTCTTCAACGCCGTGCTCTGAGTCGGCGCCAATTTTTGTCAACCGTCATCGTCAAGGAACACCATGGACATCAAGGTACTGGGCACGGGCTGTGCCAATTGCAGAAACACCATCGCGCTGATCAGCGAAATCGCAGCGGCCAAGGGCGTGGCGATCACGCTCGAAAAAGTTGAAGAGCTGCGCGACATCATGGGCTACGGCGTCATGACTACGCCCGGCGTCGTCATCAACGGCAAGGTGGTGCACGCCGGCGGTGTGCCCTCGCGGGACAAGGTCGCGCAGTGGTTGGTGCTGCCGGTTTGACCGGCAGTCAGGCTGACGGGGCGAAGGCCTGGCGCCTCTTGCTTGTGCTTTCCATCTGGCGCGAGATATTGCCGCAGACCAGATCACACAGGGCGTAGATGGAGTCGTCGGCGATGCGGTAGTAGACGCTGGTGCCACGGCTTTCGCGCGCGACCAGGCCGTGCTTGGTCAGCAGCGTCAGGTGGCGCGAGATGTTGGCGGCGGTGAAACCGCACAGTTGCGCCAGTTCCCCGACATTGCGCTCGCCGCTGCGCAGCAGATTGAGGATCTTCAGGCGCGTCGGTTCCGACAGCGCCTGAAAGTAGGCGGCGACCTCCAGCATTGCTTCGGGTGGCAGGTTTTCCATTGAGGCACATTCCTTCACGAGATCGGTGTTCATCATATCGGGATGACCTGTCGTTTGTCAGGTACATTGTTTTCATGTATTGTTTGACTAATTACGCAATTAGTCAAATAATCAAGCAATTATTTTTATCACTGCCACGCCATGCGGGTGGCTCAGGAGCACTGAATGTTGAAAACTTCTCTGGTAAGCGCTTTGATGCTGGCAGGCTTGGCCGCTGCGCCCTTGGCGTGGGCGGCCGATGCTGCGCCACTGGCGACGGTAGCGATTGCGGGTTCCGGAACGGCGGACGCGCAGCGCATGAGTTTTGACGGTGTGGTGGAGGCCGTGCGCCAGAGCACACTGTCGGCCCAGGTGCCGGGCGCGATCATCAGTTTGAGCGTCAAGGCCGGCGACCGCGTCAAGGCGGGGCAGGAGTTGGTTCGCATCGATGCCCGCGCCGCCAGCCAGAACGCAGCCGCCAGCGCGGCGCAGGTCGAGGCCGCACGCGCCAATCTGAACCTGAGCAGCAAGGAGTTGGAGCGCCAGAAGCAGCTGTTCCAGAAGCAGTACATCAGCCAGGCCGCGCTGGACCGCGCACAGGCCCAGATGCAGGCGGCGCAGGCGCAGGTGCAGGCGCTGCAGGCGCAGTCGGATGCTGTCCACACCCAGTCGCGCTTCTTCGTCATCAGCGCGCCCTATGCCGGCGTTGTGAGTGAAGTGCCGGTGACGCTGGGTGATATGGCGATGCCGGGTGCGCCCTTGGCCGTTATGTACGACCCCTCGGCCTTGCGTGTTTCCGCCCCGGTACCAGCCAATACGCTGACCGCCGCAGCCCAGTTTGAAATTCCGGGCCTGGCCAGTGCGCCGGGCCTGCTGACGCCGAAGTCGGCCACGCTCTTGCCCGTGGTTGATGCCGCTACCCACACGGCGCAACTGCGGCTCGTTCTGCCTGACAGCGTCAAGGGTGCAACGCCGGGCCTGTTTGCCCGTGTCTGGCTCGCTGCTGGCGCTAGTCAAGGCGCTGCCAAAACCGAGGAGCGCCTCTATGCGCCGGTTGCCAGCGTCGTGCGGCGTGCCGAAATGACCGGCCTCTACGTCATCAACGAACAGGGCAAACCGGCGCTGCGCCAGGTGCGCCTGGGCCGCGTGCAAGGCGATCGTGTCGAGGTGCTCAGCGGCGTCGAAAAAGGCGAGAAGGTAGCCGCCGACCCGCAGGCCGCAGCCAAGGTGCGTTGAGATGAACACGACCGAAAAAATGGGAATCTCCGGGCGCATCGCGGCGGCTTTCCAGAGCGCGCACATCACGCCGCTGCTGGCCCTGCTGGCTTTGCTGCTGGGCGCGTTTGCCGTCATGGTGACGCCGCGTGAAGAAGAGCCGCAGATCAACGTCACGATGGCCAATGTGCTGATCCCCTTCCCTGGGGCAGCGGTGGCCGATGTTGAGCAGATGGTGGCGATACCGGCCGAGCAGGTGCTCTCGCAAATGGCGGGCACCGAGCACGTGATGTCGGTCTCGCGCCCGGGCCTGGCGATCATGACGGTGCAGTTTAAGGTCGGTGTGCCGCGCACCGAAGCGCTGGTGCGCTTGCACGACACGCTGCGCTCCAACGCCGACTGGCTGCCGCGCGGCCTTGGAGTGCTGGAGCCGATCATCAAGCCCAAGGGCATTGACGACGTACCGATTGTCAGTCTCACGCTGTTCAACAAGAGCCCAACGGCGACAGCGCTGGAACTCGAGCGCGTGGCGCACAGCATCGAAGCCGAACTCAAGCGCGTACCCGGCACGCGTGAAGTGCAGACCATCGGCGGCCCGGGCCGTGCCGTCATGGTGCGCATCGACCCGGCACGCATGGCCGGCAGCGGTGCTACCGTCAACGATTTGCGCAACGCCCTGCAGTCGGCCAATCTCGGTTTGCCGGTAGGCGAACTGCTCGCCGGCAACAAGAGCGTGGCGATTGAGGCCGGCCCCTTTCTGGAACAGGCGCGCGAAGTGGCCGATCTGGTGGTCGGCGTGCGTGCTGGCAAGCCGGTTTTCATGAAAGATGTAGCCGACATTGAGGACGGTCCGATGCCGAGCCGCAACTATGTCTGGCACGGCCTGACACAAAAAGACGGCGGCGGCGAATACCCGGCTGTGACGCTGACCATCACCAAGAAACCGGGCGAGAACGCCATCGACGTTGCCAATGCCGTGATGCGCCGCGTCGAGCAGCTGCGCAACACGGTGATCCCGCAGGCGGTGCAAGTGGCAGAGACCCGCAACTATGGCGCAACCGCCAATGACAAGGCGCAAAAGCTGATCCAGAAACTGCTGTTCGCCACCGCCTCTGTGGTTGCACTGGTTTTTCTGACGCTGGGCCGGCGCGAAGCCGCCATCGTTGGCACGGCCGTGATTCTCACCTTGATGGTCACGCTGTTTGCGTCCTGGGCCTGGGGCTTTACGCTGAACCGCGTCTCGCTTTTTGCGCTGATCTTCTCGATCGGTATTCTGGTGGACGATGCGATCGTGGTGGTGGAAAACATCCACCGCCACCAGCAGCACCATCCGGGCAAAACGCTGGCCGAGATCATTCCCGGTGCGGTTGACGAAGTCGGTGGCCCGACCATTCTGGCCACCTTCACCGTGATCGCCGCATTGTTGCCGATGGCCTTTGTCTCGGGCCTGATGGGCCCCTACATGAGCCCGATCCCGATCAACGCCAGCATGGGCATGCTGTTGTCGCTGGCGATTGCCTTCATGGTCACGCCCTGGCTGGCGCGCCTGTGGATGAAGGAACACACCGGCACCAACGCCCATGTGCATGCGCCGACCGGTCTGGCGGCCAAGCTGGGACCGCTGTTTCAGCGTGTCTTCAAGCCGCTGCTCGACGACCAGAGCGGCCAGCGCAACCGGCGCTTTCTGGGTCTGGGTGTCGCGGTGCTGATTGTTATTTCGGTCGCGCTGCCGGCCACCGGTCTGGTGCTGCTCAAGATGCTGCCGCTGGACAACAAGTCCGAATTCCAGGTCATCGTCGACATGCCCGCCGGCACGCCGGTGGAGAAGACCGCGGCCGTACTGCGCGAACTTGGCGCCTACCTCTCAACCGTGCCCGAGGTGACGGACTATCAGGCCTACGCTGGCACCGCTGCGCCGATCAACTTCAACGGCCTGGTGCGCCAGTACTATCTGCGCGCCGGCGGCGAAGTCGGCGACATTCAGGTCAATCTGGTGGACAAGCATCACCGCGCCGATCAGAGCCACGTCATCGCGACGCGCGTGCGCCCGGCCTTGCAGAAAATCGGCCTGAAGATGGGTGCCAACGTCAAAGTCGTGGAAGTGCCGCCGGGCCCGCCCGTGCTGTCGCCGCTGGTGGCTGAAATTTATGGCCCCGAAGCCGCAGGGCGCCTGAGCGTGGCCAAGGCGGTGCGCGCGGTGTTCGAAAAATCGAGCGGCATCGTCGATGTGGACGACAGCAGCATCGCCAGCGCACCGCGCAAGCTCCTGCTGGTGGACCGGCGCAAGGCGGCCCTGCTCGGTGTGCCGCAGCAGGCCGTCGTGAGCACGCTGCGTGCTGGTTTGGCGGGCGAGGCCGCCACCTATATGCACGACGCCAGCCGCTATGCGGCGCCGGTCATGCTGCAGTTGCCGGAAGAAAGCCATGGCAACCTGGACGCCCTGCTGCAACTCGGCGTGCGCGGTGCATCGGGCAAGCTGGTTCGCATCAGCGATCTGGTGACCGAGAGCGACACGCTGCGCGAGCAACCGATTTACCACAAGGACATGCTGCCAGTGAACTACGTTGTGGGCGACATGGCGGGCAAGCTCGACAGCCCGCTCTACGGCATGTTTCAGATGCGCAGCGAGATCGCCAAGATCCAGACGCCCGGCGGCGGCGCTATGGTGGAGTACTTCATCCGCCAGCCTGAAGACGCCATGCGCGACTACGCGCTGAAGTGGGACGGCGAATGGCAGATCACCTACGAGACCTTCCGCGACATGGGCGCAGCCTACGCGGTTGGCCTGATCCTGATCTACCTGCTGGTGGTGGCGCAGTTTGGCTCGTATCTGATTCCGCTGATCATCATGGCGCCGATTCCGCTGACCATCATCGGTGTCATGCCGGGCCACGCCCTTCTCGGTGCCCAGTACACGGCGACCAGCATGATCGGCATGATCGCGCTGGCCGGCATCATCGTGCGCAACTCGATCCTGCTGGTGGACTTCATCAACCTGCAGGTGCGTGAGGGTGTGCCCTTCAAGCGCGCCATCGTGCACTCGGCCATCACGCGGGCCCAGCCCATCATGCTGACCGGTCTGGCCGCCATGCTGGGCGCCTTCTTCATCCTGGATGACCCGATCTTCAACGGTCTGGCGATCTCGCTGATCTTCGGCATCTTCGTCTCGACCATCCTGACCCTGGTCGTGATCCCGACCCTGTATTACGTTGCCTACCGCAAGCAGTACGAGCCTGCGGTGGCCGTCTGAGTTTCACCCCTCTCTTTGTTTATTTTTTAAAGGAAAATTACCATGACATCCTGGCAAGCCGTACGCGTCGTCGCAGGCACTTTCATTCTTCTGTCGCTGGCCCTGGGCATACCCGGCAGCCCGATCTTCATGAGCCAATGGTGGCTGGCGTTTACCGCCTTTGTCGGCGTCAACCTGCTGCAAAGCGGAATCACCAAGTGGTGTCTGATGGAAACCATCATGAGCAAACTCGGTCTGCGTTCAGGCGCCTGAGCAAGGAACATCCATGCAACTGGTCTGCCCTCACTGCGGTGTGAAAAACCGCGTGCCGCCGGAAAAGCTCAACCACGAGCTGGCCTGCGGCCGCTGTGCCAAGGACCTGATGGCGGCCGCGCCGGTCGCATTGGGTGATGAGGCACTGCCGGCTTTTCTGGCTGGCACGGAACTGCCCGTGGCGGTCGACTTCTGGGCCGACTGGTGTGGCCCGTGCAAGATGATGGCGCCGCAGTTCGTCATCGCAGCGCGCCAGTTGCCGCAGGTGCGATTCGTCAAGGTCGACACCGAGGCCGCGCCGCTGGCCAGTGCGCGCTATGCGATCCGCAGCATCCCGACCCTGATCCTGTTCCAGCGTGGGCAGGAGACAGCGCGGCTTTCCGGCGCCTTATCGGCCACTGAGTTGCAGCGCTGGATTCAATCCAATCTACCGGGTACTTCCCCATGAGAACGCCATTCAAACTGCTCGTCGCCGCTGTCATGGTGCTGGGCGCTGTCTCCGTGCAGGCCATGGACTTGATGCAGGCCTGGCAAGCTACGCGCGAGCATGACCCGCAAGCCGCTGTATCGCAAGCTGCGCGCCAGGCCGGTGCGACCAACCGCACGCAGGCGGCGTCGCTCTGGCGCCCGGGTGTGATGCTGAGCGCCAGCGCTGGGCGTATGAGCGGCGAAACCGAAATGAGCGGCGCGCATTTCTCGGCGCCGGGTCTGGGCGCATCCGACGGTGTCGGCTTTGCCACCTCGGTTGACAACGGCAATATG
>CAIRAW010000070.1 GCA_903876735.1 uncultured beta proteobacterium | reverse complement strand
GTCGTCATAAGAATCGGGCGAAAGCGCAGCAGGCAGGCCTGGTGGATGGCTGCGCGGGGCGACAGACCCTGTTCGCGCTCGGCATCCAGAGCGAAGTCAATCATCATGATGGCGTTCTTCTTGACGATGCCAATCAGCAGCACGATGCCGATGATGCCGACCACGCCCAAGTCTTGCCTCGCCAGTAATAGCGCCAGCAGCGCGCCCAGGCCGGCTGATGGTAGGGTGGACAAAATCGTGATCGGATGGATATAGCTCTCGTACAGCACACCGAGCACGATGTACATGGTCACCACCGCCGCCAGGATCAGCAGTAGTGTGCTGGAGAGCGAGTTGCGAAAGGCTTCGGCCGCGCCTTGGAAACTGGTCTCTACGCTTGGCGGAAAGTCCAGCTTGGCCTCTTCGGCCTTGATGGCATCCACCGCTGCACCGAGCGACACGCCGGGTGCCAGATTGAAGGACACCGTGGCTGAGGGGAACTGCGCCACATGGTTGATGGACAAGGCAACGGGACGCTCGACAAACTGCGCGACGGACGACAGCGGCACCTGCACATTAGATGTCACGCCATTGATATTGCTGCTGCCCGGCACATACAGTCCGTCTAGCGCGCCCATGCCTTTGCGGTACGGCGGGGCGGCTTCCAGCACCACGCGGTACTGACTGGCTTGGGTGTAAATGGTGGAAATAAGGCGCTGGCCATAGGCGTTGTACAGCGCGTTGTCGATGGCCGCCACCGTCACGCCCAGTTTGCCCGCAGCCTCGCGGTTGATCTGCACATAGGCCTGCAGACCCTGGTTCTGCAAATCGGTCGCCACGTCTTCAAGTTGCGGTAGGGTTTGCAGACGCTCTAGCAGCCGATTGGTGGCGCTGGCCAGATCCTTGTCATCCGGCGAGCTGAGCAAGAACTGGTATTGCGTCTTGGAGATGCGGTCTTCAATACTTAGGTCCTGCACCGGTTGCATATAGGCGGCAATGCCCGGCACGTGCGAGGTGGTTTCCGAGAGGCGATGAATGATCTCGCTGGCGCTGTGGCTACGCTGGGTAAACGGCTTGAGCGTGATCTGCATGCGCCCGGTGTTGAGCGTCGGGTTGGCACCGTCTACGCCGATGAAGGAGGCCAGATGGTCCACCTCCGGGTCGTTCAATATCGCGTCGGCCAGTGCCTGCTGACGCTCGCCCATGGCGACAAACGAGGTGGTCTGCGGGCCTTCGGTAATCACCTGAATCAGGCCGGTGTCCTGCACCGGAAAGAATCCCTTGGGCACGCCGATGTAAAGCAGGCTGGTAGCCACCAACGTCAGGGCGAACACGCCCAACGTCCAGAATGGCCGGTTCAGTACCCAGTCCAGGGTATGCCCGTAGCTGGCCACCAGTGCATCAAAGGCGCGGCCGCTCCAGGCACCCAGGCGGCTGTGCTTGCGCTCGACCTCCGGCTGTAACAGGCGAGCGCTCATCATCGGGGTGAGCGTCAGCGAGACCACCGCCGAGATCAGGATGGAGACCGCCAGGGTGATGGCAAATTCATGGAACAGTCTGCCCACTACATCGCCCATGAACAACAGCGGAATCAGCACCGCGATCAGCGATACCGTGAGCGAGATGATGGTGAAGCCGATCTGCTGCGAGCCCTTGAAGGCGGCCGCCATGGGCGAATCGCCTTCTTCCACAAATCGGGCAATGTTTTCGATCATCACGATCGCGTCATCCACCACAAAACCCGTGGAGATGGTCAGCGCCATCAAGGTCAGGTTGTTGATGGAGAAGCCCGCCAAATAGATCACGCCAAAGGTGCCGACCAACGACAGCGGCACGGCCACGGCCGGAATGAGGGTGGCACGGGCGTTACGCAGGAAAAGAAAAATCACCAGAACCACCAGTCCCACTGCCAGCAGCAGTTCGAACTCGGTGTCATCCACCGAGGCACGGATGGTGGTTGTGCGGTCGGCGATCACCTGCACATCCACGGAAGCAGGCAGGGTGG
>CAIRAW010000069.1 GCA_903876735.1 uncultured beta proteobacterium | reverse complement strand
TTCGCCACTCGCCACCAGGATTGCTCCCGTGCTGCCGTTCGACTTGCATGTGTAAGGCATGCCGCCAGCGTTCAATCTGAGCCAGGATCAAACTCTATAGTTCGATCTTGAATTTTTTCGCTCTTTCGAGCAACTCATAAAAACGGAATTGAAGTGAACTTCACTTCTATCTCTATGAGCGTTTGTAAGTCAGTTAAGACTTAGTTCCTAAGAACTTGGCAATCGCCTTCAAACGCCCACACTTATCGGCTGTATGTTTTTAAGGAACCCGTTCGCTCGGCTTTCGCCTCGCTTTTCTTTGCTTCACCGTGATCAGCGAAGCCTTGAATTATGCCACGGTTTTTAAGGATCCGTCAACTTTTTGTTTTTTTATTTGGGTGACCGAATCAAAAAATCCTGTCATCGCATCTAGAAAAACTCGCTTACATTTCTGCAGCGAAGCCTTGTACTATACCACCGTTCGACTGCCACTAGAAGTACTTTTCTTTTACCGTACGCATTCGATCTCCCTGACCACCCCCACAACCACACCGTCAGTACTACAGTCACAACCAGTTGCCATCAGGAACCCGCCATGGCACCGAGGCTTGTCCTTAAGAAGTTTGCACGCCCCGTGACAGCCCGATGGCACCCCTGATTGACCATTTTCACTATCGCCTGACTCAGGGGCCGGATAATCCACACCCTATGGCACTTTTAACTTTTCTCAACGCCCAACTCGCCTTTGGTCACGTGGCCCTGCTGGATCACACCGACTTCGCCCTTGAAGCCGGCGAGCGTGTTGGCTTGATTGGTCGGAACGGTTCCGGCAAGTCCTCACTCCTGAAGATCCTCGCGGGCCTCGAAAAGGCTGACGATGGAACCCTGCAACTTCAACAAAATCTTCGCCTCGCCTATGTGGCACAGGAACCTGTTCTTGACCCGGGTGCGACCGTTTTTGTCGCAGCGAGCGCTGGCATTGCCGGCGTTATCGACCTGATAGAGCAATACTGCGAGGGTGTCGGCAACCTTGACGCACTTCAAAGCGCCATCGAGGCTCAAGACGGCTGGAACTGGGAGCAGCGGGTGACAGAAACCTTGCACCGCCTGCATCTGGACGAAAACGCAGTGGTCGGAACGCTATCAGGGGGAACCCAGAAGCGCGTTGCACTGGCACAGGCACTGGTATCGCAACCTGACGTCCTTTTGCTCGATGAGCCAACCAACCATCTTGACCTGGATTCAATCGAGTGGCTGGAAGAACTGTTGGTGGCATTCAAGGGCAGTTTGGTCACCATCAGCCATGACCGCACCTTTCTGGACCGCGTGGCGACCCGCATCGTGGAACTTGATCGGGGAATATTGCGCACCTATCCCGGTAATTTCTCCCAATACGTGACCCTCAAGGAAGATCAGTTGGCACAGGAAGCCGTGATCAGCGCGAAAGCAGACAAACTGCTCGCGCAAGAGGAGATCTGGATCAGAAAAGGCGTTGAAGCCCGCCGCACACGTAGTCAAAGTCGCATCGTGCGGCTGGAGAAACTGCGCGCCAGCCGCGCCGCGCACCGTGCAGCCCTTGGCAACGTGCGCATGGACGTCGCCTCTGGCGCACTGGGCGGCAAACTCGTGGCCGAACTGACGCTGGCCTGCAAGAATTTCGGCGACAAGGTCATCATCAAGGACTTCTCCGCTACCGTCATGCGTGGCGACAAGATCGGGCTGCTTGGGCCGAACGGCGCCGGCAAGACAACACTGCTCAAACTCATTTTGGGTGAATTGCAGCCGGACAGCGGCAAGGTCCGACAAGGCGCGAACCTTCAAGTCGCCTACTTTGATCAGATGCGCAACGCGCTGGATCTGGATGCAACACTGGAGGACTTCATCAGCCCCGGCAGCGAATGGATCGAAATTGGCAACCAGCGCAAGCACGTCAAAAGCTATCTGGGCGATTTCCTGTTCTCGCCAGCCCGCGCCAATTCACCCGTGCGATCCCTGTCTGGCGGTGAGCGCAATCGCCTGCTGCTGGCGCGCCTGTTCGCCCGCCCGGCCAATGTGCTGGTGCTTGACGAACCCACCAACGACCTGGATATCGAAACTCTGGAACTGCTTGAAGAATTGCTGCAAAGTTACGAAGGCACCGTGTTTTTGGTCAGCCATGACCGGACCTTTCTCGACAACGTTGTAACAAGCACCATTGCGTTCGAAGGTGACGGCCTTTGGCGCGAGTACGAAGGCGGGGTGCAGGACTGGTTGATTCAATCCAAGCGCAGCCGCGCCATCCAGATGACCGTCAATGCAAGTGCCGCCAGCGCGCGGCCGGCCGCAATCAAGACACAAAGCACGGCCGACAGCGCCAGTCCGCCGAGACCTGCTCCCAGTCGCAAACTCAACAACAAGGAGCAGCGTGAACTGGACGGTCTTCCTGAAAAACTGTCGCAGCTCGAGCAGGAACAGGCCACGCTGCGGGCCGAACTGAGTGACGTCAACCTCTACACCAAGGACCCCCTCAAGGCCGGCAAACTCTACCAGCGTGACGCGGCCATCGATGAGGAAATGCTGAGCCTGCTGGCCCGCTGGGAATCGCTTTCAGCACCTTGAGCCGAACGCGCCATGACCACCGTTGAATTCACCGCCCTGCTGATGCTCAACACGGCCATCAGTTTCAGCCCCGGGCCCAACACAACGCTGTCCACCGCGCTAGCAGCCAACCTGGGTCTCAAGCGCTCCATGCGTTTTATATTGGCCGTGCCAGCGGGCTGGGGACTGCTGTTCAGCATCTGTGCTGGCGGTATTGGCGCCTTGGTCCTGGCCTTGCCCCCTTTGCGTCTCGCCATCCAGATACTGGGTATTGGCTACATGCTGTGGCTGGCCTTCAAGCTCTTTCGATCCAGTACCCTAACCCAAGCCAACACAGCACAACTGAACGTCACGTTTTGGCAGGGGGTCATGCTGCAGTTTCTCAACATCAAGGCCTGGATGCTGGCACTGGCGGTCGTGGCGGGTTGGGTGGCAGGCCATGCTGACGCCTGGTCGCGCTTTGCCATCGTCCTGCCGGTGATGCTGTGCTTTGGTTTTTTCAGCAACCTGAGCTACGCCCTGATCGGATCCCTGTTGCGCGCTTGGCTGGAAGACGCCGAACATGCCGGCCGGCGCTTGCGCTGGTTCAACCGCATCATGGCAGGCGTGCTGGCCGCCACTGCCGCCTGGATGACCCGTATTTGAGCAAGCAACCGCTTACGCTGCCCCCCATTTTTCACCCACTCACACGATGAACACAGCTACACCACGCAACTCACCCTGGCTGCTGGCCGGGCGCACTGGCAAGATGAACCCCTCCGTGATCCGGGAGATCCTCAAACTCACCGAGAAGCCTGGCATCATCAGTTTTGCCGGCGGTCTGCCCTCACCCAAGACTTTTCCGGTTGCGGAGTTCGAGGCAGCCTGCGCCAAGGTCCTGCGCGACGACCCGCACGCCGCACTGCAATATGCCGCCAGCGAAGGATTTGGCCCGCTGCGCGAGATGGTGGCCGCCATGCTGCCCTGGTCTGTCGACCCGGCTCGCGTCCTGATCACCACTGGCTCGCAGCAAGGGCTGGACCTGGTCGCGAAAGTGCTGGTGGACGCCGGCAGCAAGGTTTTGGTTGAGTCGCCCACCTACCTGGGTGCCGTCATGGCGTTCACGCCGATGGAGCCCGATATCGTCAGCGTCGCCAGCGACGAGCACGGACTGGACATGGCCGACCTGCAGGCCAAAGCCAGCGGCGCACGTTTTTTCTACGCGCTGCCCAACTTTCAGAACCCGAGCGGGCGCACCATGAGCGAAGAGCGCCGTAACGCCCTGAGCCAGACCGCGGCCAAACTCGGCTTGCCGATCGTCGAGGACAACCCTTACGGCGACCTCTGGTTTGATCAGGCACCACCACCACCTCTGACGGCACGCAACCCGGATGGCTGTATTTACCTGGGTTCGTTCTCCAAGGTACTCGCACCAGGTTTGCGCCTTGGCTTCATTGTGGCGCCACAGGCGGTCTACCCGAAACTGCTGCAGGCCAAGCAAGCGGCCGACCTTCACAGCCCGGGCTTCAACCAGCGCCTGATCGCCGAAGTGATGAAAAACGGTTTTCTGGAACGCCACGTACCCACCATTCGCGCCCTCTACAAATCGCAGCGCGACGCCATGCTCGAAGCATTGGCACGCGAGATGCCAGCGGGCGATCCGGACGCAACGCTGACCTGGAACACCCCGGCCGGTGGCATGTTCCTGTGGGCGCGTCTGCCCAAGGGCATGAGCGCCGTGGACCTGTTGCCCTATGCGGTCGCACAAGGCGTGGCCTTCGTCCCAGGCGCGCCCTTTTACGCGGCAGACGCTGATCCACGCACCCTGCGACTGTCCTACGTCACGCCCAGCGTGCCAGAGATTCAGCGCGGCGTGGCTGCGCTGGCCCTGGCGATCAAGACCTATGCCGCGAACTTGAAACCATGAAGCCCCGCGCCTTTCAACAGATCGACGTCTTCGGCGCTGCGCCTTATCTGGGCAATCCGGTCGCCGTGGTGCTCGATGGGTCGGATCTGAGCTGCGAGGAAATGCAGCACTTCGCGCAGTGGACCAATCTGTCGGAGACCACATTCCTGCTACCGCCCAGCGCGCAGGGCGCGAGCGCCGGCGCCGACTACCGCGTGCGCATCTTCACCCCGGGCGCTGAACTTCCCTTTGCGGGTCACCCGACCCTGGGCAGTTGTCACGCCTGGTTGCAGGCCGGCGGCAACCCGCGAGCAGAAAACATCGTACAGGAATGCCAGGCCGGTCTGATCCGGATTCGCCGCAGCGGCAGGCGGCTGGCATTCGCCGCCCCGCGACTCGAACGCAGCACGCCCAAGCCTGAGTTGCTGACCGTGATTTATGCTGCCCTGGGACTCAAGCCACAGCAAGTCAAGGCCGCGCAATTGCTTGACAACGGACCGGTTTGGCTCGGCCTGCTGCTCGACAGCCAGCAGACCGTACTGGCATTGATGCCGGACCATGGGGCACTCAAGACCATCGGTCAGAAAGTCGGCGTCGCAGCAATCGAGTCAACACTTGGCACTACGCCCTTGATCGCCCGTTCAAATCGGGAAGCGCGCGCCTTTGCGCCGGCATTGACCCAGACCAAGGGTGCAACGCAGGAACCGGTCCAAGTCGAAGTGCGCGCCTTTGCGGCGCCCGTGGGTGTCCAGGAAGACCCGGTCACCGGCAGCCTCAACGCCAGCCTGGCCCAGTGGCTGATTGCAGACGGCCTGGCGCCACGCAGCTACATCGCCGCACAGGGCGCCTGTGTTGGCCGCACCGGTCAAGTTCATATCACGCAGGATGACGCCGGACAGATCTGGGTTGGCGGCGACTGCGCCACCTGCATCGAAGGCAGCGTGAGTCTGTGAACTGCGCATGATTCGGCCGCCGCCTGTAGCAAGGGCCAAAGTGCGACAGACCGGCTGACCTGGTCGCTCGTGCGACAAGATGGCACGCGGATCTTGGTTTAGATTCGCCGCATGGGAACCCTTTACCTCGTACGCCATGGCCAGGCTTCATTTGGCGCCGCCGACTACGATCAACTCAGCCCGCTGGGGCAGCAGCAAAGCGTGCGCCTGGGTGCCTACTTCCGGGAAAAAGGCCTGCGCTTCGATAGCGCGCTGACCGGCACCCTGCGCCGCCAGCAGCAGACGTACGCCGGCATCCGCGAGGGCGGCGGCTTCGACCTGGAGGCGCTCGAGTGGCCCGGATTGAACGAGTTCGACAGCGAAGCAGTCATTGCAACCGTGCACCCGCACAAACTTGAAAAACCAGACTCACCGGAACGCTACCGCCATCACTTTCGTCTGCTGCGTGACGGCCTGACGCAATGGATGAACGGCGTCGTTACACCCAAAGGCATGCCCAGCTACCGCGAATTCAAGCACGGCGTGACCAGCGCCCTCGATCACGTCCGCAAGCATTGCGACGGCAATGTGCTGCTGGTCTCCAGCGGTGGTCCGATTGCGACCGCCGTCGGCCACGTGCTAGGAACCGCGCCCGAAACCACGATCGAACTCAATATGCGCATCCGCAACAGCGCAGTCACCGAGTTTGCATTCAATCCCAAACGCCACACGCTGGTCACCTACAACACGCTGCCGCATCTGGACCATGCCGATCACGCAAGCTGGATCAGCCATACCTGAGCAGGCACTTGCACCGGCGCGGGCCGGTCTAAGGAAAATTGAAGTTTGTCGTGATCGTGCTGCCAGCACTCAAAGGCGCCAGCACGCTCAACTTGTCCAGGAACCCGGTCAAGCTGGCAGCCAGTGAATACTTGCCTGCAGCGGCCGTATCGGCGGTAAAAACCAGCGGTCCCGGCGCTGCCACATACGGCGCCAGCAGCGGCGGGTTAACGGGCAACGGGTAACTGTAATTTCCCGTTGTACTGTAAACAAATCGTCCGACCACTTCCACCGTGGTCGGCGTGCCATCGGTGAGCGCCGGCGTCAGCGGCTGCAACACACGCACCAGGGTATTGGCTGGGGCGTTGCCACTCACCGTGCCGGTCGGTGACGGCGGCAGCGACAGAGGCACGCCAGCGGCGCCGACCGTGCTGACCGTATCCGCCAGCACATCCACCTTGGTGACAACGACCGTGCTGCGGCCCGGTGCCGTCAGTACCAGAACATAGCGACCCGGGACGACCGGCTGCAGCAGAAATCTGCCGCTGCTGTCCGGCGCCGTGGCCTTGATGGCCACGCCCCCCTGCTGGAGTGAAGCGCTGGTACTGCCATTGGCCACCACAGAGTCCACAAAGCCAGCGACACCGGAGATATAGCGCGCAAGCACGTTTACCACCGGCTTGAGCAGAAACTGTCCCGAATTGCCCGCCGACACAATCGATTTGCAGGCGTCCAGATCGATCACGAAATCCGCCATCTTGTTGGCTGCAATATCGATATCGATATTGGCCTTGACCCCCGACTGCTGGCCGCTTGGCGTCTTCAGTGCCACCTCTGCGCCGCCGGTCGGCAGCACCGAATTGGCCAGCGGATCGGCGCTGCTGTTGTCTGCCAGGATCAGCCGGAGCTGCGTGTATTTACCCGTTGGCAAGGGTGTCTGACCGAGTTCAAACAGCACGCCATTGCGCAGGTTGAGCAGGTTCAGGCGCCGCGCCGGATTGAGGTTGACCTCGGACCAGCCGCTATCGGCGTCGCTGGCGCCGCTGCTCTGATGCACACGCACTTTCTGGATCGTCAGGTTGACGGCGTCAAAGCCGCAACTTGGCGCGTCGGTAAGCGCCAGGCGCAGGGTACCGCTGTCGCCACCGCCACCGCAGGCCGCAAGCCCGGCCAGCAGCACAGCACACCAAGCTCGTTGAAGAGTTCGAAAAAATTTCATGACGACCTCCAGCCAGAACAAGAGCGAAGTCTAGGGCGCACAAAGGCTACCCGATTTGATTTTTCGTAAGAAAACGTAATCGCTGGCGCGCTTCAACCAGGGCGCCTATCGCAACAGGATCAACACGGTCCCGATTACGGTTAGCGTGGAGCCCAGCCAGGCGCCGATGGCCGGCGCGCGCCCCAGGCGCAACCACAGCAGGGGCAGCACCAGTACCGGTGACACCGAAGACAGAATCGCCACCATGCCGACGTCGCCTTTCTTGAGCGCCAGCAGAATCAGCGTCATGCCCACACCCATGGCGATGAAGCCATTGAGCGCGGTTTGCGCCAGCACGCGCAGCGTCGGCGCTTGTTGTGCACGCGCCGCCGTAAAGCCAACCAACAACAGAACAAAGTGGGCCAAACAAGCCACCGTCACCCGTACCGCCGAGGCGGCGACCGGGTCAACCTCGGCCCCCATGACCGGCTTGATAATCAGGGACCCGAGCGCCTGACACAGGGCGGCCAAAAGGCCTAGCGCGACACCGGCGCCTACAGAGCCCCGGTCCGCTTCCCATGCGTGCTCGTCTTCCTTGTCGCGTCCGAGCAGAATGGCGATCATCACACCGGCCAGCGTCAGGGCACCACCCCAGGCGGCCTGCGCGCTCATGCGCTCACCAAGCAGCCAAAAACCCAGCATGGCGCTGAACACGGCATGGGTTGCAAACAGCACGCCAGAACGACGCGGCCCAAGCCGGTTCATGGCGGCAAACAGGGCTGTGTCGCCCACAAAGATGCCAATCAGGCCACTGGCCGCCATCACACCCCAGGAATCCAGTGGCAAGCTGCGCCAACTGCCGGCCATCAGGGTCACCGCCCACAGCATCAGCGCAACCATGAACATGCGCCAGCGCGTGAAGGCAAACGCACCCAGATGACGCGAGGGCGAGACCGACAGAATGCTGCCAGCAGCCCAACAGGCCGCCGCGCCCAGGGCCATCAGATCATAGGAAGCGAGCATGCAGACGTCGGTCGCTCAGGATTTTGATGCGTCTGAATCTGACGCCGGTCGGCTCACCAGTGTGCTCAAGGGCAGACTTTCCAATTCCGCCAGCAATCGGGCCAGACTGCGCCCCGCTGCCTGCAGCAGCGCCTGCCCTTTATCGGCGCTGGCAGCCGCCGCGTTGCCAACCGCACCGGCTGCGTTGTAGTCCTGCATCTGCCAGCCCAGCTTGGCGCTCTTGCCGTTGCCCAGAATTTCGATGTTCTGCGCCCGCTCCTGCGCCGTGGAATGAAAATTTCTGGCCTGAGCCATGTCCACCAGTTCCGGCGCCAGCGCCAGCGTCATCGAGGTCTCGATGTCGCCACCGTGAATGCCAAAGCGCTGCTCCTCGGCGCTGAAGCGCGCGTTGAGATCCTGGCCATCGGCGTCGTGCAAGGGCAGGTTAAACCAGCTCGCGCTGTACACCAGCATGTCAAGCCGCGCGCGCAGGTCACGCGCCACCAGGTCCATCACGCTGACCTGGCCACCATGGGCGTTGAACAGCAGCAGCTTCTTGATGCCCGCAGCCGCCACCGACTCGCCAATCTCGGTCCACAAGCGGATGATGGTCTCTGCCTTGAGCGTGAGTGTGCCGGGAAAGCGTGCATGCTCAGGGCTGAAGCCGACACATTGGGTCGGCAGGAACAGCACTTTGGCCGCAGCCGGCAGATGCGGTAATGCCGCCGCCACCACACCATCGGCCAGTAGCGTGTCCACGTTCAGCGGCAAATGCGGTCCGTGCTGTTCGATGGCGGCGACCGGCAGCACGGCGACGGTTTGTGCCGCCTCACCGCTGGCAATCATGCGTGCAAAGTCGCGCGTCGAGAGCTCGGCCCAGAATCTGGAAGGTGTTGTCATGGCCCTATCTTAAAACTTGTCGACAAGCTGATGCCGTTGCTGACGCTGCGCCAGGGTTTTATCGGCGCGGATTTCAGGTGCGTCCGGCCTCGGCAGCCAACCCTTGAGCGCGCGCGGACTGGCCCGGGCGCCGCTGGCCAGGTAGTCGGCCAGCAGGGCTTGGCGCACCGCGTCAACCGGCAAACCACATTCAACACTGAGATAGTCGAACAGGGCATCGACCAGCGCCTCTGGTGACAGTGCGCTGGTCTGCGCCGTTGTGCGCCATAGCCAGTCAGCAAAAGCCTGAAACGCATCAAAGGCAGAGGGCGACCGCGTCGCCAACAGCAGCGCCAAGGTCTGCGAAAAGCGTCCCGAGTTGGCGATCAGGTCCCAATACCGCGCAAAGCGTGTGAAGGCCTGCAAGCTGGCCGCATCAACGACACCGGTTTGCTGCACGGTGTAGGGCGGCTGCCGGTCGTAGACCATGGCATACGCATCCGTGTGGCGCGCAATCGGCGTGCCGCGCAGGCGCTTGAGAATGCCCAACTGGATTTCGTGCGGCCCCAGGCGGTACAAACGATCGAAGCCGGCCGCAAAACTGGCCAGCGTCTCGCCGGGCAAACCAAAGATCAGATCGCAATGCAGATGCGCGTGTGAACTCTGAACCAGCCAGCGCAGATTGGCCTCGGTCTTGGCGTTGTCCTGCTGACGCGAGATGCGCTGCTGCACCACAACGTCGAAACTCTGGATGCCGATCTCCAGTTGCAGCACACCCGACGGAAAGCGAGCGAGCATCGCTTTGAGGCGATCTGGCAGATGGTCGGGCACAACCTCAAAGTGCAGAAACAAATCGTCCGCGGCCGGCAGGCGATCCAGAAAAAACTGCAGGATGCGCAGCGAGGCGTCAATGCGCAGATTGAAGGTCCGGTCCACAAACTTGAAGTGACGCGCTCCGCGCTGGTACAAGTCATCCAGCGCCGCCAGAAACCGATCCAGATCGAAGGCCCAGGCCGTCTGATCAAGCGAGCTTAGACAAAACTCGCACTTGAACGGACAGCCACGCGAAGCTTCGACGTAGAGCAGGCGATGCGCAAGATCGGCCGCGCTGTATTCGCCATAGGGCAGCGCAATCTGATCGAGTGGCGGCTGCTCGCCCGCAATCACCTTCATCAACGGCTTCGGCCCGTGCAGCAATGCGCGGCAGAGCTTGGGAAAACTGATATCACCCCAGCCCGTGATCACATGGTCTGCCAGTTGCACGATGGCCTGCTGATCGACTTCATGACTGACTTCGGGCCCGCCCAGCACCACCTTGAGCGCCGGGCGTTCCGCCTTGAGCAAGCGCACCAGCGCCGTGCTTTGCGTCACGTTCCAGATGTAGACACCCAGGCCGACGATCTGCACCCGACCTGGCTGCGGTGCACCGAGCAGCGTCAGGATTTCATCCGCCAGTTCCTGAGGTTGACGCGCAATGGTGAATTCGCGCAAAGCGATCTGCGCCCGCAAATCTCCCATGTTGGCCAGCAGATAACGCAGTCCGAGCGAAGCATGGATGTACTTGGCATTGAGTGTGCAAAGAACAATCGACGGTGGGCTGACAGGTTCGCTCGGCATGCCGGTATTATCAAAGCATGACACAAGACCTCTTTCGCACCGACGCCTACCTGCGCGAATGTTCGGCCACGGTAACGGCCATCACGCCACAAGGCATCGTGCTCGATCGCAGCGCGTTCTACCCGCTCGGTGGCGGCCAGGCCGGTGACGCAGGCACTCTGGTGCTGGCTGACGGCAGCGAAATTGCCATTGTCGATACGCGCAAAGGCAAGGCCGAGGACGGCAGTTTCACCGACGCCATCTGCCACCTGCCGGCGCCTGCTGAGTTGCTGGCACAACTGCAGGCGGACCAATCAGGCCAGGCACGCCTGAGCGTCGGCGACACCGTGACGGCGCGCATCGACTGGGAGCGACGTCATCGGCTGATGCGTTTTCACACCACGACGCACCTGCTGTGCCATCTGGTGCCGCAACTGGTGAACGGCTGCTCCATCACGCCCGACTACGCGCGGTTGGACTTCAATATGACGGACGCGCTGGACAAGGACGCGCTGACCGCCGGCATTGCGCGCCTCGTGGCAGCGGCGCACGCAGTCACGGTCGGCACCATCACCGACGAGGAACTCGACGCCAACCCGGCGCTGGTCAAAAGCATGTCGGTGCAGCCACCACGCGGCAGCGGGCGCATCCGCACCATCCGCATTGGCGGCACCACTGACCTGATTGATTTCCAGCCCTGCGGCGGCACGCATGTCGCCAACACGGCGGAGATCGGCTCCATCATCGTCACCAAGCTGGAAAAGAAGTCTGCCAGCACGCGCCGGGTCGTGCTCGGCTTTACCGCATGAGCCGTGGGCAGGTCAGAAACGCCACGGGTGACTCCTTTTTTGTCTGGGAAGGCGATGTGCTGGTCGTCAACATCCTGGGCAAACCCAGCGCTGCCAAAGACGCCATCGGCAAACCCAAGGGCACGCAACTCAAGGTCAGCGTCACAGCGGCGCCCGTGGCAGGCAAGGCAACCGACCACATGGTGCGCTTTCTGGCGCCCCTGTTTGGCGTCGCCGTGGCCGACATTGAAGTCGTATTTGGTCGCGAAAATGTGAACAAGCAACTGCGCGTCAAGGCGCCCAAGAAACTGCCGGCGGTGTTCGCGCAGGGAACTTTGGACCTTTGAGACAATCCGACATGGCAATGACATTTTCAAAAATCCTCCAGCGCCCCCTGAACGCTGCGCTATTCATCCTTGCCGGCGTCATGGCAAACGGGGCCGACGCCCAAACTCCGGCCAAGGCCGTCGTCAGCACCGCGCAGGTACGGGCCGAACTGATGGCGCATGCGCCCGACGGCGCCGACGCCGGCAAGACGGTCTGGCTCGGCCTGCAACTCACGCACCAGAAAGACTGGCATACCTACTGGAAGAACTCGGGCGACTCGGGTTTGCCCACCACGCTACAGTGGACGCTGCCAGTCGGCGTGGCGGCCGGCGACATCGACTGGCCGCTGCCAAAGAAGATTCCCATCGGCAACCTGGCCAACTACGGTTTTGCCGACACCGTGCTGCTGCCAGTGCCGCTGACCATCACACCAGCCTTTCAGGCGGCGGCGTCCGGTAACGAGATCGAGGTCAAGCTCAAAGCCAACTGGCTGGTCTGTCGCCAGGAGTGCATTCCTGAGGAAGGCGAGTTCACACTGAAGCTGCCGGTGAAGGGCTCAACCGCCCTCAACAGCGCCGCGTTCAAAGCCGCTTTCGCGGCCCGCCCGGCACCCCTGATGGGCACCACGGGTGTGCTACCTGACAGCAGTGTGCAAATCAACGGCAAAGCCATCAAGCTCACCGTGCAGGGACTGCCCGTGGCCTTGCGCGGCAAGACACTTGATTTCTTCCCAGAAACGCCCGAGGTGATCGAAACCGCAGCGCCCTGGACACAGTCCTGGAATGGCGCCGTTTGGAGCGCGCAAGTGCCCCTGTCAACGCAACGCAGCAATTCACCGAGCGTGATGCCGGTGGTGCTGGCCGCCGACGGCCAGGGCTACCGGACCGAACTCAAGGTGCTGGGCGCGTGGCCCGCTGCTGCCGCGGCAAACGCCAGCGCAGTGCCAGCGGCACCGGCACAGCCACCCATCACGTTGCTGGCCGCCCTGCTTGGCGCCCTGCTCGGCGGCATGCTGTTGAACCTCATGCCCTGCGTCTTCCCGGTGCTGGCGATCAAGGTCATGAGTTTTACGCGCCACGCCAACGACCGGCGCGGGCACCGCGTCAGCGGCCTGGCCTATAGCGCTGGCGTCGTGCTCTCCTTTCTGGCGCTCGGTGCCCTGATGCTGGCGCTGCGCAGCGCCGGCGAGCAACTCGGCTGGGGCTTTCAGTTGCAGTCGCCGGTCACGGTGGCAGCGCTGGCCGCGCTGTTCACCGTAATGGGCCTGAACCTGGCGGGTCTGTTTGAGTTCGGCCAATTCCTGCCCAGCCGCGTGCTGCTGGTAGAGGCCAAAAACCCGGCCATCAACGCATTCCTGTCGGGCGTGCTGGCGGTCGCCATTGCCTCACCCTGCACCGCCCCCTTTATGGGCGCATCGCTCGGTCTGGCGCTGGCCTTGCCGGCGCTGCAGGCCCTGCTGATCTTCACCATGATCGGCATTGGCATGGCACTGCCCTACCTCGCTGCCAGTCTGATCCCGGCGGTCGCGCGCTTGCTGCCGCGCCCGGGCGCCTGGATGGAGACCTTCCGGCGCGCCATGGCATTCCCGATGTTCGCCACCGTGGTCTGGCTGGTCTGGGTGCTGGGCCAGCAAAGCGGCATCGACGGTGCCGGCGCCCTGCTGGCGCTGCTGGTGGCACTGAGCGCCGTGCTGTGGGCGCTCACGCTGCACGGTCGCAGCCGCCTGATCCTTGCCACGATTGCCCTCGCGCTCTGCGCCCTGCTCGCCGGCTCCATCGGTCAAAACGTTTTCAAACCGGTGACCAGCAGCACAGACAACGCCAGCAGCGAGCGTTGGCAAGCCTGGGTACCGGGCCGGGTCGAGCAGGCACTGAGCGCTGGCACGCCGGTGTTTGTCGACTTCACCGCCGCCTGGTGCGTCACCTGCCAATACAACAAGAAGACCACGCTGGCCAATGCCGACGTGCTGGCCGACCTGGCAGCCAAAAATGTGACGCTGCTGCGCGCTGACTGGACACGGCGCGACCCCGTCATCAGCGCCGCGCTGGCGCAGCTGGGCCGCAACGGCGTGCCGGTGTATGTCGTCTACCAGAGCGGCAAGGCCCCCGTGGTGATGTCCGAAATTCTCAGCGTTCCGGAAGTGCGTGCTGTGCTGCAGGCGCTCTGACAGGTCAGCCCCCATGAATCAGGCCGACGACATCCGCCACATCCTGCAGCACTGCCGCACTGTTGCCGTCGTTGGCCTGTCGCCCAACCCGCAGCGCGCCAGTTTTGACGTGACGCGCTACATGCAGGCGCAGGGCTGGCGCATCATTCCGATCAACCCGAACGTGACCGAGGTGCTGGGTGAAAGGTCGTACCCGACGCTGACAGAAGCAGCGCGGCATGAACGCATAGACCTGGTCAATGTGTTTCGCAACAACGCTGATGTGCCACCCGTCGCCCAGGAAGCCATCGCCATTGGCGCGCAAGCGCTGTGGCTGCAGCGCGGCATCGAAAATGAAGAGGCAGCCGCCCAGGCACGCGGCGCCGGACTGCACGTGGTGCAGGACAAGTGCCTCATGATGGAACACGCCGCCCGCTAGCCGATCACCGCTGCGCCTTAAGAGTGGGTTAATCTGCGCGCCTTAAGCTTTGGGTATGAAACCAAGCATCACCCCTACCCATTTACTGGCCTGTCTGGCCCTGGCAGTCCACCTTGGCGCAGCCGCCAACCCGATTCTGGATGGCTACCGCGCTGCCGCCAAGCAGGAGAATCCGGCGTTCAAGGACTTCTCGGCTGCAACAGGGCAAAAATTCTATGTCACCAAGGTCGGGGCGTTGGCCTGCGCCTCCTGCCATACCGATTCACCGATGGCAGCGGGCAAACACGCGAGCACCAACAAGGAAATTCTGCCCTTGGCCCCAGTCGCCAACCCGAAACGGTTTACCGACGCTGCCAACGTCGAAAAATGGTTCAAGCGCAATTGCAACGACGTCCTCAAGCGCGCCTGCAGCACGCAGGAAAAGGGCGACTTCATGAGCTACGTCCTGTCCGTCAAATAGGGTGAGGGCGATGAGACGTCGGCATCGCCATGGCCGTTCGCCCATGGCAAGCCGCAGCCATCCCGACCGCGACGCCATGCAGCCCACCCTGATCTGGGATCTTCCGACCCGCTTGTTCCACTGGACGCTGGCCTCGAGTTTTGTTGGCGCCTGGCTCAGCACCGGGTCGGACCGTTGGCTCGCGGTGCATGTATTCTTGGGTTATCTGATGCTGGGGCTGATTGGCTTTCGGTTGCTTTGGGGGGTTCTCGGCACGCACTATGCCCGTTTTACCTCGTTCTGGTATGGTCCCCGCGCGGCGCTGGCCTACCTGCGCGACGTGTTCAAAGGCACGTCGGCGCGCCACATCGGCCACAACCCGACTGGCAGTCTGGCCATCTATTTCCTGCTGTTCCTGACCCTGGCCGTGGGGCTGAGCGGCTTCCTGACTCTGGGCGGCGAGGAGCAGCAAGGCGCACTCTCGGGCGCGATGAGCTTCGTGCAAGCTCGCACCTTCAAGAAACTGCACGAATTCTCGGCCAATCTGATGCTGCTGGTGGTCATGGGGCATTTGACCGGCGTGGTGGTAGAGAGCTTTCAGCACCATGAAAATCTGGCTCGCTCCATGCTGACCGGCACCAAGCTGGCCGAGCCAGGCATCCCGAGCGTGGTCCCGCGACGGGGCATCGCAGTGCTGCTGCTGGTGCTGATCCTCGGCTCTGGCGCTTGGTGGTTCTACTATGTCGTCGACGCACAATTGGGCCCGGCAAGCAGCGAGAATGAAGGCCCGCATGTGAAGTTCATCGGTGCGCCGCTGGCTGACAACCCGGTCTGGCGCAGCGAATGCGGCAGTTGCCATCTACCCTACCACCCCAACCTGCTGCCAGGTCGCTCTTGGCAAGCGCTGCTGACGGGACAGGCCCAGCATTTTGGCTCCGATCTGTCGCTCGAGGCCGGCACCAGCGCCACCTTGCTGACGTATGCGGCGGCCAATTCAGCTGACCGCCATCGGACCGAAGCCGCCTACAAAATCACCCGCACCCTCAAGCCGGCCGACACGCCGCTGCGGATCACGGAAACGCCCTACTGGGTCAAAAAGCACCGCAACATCACGCAGGCCCAATGGCAATCAGCAGCCATCAAGAGCAAAGCCAACTGCGCGGCCTGCCACCTCGATGCAGAGGCCGGGACCTTCCTCGACGCTGCGATGCATATTCCTGCTGAATCGACCACCCCCAAAGCGAGACCCTAGCGCGGCCCGCTCGAGCGTCTGCGTCAAAGCGGGCGCGCCAGAATTCGTTCTGCCGAATCAGGCGCTGCCGGTTGCTGCGACAATTGGCCCATGAATAAATCCGCCCAACCCAGCGCCTATGCGCCCCTACAAAACGACACATTCATCCGCGCCTGCCTGCGTCAGGCCACTGATCACACCCCGGTCTGGCTAATGCGCCAAGCGGGGCGTTACCTGCCCGAGTACCGCGACACCCGCGCCAAAGCTGGCAGTTTCATGGGTCTGGCGACCAACACCGACTACGCCACCGAAGTTACGCTGCAGCCGCTGGAGCGCTTCCCAATCGACGCCGCCATTCTGTTCAGCGACATCCTGACCGTGCCCGACGCCATGGGGCTGGGCCTCTCGTTTGCTCTGGGCGAAGGACCAAAGTTTGCCCATTCCGTGCGCGACGAAGCCGCTGTGGCCAAACTCGCCGTGCCCGACATGGACAAGCTGCGTTACGTCTTCGACGCCGTTACCTCCATCCGCAAGGCGCTCAACGGCCGGGTGCCGTTGATCGGTTTTTCCGGCAGCCCCTGGACGCTGGCCTGCTACATGGTTGAAGGCGCGGGCTCGGACGACTACCGCCTGGTCAAGACCATGCTCTACAGCCGCCCGGACCTGATGCACAGAATCCTGCAAATCAACGCCGACGCGGTGGCGCTCTACCTCAACACCCAGATCGAAGCCGGAGCGCAGGCGGTCATGGTGTTTGACAGCTGGGGCGGCGTGCTGGCCGACGGTGCGTTCCAGGAGTTCAGCCTGGCTTACACAGCGCGGGTACTGGCACAACTGAAGAAAGAACACAACGGCGTGCGCATTCCCTCGATCGTCTTCACCAAGGGCGGCGGCCCCTGGCTCGAAGAAATGGGCAAGCTCGACTGCAATGTGCTGGGGCTGGACTGGACCGTCAACCTGGCCAAGGCGCGCGCCCTGGTCGGCCAGAGCAAAGCCCTTCAAGGCAATCTCGACCCCAATGTGTTGTTCGCCCAGCCGGCACAGATTGAGGCCGAAGTGATCAAGGTTTTGAACGGTTTTGGCACGCCGCATACCGGCGCAGGTACCGGGCCAACGCAGATTTTCAACCTTGGGCACGGCATTAGTCAGTACACACCTCCAGAGCATGTGGCGGCGCTGGTGCAGGCCGTGCACGAACACTCGCGCAAAATGCGCGTCTGAACAGTTTTTGCCCCGGGGTTCCTAGCACTTTTTCGTCTTGAATCTGGTTAGTGGGGCCTGACTTATGCACATTTATTATGTTGCACTGCAGAAGACACCCCTGTTTCGAGGACTCCTGCTACAAAACCAATAGCGATTGTAAGTTGTTGATTTTTAACGGTTTATAAATTTGCTTTTTTTATGTGCAATGCAGCGAAAGCCTTGATTTTCAAGGCCGCGACGGCCCTGAAGGCAGCTTATCAACAAAGTTATCCACAGAATCTCTGGACGACGGGCAAATCGTTTAAGAATCAAGGACTTAAGGGTGCTATCGCAAGTTCACATCAAGTAACAACCCCAACTTGGCTGCCTGCATGAGCCACTGTCTTGCGGTCCTGCTCCAGACACCGGCACACAGCCAGATGGCTGGCGCCTTGAGTTACCGAAGTGAGGTCCCCTTACCACCCGGCACTCTGGTGCGCGTGCCGCTTGGCAAGCGCGAAGTCCTTGGTGTGGTCTGGGATCAGCCGGAAGGCGCAGCGGAGCAAGCCATCGCGCCAGAAAGATTGCGCTCGCTGATCGGGCCGCTCGAAGGCCTCGCGCCCTTGACGCCATCCTGGCGCCAACTGATCGACTTCGCAGCCAGCTATTACCAACGCTCCGTTGGCGAAGTGGCGCTGGCCGCCTTGCCGCCGCAATTGCGCGAGCTCAGCACCGTGCAACTGGCGCGCCGCCTGAAACGCCACGCAAAAGAAAGCGTGCCAGACGCTGCCATAAACCCCAGTACTGACGATCTGGACCTGCTGACGCCAGAACAAGCACAGGCCCTGGCACGCTTCGAGACCGAGAGCGGCCCCTTCCTGTTGTTCGGCGCCACCGGCAGTGGCAAGACCGAGGTCTATTTGCGCAGCGTCCAGCGTCTGCTGACGGCCGACCCGCAGGCCCAGGCCATGGTGATGGTGCCGGAAATCAACCTCACCCCCCAGCTCGAGGCACGCTTCATGGCGCGCTTCAACCCGCTGTTCGGCGAGCAGGCCGTGGTCTCTCTGCACAGCGGCATGAGCCCGGCCCAGCGCCTCAAAAGCTGGCTGGCGGCGCACAGCGGCGTGGCCCGCATCGTGCTGGGCACCCGCATGGCCGTGTTCGCCTCGCTGCCGCGCCTGCGCCTGATCATCGTCGACGAGGAGCACGACCCGAGCTACAAAAGCGGCGAAGGCGCGCGCTACTCGGCACGCGATCTGGCGGTTTACCGCGCCCGGCTCGAGGGCGCCAAGGTGCTGCTCGGTTCCGCCACACCTTCACTGGAAAGCTGGCACCACAGTCGGCCAGCGGCCGAAGGCGGACGCTACCTGCGTCTGGAAATGCCGAGCCGCATCGGCACTGACGCCACCCTGCCGCTGGTGCGCCGGGTCGACATGACCCACCAGCCCAAACGCTGCGTGATTGCGCCACCGTTGCTGGCCGCCATCGCGCAGCGCGTGGCAAGCGGCGAACAAAGCCTGATCTTCCTGAACCGGCGCGGCTACGCCCCGGTGCTGCATTGCAGCGACTGCGACTGGAAAAGCGAATGCCCGAACTGCAGCGCCTTCAGGGTGTTCCACAAGATCGACCGCACGCTGCGCTGCCACCACTGCGGCTTCACCGAACGCGTGCCGCGCGCCTGCCCGGCCTGCGGCAATCCTGACATCACGGCCATGGGGCGCGGCACGGAACGGCTCGAAGAGCATCTGGCCGAGTTGTTGGCCGACGTGCGCCGGCCCAACTCGGTGTCCGAGCAATGGCCAGAGGGCGAACCGGTACGCATTGCGCGCATCGACGCCGACAGCACCCGACTCAAGGGCGAACTGGCAAGCCAACTGGCGCGTGTGCATTCTGGCGAGATCGACGTGCTGGTGGGCACCCAGATGATCGCCAAGGGTCACGACTTTCGCCGCATCACGTTGGTGGCGGCCATCAACGCCGACAGTGCGCTGTTTTCCAGTGATTTCCGCGCGCCCGAGCGCCTGTTTAGCCTCCTGATGCAGGCGGCCGGACGCGCCGGGCGCGATGCCGACATCAGTGGCCACAGCGAAATGTGGCTGCAAACCATGCACCCGCAACACCCGCTGTTTGAGGCCCTGAAGCGCCACGACTACCCGGCCTTTGCCGCCGGGCAGTTGGCCGAGCGAGCGCAGGCGGCGATGCCGCCCTTCAGTTTTCAGGCGCTGGTGCGCGCCGAAGCCCGTACCCAGGAGATCGCGCAAGGCTTTCTGAGCGCTGCCAGCGCCGGCGCACTCAGCATGGCCGATGGCCAATCCCTGCTGCAGCACATCAGCCTGTACCCGGCCGTGCCCATGAGCATGCAGCGCGTGGCCAATGTGGAACGGGCCCAGATGCTGGTCGAATGCCCCTCACGCGCCGCCTTGCAACGTTTCCTGAGCGCCTGGCAGACGGTACTGCACGCCACGCGCGGGCAGGCCGAAGGCAAGGGATTGCTGCGCTGGGCGATTGATGTCGATCCGCTGCTGATCTGATCAGACCCGCAGCGACACCGCCAGCGAAAACGTCACAAAGGCGGCAGCGGTCGAAACCAGGATGATGCGCGCGATACGCCCGTTGTCGGCTCCAAAACGCTCGGCCAGCAACGACACATTGCTGGCGCTTGGCAGCGCCGCCGCCAGCACGATAACGGTGAAAGCGGAGCGGCTCAGTGGCAGTCCGGCCTGCAGCGCCAGCGTTCCGACCAGCAGCACCAGCAGCGGATGCACCAGCAGTTTGATGCCGGCCACCGGCAGGAAGTCGCGCCAGGGTATCGGCGCATGCCCTTGCGCCAGCGCCAGCATCTGGGAGCGCGCCAGCACCGCGCCAATGGTGAACAGCGCCACTGGCGAAGCCGCATCGGCCAGCATGCCGACGGTTTGCGATACCGGTTTCGGCAATTCGAGGTGCAGCATCGAGCTCAGCGCACCCAGCAGAATGGCCCAGGGCAGCGGATTCGTCAGCACGCCCTGAAGTGCCTTTTTGAGTGCCTTGCTGGCGCCGTGCTGGTCAGCGCCATCGAGCCGGGACAATGCAATGCACAGCGAGGTGGTAATCACCATGTCGATGACCATGGTCAGGATCACCGGACCCGCAGCCGCCGGCCCCAGCAGTGCAACCAGCAGTGGCACGCCCATGAAACCGGTATTTGGAAACGCTGCCACCAGCGCCCCGAAAGCGGCATCGTTCCACCCGATACGCGAATTGCGGCTGATCGCCACCGTGAGCGCCACCACCAGCACGGCGCACAGAGCCCAGGTGAAGAACACGCCGGCGTCAAGCAACTGAGCGATTGGCGACATCGCGCCAAAGCGGTACAGCATGCAAGGCAGTGCAAAGAACAGTACGAAGCTGTTCAGGCCAGAAACCGCCTCCAGCGGCAGGATGCGCCGGCGCGCCGCCAGGTAACCGCACAGCACCAGCGCGAAAAAAGGAAAGGTGATCAGGAGAATCTGCAGCACGCCGCTATTGTCCAGCACTCGGCGCCGCCGCCGGTCTCTGTATGATTCGCCGCTTCGCCCCAAGAACTTGTCTCGCGGACAAGTGCCCAGCATCTCCATGTCCTCTCCCCCGTCCAACGCAGCCTCCGGCCTGAACCTGGCACAACAGGAAGCCGTCAATTTCATGCACGGCCCCTGCCTGGTGGTGGCCGGGGCCGGATCGGGCAAAACGCGCGTCATCACGCACAAGATCGCGCGCCTGATCCAGGCCGGGCTGGAGCCGCAGCGGATTGCCGCCATCACGTTTACCAACAAGGCCGCCAGCGAAATGCGTGAGCGGGCCAAGGGCCTGATCGGGCGCGCGGCCAAGGACGTGGTGATCTGCACCTTTCACGCGCTGGGCGTGCGCATGCTGCGCCAGGACGGCGCGGCACTGGGCCTCAAACCCCAGTTTTCAATTTTGGACAGCGACGACGTCACCAGCATCCTGAAGGACGCCGGCGGCACGGTGGACGCCGCCACGGCGCGCAACTGGCAGTGGACCATCAGCCTTTGGAAGAACCTGGGCCTCAACGCGGAACGCGCCGCCGCCGCAGCGCAGAACGACAACGAGCGCATCATCGCGCGCGTCATGGCGCACTACGAGGAACGCCTCACCGCTTACCAGAGCGTGGACTTCGACGACCTGATCAGCCTGCCGCTGAAATTGCTGCAAAACCACGAAACTGTCCGGCAGAAATGGCAGGGCCTGATGGGCCATGTGCTGGTCGACGAATACCAGGACACCAACGCCACGCAGTACGAGGTGCTCAAGCTGCTGGTCGGCGGCAATCCGGCCACCGGCGCGCGCTTTACCGCGGTCGGCGACGACGACCAGTCGATCTACGGCTGGCGCGGCGCCACACTGGACAACCTGAAACGCCTGCCAATCGACTTCCCCGCGCTCAAGGTCATCAAGCTGGAGCAGAACTACCGCTCCACCAGCGCCATCCTGCGCGCCGCCAACAACGTGATCGGCCCCAATCCCAAACTGTTCCCGAAAAACTTGTGGAGCGACCTGGGCGAAGGCGAACCGGTGCGCGTCGTTGACGCTGATGGCGAAGACCACGAAGCTGAGCGCACGGTGGCACGTATCCAGAGCCTGCGTGCTGGCGGCAGCACGGGCGGCGGGCCGCAGTTTCAGGAACTACGGCACTTTGCCGTGCTGTACCGCGCCAACCACCAGGCCAAACCCTTCGAGAAGGCTTTGCGCAAGGCGAACATTCCCTACAAGGTCTCGGGCGGCACCAGTTTCTTCGACCGCGCCGAAATCAAGGATCTCTGCAGCTGGTTCAGGCTCTGGATCAACAACAACGACGACCCGGCCTTTCTACGCGCCGTGACCACGCCCAAGCGCGGCATCGGGCACCAGACGCTGGCGCAGCTTGGCCGCTTTGCCAGCAGCCGCAAGGTCAGCCTGTTCGAAGCCCTGTTCTCCGGTTCGCTCGGCAGCGTCATGGGTGCCAAGGCGCTGGGCAGTCTGCATGAATTTGGCCGCTACGTGAACGACCTGGAGTTTCGTGCCCGCCACACCGTGGGCGCCGAGGCCGCCGGGGGTTTCCTGCGCGACTGGCTGAAAGAGATCGACTACCAGAAACATTTGTACGACGGCGAGGACAGCGAGAAACTGGCCGCCGCGCGCTGGACCAATGTGATCGATTTCTGCGACTGGATGTCGGCGCGCTGCGGCGGCACGATCGACGATGCCGCCGGTGTCAACACCGTCAATGAGCCCAAAACGCTGCTGGAAGTGGCGCAGACCGTTTCTCTGCTCTCGACCATCAGCGAGCGCGAGACCGATCAGGACGTGGTCACGCTCTCAACCCTGCACGCGGCCAAGGGGCTGGAGTGGCCGCACGTGATCCTGGTTGGCGTCAACGAAGGCATGCTGCCGTTCAAGCTCAGCGACGGCGCTGCCGCGCTCGGCGGCTCCGAACGCGCGGACGAGGCCGCCAACGCGGACATGGCGACGCGCTTGCAGGAAGAGCGCCGCCTGATGTACGTCGGCATCACACGGGCCCAACGCAGCCTGGCCGTGAGCTGGACGCGCAAGCGCAAGAAGGGCCGCGAACTGGTGGCAACGCTGCCGAGTCGCTTCATCGCGGAAATGGCGCTCGACCAGGCCACGGTGCGGGAAGACCCGCGCGAAAAGCTGCGCGCCCTGCGCGCCGAATTCGCCAAGAAGGCGCTGGACAAGGCGGCTGCACCAACGTGACAGGGGAAGCGTTGACATCCTGAGGCAAGCGATTCATGCTTCGTAATTCAAGGAGACACAACATGGACATGAGCATCAAAACCCAACCCGCATCACCTTACCTGGCCGAAACACACGAGCTGAGCAACCTCTCGCGCGAGCTGTGCGACTACAACATGTACAGCCAGGATACGGTGTTGACTGAATCGGTCAGGCGCGAAGGCGCGCAGTGGGCGCAAGGCCAACTGACAGCATTCGGGCAACTCACTGGCTCGGCCGATTACCTTGAACTGGGTCGCCTGGCCAACAAGCACCAGCCCGAACTTGACAGCCACGACCGCTTCGGCAATCGCATCGACCTGGTGAGCTTCCACCCGGCCTACCACCAGCTCATGAAGAGTGCCATCGAGCACGGCCTGCACGCCTCGCCCTGGACAGACCCCAAAGATGGCGCGCACGTGGCCCGCGCCGCCGGCAACTACTTGCAGACACAGGTCGAAGCCGGGCACGGCTGCCCCATCACGATGACCTTTGCCGCCGTGCCAACGCTGCGCCTGCAACCCGACCTGGCAGAACTTTGGCTGCCCAAACTCACCGCGCCGGTGTACGACCCTCGCAACGTGCAGATGAACCAGAAGCAGGGCGTCACCATCGGCATGGCCATGACCGAGAAACAGGGCGGCTCCGACGTGCGCAGCAACAGCACGCAAGCCTACCCACTGGGCAGCGGCGGCCCCGGTCAAGCCTACGAGTTGGTCGGCCACAAATACTTTGTTTCGGCGCCAATGTGCGACGCCTTTCTGGTGCTGGCGCACAGCGCCGGCGGCCTGTCGTGCTTCCTGTTGCCGCGCTGGCGCCCCGACGGCAGCAAGAATGCGATGCAGGTGCTGCGCCTGAAAAAGAAAATGGGCAACGCCTCCAACGCATCGAGCGAAACCGAACTGCGCGGCGCGCTGGCGTGGATGGTGGGCGAAGAAGGGCGCGGCGTGCGCAACATCATCGAGATGGTCAGCATGACGCGCTTTGACTGCATGGTGGGCTCCAGCGCCGGCATGCGCATGGCCGCGTCGCAAGCACTGCACCATTGCGCGATCCGCTCGGCTTTTGGCAAGGTACTCAACCAGCAGCCGCTGATGCAAAACGTGCTGGCCGATCTGGCACTGGAAAACGAGGCCGCGCTGACACTGACGATGCGCGTGGCGCGCGCCATGGACCATCGCAGCGACACGCAGGAAGACCTGCTGGTGCGCCTGGTCACAGCCGTTGGCAAATACTGGATCTGCAAGCGCACGCCGAACCACGCCTACGAGGCGATGGAGTGCATCGGCGGCAGCGGCGTCATGGAAGACAGCATGATGCCGCGTCTGTTCCGCGAGGCGCCGGTCAACCCGATCTGGGAAGGCAGCGGCAACGTGCAATGCCTGGACGTGCTTCGCGCCATGGCCAAAACACCGGCCGTGATCGACGCCTTCTTTGCCGAAGCCAGCAAGGCCAAGGGTACGCACGCCGTACTCGACCAATGGGTTGCCGATCTGGCCAAAGACCTGCGCGACCCGCAGGATGTGGAGTACCGCGCGCGCGACCTGGTCGACCGCATGGCACTGGCGCTGCAGGCTTCGCTGCTGGTGCAAAGCGCACCGTCCTTCATCAGCGACGCCTTCTGCCAGTCGCGCCTGTCGCAACTCGGCCACCACAACTACGGCACGTTGCCGCGCGGCGTTGACGTCAGCGCCATCATTGCGCGCGCCACGCCGCAGAGCGGCGCCTGAACGCCTACCCCGCTGATCGGCGGCGGGTGCGACAAGGCAGGGCGCAACTTCAAAGACAATAGCGCCCATGCTTCAATTCGACCTGCTCCAAACCGACCCGGCCAGCCACGCGCGCCGGGGCCGCCTGACACTCAACCATGGCGTGGTGCAAACGCCGATCTTCATGCCGGTAGGCACCTACGGCACGGTCAAGGGCGTGCTGCCGCGCAGCCTGGAGGAAATGGGCGCGCAAATCATCCTGGGCAACACCTTTCACTTGTGGATGCGCCCGGGGTTGGATGTGATGGCACAGTTCGGCGGCTTGCACCGCTTCGAGAAATGGGACAAACCGATCCTGACCGACTCCGGCGGCTTTCAGGTCTGGAGCCTGGGCGAGATGCGCAAGATCAGCGAGGAAGGCGTCAAGTTCTCCTCGCCCGTGAACGGCGACAAGCTGTTCCTGACACCCGAAATCTCGATGCAGATCCAGACCGTTTTAAACAGCGACATCGTGATGCAGTTTGACGAGTGCACGCCCTATATTTCGGTCGAGCCCAAGACCAAGGGCCAACTCACGACCGAAGCGGAAGCGCGCAGTTCGATGGAACTGAGCCTGCGCTGGGCACGGCGCTGCCAGAGCGAGTTCACCCGTCTTGAAAATCCGAATGCCCTGTTTGGCATCGTGCAGGGTGGCATGTTCGAGCACCTGCGCCAGGAATCGCTCGAGCAACTGGTGGCCATGGACTTCCCCGGCTACGCCATCGGCGGTGTCAGCGTCGGTGAGCCCAAAGACCAGATGCTGCGCATCATGGCGCACACGCCGCACCGCCTGCCCGGGCACAAGCCGCGCTACCTGATGGGTGTGGGCACGCCGGAAGACCTGATCGAAGGCGTGGCGCAGGGCGTTGACATGTTCGACTGCGTGATGCCGACACGCAACGCGCGCAACGGCACGCTGTTCACGCGCTACGGCGACCTGAAAATCCGCAACGCACGCCACAAGACCGACGAGCGCCCGCTCGACGAAACCTGTAGCTGCCACGCCTGTGCCGGAGTATCGGGCGTTCCCTACAGCAAGGGTGGACGCGAGGGCTTCAGCCGCGCCTACCTGCACCACCTGGACCGCTGCGCCGAAATGCTGGGCCCGATGCTGGCCAGCATCCACAACCTGCACTACTACCTGAACCTGATGCGCGAAGTGCGCGAGGCGCTCGACGCGGGCAGCTTTGGTGCCTTTGTGACGCAGTTCAAAGCCGATCGCGCACGCGGGGTTTGACCGAAGATCAGCTACCGACAAAAACCGTCAGGACGCCGGTGTAACCGTAAAGGTGATTGCGCGCGATCTCACCGGAGGCAAAGAAACCGACCAGTGGCACGTCACCGAGTGCGCGGCGCACGATCTGCAATTCAGCGCTCGGGCCACCAAAATGCGGGCCACCGCGCCCGGAACAGCTGATATAGACCGCACCGACGATGCGCCGTGCCAACGGCGCTGGCACCCCGCTTGACGCCGTCAACGCCATCAGTTCCTCCACTGGCATCTCTTCAGGTTCGAGTTCTTCACGGATCTCGGCGCAAACGCGCATGAGGTCGGCCCTGGCGGCCTGCACATTGCGCTGGCAAAAAGCCAGTTGCATACCAGTCTCGACCTGTTCCGACACAGCCATGCCACCACGCGCCGTGTCCAGGCCGATGATGTGGCGCACCAGCACGTCGCTGCCGAAGTTGCCGGTACGCCCGACCGCCACGGCGTCGCCGCGGTCCTGCTTTTGCAGCAAGCCCACCAGCGTGGCGCGCACGGCCTTGAGCGCCGGCTCGGGCTGCGCGAGCGAGACCTTGAGTTCGCGCAGCAGCACGTCGAGTGCCGGCTCGCCGTCGAGCTGCTGCACCACGTTGCTCTCCGCCGCGCTCACGCCATACACTTTTGACACCGGCAGGCAGCCCTGGGTCACGCGCGACACCAGATTGACGCGCTCGCCAAAGGCGACGCCGCTCAAACCGCCACTGAAAACGCCGCTGGCGCCACCCTGCCCCTTGATGTTGCCGTTGCCACCGACCGCAAACTGCACGCTCTGCGAGCGGCTGGCCGACAGGCCACCAAACAGATAGCCGCTGGCCGTGCGCGCCGCCATCTCATTGATCAGTTCACCAAGATCGGCGGTGTTGGGGTCGGCATGCACCAGGGCCGTGTGCGCCTCGAAACCCAGACCCATCGGCGCGACACCGGAAAACACGCGGTACTGGTCGCTCGGCACGTCACACAGCATCAGCACCAGCGCCGGCTCATCAAAATACTCGACATTGCAGGCGGCCACACCCACGCCGACCGTGCCCGACCAATCAGTCACCTCGGGCAGTTCGGCGCTCAGGTGTTCGAGGATCTCGTGCGCCTGTTCGGCGTAGTGGTCCGTGATGTAGAGCAGTGCCAGTGTCGGTGCGTGAGCGTAGTCGGGCAACGCCATCTGGTCGCGCAACTGCGCCAGCACCGAGGCAGCGGCCATGCGCCACTGCGGATGCGTGGCATGACCAGAAGGAAAACGTTTCATCCCTGCACGCGCCGCGCCGGCGTCACGCGCCTTTGCCGGGCGCCTTTCGGACCGTCTTGCGCGCAGCGCCGGATTTGGCGGCCTTGGCCGCGACCTTTTTGGTCGCCTTCACGGCTTCCTTGGCCAGGCCAGCCGCCATGTTCTTGGTCAGGTCCATGGCCGTGTTCTTGCTGGCGTCCTTCATGGCGCCGGCAGCAATCTGCTGGAACTGCTGCGTCAGCGAACCCCAGAGCTGCATCGGGTCAATCAGGCCGCCAACGCTGCTGGCCGGAGTAGCCGCCTTGCGCACCGACTTGGCGACCGATCCGGCGCCACTGGCGACGTCGGAGATGGTCTTGGCCGTTGACGCAGCGGTGTCGGTCATGCGCTGCACGCCAGAGGCAACCGAATCGGCAGCCTTTAGCTTGAGTGCGTTGGCCACATCGCCCATGTTGAAATTCATGCCCTTGAGCGTGGCCAGCGTCATCTTCTGCACTTCCAGCGCCTGCACCGTGGCGCCGAGCGCCTTGGCGTTCTGCTCAAGCCAGAAATGCACGGTCTTGAGTTCGTCGATGCGCTTTTCCAGTTCCTCCAGATTGAGCGTGGGCGCAATCCAGTTCGCCAGATTGGGCATCTGCGGAATATTCTGCGTCGCCCCTTTGGCCAGGTTCTGGAGAAAGTCAAAACCAGGAACGAATTTGCCGAAACCGGAATTTTGTGAATCACTCATAGCGTCTCCAAAGGGTTGAGGGGAAACGGTCCGCACCGAATGGGTGACAGCTTACCCCAATGTGGCATCCTTGGCACTGAGCGTGCGCAAGTTGCGCTCAGTGCTGGTGCGCCGGCATCGCAGACACCGGCACCTTGAGTTCGACCCGGCTCTCGACGCCCTTGCCATCCTTGAACATCAGCGTCAGCGGCACCGTGGCGTCCTTGGGCAGCGCGGCCTTCAGGTCCATCAGCATGATGTGATAGCCACCGGGCTTGAGTTCCACCGTCCTGCCCGCGGCAATATCGATGCCACCGGGAACAGCGCGCATCTTCATCACATCGCCTTCCATCTTCATTTCGTGGACCTCGGTCACGCCGGCTGCGGGGGATGAAGCGCCCACCAGTTTGACGCCGTCCTTGGCGGTGATTTTCATGAAGGCGCCGGTGGCCTTCTGGCCCTGCACCGTGGTGCGGACCCAGGCGTCCTTGATCTCCACGCCCTGGGCGAAAACCGTGCCGCAGGCCAATGCTGCGACGAGTGCAAGTGTTTTGATCTTCATAACTGTAATTCCTGCTTCAATATTCAAACATGAACCGGATAGCGCCAGGCCTCCGGCAAATTACCGCTACCCTGTGCCAAGGGAGGCGATCAGTTCAATCGTTCAGGAGAAAGCCGGCGGTCCGCGCCCTGGCGGCGGCGCAGCGGTCAGCGACGCAATGTGGGCCGCAGGGATGCTTTGCAACACATGGGCCAACGGCTGCACCGGCTCGACATGCCATTGCACGATCGGCGGTGGCGCGTAGCCGGTGGCGCACAAAGAGCAATCCAGCGTGTGCAGCGAAACGACCTCGCTGCCCTCGTCGCTCTTGATCAGCAACTTCATCACACCCGAGCCGGAGCAGATCAATTCCATGGCCTGCGGTTTGACGATGGGTGAGGCAATCGCCACGCCGACGGACAGCGCAAACCAGACCAGCACGAAGCGGGCGATCAACTGGACATGGCGCAGGGATTGCATGGGGCGCGATTATGACCAATGTCTTGACCTTTGTCATAGACGCGCAAAAACCATGGGTGCACCATGAAAACTCAACCACACAGACAGGTACCTCCCATGAGCGCACATCCCAACCAAGCCTTCAAGAAGCAGCTGCTGGCCCAGCGCGCCAGTCTGCTGGCACAACTGAGCAGCCTGCGCGGCGGTAGCGTCGGACGGGTCGAGGCCTCGGTCGAACACCTGGGTCGCAGTGCCGAACTCGACAGCGGCCAGGTCAGCAGTGCACGCGAGCTTGAACTCGCGCTTGACGACCGTGAAACCACCGAGATACGGCTGGTCGATGCGGCTCTGGCGCGTATCGAGGCCGGCAGCTATGGCCGATGCACCGACTGCGGCGTCGAGATTCCGCAAGCCCGACTGCACGCAGCGCCCGAAGCGCCACGCTGCATCAGCTGCCAGGAAAAAATCGAGTAGGCCTGCTATCCTGCCGGGACCATGAATTACACCTTTGCCTCGGCCACCATCCTGCTGATCCTGATCACCGACCCGATCGGCAATATCCCGATCTTTGCCAACGCGCTCAAGAACGTGGCGCCAGCGCGGCGGCCCTGGGTCATCCTGCGTGAGGTGCTGATTGCCTTTGTGCTGCTGCTGACCTTCATGTTTGTCGGCGAAGGTTTTCTGCGCCTGATGAACCTGAGCGAGCTCTCGCTGCAGATCGGCGGCGGCGTGATCCTGTTCCTGATTGCGCTGCGCATGATATTCCCGCCGCCACCCGGCATCGATCTGCCCGGAGAACAGGGTGAACCGCTGATCGTGCCGCTGGCGATTCCGGCCATCGCCGGGCCTTCCGCTCTGGCCACCGTGCTGCTGCTGGTGTCGCAGGCACCCGAGCGACGCATGGAATGGGTTGCCGCCCTGTGCGTCACCATGGCCGTGAGCGCCACCGTGCTGGTGCTGGCCGAGCGCATACAGCGGGTCGCCGGAGACCGCTTCGTGGTCGCGCTGGAGCGCCTGATGGGTCTGGTGCTGGTAGCGGTGTCAATCGAGATGATGCTGCGCGGCGTGCGCACCTTTGCCAAACAGCTCACTGGCGCTTGAAATTAACGGCGCGCCCGGCACGCAGTGTCAGAATCAAGCCATGATCCAATCGGGCGCGCGCTGCTTCTCAAGCTGGCTGCTGGCCGGTGCCGTGCTGGCATGTGCTGGCGCGCCGCTGGCAGCACAGGCCGCTGACCCGGTAGCGACCCAAGCCACCGGCGCATTCACGCTCGAAATCACCGCACCGCCCGAAGTGCAGACGCTGCTGGTGCGGCACCTTGAACTGCAACGCTACCGCGAACTCAACGACCTCAGTGATGCCGAGCTTGATCGCCTGTTGGGCGCCGCGCGTCAGGAAACGCAGGAACTGCTGGCCACGCTGGGCTACTTTTCACCCGTCATCAGCATCGAGCGCACAGCCGATGCCGCCAGCACGGCAACACGCAGCGTCAAGCTCAGTGTCGCACCCGGCGAGCCAAGCCTGGTGCGCGAGGTCCGCATCGCGTTCAAGGGCCCGATCAGCAGCGACGCCGCGGCGCAGCCGCAACGCCAGCTAATCGAGAGTAGCTGGGCGTTGCCAGTCGGCCGTCGTTTTACCCAGGCCGGCTGGGACGACGCCAAACGACTGGCGCTGCGCCAACTCACCACCCTGCGTTACGCCAGCGGACAGCTCACGCAAACACTGGCCGACATCGACCCGGCGCAACACAGCGCGCAACTGTCGGTCACGCTGGAATCAGGGCCGGACTACCATCTGGGCGCACTCCTGGTCAGCGGCACCCAGCACCACGGCGACGAACTGGTCAGCAGACTGGCACGCCTGACACCGGGCGCCGAGTACGCGCAAGCCGACTTGACCAAGGCGCAGCAGCGCCTGACCGCAAGCGGCTATTTCGACTCTGCCTTCATCGCGCTGGACCCGGCGGGTGACCCGCTGGCGGCGCCGCTGCGCGTACAGGTTCATGAAGCGCGCCTGCAAAAACTGGTGCTGGGCACGGGCGCCACCACCGACGCCGGTTTGCACCTGACGGCCGAACACACACACAACCAGTTGCCCGGCATCGGCTGGCGTGCCATCAGCAAACTTCTGCTTGACCGCGATACCCAGGCGCTGGGCAGCGAGCTGACGGCACCGCCGGATGAGAACAACTGGCGCTGGAGAACAGCAGCGCGGTGGGTGCGTGAGCCGGTCGGCAGTTTCGAGGTCAACAGCCAGCAACTGGTGTTCGGACGAAGCCAGACCGACGAACACATCGAACGCCACTACTACCTGCAATTCGACCGTTCCGCCAGCGTCGCCACCGACATCAGCGCGCCGGACCTGGCCCAGGCGCTGAGCGCCAATTACGCATTCACCCTGCGCAACTTCGACCAGCTGCCGTTTCCGGCCAGCGGCTGGGGGCTTGGCCTCGAAGTCGGCGGCGGCACCACGCTCAGCGGCACGCGCGACCCCTATGGCCGCATCGTGGCGCGCTGGCTCGGCTACCTGCCGCTGGGCCAGGACAGCGACAGCGCGGCGCGGCGGGCCGGACGCCTGGTGCTGCGCGCCCAGGCCGGGGCCGTGCTGGCCAGCGACAGCGCCGCCCTGCCCAGCACCCAACTTTTTCTGACCGGCGGCGACACCAGCGTGCGCGGCTACGCCTACCAGACACTGGGTGTGACACTGCCCGACGGAGAAATCACGGCCGGGCGCTACCTGGGAATCGGCAGCCTGGAGTGGCAACGTCCGATCGTCGCAAACAACCAGATTACCGACTGGGAAGGCTTGCTGTTCATCGATGCCGGCGCCGTGGCCGACACGCCGCGCGAGCTGCGTGCCCGCGTCGGCTACGGTGTCGGCGTGCGCTGGAAAAGCCCGGTCGGTCCGCTGCAGATCGACCTCGCCTACGGCGTGGCGGTGCAGCGCTTTCGCCTGCACATGAACCTCGGGTTCACGTTCTGATGAAAGCGCTGCGCATCATCCTGCTCGCGGCCGCCGGCCTGCTGCTGGCGCTGCTGATCGGTGTGGCTGCGCTCTGGTCCTGGAGTGGCAGCGAGGGTTCGCTGGCAACAGCCTTGAACCAGATCACGCGCCTGCTGCCGATTGGTCAGACGCTGGCGTGGAAAGACGTCACCGGTTCTGTGCGCCATGGTGGGCGCATCGGCTGGCTGCGCTGGCAGCAGGGCCAGCTCAGCGTCGAAGCCAGCGACTTGACGGCAGACTGGTTCGCTGCCAGCGCGCTCGACGGCGAACTGCGATTGAGCCGGCTCGCCATCGGCCACTTGCGCGTCGAGGACCGGCGCGCGGCGGCAGCACCAACGCCGCCGACCGACCTGCGACTGCCGCTGCGCATCGACGCGCAATTGTCGATCGCCACGCTGGATTGGACGGGGCCGCCCGCGCTCAAGCTCACGAATCTGAGCGGGCACTACCGCTTCGACGGACAGACGCACCGGATTGAGGCCGGCAGCGCGCAGTTGGCCGCCGGCAACTACCGCTTCCACGGCCAGTTGCAGGCGCAAGCACCCCTGCAACTCACAGCGCAGCTGCAGGGTTCGGTGCAAACCACCCTGCCCGGTCAGCGCCAGGCCATGTATACAGATGCCCAACTCGACCTGAAGGGCCCGCTCGGCGGTCGCGACACCACACTGGAACTTCAGGCCCGACTGACGCCGGAAAATGGTGCCGCAGCCAGCACAACCATGCAAGCCCATGTGGTGGCACAACTGCAACCCTGGCAGCCACAGACCATCGTCAACGCCACGGCGCAGTGGCAGGCCCTGAACCTGGCTGTGCTCTGGCCGCAGGCCCCGCAGACGCGGCTCGAAGGCAAGGCCACGGTGACGCCGGCGGGGCCGGGCTGGCGCGCCGCCGTCGAGTTAAGCAACACGCAAGCCGGCCCGTGGAACCAGCAACGCCTGCCGCTCGAACGTCTGCAGACCACGCTGGTCTTCATGCAGGGGCAATGGGCGATTGAGCAACTGCAGGCCAAGGCCGGCAGCGGCCGCATCGAGGCGCAGGGCACGCTCTCCACGAGCGATTCCAGTGCGCCAGGCAGCATCGGCTGGCAGGGTCACGCCACGCTGCACGCCCTGAATCCGGCGCTGCTCGACTCGCGTCTGGCAGCGACCCGGCTCGATGGCCAACTAAAAGCGCAGCAGACGCCAGCCGGCATCGCGTTCGACGCGCAAGTGCAGACCGCAGCAGCGCCTGGCACAACACCGGCGGCCGGCACGTCGTTTGGCTTGCAGCTGAAGTCGCTGCAGGCGCGCGGTCTTTGGCGCGCACCCCAGCTCAGGATCGACGCCCTGCTGCTGCAGACCGACGACGCACAGCTTCAGGGCCAGTTGCAGGTTCACACCGGCAGCCCGGCGCTACAAGGCCAGCTCACGCTGCGACTGCCCGGCGCCAGCGCCACGCTGGACGGCCAGGTGGCAAGCCAGCAGGGCGAGGGCGCCATTACGCTGCAGATCGACGACGCAGCACGTACCGCGCAGTGGCTCGAACGCTGGCCCGCCAATGCGTTCAGCCTGGGTGGCGCGAGCGTCCAGGGCAACGCCAGCCTGAGCGGGCACTGGCAGGGGGGGTGGCAAAATCACGGCCGTGACTTGCAAATAGAGGCACGGCTGCGGACCGATCAGCTCACGCTGCGCGGCGCCGGACAGGAGGCGGCTGCGGCCTGGCGCTTGCACGCGCTGCAAACCGACCTGTCGGGCACGCTGGCGAGTTGGAAACTCAAGACCCAGGGGCGGGCCGAGCAGGCCGACCGTCAGCTGACGTTGACGGCGCAGGGGCACGGGAGCTTGAGCAGCGAGGGTGTCTGGCAGGCGGAACTGGAAAGCGCCCGGCTGGACGCGCCGGCCCGCTCGCTGGCTGGCGCCTGGACGCTGCAACTAAGCCAGGCACTGGCCCTGCGCTGGCAACAAAGCACCAGCACACTCGAGATCGGCGCCGGCAGGGCAGGCCTGAGCGGGCCCCTGCCCGGGCAAGTGCTGCTGAACTGGCATGCGGCGCGCTGGGCGCAGCAGGGCGCACGCAGCGACTGGCAGACCCAGGGCAGCCTGCAAGGCCTGCCGCTGGCCTGGCTGGACCAACTCGGCCAGACTGCGCTGGCACAAATGGGAATCAGCGGCGACCTGCTGCTGGGCGGCCAGTGGGCGGCTTCTGGCGGGCAATCCCTGCAGTTGCGCGCCACGCTGGAGCGCAGCAGCGGCGACCTGCTGCTGCAGACCGACGACACGCGAATCGGCACACTGCGCGCCGGTATCAGCGACGCAAGCCTTCTATTGACGGCCGATGGCGAGCAACTGGCGGCCAGTCTGCGCTGGGCCAGCGAGCGCGCCGGACAGGCGCAGGCCGCGTTCAGCACGCGACTCGCGCACGGCGCTGAGGGCTGGCGCTGGCCACTCGATGCGCCGCTGCGTGGCACCCTCAACGCCCAGTTGCCACCGCTGACAGACTGGTCACGCCTGGCGCCGCCGGGCTGGCGGCTGCGCGGCACGCTGGCAGCGCAGGCCGAACTCTCGGGCACGCGCGCCGCGCCGCAATGGCACGGCACGCTGCAGGCCAAGGACCTGGCACTGAACTCGGTGGTCGATGGCATCGACTTCAGCAAAGGCACGCTGGACGCCAAACTTGATGGCCAGCGCCTGGAGATCGTCAAGTTCACACTGGCGGGTGCCGGCAACGCCGGCGTACTCTCGGGTACCGGCTCGCTCGACTGGCTGCCCGACAGGGCGCCGGCGAGCCCGTTGCGCGCGCGCCTGCGCATGGCCCTCGACATCCAGGCCCAGGCGCTGGCCGTCAGCGCGCTGGCCGACCGGCGTCTGGTGCTGTCGGGCCAACTCTCGGCACGCCTGGACGCGGCCCGGCTGACGCTGCGCGGCAAACTCAAAGCCGACTCTGCGCTGTTTGTTCTGCCAGAGGACACGGCGCCGCGCCTGGGTCAGGATGTGGTGCTGCGCCCAAGCGGCACCAGCAGCGGACGCGCCAAGCCGACTGCGGCACCGCCAGCCGCTGCCAAAGCGGGCGGCGTGATGCCCGACGTCCTCGTCAGCCTGGACCTCGGGCCGCGTTTTCACGTGCGCGGCCATGGCCTGGCAACGCGCCTGGGCGGGGAGCTCGAATTACGCAGCGCCGCGGCACAAGAGCGCGGGCCGCGCCTGAGCGGCGAACTGCGCGCCCTGGGCGGGACCTACAAGGCCTATGGACAGCAACTCGACATCGAGGAAGGCGTGCTGCGCTTCAACGGCCCCTATGACAACCCGGCGCTCGACATCCTGGCGATCCGACCGCAACTGCAGCAACGCGTCGGCGTGCGCATCAGCGGCAACGTGCTCTCGCCGATCGTTCGCCTCTACGCCGACCCCGATCTGCCAGACGCCGAAAAACTGTCCTGGCTGGTCCTGGGGCGTTCGCCCGCCAACGGCGGCAGCGAAGCCGCCATGCTGCAGCAGGCGGCGCTCTCACTGCTCGGCGGCAACGGCAAGGGCGTCAGCGCGGGCCTGGCCAACGCCTTCGGGCTCGATCAACTGTCGCTGGGCAGCAGCCCGAATTCGGGCACGAGCACGAGCGAGACCACCGTCACGCTGGGCAAGAACATCGCGCACAATTTCTACGTTGCCTACGAACGCGGCCTGACCAGTGCCCTTGGCAGCTTCTCGATCTTCTACGAACTGTCGCGCCGTCTGACCCTGCGCGCCCAGACCGGCGAGCAGAGCACGCTGGACCTGATCTTTACCCTGCGCTATGACTGAGTCGCAGCAGATGGCACACGCGACATGGTGATGCAGTCCATCCGACCGCCGACGGTTTCGCGCCGGGGACTGGCAGCCTTGACGGCGGCCGTGCTGCTGGCCCACGTCGTCCTGTTGCAGGACGGCAGCTTGCGCCTGTCCTCCCTGCAGCAGCGCTCCGCGCCCGCCTTCAGCACGCGCACGCTGACACTGACACCGACACCGAGCCCGCCAGCACCGGTTGCCCAAGCAGCCAGGCCAGCGCCCAGGCGCGTGCGTCAACGCCCGGTGCTGAGCCAACCGGCGCCGGACACAGCGGTTGCCACAACCGCTACCGCGGCCAGCAGCAGCGACCTGTTTGCCCCGCCGCCCGCCGTTGCAGACGCCGGCGCGCCGGCGAACGCTGCGCCCGCAAGTGCAGCCGAACCCCTTGCGCCGGCCGCGCCGGCGCCACGCCCGCCGCGCGAAGCAACCGGGCCGACACACGCCTTCCGGGTTGCGGCCCCGGTTCGGATCAAGTACGAGGCCAAGGGCAACAAATTTCCCTACAGCCTCAATGCTGAATTGCTGTGGCAGCACGACGGCAGCCGTTACGACGCGCGCATGGCCTTCAGCGCAGGCTTTCTGCCGGTACTGAGCCAGACCAGCAGCGGCCAGATCACCGCACAGGGACTGGCGCCTCTGCGTTTTGCCGACAAGAAGCGCAGCGAGGTTGCAGCCCACTTTGTGCGCGAGCAGGGCCGGGTCAGCTTCAGCGCCAATACGCCGGACGCGCCCTTGCTGGCCGGCGCGCAGGACCGCCTGAGCATCCTGCTGCAACTCGGCGCCATGGTTGCCGGCGACCCGGGCGCCTACCCGCAAGCCAGCACGCTGACGCTGCAGATCATCGGACCACGCGACGCCGACATCTGGCTGTTTACCGTTGGCGAAGAGGAAACGCTGGCGCTGCCAGGTGGCGGGCAGCCGACCCTGAAGCTGCTGCGCAACCCGCGTGAAGCGTTTGACCAGAAAGTCGAGCTGTGGCTAGCCTCGGCCATGGACTATTTGCCGGTACGCCTGCGCATCACGGAGGCCAATGGTGATTTTGTCGACCTGCAATGGCTTTCCAGCGAAGCCGCGCCCTGAAAACCGGAAACTCGAGCAGCCAGACCTTGAAATTGGCGCTGGCGCGACCACCTGCACGGGAATGACGATTAAAGGATAATCCCTTCATGCACACGCTTTACGACTCTGACACCTTCTCGGTAACGCACATGCTGGCCAACGCCGTGGCAGCCGACGCGGTCGAGGAAACCCGGGGTGCGCCAGCGGTACAGGTGCTGCTGGTGCCGACACTGGCACGCCACGGCTTCGAGATCGTCGACAAGCGCTCGGGCAAGGAGGTCTACCTTGACGGCTCCTGGGCCGAGTTGTTCCAGCGCCACATCTCGGCCTGGCAGGAAAAGACACCCACCCAGGAAGAAGTCGAAGAAACCCTGGAGCAGTACGCCGAACTGGCGCAAAACCCGGTCCTCGTGCACTGAGCCGCGCGTCGGGGTTGACCCGCAAACTGGCCTTGCATCGCATTGCGGCGACAATGCCAGACCTATGAAACCTGTTTACATCCTGACCCTGTCCTGCCCGGACCGTCTCGGACTGGTGCATGCCGTGTCCGGATTTCTGCTCGAGCGCGGCGGCAACATTGAAGAAGCGGCCCAGTACAACGACCACGACACGGGTTTGTTCTTCATGCGCGTGCGCTTTGCCTGCGGCCAGTTGACGCCGCAAGACCTGAAGTCGCAACTGAACTGGTTTGCCCAGCCGTTCCAGATGAAATGGAGCCTGCACGCAGTAGCCCAGCCGATGCGTGCCGTTCTCATGGTCAGCAAGGAAGGCCATTGCCTGAACGACCTGCTGTTTCGCTGGAAGAGCGGTCTGCTCGCGCTCGACATCCGCGCCATCATCTCGAACCACCGCGAGTTCTACCAGCTAGCGGCCAGCTACAACGTGCCTTTCCATCACCTGCCGGTGACGCCAGAAACCAAGGCACAGGTCGAGGCCAGGCAGTATGAAATCATCGAAGCCGAGCAGGCCGAACTGGTGGTGCTGGCGCGTTACATGCAGGTGCTCAGTGACGACCTGTGCAAGAAACTCTCAGGCCGCGCCATCAACATCCACCATTCGTTCCTGCCCAGTTTCAAGGGTGCCAAACCCTACTACCAGGCACATGACCGGGGCGTGAAGCTGATTGGCGCCACCGCGCACTACGTAACGGCCGATCTGGACGAAGGCCCGATCATCGAGCAGGACGTGGCGCGCGTTGACCACAGCCGCACGGTCGAAGACCTGACAACGCTGGGCCGCGATACCGAAAGCCAGGTGCTGGCGCGCGCCGTCAAGTGGCACAGCGAACACCGCGTGCTGATCAACGGCCACAAGACCGTTATTTTTAGGTAATTTCCTTGGGGCGGCCCGGCGGAAGATTGTTTACGCTGGCATCTGCCCCCTGCGTGTACTGCGCGTGGCGCTTTTCGAGGAAGGCGCGAATGCCTTCCTGCGCGTCGGGCGTCATCGCCGACGAGGCCATCAACTCGACGGCGTAACGGTAAGCGGCGTCCTGCGGCAGATCGATCTGGCGGTAAAAACCCTGTTTGCCCAGCGCCTTTGACAGGGCACTGCCGCGCGTGGCGCGGGTGATCAGGTCCAGCGTTGCCGCGTCCAATTGATCGGCCGGCACCGCGCGGTTGATCAAGCCCCACTGCACGGCTGTGGCGGCGTCGATGGCATCGCCCGTGAGCGCCATCTCCAGGGCGCGCTTGCGCCCCAGATTGCGCGCAAGCGCCACCAGCGGCGTATGGCAAAACAGACCGCCCTTGCCACCGGGAATGGCAAAGCCGGCGCTGTCGGCCGCCACCGCCAGATCACAGCTCGCAACCAGTTGGCAACCCGCCGCCGTGGCCAGCGCATGAACGCGGGCAATGACCACCTGCGGCATGGCCTGGATCGCATCCATCATCGTGGTGCAGATGGCAAACAACTCCTGCGCCTGCGCCAAGGTGGCGCCAGCCATGTCGGCAAAGTTGTGGCCGGCACTGAAGACCGGACCGTTGGCGGCCAGAATCACGCCACGCGCATCGCTCTGGGCTACTTCGCGCAGGGCCGCTGTCAACTCCAGCATCACCGGCAATGCCAGCGCATTGCGTTTTTCGGGACGGTTCAGCGTGATGGTGGTGATCGGACCGTCGACCGAGAGCAGCAGGTGTTGGTATTTCATGCCAGTATTCTGGCAGAACGCAAGGCGCCTAAGCGCGCCGCGCCATGAGTTCGCCCATGCGGATCGCCCCACCCGGTGCCCAGGCCGGGCTGAACTGCAGCGGCCCTTTGGGAAACAACAGCACAACGGTCGAGCCGAGCAGGAAGCGGCCCATCTCCTGGCCTTGTTCCAGCGTCACTGCACTGTCAGCGTACTGCCATTCACGCAACTCGCCACTGCGCCGCGCGTTGACCACACCGTGCCAGACAGTGGCCATGCTGCCAACGATGGTGGCGCCGACCAGCACCAGCGCGAACGGCCCCTGCGCCGACTCAAAGATGCAGACCACTCGCTCGTTGCGCGCAAACAGCCCCGGCACTCCGCGCGCTGTCGTCGGATTGACCGAGAACAGGTCGCCGGGTACGTAAATCATGCGCTTCAGGCGACCGGCACAGGGCATGTGGATGCGGTGGTAATCGCGCGGGCTCAAGTACAAGGTGGCGGAGCTTCCGTCGTCGAATTGCGCGGCCAATGCGGCATCGCCACCCAGCAAGGCGCGGCTTGAATAGTGGTGGCCCTTGGCCTGAAAAATCTGATCCTTTTGCATGGTGCCAAACTGGCTGATGGCGCCATCAACCGGGCTGATCAGTTCCGCCGACGCCAGCGGCCGCGCACCTTCTTTCAGGGCGCGCGTGAAGAAGTCATTGAAGCTGGCGTAGCTGGCGATGTCGGCGTTGGCGGCCTCGTCCATGTCAACGCCATAGCGGCGCACGAACCAGGCAATCAGCGCGCTCGTCAGACGCCCGCCGCGCGCTGAGGCGATGCGCCCGGCCAGGGCCGTCAAAGCCTGCTTGGGCAGCAGGTACTGCGGCAGCACGGCAAGGCGATCGGACATGGGTGACTACCTGTTATGAGAATGGGCCGGATTGTAGCGAGCGTGTGACAATGCCGCCTTCAACTGACCGACCTCAAGAATGGAGACCCTGGTTATGCATCTTCCCGCCTATGACGCGCTGGCAAGCACCTTTACCCGGCTCCATCACTACCAGCATCTGGGCTCCATCGCCGGATGGGACCAGGCCGCCATGATGCCGCCCAAAGGCAACGCGGCGCGCGCGGCCGCACTGGCCGAACTCGACCTGCTGGTCCACCAGACCCTGGCCGACCCGGCGCTGGCCGATCTGCTGGCGCGCGCAGCCGAGGAAGCGCTCGATTCACAACAAGCCGCCAGCCTGCGCGAAATGCGGCGCGACTGGGAGCAGGCCAATCTGTTGCCGGCGCGGCTGGTGCAGGCCAAGAGTCTGGCCAGTTCCCGCTGCGAGCATGCCTGGCGCACGCAGCGAACGCAAAACGACTGGAGTGGCTTCCTGCAGAACTTCCAGGAAGTCGTGCAACTGGCACGCGAAGAAGCCCAATGTCTGGCGCAAGGCAAAGGCATCAGCGGCTACGACGCGCTGCTGGACCGCTTCGAATCCGGCGCCCGTGGCGCCGTGATCGATGTCATCTTTGACGATGTCAAGCGCTGGCTGCCCGGGTTGATCGCCACCGTGCGCGAGAAACAGGCCGCACAAACCGTGCTGGCCGCGCAGGGACCGTTTGCCATCGACAAGCAACGCGCCCTGGGGCTCGAACTCATGGAACTGCTGGGCTTTGATTTTTCCGCTGGCCGACTCGACCTCTCAACCCATCCCTTTTGCGGCGGCGTTCCCGAGGACGTGCGCATCACCACCCGCTATAACGAAGACGACTTCATGCGCAGCCTGATGGGCATTGTTCACGAGACCGGACACGCGCGTTACGAGCAGAACCTGCCGCGCGACAACCTTGCACTGCCGATGGGTCGGGCGCGTTCGATGGCCATTCACGAGAGTCAAAGCCTGTCGTTCGAGATGCAGATCGGTCGCAACCCGGCTTTTCTGGCGCTGATTTCGCCGCTGCTGAATAAACATCTGGGCGAGCAGGCCGCTTTCGACGCGCCCAACCTGGCTCGTTTGTTCACGCGCGTAAAACCAGGGCTGATCCGCGTCGATGCCGATGAGTTGAGTTACCCGGCGCACGTCATCTTGCGCTACGAGATCGAGCGCGCCCTGATTGGCGGCGACATCGAGGCGAGCGACATCCCGGCGCTGTGGGATGAAAAAATGCAGACCTATCTCGGGCTCGACACCCGTGGCAACTACCGCGATGGCTGTCTGCAGGACATCCACTGGCCTGGTGGTAGTTTTGGCTACTTCCCGAGCTACACGCTGGGCGCCATGTACGCGGCGCAGTATTTCGCATCGATGCGCCAGACGCAAACCGATATGGACGCGCGCATCGCCGCAGGCGATCTGGCACCGATCTTTTCCTGGCTAAACGAGCACATCTGGCAGCAAGCCAGTCGCTGGGAAACCGGGGAACTGGTGCAGCGTGCAACGGGTGAGGCGCTCAACCCGCAGCACCTGCGCCGGCACCTGGAGCGCCGCTACCTCGGCGCCTGACGGCGCTTGCTGCCTCAGGCGGCCGGTGCCGTCGGCAGCGCGCGCACATGGCGCAGCACCGGATGGCGCCAGGCCCATAGCGCCAGCGCAATCGCACCGACACCTCCGACCGCCAGCGCGTAGCGCAAGCCCAGGTGCTCGCCCAGGTAACCCCCCAGCAACGCGCCAGGCCCGGCCGGGATCAGGATCAGCCAGCGCATGGTGCTGGTCATGCGGCCCAGCATGGGCTCGGGCGTCACGGCCTGGCGCAGCGCCAGGAAGTTGATGAAGATGAAGACGGCGCCAACACCGAAACACAGCAGCATCAGGACAAAGGAGAAGACGCCCCAAGCCCCCAGCGGTGCCAGGGCCATTTGCAACCAGCCGACACCACAGACCGCAATGCCCAGGATCAGACAGGGTCCGGGGCCGAGTCGCCTTGAAATGCGGTTGCCCAGGCTGCTTGCCACAATCGTACCCAGGCCCAGACCGGTGTAGCACAAGCCAACCTGGCCCTCGTTAAGGCCGAGCTCGCGCGTGGCAAACAGGATCTGCACCACCATCGCACACTGATGGCACAGCTGCCACATGCCAACCGCAGCGGCCAGCGACAGCAGCATCCGGTGCTCAACAACAAAACGCAAACCGGCTTTGAGGTCGCGCCAGAAATGGGTGCTGCCGGTATCGGGCCGGTTTTCCGTGACCGTCAGACCGCGCAGAATCAGCACGCTGCCGATCAGCAGCGCTGCGTCGGCCAGCAGCGCCATCGGCGCGCCGACCAACTTGATCAGCACGCCGGCCACGCCCGGGCCTGCAACCTCGGCGCCCGATGACGCCAGTGAATTTTTGGCGTGCGCCTCAACCAGCCGTTCCCGCGGTACCACCTGGGTGAGCACAATCTGCGCCGCCGTACCGGCGGTGACGAATACACAGCCGATGGAGAACGCAACTGCGTACAGAAAGGGCATGCTGAGCCAATCCAGGTACCAGGCCAGCGGCACGGTGGCCAGCGCCAGCGCAATGAAACCTTCGCCCACGACATAGACCGGCAGCTTGCGCACCCGGTCAAGCCAAACACCGGCCGGCAGCGAGAGCAGAACAAAAGGTGCGAGTTCCATCGCCGTCAGCAAGCCCATCTGCGTTGGCGTGGCGTGCAGCAACACGGCGGCTGTCAGCGGCAGCGCCAGCATCGTGATCTGCCCACCGAAGGAACTGATCAGTATCGATGACCAGAGTCGCCGGTAAGTGGCATCACGCAACAAATCGTGGGCCGGCAGCGTGGGCAGAAATGAACGCCATTTCTGCCAGCGTCGCTGCCAGGCGCCGGTAGCTTCAGGCAGCATGGGATCTTGGTGTGGACACCGTCACCATGAACGGCAACGGTTTGGGAGCTCGATTCTAGGAGGGCGACAAAACAAGTGCAACAATGGCGCCATGACCGCATCCTTTTCTGCCGATCAGCAGGACTTGCTCGAAAAATCAGAACGCCAAGCCCAGGTGGTGCAGGCGCTGCGTGCGTGCCTGCCAGCACATGCCCTGCTCTGGCACAACGAAGACACGACGCCCTACGAATGCGACGGCCTGAGTGCCTATCGTCAGCGCCCGCTGGTGGTGGCCCTGCCCGAAACCGAAGCGCAAGTGCAGGCCGTGCTGCGTGCCTGCCACGCGCTGGGCGTGCCGGTGGTGGCGCGCGGTGCCGGTACCGGTCTGTCGGGCGGCGCCATGCCGCACCGCCTGGGCGTCACACTGTCACTGGCCAAGTTCAACAAGATCATCCGCATCGATGCCCACAGCCGCAGCGCGCAAGTGCAGTGCGGCGTGCGCAACCTCGCCATCAGCGAGGCCGCAGCGCCCCACGGTCTGTACTACGCGCCCGATCCATCAAGCCAGATTGCCTGCACCATCGGCGGCAATGTGGCTGAGAACGCCGGCGGCGTGCACTGCCTGAAATACGGCCTGACCCTGCACAACATCCTCAAGGTCAGAGGCTTCACGATGGAAGGCGAACCCATCGAATTCGGCTCTGATGCACTCGACGCGGCGGGTCTCGATTTGCTCAGCATCGTGATCGGCTCCGAAGGCATGCTCGCCGTCACGACCGAGGTCACGGTCAAACTGGTGCCCAAGCCGCAACTGGCGCGCTGCATCATGGCCAGCTTCGATGACATCCGCAAGGCCGGTGACGCCGTGGCCGGCGTCATCGCTGCGGGCATCATCCCGGCCGGTCTGGAGATGATGGACAAACCCATGACGGCAGCCGTGGAAGACTATGTGCACGCCGGCTACGACCTGAGCGCCGCAGCGATCCTGCTGTGCGAGAGCGACGGCACACCGGAAGAAGTCGAAGAGGAAATCGGCCGCATGAGCACGGTGCTGCGCCAGCATGGCGCCACCGCGATTGCCGTCAGCAAGGATGAAGCCGAACGCCTGAAGTTCTGGAGCGGGCGCAAGAATGCGTTTCCAGCCAGCGGGCGCATCAGCCCCGACTACATGTGCATGGACTCGACGATTCCGCGCAAGCGCCTGGCCGACATCCTGATCGCCATTGGCGAAATGGAAAAGAAATACGGCTTGCGCTGCTGCAATGTGTTCCATGCCGGTGACGGCAACCTGCACCCGCTGATCCTGTTCGACGCCAACGACCCGGATCAGTTGCACCGCTGCGAGTTGTTCGGCGCCGACATTCTGGAAACCAGTGTGGCCATGGGCGGCACCGTGACCGGCGAGCATGGCGTGGGCATCGAGAAACTCAATTCGATGTGCGTGCAGTTTTCAGCCGAAGAAAACGAGCAGATGTTCGGCGTCAAGCGCGCCTTCGACGTCAAGGGATTGCTCAACCCCGGCAAAGTGATCCCGACACCGCAGCGCTGCGCCGAATACGGCAAGATGCTGGTGCGCGGCGGCCGCCTGAAGTTCGCGGAGTTGGAGCGGTTCTAGGTTTGTCATCCCGGGCCTGACCCGGGATCCAGTGGCCGATGCACCATGGTTCGTGAGGTTCGCAGGCCGACCTGGCACTCAACTCCGCGGCTGTCCCCCGCCCTTTGGGCTCCTCCTTGATGCCGCTGCGCTGAGCGCCATGCCGTCCTGCAGCAACCAACGCTGTTGACCGGCAACCATCGGGAGAGTTCACCGGCGCTTAAAGACACATAGCGGTCTTTCCAAATGGATTTCAGACCTCGGGACCAGGCACGTCAGGACTCAGGACGACGCGGCACTCAGCTCCGTTCGTGTCCCCCGGCCTTCGGCCTCCTCCTTGACCTCACTTCGCTGAGCGCCACGCCGTCCTGAGTCCGCCAGCGTTGTGGGGACCAATGGTATTGACGCATTGCATGCCAACACGGCCAGTTGACGATGACACTGTCGCGGATGGTGCAGCGAAGTCAAGGAGGAGGAGTGGGCGCAGCCCGCTCCGGGGGACATGAGCGGGACCGTCTGCGGCAGTGTCATCGACCCACGCAAACCATCCAGCATGGAAGACCGCTTGCGCTGCAATCCGGGTTCACGATCCACCCCACCAGTCACTGGCCAGGACCAAGCCGACTGCGCAATTACGGGGCGGCAACCGGAGTCGGCAACGGCATGCCGCGAGCCGCCATCACCTTGCGCAGGCGGTCTGGATAGTCGCTGATGATGCCGTCCACGCCCCAGCCGATCAGCTTGTCCATCTCGGGCGGGTTGTTGATGGTCCAGGGTAAAACCTGCAGGCCCACGGCGTGCGCCTTCTTCACCAGGTCTTCGGTCACAGCACCCCCGTTGGGCGACCAGATGGCTCCGCCTGCTGCCTTGACCATGGTGGGAATGTCAGGATAGTCGGCAATCTTGTAGCCGGCCGTCCAGACACCGCTGGTGATGGTGTCGTTGCCGGCGTTCTGAAAGCTCAGGTAAGCGGTCGGGATTTCGGGCGCAATGGTCTGCCCGAGTTGCAACGTGCGCCAGTCAAAACTCTGGATGGTCACGCGGCTGGCCATGCCGGCGTCACGCACCACCTTGACCAGGGCATGGGTCATCACCTCGGGACTGGCGGTGTCGTTCGGCTGCGTGGGATCAATCTTGGTTTCGATGTTGAATCGCACCTTGCTGCCCAAGGCCTTGACGCGATCAAACAGCGATGCCAGCGTCGGCATGCGTGTGCCATCGACGGCCTCCTGTGTAGCGAACTGCGTGGCATAGGGCGTTCCCGGCTTGATGCGGCCCAGCTCGTAGGCCTGAATCTGCGCGTAGGTCAGCAAGCGGATCAGCGGGCCCTTGGTGCCGGCCAGCCATTCGCCCTTGGCATCGCGCACGAGCAGCGGATTCAGGTAGGGGTCATGCGAGATGACCAGCACATTGTCGGCGCTCAGGCCCACGTCCAGTTCCAGTGTGTCCACGCCCATACGCATGGCTTTCTCGAAAGCCGGCAGCGTGTTCTCGGGTGCCAGGCCGCGCGTGCCGCGGTGGCCTTGCAGGTCAAAGGCAAATGCCGGCGCGGTCAAGGCCAGAGCCAGCAGCCAGTGGGCGATGTAGCGCTTATTCATGCCCGCATTGTGCACAATCAACGTCGGCCGGCACCGATTGACGGAGTTGGATCGCTGCTAAATTCAATCCCTGCGCGTAATGCGCGCCCCCAGGGCCAGCAGCTTTTCTTCGACGCGCTCATAGCCGCGCTCGATCATGTTGGCGTTTTGCACGATGGACTTGCCGCTGGCGCACAGCGCCGCACCGAGCAGCGCCATGCCAGCGCGGATATCGGGTGAACTCAGGGTGGTGGCGCGCAGTTTGGCGCGCCCGCTGATCACCACGCGGTGCGGATCGCAGACGACGGCGCGCGCGCCCATCGCGATCAGGCGGTCAACAAAGTACAGACGCGACTCGAACATCTTCTCGAAGAACAGCACATTGCCCTCGACTTGCGTTGCCAGCGTGATCATGCAGCTCATCTGGTCGGTGGCGAACTGCGGCCAGGGGCCATCGTCAATCACCGGCATGGATCCGTCGTAATCGGGTGTGATGCGCATCTCCTGGTTGCCGGGCAGATAGATGTGGTCCTTGTAGAGCTCGATTTTGACGCCGAGCGTGGCAAAGACACGCCGGCACATCCAGTAGGAATGCAGGTCGGTTCCGTGCACCCGGATTTCGCCGCCAGTGGCCGCCGCCAGCGCCAGGTAAGATGCGGCCTCGATGTGATCGTGGCAAACGCGGTGTGTCGTACCGCTCAGCGATGCAACCCCTTCGATGCTGAGCTGGTTGGTGCCAATGCCGCTGATCCTGGCGCCCATGGCGTTGAGCATGTGCGCCAGGTCCTGCACATGGGGCTCACTTGCCGCATTGCGGATCAGGGTATGCCCTTCGCTGACCACCGCGGCCATCAGGATGTGCTCGGTGCCAGTGACCGAGGGCTCATCAAAGAACATTTCAGCGCCGGTGAGCCGTCCCGGGACAGCAAAATCGTAGGTCTCGTCGAGCGTCAATGTGGCGCCGAGCTTTTGCAGGCCGTAGAAATGGGTGTCGAGCCGGCGCCGGCCTATCACATCGCCCCCGGGTGGGTAAAGTGTGGCCTTGCCGGTGCGGTGCAGCAATGGCGCCACGCACATGATGGAAGTGCGGACCTTGTTGCACAGTTCGCGTCCGATCTCGCTCTTGCGCAGTTGCGCTACATGGATACTGACGCGTTCGCCGCTGCGCTCAACCTTGCCGCCCAGGTCGGTGATCACTTCGAGCATATGGCGCACGTCGATGATATCGGGCACGTTGTCCAGAATCATCTCCTGATCGGTCAGGATGCAGGCGGCGATCATGGGCAGGATGGCATTCTTGTTGCCCGATGCCTGCACCGTGCCGCGCAGTGGCACGCCGCCCTCGATTTCGAAAATGGACATGGTCTTGGTTTGCTTTTGGGGTGAACGAATGGATGATTCAGGCAAAGAGAGGGTCAGGGCCGGGTGATCTTGTCCGCTCTCAAGCGCTTTGCTTGAGCAGCAGGTCGGGCTCGTCGGCCGCCATCACCCGCTCAGTCCACGCTGCCAGTTTGGCGGTGTCGGCACGCAAGACCTCCTGCTTGACTGCCAGGATTTGCGCCGGGTGCATGGAAAAACTGCGCAAGCCCATGCCCAGCAGCAAACGGGTCAGACTTATGTCGCCGGCCATCTCGCCGCACACGCTGACCTGTTTGCCCTGGGCGTGGCATTCGGCAATGGTCAGCGCGACCAGGCGCAGCACAGCTGGATGCAACGGGTCGTACAAGTGCGCCACCGACTCGTCGGCGCGGTCGATGGCCAGCGTGTACTGGATCAGATCATTGGTGCCGATCGACAGGAAATCGAAGTATTTAAGGAACACCTTGAGCGTCAGCGCGGCAGCCGGAATCTCGATCATGGCGCCAATCTGGATCGCCCCGTAGGCGACGCCGCGGTTGTCGAGTTCCGCGCGGGCCCTATCGATCAGGGCAAAGGTGTGCCGTATTTCACTGGCGTGAACCAGCATCGGTATCAGAAGCTTGGCACGCCCGTGCGCGGCGGCTCGCAGGATCGCCCGCAGTTGGGTCAGGAACATGGCCGGGTCCGCCAGACTCCAGCGAATGGCGCGCAGACCCAGTGCCGGGTTCAGGTGCGCTGAATCCTGCAGGGCCTCATCGAGCGGTTTGTCGGCGCCGACGTCAACAGTGCGGATCGTTACCGGCAAACCGTGCATGCCCTCAATGGCGCGCCGGTAGGCCTGGTATTGCTCTTCTTCGTTGGGCAGTTTGCCTTGGCGCCCCATAAACAGGAATTCGCTGCGGAAAAGGCCGACACCTACCGCGCCGGCCTTGATGGCGAGAGGCGCATCATCCGGCATTTCGATATTAGCCAGCAGTTCGACCTTCTGACCGTCGAGCGTAACCGCCGGGGTGTGCAACAGGCGCTGCAGCCGGCCTCGATCGAGCTCGTGCTGGCGTTGTTTAAAACCATACTCGGCCAGGATGATGGGAGATGGGTCAACCACCACCACGCCGGCATCGCCATCAATGATGACCCAGTCGTCCTGGCGCACCAACTGGCTTGACAGGCGGGCCCCGACCACCGCCGGGATGTCCAGGCTGCGCGCCACAATCGCGGTGTGCGAAGTCTTGCCACCGACCGCCGTGATAAAACCCGCAAAAACGCTTTGCTTGAACTGCAGCATGTCGGCCGGTGACAGATCGTGCGCAATGAGGATCAGGGGCACGTCAACCGTGTCGTCAAGCAACAGGTCCTGTTGCGACTTCTTGCGCGCGACCCGGGTTGCCGGTTGCACCACTGGCGAGACCACGCCCTTCATGGCCCGCAGGACTTTCTCGGTGATTTGTTCGAGGTCTGCCTTGCGCTCGCGCAGGTACTCATCCTGCATCTCGTCGAACTGGCGCGCAATCACCTCCAACTGCGTTGTCAGCGCCCATTCGGCGTTGTACAGACGGTCCGTGATCCAGTGTTTGACGCCACCAACCAGTTCCTCGTCCTGCAGCAGCATCAGGTGCACATCCAACAAGGCCGCCAATTCATGTGGCGCTTCCTTCGGCCCCATGTGCGCTATGCTGGTTTGCAGGCGATGAATCTCGTCCACCACCGCATCGCGCCCATCGCGCACGCGCTCAATCTCGGCTCGCACCTGCTCGGGCTCGATGAAATAATGCGCAACGTCAACCCGGCTCGATGCCACCAGCACGGCACGCCCGATGGCAATGCCGCGGGCGACCGCAAGACCGTGGATGGAGAAGGTCATTCACCCTCTCCGAACTTGTCTCCGATTAAGGCCAACAAGGCATCGAGCGCCTCCTGTTCGCGCTCGCCGCTGGTCTCGACTTCGACCGTGCTGCCGATCCCGGCCGCCAGCATCATGACGCCCATGATGCTTTTCGCATTGACGCGCCGCTCGCCCTTGGCCAGCCAGACTTCGCACGGGAAACTGCCCGCAAGCTTGGTCAACTTGGCCGAGGCCCGCGCATGCAGGCCCAATTTATTGCTGATGGTCGTGATTGCTTTGCTCATTTTTCTTTTTCACCTGGTTCTGCGGCGCTGTGTTGGCCACCTGCATGACGCCCTGGGTACCGCCCGCCAAGGCCCGCGCCACCAAGGCATCCAAGGATTCACGACAGTAGGTTACCGTACGCAAGAGCATGGGCAGGTTAACCCCGGCTATCAATTTCGAATTGACACCGTCGACCAATTGCTGCGCCACATTGCAGGGCGTGGCGCCAAACACATCGGTCAGTACCAGGGTCTGATCGGTATTGAGCATTTCCAGCGCCTGCCTGACAGCGGCCAGGGTCTCTTCTGGCGGCACATTGGGCTGCACATCGAATGCGGCCAGGCCGGGCGCACCATCCGGAAACACGTGCAGAACACACTGGCGCAGGGCGCTGGCCAGAGGTGCGTGAGCAATGATGAAAATGCCGTTCATTTGCTTCGATTATGGCTTTTTGCAACCAGGAAATAAAAGTAGGACAGCACACAGCAGAGCAGAAACATGCTCATTGCCGATTGAAAGGCCTGTATTTCGCTCAATCCGATCAGCTTGAAGCCATCCACCGCCAGACCGATTCCCCACTGCACGACAAAGATGCCAGCGAAAATGACCAGGTTGTAAGCGGAGAGCGCGCGCCCGGCGAGCGCTGGCGCGAAGGCCATACCGACCGCAGGTTGCGCCAGCGAAACAAAGGTGCAACTCACACAGTACAAGGCCCACAAGGCTGCTGTCAGGGTCGAAGCGTCAGGACCCAGGATAATCAGCACGGCAAGCAGCACAAAGCTCAAAGGCAGACCGCGGGCAATCATCCGGTCGGCGTGATAACCGTGCCGCACCAGCCACGGGTTGACCATGCCCCAGGTCCAGAACGCGCACAGCATCGAGATGTTGATCCAGAACATGCCACTGGCCGCCTGCAGCGCGCTGTAGCCCGCGACTTTGATCATCCAGGGCGCAGCCCACAAAGTTTGCATGGCAACCAGACCGCCATAGGAGAAAAAGCCGATCGGGGTCATCTTGCGAAAATAGGGGTCCTTCCAGACCTCGGCATAACTGGCGCTGACCGTCCCGGCCGCGCCTCCTGATAGAGCCAATACATCCCATTTCGGCACCTGCCAGGCAATCAGGACCATGGACAACAGCAGCAGCACGGCAAGGATCCAGAACAGCATGCGCCAACCCACGACCGGCATCAGCCACTGCACCGGCAGTGTCGATGCCACCATGCCGAACGAACCCGTCATCAGCATCCAGGAATTGGCACGCATCAGGGTAGCGGGCTCCAACCAACGGCGGTAGCCCGTTAGTGGCGCCATCAGACAGGCGCTGACACCGACACCACAAAGAATCCGCCCCGCCAGCAGGCCCGTGAAACTCGTGGCAAGCGAGAAAGCAGCGCATCCAAACACTGCAGCAGCGAGAAAATAGAGAATCACGGTTCGCGGACCCTGCCGGTCCAGCCAGGTGCCCAAAGGCAATTGGGTGGCGGCAAAGCCCAGAAAGTAGCCACCAGCCAGCAAACCCAGATCACTGGCATTGAGTGCGAATTCCAGCGTCAGCGTCGGTGCCAACGTGGCTGTGATGGCACGAATCAGGGCAGAGAGAAAGTAGGCAAAGGCGAACGCCAGAAAAACCAGAATGGCGGAACACCTTGGCAAAACGGTGACAGTCAGTAATGGACGCATGGGTCCATTATCTGTGCTGCACCTGCAGCACAGACGGCACGTGCTGCGGCGTCAGTCTGACGCGCAGCCCTGCTCAGCGTAAACTAGTCTTTGCGGTAAGCGTCGTGGCAGCCCTTGCAAGTGCCACCGGTAGCGCCGACTGCTGCCTTGACGCCGTCCAGATTGCCGGCTTTTGCGGCAACGGTGAGCTTGGACATTTCAGCCTGCATCTTGTCGGCGTATTCCTGGAACTTGGCATGTTCCTTCCAGATTTCCGGCTTCGCGCGGGTATCCCCCTTGTCGGTGCCATCGCCAAACGCTGCCCACGGCAATTTGCCCGCAAACTCGGCCGCAGCTGCGCTTTCGGCGGCGACCTTGGCGTCAAACGGGACTTTGCCGGCGGCCATGGCAGCCACGCGACTGAAATTCTGCTGCATCACGAACAGGGCGCTTTTACGATAGCGGATGGCGTCGTCCGGCTTTGCAAACTGGGCGGATGCTGATGCGGCAAATGCAAGCGCAAGAGTGGCAAGCACGAATGAGGTTGTCTTTTTCATGGGAGGTCCTGGTTTGAGTTGAAGTTTTCGGCACGCGTTATGAATGCAGTTGCACCGTTAAATTTCTGCGGAGCCACCTTACCTAGGGAAAATACCGAGCGGCAACGCAGCACGCAGAATGCACGCACAATAGGGCTTTCCAATACAAGGCGTTCACCTCGCACATGTCAACCACAGTCAGAGTGTGGGATTTACCCACCCGCATTTTTCATTGGGCCCTGGTCGCCAGCGTTATCGACTTGGTTATCACGGCCAAATTGGGTGGTGACGCGATGGCCTGGCATTTTCGCTGCGGCTACGCCGTGCTGACCCTGCTGCTGTTTCGCATGGTCTGGGGTCTGGTCGGGGGGCACTGGTCGCGCTTTCGCTCGTTTCTCTATTCGCCCGCCACCGTGCTGCGTTATCTCAGGGGCCAGGGCGCACCGGAGCATTCGGTCGGGCACAACCCACTCGGCTCTGGCTCTGTCTTCGCACTGCTTGGTTTTCTTCTGCTGCAGGTGGCGAGCGGGCTGTTCAGCGACGATGAAATCGCAGCGCTGGGCCCTCTGGCCAAGTTTGCTTCCGGTGCCGTGGTGCGAGCCGCCACTTTTTACCATGCCGAGATTGGCAAGCTGATCCTGCTGGGTCTGATAGCCCTGCATCTTGGCGCCATTGGCTTTTATCTGCTCAGGAAGGACAGGGGGCTTGTTGTCGCCATGCTTCATGGCGACAAGACGCTACCGTTTACGGCGAGCGACTCACGCGATGACACGAAAGCCCGCCTGCTGGCGACAGTTGTCCTGAGCGCCTGCATCGCGCTGGTAATCTGGCTACTTAAGCAGGCAGAATGACGCCCCGTCGTCACCATCCAAACTGTCGCCCCTTATTCGTCACCTACCGTGAACCAACGAAATTTGCGATTCATCACACCCACCTCGCCCGATGAACTGGAGGCGCTGCGCGGTATCTTTCGTGAATACGCCGCGAGTCTGCAGGTGGATTTGTGCTTTCAGGGTTTCGAGGATGAGCTGAAGGAATTGCCTGGCCAGTACTCGGCAGCACGCGGCGCCCTGCTGCTGGCCTATGTTGATGAAGAACTGGCAGGTTGTTGTGCCCTGCGCCCGCTTGATGCGGCGGACTACCCCAACGCCTGTGAGATGAAACGGCTTTACGTGCGAGACCGTTTTCGCGGTCTGGGAGTCGGGCGCCAATTGGCAGAAGCGATTCTGGACTGTGCGCGTCAGACCGGCTATGACTGCGTATTGCTCGATACGCTTGACGAAATGGAGAGCGCTCGGGCGCTCTACCAGGAACTCGGCTTTGAAGAGGTTCCGCCTTACTACCACAACCCCATTAAAGGGGCGCACTACCTGATGGCCAAACTGTAGACAGTGCCACGCCGCGGCAGTAGCACCGTCCCGGTTAGCGTCAGGCCTTGGCTTGTGCCAGTAGCGTTGCCGCGTCGCTGGCTTCAAATTTGCCGGGTGCTTCAATGTTGAGTGTCGCCACCTTGCCATCTTTGACCAGCATCGAATAACGGTTGCTGCGCAGGCCCATACCCTTGCCGGTCAGGTCCAGCGTCAGACCCGTTGCTTTGGCAAAAACAGCATCGCCGTCGCCCAGCATACGCACCTTGCCGGCGGTCTTTTGATCGCGGGCCCAGGCACCCATGACGAAGGCATCATTGACGCTAACACACCAGATTTCATCAACGCCAGCGGCCTTGAGTTCGGCAAACTTCTCGACATAGCCGGGCACGTGTTTGGCCGAGCAGGTTGGCGTGAAGGCACCTGGCAACGCGAACAGGGCAATGGTCTTGCCGGCGCTGGCCTTGTGCACATCAACCGGGTTCGGACCCAGACTACAACCGCCACCCTCGACTTCCGAAAACTCCATCAACGTGGCTGCGGGAAGTTGATCGCCTACTTTAATCATGTATTGCTCCTGAAAGAATGGACTGAAATCCAGCGGGACAGCCCCACTGTATGAACCAATGAAAACGGCTCACATTGTGAGCCGTTTTTGGGAAACATGCAGTCGCGAGACTGCAAAGGCCTATACGACCGCTGCCTTTTGGACCAAACGGGTCGCAACCCAGTTCTTGGTTTTAGAAATCGGCTTGCTTTCTGTGATTTCTACGATGTCGCCCAGCTTGTACTCGCCATTTTCATCATGGGCGTGGTACTTGCTCGACTTGCCGACGATTTTGCCGTAGAGCTCGTGCTTGACACGGCGTTCAATCAATACGGTGACAGTTTTCGCACGCTTGTCGCTGACGACCTTGCCAGTCAGAGTACGCTTGAGGGATTTTTTAGCTTCCGTCATTTATAGCTCCTTATTTGGCGGATTTTTCAGCGCTTTGCTTCTCGACAAGAATAGTCTTGGCGCGAGCAATATCACGGCGCGTGGAGCGCAGCGTAGCGGTGTTGTTGAGTTGTTGCGTGGCTTTTTGCATGCGCAGACCAAAGTGGGCTTTTTGCAGCTCTTTGACTTCGACTTGCAGACCAGCAACGTCTTTTTGGCGCAGTTCAGTAGTTTTCATTTCATGCTCTCCTGATTACTGGCCAATCATGCGGGCCACAAAAGTGGTACGCAGGGGCAGCTTGGCAGCTGCCAGACGAAACGCTTCACGTGCCAGTTCTTCCGGCACACCCACGATTTCAAAAACGATCTTGCCGGGTTGAATCTCGGCCACGTAGTACTCGGGGTTGCCTTTACCATTGCCCATGCGGACTTCCGCCGGCTTTTGCGAAATGGGCTTGTCCGGGAAGACACGGATCCAGATCCGGCCACCCCGTTTGACGTGACGCGAAATCGCACGACGTGCGGCTTCAATCTGACGGGCTGTCAAACGGCCACGGTCCACACATTTCAGACCGAAATCACCAAACGCGACCGAGCTGCCTCGGGTCGCGATGCCGGTGTTACGGCCTTTTTGCTCTTTGCGGTATTTGCGACGAGCGGGTTGCAACATAATTATTCTCCTTTGCCGTCAGCTGCTGCAGCTGGCGCGGCTACCTTGCGGACGCGCTTAACG
>CAIRAW010000068.1 GCA_903876735.1 uncultured beta proteobacterium | reverse complement strand
TACAATCACAAGAGATTGCACTCAACGCTGGGCTATGTCAGTCCAATGACGTTTGAGCAACGCTGGACGGCGGCCCAGCAGCAAGACAGGAAGTCCGCGTAATGGGTGGCTTAAGGAGTCCGGAAAACAGGGGCAAGATCAGTACGGGGTTGCATCCCAAGCACAATCTGGTTGATGCCGTGGTAGCTCTGGCCTGAGCTTGCGTTGAAGTGGGGCACGCCGGAAACCCAACCTTTGCGCCACGGTGGCGTGCCCTCTTCGATTGCGCGAATGATGTCGTCTGTGATCTGCTGATGAATGTCCACGCCCGGCCTCCGGCACCGGATTGGCGCCACTACGACCAGCCTCCCAAAGCATGGCCCTTTTGTCCGAGCCATGCGTCGGGATAAACACTCAGACTGATGGCCGGTTTTGTTGCAATACCTCCGTGATTACCGGCGCCAACGCGACGGGCGTGCACGGCCCGTTGTCTGTTGACCAACCGGATTCCAGCACTTGCACCGCTTGAAACAGCATGTCCTCAGATATGCCCATGCGTGCCCAAGCCTCGTACAGCGTCCAAGCCTGCGACGTGTCCATGCCTGCCCATTGCCAGTTTTCAGCAAGGTTTTCGTAGATCGCGTCCGCCGTCAGCGGCGCGGTCCAGCTCGGACTTCCGGTGGATTTTCCCGGGGCGGCAGCCGCGCCTTTGGCGCGGCTGGACGGGGCATCAGCGGCGCTAGCCGCTCGTGCCCCCTCAGTATTGTTCTTTAACTTTGTTAAAGCCAGTACTGATAGAGAGGGGGCGGAATCATCGCAAACCCGCGTGGGTGTTGGGTTTTCTTCATAAATTGCGATGTCTTTTTCCGGGAAAGTAGCTGCTAATTGAGAGGCGCTTTCCGGGGAAGTAGCTTTCGGAACCTTGCTCTGTTGCGCGACTGGGGCGGCCAATACCGAAGCGTTGCGATTGATTGGCGAGAGCGGCAATTCAAACAACAAGCCTCCGTTGTCGCGCCTGCCGCGGGCAACTATCAAGCCTACTTCCTCCATGCTTTTCAAATAGTCGCTGGCCTGTGTGTCATCAATTCCACCTTGTCCGCGACCTGGCACGCCCGGCACCACGATCAAGTCGGCAATGCTCTGATAGGTCAGCTTCTGTTTACCAAAATTGCCGAGCACGCCGTTCTTGAAATTGGCCTTCCATTTCATTTCCATGTAAAGCCACCGCTCGCGCAAGCCGAGTTTTTGCAATACACACCATTCTTCTTCGTTCGCGCTGATATAGACCTTGCGAGGCTTGGGCGTGGGTACCTTTCTGGTAGTTGATGTAGTTCTGCGGGTCATCTTGTCTCCTTTTGAGTTCTAAAAATTGTGGTTTTGTCGTGCGCGCCCATGCCTTCTGCAAGGCATTTGGCTGTGCTCTGTTAGTTCAGGGGCCTTTGGGGCCTGAGCTTTTTGGGGGCTGAACAAGGGTCTGGCTCAGTCCCTTGGGCGGCGGACGGTCGCGCCGCTCTTGAAGCCGCTCGCGCATGTTCAAGAAACCCGGCAGCGTGCCTATCTGTGGAGGTTTTGGCGGCGCAGGCGGTGGCGCTAGTTTTGGAGCCGGTGCCGCAACTTGTGGCGGCAACTTGATTGGGGCCACTGGCTCCGGCGCGACTTGCTGCACAAAGTCCTCAATCTCTTTGAAAGCGAAATCGTTGTAGTCCTCGGCGGCCACTGCACCGGCTGGCAATGGAGCTGGCGCAGCCGCTGCCCCCAACCCTCCTTGACGCTCGGCTTGAAGACGGGCAAGGATGGCTTCTTGGTCAGAGCCTTTGGCAACGACGTTGAAATGCTCATTGAGAGCTTCACGCATCGCAAGCTCCACAAAATTGGCGCCGCCCGTGAACGTGATCGTTTTCCAGCCACGTTCCCGGCCCATGGCGACAATGCGTTGAGCTGCAAGCTGTTCGTCCATCCCTCCAAACACATTCAGGGTGTTGCCGAGGTCAGCAATCCGGCCTTGCTGCTTGAAATACAAGGTAGCGCCCGCTGAATGGCGATGGATGCGAGTCAGATCGGCGCCGAATAGCGATTGCATCCTGCGGTGATAGTCAGGCTCGACAATAGCCCGCCGCATCTCCGTGCACTGCATTTTTGTGAGTGGTGCGCCGCAAGATGCGCCAGGCTGCACGATGCTCGGCGTGGAAATCACCAGCGCGAGTTCGGCGGCATCGCGCCCCGGCTCGAATGCATGGGGCCAAGTGGCATATTGGGGGTCTGACGGGTCAAACGGATTGGGTGGCGCGATAGTTTTCGGCATGGCTTTTTCTCCCTGATGGTTGGTTTTTTTGTTGGTTTTGCTTTTCAGCCTGACGCTCGGCTTGTCGCTGAACGTAGGAACGGCGACCAGCCCGAACTCGGTTTCGATCTTGCGCACGATGGCCTCCGACTTGCGAAAGTTGTTGGCATCTGAGATCGTCTTGCCGCGGATGTCGATGCGGCAAGCCATGATGTGCATGTGCTGGTGATCGGTATCTTTGTGCACCACGGCGCACCACGCGGTGTCGGTGTAGCCCATGGCCTCGGTGTAGCGCTCGGCAATTTCCTGCCACTGAGCGTCCGCCAGCGGCGGGTCGCCCGGCGCTGGGCTGAGCATCAGGTGAGCCACCGCCTTGTTCAGTTTGGGATTGAGGCGGCGAAGTGCGCCAAACTCCCGTGCCAGCTCGCGCGGGTTGCGCCCGGCCATGGTTCCGCCAATGATCTTGCCGCGCCCACGGCGGAGCAGGTAGCTCGCAAGCCCCCTCGCTCCCTTGCCGTTGGGCGCGATCTTGCCGATCAATCATGGCTCACGGACTTGTTGCGCCAAATCTGGTGCTCTACGCTGCGGCGGAACTCGTCTGAAATCCCGGCAAGTTCGTTCGCGGCCTCCTCCAAAGCAATCCAATAGTCGGATTGCTTCGGCGCTTCTCCGCCAAGCTCCACTTCACCCTTAGCCTCGTGGCCCTCATGACGCAACACAACTTTTATGCTGCTGCAATCCGGATGCGACATGTTGAAATGCAAACTCACCCAACATGAGACCCCACAGACGGGAAAGCGCATATAGCATGCGTTGCTGCCACTGCAATAGGGGTCATCAAGAGCCAGTCTGGCAAGCTCTTGGTGCTTCGCCATTTGAAAAATGTCTTCATGCCAACGCCCAACATTCCATTTAATTGCGGTTTCCATGTTCTCGATACGTCTTGTTTTCATTCCTTTCTCCTTTGGTTTGATTGCTTCCGCACTTTCAGAGACACGGCTTGCGGCTGTCCGTGTCCGAATACTTCCGTCCACATTGAGGCGGCCTAACCGAATCGGGTGGCTGCCAACGGCGCCCCCACTGGAATCGACCAGATAGGCGGTGATATGCATCCGGGTGGTGCCTGCTTCATCGCCTTGCAAAAAAGCCCACCACATGGCATTGCCCGCGCCGATGCGGCGCATTAGGTATTCAGCGAGTCGCAACCATGCTGCATGCGTTCGCGCAAGCTCGTCGGGCTCTGGGCAAATCAAGAAATGCGCGTATGGATGCCGCACCGGATGGGCCATCAGAGCGCAGCGCGATTTGATCGCGTCCCTTGCCTGCCTTCGCGTGGTCTGCGGCCCACTGCCACCGATTAGCCGCATGGTCGCTGAATCAAAAGTAAAAAGCGGGGGGCGGCGAGAATAAAAAGTGCGGGTCTTCATGCACGCCTCCTACGCTTGGCGCCAGTAGCGTTGCAGTCCAACAGTTCCAACCGCAAAAGGCGCACCTGCTCGGCAAGCGCGGCGACGACCGGGTAAATCCCCTCCGGCACCGAACCGGCGTTGCAGGCGCGCGCAATCTGGTTCAGGTTGTTAGCCAGCGGCGCCAATTCGCGCCACCGCGCGACCGCCTCGATTGACGGCGGCACTTCGATTTTTTGGCGCAGAGCAACCCGGCGAACGAAAATGGACATCGGCAGCCGGGCGGCGGCGGCATTGGCGCGAATCTGATCGACCTCGAACTCATCAAGATAGAGGTCAAATCGTTGGCGCAATTCGCGGCTTGGCTTCAATGGACGTGGCATGTCTTGGGTCTCCTTCGGTCGGCAGACCAAGCGTTCTGAGCCGGTTGAAAACCGGTGAGGAACATAGCTGGCTGCTTACCGTCCATCAATGCATCTCAAAGGCTGTCCCCGATGTCAAGTGCGCCGCGCGTCTCGGCAATTCATGCGGCACACATGCAGATTTCGATGGTCGTTTCCTTTGCGCCAAATAAAAAGGCCAGGCGTTGCCCGGCCATGTCGCGACTGCTCATATGCGATCAAAGGCGTTTGGGCCTTGTAGAGCTGGCTTGCTGTTCCATCACTGCCTCGGTTATTGCAAGCCGCTCCTGCTCAACCCGGTAGAGTGTTCGTTCCTTGGCGAACAGCGCTTCCAAGTCTTCATCTTCGGCCCAAGATGGGCGCCACAAGTCGGCCACGAAGTTCCCAGTCGTTGTCTGGTGGTAGCTGACACGAATGGTTTTGCCCATGATCTGATTGGGGAACCAACGAACCTCCCCGTGTCCAATTTTTGCGGTTGTCAGCGTAATCTGATTGCCCTCGATGGTCTCGCCATGGAATGCCCATCTGGGGGGCATTTTTCTATTTTTGCGAAGGTCAGTTGCAGCCGTAAGCCGGAATAGCATCTTTTTATGTTTCATGAATTGCTCCTTATAGGCGTGTTGATGTTGTTGTGGTTTGTGGGTCGCGCACTTCCAGGCGCATCTCCGTTATCAGTTCGAGTGCATCGAACTCGTCGTCAAGATTGACTTGGGCAGAGCGGGAGTCGTCCCATATATCGACCATCAGCGTGCCGGTCGCGGTTTCGTGAACGTGGGCGCGAATTACCCGCCCTGCCCGAACACAGTTCAGATTGCAGCCATAGGCGCTGCTGACATCTGAGGCCGTCTTGAACTCCTGCATTTCTCCATTGACTTCCCGCGCGTAAAACTTCCAGCGCGGATTGCCGTTTACGGTATTTGGAATCGGCTTGGCATAGAGGAGCCGCAACAATTTGATTTCATGTTTCATTGGATTGACCTTTTTTCAGGCGTACTTAAGCCCGAGCTGCGCCGCCCTGAAAACGCATCCCGGTTGGTGGGTGCGGATGCACCCACCGGGATCTGGTTTTCAGGAACGGGGGCTCAGAATGGCCCCGAGTTGACGGGCAATGGCGTGGCTGACAGGCACGGCAACGGCGTTGCCGGACTGCTTGCGGGCCTTGTGAGGGGCGTCGTGGTGGCAGAACCATTCAGGCAGCCCCTGCATGCGACAGGTCTCGCGGGGTGTTAGGCCACGAGCCGAGCCGTCCTCCATAAGGTATGCCTCAGTGCTGCGGGCGATACCGCCGCCGCTGGCGGTGAGTGTGGCCCCCAAGCCTTTGGGGGAATAGATGCGGTAGCCCTGATACCCCTTGCCGTCGATTTTTCCGAGGCGGGCGCGTTTTTGAACGCGAGTGGTGGGTTGTGCCTTGTGAAGCGTCAGGCGGCTGGCTGCAATGTCGCCCGGTACCGACTTGTCAAGGATGTCTTCAACTGCGGCAGAGGGGGCAGATTCAGCGGGGAAGATGTAGCCCATAAGCTCATCAACGGGCTCGCCATGGCGGATTCCGACGATAAAGCTGCGGTTGCGATACTGCGCCACCCCAAAATTGGCTGCTTCTACCGTGCGATGTTTGACCGAGTAGCCTGCGGCCATCAGGACTTTGCGTAGCGTGGCTGCGTCTCGACCATCGTTGAGGGTCAACAACTCAGGGGCACATTCGATCACCACGGCACGGGCCAGAATGTTGTGGATGTGCTCAAAGATTTTTGCGTAGACCGGCCCCAGAATGGGATCGGCAAAGCCGAGCTGATTGCCCGCTTTGGAAAAGGCCGTGCAAATCATGCCAATGGTCAGAATGCCGCATTCCATGCCCTTGCTATCCAGATTGCACAGATTGGCAAAAGTGGCCTCGGGGCTGAGATTCTTGACATAGACAGACAAGGCATCTGCATCGAGTTCACAGGCAAGCCTGACGGTGGCCCCATGGTTCACGAATCCAAGGGCCAGTGCACCGATGCCCGCACACAGGTCGATGACGGATACGCCATGCAACGGCAGGCTGGTGTCCGTCGCACGGACTTGGGCAATAGTCTTGGCTACCCATGAGCGCAAGCTTTCTTTTAGACCCATCCATGGCGTTGCAGCGGCCTTTTCGCCCAGCTCGGTCTCGACTTGACGCTGGGCGGCATTCAAGGCAGCAGCGATTGCCTCGGCCTTGGAAGCGTATTTGACGCAGCGGTCATGGGGCAGATCACCCAGACCTGGCAGGTTGTCGAGGTCGGCATGCCAGCAGGTCGAAGCGATCCATTCCTTCCCAATGGGATGGGCATAGACCTCAACATTGATCTGCGGCGCCGCCTCTTTTGGACGGACTATTTCGACCTGCGGTTTTTCAATGACACCACGGTCGTTAAACGGTTGCACTGCCTCAATGGCAGCGACAACGCGCGACTTTTTAAAAGAAACAGTTTTCTGAGATTTTGTGTGCTCCACGATACGGCCTTGAACTGGCCTGCACGACCTACCACGGTCGAACAGGGCGCGTCCCCCGAAAGGAGAACGCTGCGTTCAAGGACGCTCCACCGGACACATCGCGCTTTTGCCCATCTGCAAAATGCATGTGCCCTTCTAAGTGGGCTAGGTGCGTGTCCGTGCCGGACACCCCATGTTGATGACGCTTCTCAGCCCGTCCTAGGTGCACCTCTCTTGCCAGTCCACACTGGTCGAAGGCTGAGGCCCCGGCTCTCTTAAAGCCAACTGAGACACGTTCGGCGAAGTTCCGAATAAGTAGGATTCAGCTTTCATTTCCCAAATGGCACTCCGGGAAAATCGCAGTTTTTACGCTGCGTCTGAATGGCTCAATTTTACGAGAAAACGCCATTTTCAGGGGGGCTATCGACACTCCAAAGCGGTTTACGAACTAAAAAAGCCGCCCTATATATATTCCATATTCGGCAAAAAACAACATTTCCAATGCGGATTTTTGGCATGCCAATTTGCGCCGTGGTGATCCGTTGTACCGATGTCCCAATTGGGGTTGAAGTCGGCGACTGTCGGCAAGAATGAATTTTTGTTCTTCTCTTGCGTTTTCATCCAGCCGCGCTAGCTTAATGTCTGGCTTCGTATCTTGGAATGGGAGAACAGCGGCGGGTGGGCAGGAAATATTCCACAAATACGCCCGTGAGGTTCAGAAACGCCTCCTAAACCAAAAGCCGGGCAGGCGCCGGTTCGCGACAGGTGAGACCGCCAAAAACAACGGGCGTGGGAGTCCGTTTTTGGAGCCTTCCATTGCGGAAGGCTTTGTTTTTCCCTTAGTAGCCGTTCCAACTGGTACAACTGGAATGACTACGCCAATGTGTCATGCATCCGATTGAAAAAAGCTTCTCAACCGACATTGACGCCCACTAGCGTCATGGTGTCGTTTCCAAAAATGTCGATCACCTTCACCGCCACGGTATAGCGACCGGGCCGGTCATAAGTGTGTTGCGCGGTTTTCAGATCAAGATCGCGGTTCTGGCGCGTGCGAAAGCTCTGCCACTCGTTTTCAAAAATGTAGCCGCCCGTCCAACGTTCCTCAAACTCAGGAAGCGCCAATTCGCCCTGTGGAGCTTCAAAGCCCGCCAGCGTCGGCATCGCGCCAAGACCAGAACCTTTGGGGACCTTAATGATTTCCTTGCGGCTCATATAGTCAAAATCCACTGCCCAGTAGTCCACCCAGTCAGTCCAATGCTTGGTCAGCCGAACTTTCGAGACAATGCCATCCATGTTCTTGTTGACTTTGTAGAGCTGGCCCTGTTCGCACATCACCTCACTTTTCCCGCCCTTCATCGCGGCAATGGCAGCTTCGGCGGTTCCTTGGGTGTAGTAGACGGAAAAATCCGTGAGCTCGACGGTTATAGCTAGTTTGGCTTTCTTGTCGTACCGGGGTGTGGCCTCTACAAAGCTGATGTCATGAAAGACCACTTGGCCCTTATCCACTGCGCGCTTGTCAAAGACCTCTGCCGGTATGTATTTCGGAGTCAGTTCTATGCCCTTGCTACGGGCTTCTTCAAGTACGGCGGGGAACAGCCCCATTTCGAACTCAAAGGCCAAAATGTCCACGCGCGAAGCACCACGCTTGCGGCATTCGGTAATGACCTCCTCGACAAACAGTCTGCCGACCGGAAGATTGATCGGGCCAATGACCACCAAACGCCCATTGCGAGCTCCATGGAAAAAGCCATCCTGAGCCTGCGAACCCTCACTGCCGCCGAATCCAGTCGCCTTGTAGGCGCGAAGAATCAGTTCACGGAACTCGTTTTCTTTTTGCGAGAGGGCTTGCTCTTTTTGCTTCCCTGTGAGGCGCCCGCCAATATTGAGGTAAGCCTGCCGTTCATAGCGGCCCAAATTTAATACTTCGAAGGCTCGAAATTCCCTTTCGGACTTTTTCAAATCTCGCTGTACCCCGATTAGCCTCTTACGTGTAGTGTGGATGCCAAATTTTCCAAGGTCGGTTGCAATCCATTTTCGACCAAGCTTCTCGGCAACGGCAACAGTGGTGCCAGAGCCGACGAAAAAATCAGCGATCAGATCACCCTCGTTGCTACTCGCCTTGATGATGCGTTCAAGGAGGGCCTCGGGCTTCTGAGTTGGGTAGTCGAGTCGCTCATGTGCAACGGGAGCAATTATCGAAATATCCCAAACGTCGTCGAGTGGTGCGCCGGATGACTCTGATGTATCGTACTCGGATGGCACCCTGTTTCCAGCCGAATCATGCGATGCGACGATCTTGCTCGTGCCCCATCGCTTTTGTGTTTCTTCTGTCCGTGCACCAAATGCCTTGTTAAATATATGACTACCCTTCTGCTTGGTGTAGACATAGATTGTGTTGTGCATTTTCTGCCATTCCTTTGACGGAGTTGGCCATCTTTTGTAGTGCCATTGAACCTGATTTAGGTGATTTTTGCGACCGAATATTTCATCCAGTGCTAGGCTTATAAAAGAGCCGACACGCCAATCGCAATGCACATAGATGCTACCGTCATCCGCCAAAAGATCACGCATGAGAATCAACCGCTCATACAGCATGCTGATAAAACTATCTGCGCCACGCCCCCACGTATCGCGGTAAGCGATTTGTTCAAGCAAATTAGGCTCTTTGTGAAAAGTCTCTCCGCCAATTTCAATATCCATACTGAAATCGGCGCCAACATCAAAAGGCGGGTCGATATAGATCAGCTTCAAGCCACCAGCGTCCTCAATCTGCTGTCGCAAGGCTCCTGACTTTAAAGAAGACAAAATCAGTTTGTTGTCTCCCCAAATCAACTTGTTGGTCCAGCCACGTAATTGCCTGCCACGGCTGTCAAACAAGTCTTCCTGTGTTTTGGTCTCAGTGCGCGGTTCGTCAATGTGTTCAAGCGTCTGGAACGGCAGAACCGTTGTGCATACGTCCCGATTCTTGCCATTCCACACCAGTTCAACCTCACGCTTATCCTCAAACAAGATGAAGCGATATTTCTCCGGTAGGGACTTGCCCTGTTGAAGCAACATTACCAAATCACGCTGCTCCGCCTCGCTCAGGTCGTAAGATTTTTTTTCTTGCCGTGCCATTACAGTCCCTTAGGTTCTTATCTCTTGGTATTCACGAAATGTGCTGATTAGCCCCGCAAAGCTTGCTGGCTTGTACGCCTCAAAGTTGGCCTGATCCACATAGACAAAGCCATAGCGAATGCCACCTTCATCTTTGCTGGCCGCTGTCGCGTCTTCGCACCATTGGCGCAATCGCGCCATTTTTTGCGGCAAGTCGATTTCTTCTCGCCCCTTGGTTTCAACGATCCAGATAGTTTCGTCTGTCATCCGGACAAAGAAGTCAGGGGTGTAGGTTGAAAGCTCCCCGTTGGCCTTTACGTAATCCAGCTTGAAGCCAACCGCCATATAGTTTTTTCCGAAGGCTTGCACGTCGGGTGCGCCATCCAGAAAGCGCCCAAACGCCAATTCCAACCCGTCGGCATTACTCTCGCCAACGATCCGGTTAAAAACTGACTTTTTCGTTTGAAGGTAGCCACGCGGCTCGGTGCGAAATGGTCGCGTGTCCCGCAGGCGAATGCTCCCCTCGATGCGAGAGCTGCCGCTGTCGCGAATGGTCAAGCCGTTGATAGCACTGCGGAAGCAATCAAACAATACCTTACCCACTTCCGGCTCGGACAAATTGCGCAAGATCACCGGGTCTTCCAAGTCAACCGGATCGGTGAACATATCATCCCGGATGAAGGTCTTCACCTTTGGATAAAGCTGGTCATAACCGCCGACCAGGCGCAGGTCTTTGAGCAACTGTCGCGCAAAGAAAGCCACCACGGAGCGGTAGTCAGCAACGCCACTGCTATCAAGCTTTATCGTGTGGTCAATCTCGGATTCAAGCATGGTCTTAAAGACAATTTCTCGGGTTTCTTCCGGCGTAAATGACTTGATGGGCAATTTCTCGTTAGAAAACGTCGATGTATCAATCTCGCCCAAGTCCTTGAACTCCCGGTTGAACCGGCGCGTGAGTTTGGGTAAAGCGATGTCCAAGGCATCAATGTCCTTGTCGGGTGCATCGCTATCCACCTCGACAACAAGTGAATCTTGGCGCTGGCGACCACCGGGGCCACCCATGGCAACGCGTTCAAAGGAAACACCTTCACTCTGGATTGACTCCACAAAGTCCATGAACGCAGACGTGCCCATGACTGACACCGTTTCACGCTCGGAACTTCCGAAATACATTCGGCGCAGGCCGCGCCCCAGCGTCTGCTCAGGCAGGATGTTGCTAGTGGCCGCATAGGCCCGAAGACCCACGATATTGGTCACATTTCGAACGTCCCAGCCCTCTTTGAGCATCAGGACCGACACGATGGCCTTGTAGGGTGATTTCCATGAGTCGATTTCGTTGGCCTGCTTGCGCAGCTTTTCCAGCTCATCCTTGCTCTTGCCAGAGGCAGCTTCCGAGATTTCCCCGTTGGCCTTGGTATGAATCACCAACACGGCATCTTGCAGTTCTGGGCAGATTTTCTCCAAATAGGTGCCCACCTCATCGCAGTTCTTGGTGTCATCCACCATGACGAATAGGACAGCCTTCTTGCCCAACTTCTCATGCTCTGCATAGCTCTTGCGCCATTCCTCCACGCCTAACTGCAAGTAGTCGGCGTATTTTTCCGTGATGATCGGGCTCTTGTGTTCTGCCAGCTTGGCGCGGCTGGCGGCATCAGGCAGCACTGGATGCTTGACGACGTTCTGTGCGATGGCCTCCACCAGCGGGTAATCGCTGACAGTCTGCACAAAGATGGCACCGGACCCGTTGCGCGGCGTGGCGCTCACATCAATCTGGATGGACAGCCTCAGGTCTTTTTGCAATAGCCGGTGGTGTATGTCTTGAATACTCTTAAACCACGCCATGCGAGGGTCGTGAATGTGATGTGCTTCGTCATTGAATACGGCCAACTCATCAATCTCACGGACAACCTCGCCCAAATCAATATTGCTGTCGGTCGTTTTGCCTACTGGCTTGTCTCCAAACGGGGACAGGAAATAATTGCGCAAGTCATCATCATCCAATGATGGCTCTGGAACATCGCCCAAGTAGACGCGGTGGATGTTGGTCAAAAAGATGTTCCCTGTCGGGCGGACGATCCGCACGTCATCCTGAATGTGCAACACCACCTGAAAATCGTCGCGCCAGTTGCGACCGTCATGCCCGTTATCGGGAAGCACCGGGTCATTGAAGAAGATTTTGAGGCCATCGAAGTCGGCGCGAAGCCGGTCCAGCACGATGATATTGGGTGCGATCAACAGGAAGTTGCGCGAAAGCGTGGATTCCGTCTCGTACAGCCGGTGAAAGTAGCTCCAAGCCATCAGCAGGGATAGCACCTTGGTTTTGCCCGCGCCGGTGGCCATCTTGACCACAAAGCGCGGCCAGTCTTCATCGAACATGTTGTTCGATACCGCCCCCGATGCGTCAAACCGCATCAAATCAAACTTATCGCGTGCACCGCGAACGTCATAGAGCCATATGACCGACTCCACAGCCTCCCGCTGGGCAAAGTAGTAGCGGAACTGGCGCTGTGTGCCGTCTCCCTGCTCGATCAGGTGGTCAGTTTCAAACCACCAGCGGAGAAGCCCCTTGGATGTCGCCGATAACCCGGGATACCCGGATTCACGCCACTCACTGACCGCCTCGCGAATATTGGCAACCAGCGGCGGAATGAGCTTTTCATAAGATTTGTCCCGCATCTCCTCCGCAGCCGGGAACCATCGCTGGTTTGGAGGCAGGATTGCATAGGGCGATAGCGGGAAGTCGGGATGAAGTGCCATGGTTAAGAGTCCCCTCCATCAATGGCAGCGTGCGATCCCTGCCTGACTGGCGCGAATGCAATGAATGCTTGGTTGACACCGGGCTGGCGCGACGCTTTGGTGTCAATCTTTGGATCGGCAAGGGCTTGCTGCATGATGGGGTACATGGGTTGGGATTCTCTTGGCTGCACCGCCATCACCAGAGTATTTCCGGCGGTGGCAGCTCGGGGGAGGGTTAGCGCTTGATTAAGGCACCATGTTGGTTTTGTTGTAATCGTCAAACCAGCCCTGCCGGTACTGGATCGCGTCAAGGTCAATGAATGGGAAATTGAGTGCACCAAAGCCTTCCTTGGCCTGCAACTGGATGGCCGCCTTGCTGCGGCGGTAGTGGCGCCCCTTGACTGACTGCGTAGCATGGCCGGTCCATTGGTCGGCGCGAACGTCGTCCATGTCTGGAACCGCCAGCATTTCACAAACCGTGTCCCGAAAGCTGTGCATGACCTTCTTGCGGGGAACGTGCACGCCTACCTTTTTTAGATATTCATTGCCGTCGTGTGATAGGCGCCGCTCCCGCTTGCCCTTGGTGTCAGGCGGCAGTGTCGGAAAAAACCGCGTCGCACCGATGGCGCGAACGTCGTCCATGTAGGTATCAATCCCGATTTCATATAGGTCGGGGTGTAGCGGCACCAGCCGAATGGAGGAAGCCGTCTTGACGCTGCGAGCCGCGTTTTTCTTGTTGTGCTCAATGGTGCCGGGCTTGGCGCGGGGCACGTAGCGAATGGAAATGCAGGGAATGCCCTTTTCTTCCACGAAGTCGGTCAGCTCCAAGCAGGCCAACTCGTTGAGACGTGCGCCGGTATATAGGGCCAGCAGTGGTGTCCAGAATTGGGATGGCCGCTTCGCCTGCAAAAGGGATTCAGGGGTAAAGATTGCGCGCAGCTCATGTTCATCAAAACCATCGGCCCCACCGATTTCTTCGCCATCGGAGTGGCGTGGCAGCTTCACAAACGGGTTGTCGCCATTGCGTCGTCCCGAGTTGATGACGTAATCGAAAAAGCCTTGCAGGTTGGTGCAATGCAAATTGGCAGTGTTGCCGCTGATCGTGTCATATTCCACCGGGCTGCCTTCCTTGTCCTGTCCCATCGGTGGGTTCTCGATCATCTCTGCGGCGCGTTTGAGCGCGATTCCGCGTTTTGTGGCGTGAGCCGGGACAAAGGCCAAAGCGTCGTTGAACTCCATGAACTCCACTTCGGTAATCTCATGGGCCATCCGGTCTTCCCCTCCCGAGAGCTTGGCAAAAAGCTCGAAGCTGCCTTTGTATGCAGTCTTGGCGGATTCGGATATTTTCTTTTTGCCGGATATGTAGGCATCAAAGCATTGGCGCAAGGTGGAGGGTCGCAGGGGCGGTGCGATGCCCGGCACCGCCTGTGCGACAGGCGTGGCCCCCATGGCCTGTTGATCGCCTGCCAAACCCAGCATTTCGTCGCGCAGCCGCATGGCCTCTGCCTTTTTGCGCGCAAACGTGTCGTCATCCATGCCCTCCGTGAAGTCATGGATGTTGCGCCATGCGAGAGCGGTCTTGCGTACGGTCTCCATTTCTTGCTCGGCAATCTTGGGATCGTTGTGCGTAATCACCCGTTGAACACTCATGCCCCCATCGCGCCGGAAGTCCAACCCTTCCACAACAAGCTTCTTGATGTCTTTGGCGCTGATTGAGTTGGGGTCGATTGCCATGATGCGTTGCAGCCTTTCCAGAATGGGCGTTATTTGGAGTGATATTTGGTAGCCAGAAATCCTCGCTAGTTTAGGGGATCGAATACCAAGGGATCGGACTAGCTCGCGCTGGCCCAAAGCGGCAGCGATTGAGTCCGGCAAAACGATGCGGAAGTAGTAAACGCCGTGGCGAGAGCGGCGCAAATGAGAGGGAAGTAGCATGGTCAGACCTCGTTGGAGGTGGACCACTTGCTTGGTGCACCTAGCGAGCGCTAGGTACGAAAAAGCCCTGATAAATCAAGGCTTTAGGGTTTTGGTGGCCTGGGGCGGAATCGAACCACCGACACAAGGATTTTCAATCCTCTGCTCTACCGACTGAGCTACCGGGCCAGAGCGGCAGAGTATAGCAGCACTTTACGCTGCTTTTGGGCTGCGGTCAGACCCCGTTGCGCTTGCCGCGCGTCAAGTCAACCCCGAGCTGTTTGAGCTTGCGGTAAAGGTGCGTGCGTTCGAGGCCGGTTTTCTCGGCAACCCGGGTCATGGAACCATTTTCCTTGGCCAGGTGGTACTCGAAGTAGGCCTTCTCAAACTCGTCGCGCGTCTCACGCAAGGGCTTGTCGAGCATGAAGCTCTGCAAGGACAGCGGCCCGGCATCGACGGCCAGCGTGATGGCCGGTCCGGCAACCACCAACTGCTCTGTCACCTGCATGGCCGGCGTGGCCATGAGCGGCTCGACTGGCTTGCGGGCGAGGCCACGGGCCAGGCCCTGCTCCACGGCTTTGAGCAGTTTTTGCAGGGTAATGGGCTTTTCAAGAAAGGCCAGCGCGCCGATCTTGGTCGCCTCGACCGCGGTATCAATGGTCGCGTGCCCGCTCATCATGATGACGGGCATGTTCAGCGCACCGCTGGCCGACCACTCCTTGAGCAAGGTGACGCCGTCGGTGTCAGGCATCCAGATATCAAGCAGGACCAGATCGGGGCGCTCACGCAAACGCGCAGCGCGGGCTTGGGCGGCGTTTTCTGCCACCTCGACGTTATGCCCTTCGTCGTTCAAAATTTCCCACAACAGATCGCGGATGCCGAGTTCGTCGTCAACCACCAGTATGTTTGCCATGATTTTGCGCGTTCCTTGGGTAGACCTGCGTCGCCCGGCTAGGCCGGTGCAACATTCTCGATGCTGAATGATAACGACACTTGCGCCCCGACCACCTTGCCGTCAACCAGACGGTTCGCAATGTCGACACGGGTGCCATGTTCATCGGCGATCTTCTTGACAACGGCCAGGCCCAAACCGGTACCCTTGGCCTTGGTGGTCACATAAGGTTCAAAGGCGCGCTTGAGGATGTGCTCAGGAAAGCCGGTGCCGCAATCGATCACGCTCAAACGCACGCGTCCTGCCGTCTCAAGCCACTGGGTCCTAAGGGTCACGCCGTATTCATCACTGCCTCTGCCGGCAGTTTCTGTGGCATCCTGGGCGTTTTGCAGCAGGTTGTGCAAGACCTGGCGCAGCTGCTGCGCGTCGCCCAGCATTCTCGGGCAGCGCACGTCAAGGTCCAGGCGCACCGGCACCTCTGATGTTTCACTGACATACAGGTGCGTGACCTCGGTTACCAGCGCGTTCAAATCAAGGCCCTTAAGCTCCGCTGCCGGCAGGCGGGCGTAATCGCGGAACTCGTTGACCAGACGCTTCATGGCGTCAACCTGATCCACGATGGTTTTCACCGACTTGGTCAGCAAGGCCTGTTCCGGCGGCGCGACCTTGCCGGCCAGTTTCATTTCCAGCCGCTCGGCCGACAGCTGGATCGGGGTCAGCGGGTTCTTGATCTCGTGCGCCAGCCGTCTGGCCACTTCGCCCCAGGCCTGGACCCGTTGTGCCGAAACTATTTCCGAGATGTCGTCAAAAACCAGCAGCCGTTTGGCGCCGGGCAGTTCGGCGCCGCGCGCAACCAGAATGAGCGCGTCCTCGGCCTGCCGCCCGACCAACCGGGCGGCGGCATTGCCCAACTCGAAAGAATGTTGCCAATGGTCCAGACCATGCTCCGTGCGGGTTCCGAGAAACGAATCGAATTGGCGTTGAACATCCTCACCGAAGGCCTGCAGACCTTCAACCTCAGTCAGGCGCCGACCCTCGAAAACCGCCAGCGGCACGCGCAGAATGCGGGTCGCGCCAGGATTGGACGACTGCACCACCCCCTGCGCATCGAGCACGATGACCCCGGCCGTCAGATTGTCCAGAATGGTCTGCAGGTTGGAGCGCGCGGCGCTCACCTGCTCCATGCTGCCCTGCACCGCCTGTCGGGCATCCGCCAGTTGCTGTGTCATGTCGGCAAAGGCACGCGTCAAGCCGTCGAGTTCGTCCCGGCCTTGCAGTGAGGCCTTGGGCGTCAAGTCCCCGGCCGCAACCTGGCGCACACCGTCGGCCAGCAACAGCAGTGGCCGCGCGATCTGGCTGCCCAGCACCACGGCCAGCAGGACGGCACCAAAAACCGCAAGAAACAGGCTCAGCGTCAGGGTTCCGATGTACATGCGCTGCAGACCCTGGCGTGCCAGCGCCCGCTCCTGGTACTCGCGGTTGGCGTCGGTAACCGCCAGTGCGTTGGCCACCAGGGATGGCGGCAGGGTCTGCGTTGCCATCAGAAAGCGCGGTTCCTCCAGCAACTCAAGATTGGAACTGGCTACCAGCACCAGCGCCTTGATCCGGGCGTTGCGCGCTACACCAGGCACGGCGTCATCGAGCCCCTCGATCCAGGTGACGGATTTCTGCACCCGCGCGTTGCGAAACTGCTGCTGGCTGGGTCGCTCCGGATTTAACTGGTAGCGCGACTGGCCGGTGGCGGAAATCAGCTGGCCGCTGGCACTCCAAAGCACGAGGTCACTGGCGCCCAATTGCTCACGCGCGCGCTCCAGGGGCAAGCCGACACTGGCGTTCTGCGTATCGGCCAACTGCTGGGCCGAGGTGCGCGCCTTGCTGGTCAGTTCGTTCGACAGGGTCTCCAGCGTGACCCGGCCGAGGTTAAGACCGGCGTCAAGCGCGCCTTCAACCTTGATGTCAAACCAGCTCTCGATCGAGCGGGATACAAACTGGTAGGAAACAACATAAATCAGGACGCCCGGGGCAAACCCGGCCAGGGCAAAGATTGCCGCCAGCTTGACCAGCAAACGGCTGCCGAACTTGCCCTGACGCAGGCGCTTGAGCAACCGGAAAGCCATCCAGCCAATGGTCAGCACCAGCAGGCCTGCAACCACCACATTAAGCACAAAGAGCCGCGCGTAATTGCGCTCGTACATGTCGCGGTTGGTCGTGGCCTGCGTCAGCAGGAACAACAACACCAGACCGATGCCCACCATGACGGCCAGACCAACCCCAACCGACCAGCGCAAGGCGCGCGAATTGCGCAACAGGAAACGGTCCGGCGCGACCGGCGCAGGGTCAGAACCCGTCACTTGAGCGTCTCCAGCAACAGGGGTTGGCGGATCAGAAAGTCGATATTCCAATCACTCTGGCCGAGCGTGCCGATCTGGAAGGGCCGCGGCAGTTGCGACGTATCGAGGCGAAACCGGAACACCACCATGTGCTGCTGCTCGAGGTCGAGGTCAGCCAGTTCGGCAACTTTCCAGCGCGACAGGCGCTGCACCGCCGCCAGCGCGTCGGGCAAGGCGTCGAAATTCTGGTTCAGGGCCACCGCCAACGCGGCATTGGTGATGGTGCCGGAGGCCACATTGAGGCGCCAGCGCCGCGTCAGGGGCTGGTAGGCGAGCCGCATATGGCGTTCGGCGCTCGCCACCCGCTTGTTGGTCCAGTACCAGCGTTCACGAAACAGCTCAAGCTCCGCCACAAAGATCATCGGAACCCCCTTGAGCAGGGCCTCTTCGATCGCCGTTGACAACTCGAAGCGGATATTGGCGCTGAGCAGAACCGCATCGGCGCTGCGCTCAAACTTCAGCGAAGAAATGTCTGGCGCCACCGACTCGGCCCGGACCGGCGCACACAGGCTCCAGCCCAGGCACACGCCCAGCAGCAGCCCGAGCAGGTCAAGCCGGGCGTTTTTCAAGCAAAGCGTAATAGAAGCCGTCATGGTCACCGTCCCGATTGTCCGGGACTGAACCGGCTGTTGCCCCAATTGAAGGCATTAAATGCCCCGGCGATGACAGCAAAATGGCATCGGTGTTGCGCGCAAGAAACGTTTGCACCTGATCCTGCCCCTCGGCCTTGAACACCGAACAGGTGCAGTACAGCAGGCGTCCGCCAGGCAGCAGCAATGGCCATAGCAACTTGAGCAACCGTGCCTGGATCGCCACCAACTGCGCAATGTCGGTCTCGCGGCGCAGCCAGCGCACATCCGGGTGCCGCCGCACGATGCCAGAAGCAGAACAGGGGGCGTCGAGCAGGATGGCATTGAACGGCTGGCCGTTCCACCAGCTTGACGGTACCGCGGCATCGGCCACGACGACAGCAGCCTGCAAGCCCAGGCGTTGCAGGGTCTGGTGAATCCGCTGGGCCCGTTCCGGGTCGATCTCCAGCGCCATCACATCGCAATCGGCCGTCTCCAGCAAATGCGCAGTCTTGCCGCCGGGGGCGGCGCAGGCGTCCAGCACCCGCAGGGGGCCGGCTGCTACCAGGCCTGACAGCAGCAGCGGCGCGGCAATTTGAGCCGCACCATCCTGCACCGAGACCAGGCCGTCGGCGAAACCCGGTACCTCGGGCACCGGCAGTGGCTGCTCCAGTGCGACACCCCAGTCACCATCCACTGCAGCGCCCAAGCCTGCTGCGCTGAGTGTCTGCAGGTAGGCCGGCACGCTGGTGCGCCGGGTGTTGACGCGCAGGCTCATCGGCGCGTGCCGGTTGTTTGCAGTCAGAATCTGCTGCCAGCGGTCTGGCCAGTCTTTTTGCAGGCGGTCAATCCACCACTTCGGGTGGTTCCAGCGCGCCACCGGATTGGTTTCGGTCGCGGCCACCAGCGTCTCGCGTTCACGTAAAAAGCGGCGCAGGCATGCATTGATGAAACTGGCCTGTTGCTGTGTGGCGGAACCTCGCTTGGCCGCCTCCACCGCCTGATTGACCAGGGTGAACACCTCATACGGGGCCTCACTTTCCTGCCACGCCAGTGCCAGCGCGGTGCACAACAAGGCGTCGGCAGGGGGCGGTGGCGTGCGCTGCGCCAACAGCTGGCGCAGGGCCTGGGCCCGCCCAAGCGAACGCAGCACGTGAAAGATCAGGGACTGCACGCCGGGACGGAGTTCCGGCGCAACTGCATTGAGTGCAGCGGTACCGGAGACGCCGCTGCGAATCGACTGCAGGACGCCGGCAACCGCCTGCAACTGGCGCCACAAGGGGGGGGTGGATTGGTTCACGTTCAAAAAGTTTGTGCCGGTTTGAAACCGAAAAGCCAGGCCAGCAGCAGCGCTGGAAACTGCCCAATGGCTTCGTTGTAGTTCGCAACCGCCCGGTTGAATTCAACACGTGCCATTTCGGTCTTGACTGAAACCCGCTCCCACTCCAGTTGCAAGGCCTGCAACCAGGCAGCATCGAGCAGTTCGGCCGGCAGTTCGCGTACGCGCGCCCAGGATTCGCACAAAGTGCCATGGGCCGTTCGCAAGGCATTCATCGCCGGCCCGTGCAAGGGCTGGGCGCGGGCAAATCGCAATGAGACCTTGAACTGCTCTGCAGATGCCGCGAGACCGGCCCACGCCACTTGCACAGACTCATGAAGCTGCGGGTCCGGTGCGTTCGTTTTCACCAGCAGCACATAGTGATCAAGAAACCCTTCAAGAACGGCAAAGCTGACATTTCCCTGCGAGCGGCATCGCACCAGGCGGTTGTAAGCACCCATCGCCCAGAACAGCAAGATGGCAAGGACAAACCAGGTCACGATGGAGTCACCCATTTTTTCAAGCCTCCCATGCAGTCAAGCCCGGATTATCAGGCGCCATAAAAAAACGCCTCAAGCCGCCGTTCAAAGGGCTTGAGGCGTGATCGGGTCAGAAGCAGAGCGCGTCTTATTCGGACACTGCTCCTTCATTGGCCTGTGCCGCAGCATCGACATCGCCTGCCAGTTCTGCCGCTTCGGCTTCGGCAATCGCACGCCGCTCCGCATCGTCCATGTTCTCGCGGACTTTGCGGGCTTCGTGATAAGCCATGCCGGTACCGGCCGGGATCAAGCGACCCACGATGACGTTTTCCTTCAGGCCGCGCAACTCGTCGCGTTTGCCCATGATCGCAGCTTCGGTCAGAACACGGGTGGTTTCCTGGAAGGAAGCCGCGCTGATGAAGCTGTCGGTCGACAGGGACGCTTTGGTAATGCCGAGCAGCAGGTTGGTGAAGGTGGCGGGTGTCTTGCCTTCGGCGCGCAGTGCGTCGTTGGTGTTGAGCATCTCGGAACGCTCGACCTGTTCACCGTTGATGTAGGTCGCGTCACCGGCATTCTCAACCACGACACGGCGCAGCATCTGGCGAACAATCACTTCAATGTGTTTGTCGTTGATCTTCACACCCTGCAAGCGGTAGACGTCCTGCACCTCGTCAACAATGTAGCGCGCCAGTTCTTCGGAACCGAGCAGGCGCAGGATGTCCTGCGGATCAGCCGGGCCGTCAACCACGCTCTCGCCCTTGTTCACGACCTGGCCTTCGTGCACGATGATGCTCTTTTCCTTGGGCACCAGTTCTTCCCAGACGGCGCCATCCGGATCGGTGATCTGCAGGCGGATCTTGCCCTTGGTCTCCTTGCCGAAGGACACGGTACCGGTCATTTCAGCCAGCACGCCCTTGTCCTTGGGTGAGCGCGCCTCGAACAACTCAGCCACTCGCGGCAGACCGCCGGTAATGTCGCGCGTCTTCTGGCCTTCGATCGGGATACGGGCCAGCACTTCGCCGGGGCCCACATCCTGACCGTCACGCACCTGAACCAGGGCGCCGATCGGGAAGCCGATGGTCACCGAGTGGTCGGTGCCAGGGATCTTCACTTCATTGCCGGTGGCGTCGATCAGCTTGACCTGCGGACGCACGACCTTGGCAGCGCCACGGCGCTTCGGATCGATCACAACCATCGTCGACAGACCGGTCACCTCGTCCACCTGTTTCGCCACGGTCAGGCCTTCTTCGACATTTTCGAAGTGGGCCTTGCCAGCGAACTCGGTGATGATGGGGCGCGTCAACGGGTCCCAGTTGGCCAGGATCACACCCGCCTTGAGGGTCTGGTCCGCCTTCACCGCCAGCACCGCGCCGTACGGCACCTTGTGGCGCTCGCGCTCACGGCCGTGCTCGTCATGGATGACGATCTCGCCGGAGCGGGAAATCACCACCTGCTCCTTCTTGCCGTTGGTCACGTAACGCATCGTTGCGTTAAAGCCGATGGTGCCGTTGGACTTGGCTTCCACGCTGGAGGCAATCGCTGCGCGCGATGCCGCGCCACCGATGTGGAACGTGCGCATGGTCAGCTGGGTACCGGGTTCACCGATCGACTGCGCTGCAATCACGCCGACTGCTTCACCGCCGTTGACCAGACCACCGCGGCCCAGGTCGCGGCCGTAGCATTTGGCGCAGATGCCAAAGCGGGTTTCGCAGGTCAGTGCGGTACGCACCTTGACTTCGTCAACGCCGGCGAGTTCGAGTTCTTCAATCAGGTCTTCGTCCAGCATGGTGCCGGCCGCAGCCAGCACGGAACGGTTTTCCGGATGCAGAACGTCGTCGGCCGCCGTGCGACCCAGAACGCGATCGCGCAGGGATTCGATCACTTCACCGCCTTCAACGATGGCGCGCATCAGGTAGCCGCCGTGCGTGCCGCAGTCCTGTTCGGTCACCACCAGATCCTGTGTCACGTCAACCAGGCGACGCGTCAGGTAACCCGAGTTGGCTGTTTTCAGCGCCGTATCCGCGAGACCCTTGCGAGCGCCGTGGGTGGAGATGAAGTACTCCAGCACATTGAGACCTTCACGGAAGTTCGCCGTGATTGGCGTCTCGATGATGGAGCCATCGGGCTTGGCCATCAAACCGCGCATACCCGCCACCTGGCGAATCTGGGCAGCAGAGCCGCGCGCGCCGGAGTCGGCCATCATGTAGATGGAATTGAACGATTCCTGTTGCACCTTGTTGCCATGGCGGTCGGTGACCACTTCCTTGGACAGTTGCGCCATCATGGTCTTGGAGACCTCGTCGCCGGCTTTGCCCCAGATGTCCACCACCTTGTTGTAGCGTTCGCCTGAAGTCACCAGACCCGAGGTGTACTGCTGGGCAATTTCCTTGACCTCTTTTTCAGCGCGTTCGATGATGCCGGGCTTCTCGGAAGGCACCAGCATGTCGTCGATGCAGATCGAGATGCCGGCCTTGGTCGCCAGACGGAAACCATATTGCAGCAACTTGTCGGCAAACACCACGGTCTCCTTGAGACCGCACTTGCGGAACGAGACGTTGATGAGCTTGGAAATTTCCTTCTTCTTCAGCGCCTTGTTGATGTTCGAAAACGGCAGGCCCTTGGGCAGGATTTCCGACAACAGGGCACGTCCGGCCGTGGTTTCCCACAGCGTGGTCGAAGGCACCAGTTCACCAGTCTGCTTGTCCTTGGTGTACTCGGTCAGGCGCACATTGATGCGGGCTGTCAGGTCGACCTCGCCGGCGTCGAAGGCGCGCTGCACTTCACCGACGTCGGAGAAGATCAGGCCCTCGCCCTTGGCGTTGATGCGGTCGCGGGTCGTGTAGTACAGACCCAGCACCACGTCCTGTGAAGGGACGATGGACGGTTCGCCGTTGGACGGGAACAGCACGTTGTTGGATGCCAGCATCAGGGTGCGGCACTCGACCTGCGCTTCAACCGACAAGGGCACGTGAACGGCCATCTGGTCACCGTCAAAGTCGGCGTTGAAAGCGGCGCAGACCAGCGGGTGCAGTTGAATTGCCTTGCCTTCGATCAGAATGGGCTCAAAGGCCTGGATGCCCAGGCGGTGCAGCGTAGGCGCACGGTTGAGCATCACGGGGTGCTCTTTGATCACCTCTTCCAGAATGTCCCAAACCACCGGCGTGCCGGATTCGACTTCCTTCTTGGCCGCCTTGATGGTGGTGGCAATGCCCATGGCTTCCAGGCGCGCGAAGATGAAAGGCTTGAACAGTTCGAGCGCCATCAGCTTGGGCAGGCCGCACTGATGGAGTTTGAGCGTCGGGCCCACCACGATGACGGAACGGCCCGAGTAATCGACCCGCTTGCCCAGCAAGTTCTGGCGGAAACGACCGCTCTTGCCCTTGATCATGTCGGCCAGCGACTTCAGGGCGCGCTTGTTGGCGCCCGTCATGGCCTTGCCGCGACGACCGTTGTCCAGCAGCGAGTCCACCGCCTCTTGCAGCATGCGCTTCTCATTGCGCGCGATGATCTCGGGCGCCTTGAGTTCGAGCAGACGGCGCAGGCGGCTGTTGCGGTTGATGACGCGGCGGTACAGGTCGTTCAGATCGGAGGTGGCAAAACGGCCACCGTCCAGCGGCACCAGCGGACGCAGGTCCGGCGGCAACACGGGCAGCACTTCGAGCACCATCCACTCGGGCTTGATGCCCGACTTCTTGAACGCTTCAAGCAGTTTGAGGCGCTTGGTGTTCTTCTTGATCTTGAGCTCGGAGCCGGTCGGGTCGTTGCGCAGCTTCTCGATCGAGCCTTCAATGTCGATGCTTTGCAGCAGGTCCTTGATGCCTTCGGCGCCCATCTTGGCCTGGAACTCGTCGCCATATTCCTTGAACTTGGCGTCGAAGTCGTCTTCCGACATGATGCTGAACTTCTTCAGCGGGGTCATGCCGGGATCGGTCACGACGTAGGCTTCAAAGTAGAGCACGCGTTCGATGTCGCGCAGGGTCATGTCGAGCACCAGGCCCAGACGCGACGGCAGCGATTTCAGGAACCAGATGTGGGCGCAGGGTGCAGCCAGATCGATGTGGCCCATGCGCTCGCGGCGCACCTTGGTCTGGGTCACTTCGACGCCGCACTTCTCGCAGATCACGCCGCGGTGCTTGAGGCGCTTGTACTTGCCACACAGGCATTCGTAGTCCTTGATCGGGCCAAAGATCTTGGCGCAGAACAGGCCGTCACGCTCGGGCTTGAAGGTGCGGTAGTTGATGGTTTCGGGTTTCTTGACTTCACCGAAAGACCATGAGCGGATCTTCTCGGGCGAAGCCATGCCGATCTTGATGGCACTGAAATGCTCATCGGGCGTAAATTGCTTGAACAGGTCGAGTAATGATTTCATGACGCTTGTTTCCTTTTAATCAGTTGTCGACGAATCAGGACCGTTCCAGCTCGATATCAATACCGAGTGAGCGAATTTCCTTGACCAGCACGTTGAACGATTCCGGCATGCCGGCGTCGATCGAATGCTCACCCTTGACGATGCTTTCGTACACCTTGGTACGACCCTGCACGTCATCTGACTTGACTGTCAGCATTTCCTGCAAGGTATAGGCGGCGCCGTAGGCTTCGAGCGCCCAGACTTCCATCTCACCGAAGCGCTGGCCGCCGAACTGTGCCTTGCCGCCGAGCGGCTGCTGCGTGACCAGGCTGTACGGCCCCGTGGAGCGCGCGTGCATCTTGTCGTCGACCAAGTGGTGCAGCTTCAGGAAGTGCATGTAGCCAATCGTGGTCGGACGCTCAAAGGCGTCACCCGAACGGCCGTCATAGAGATGCGCCTGGGTGCGCGTGGCGGTCAGGCCCTTCTCTTTGGCGATATTTTCCGGATAGGCGAGTTGCAGCATGGTGCGGATTTCTTTTTCCGATGCGCCGTCAAACACCGGCGTCGCAAAAGGAACGCCCGATGTCAGGTTGCCCGCCATTTCCAGAACCTGGTCGTCGCTCAACTGCGTCAGGTCTTCCTTGCGACCCGTGCCGTTGTAGAGTTCTTCCATGAACTTGCGCAGCTCGGCCACCTTGGCTTCAGCTTGCAGCATGTCGCCAATGCGTTGGCCAATACCCTTGCCGGCCCAGCCCAGATGGACTTCCAGAACCTGCCCGACGTTCATCCGCGAAGGCACGCCCAGCGGATTGAGAACGATGTCGCAAGGCGTACCGTCAGCCATGAAGGGCATGTCCTCGACCGGAACGATCTTGGAAACGACACCCTTGTTACCGTGACGGCCGGCCATCTTGTCACCGGGTTGCAGGCGGCGCTTGACAGCGATATAAACCTTGACCATCTTGAGCACGCCAGCGGGCAATTCATCACCTTGCGTGAGCTTCTTGCGCTTTTCTTCAAAGGCAAGATCAAAGCTGTGGCGGGTCTGCTCGAGCGAGTTCTTGATGCTCTCCAGTTGGGCGGCAACTTCGTCGTCAGCCGGGCGGATATCGAACCAGTGGAACTTGTCGACCGAGGTCAGATAGGCCTTGTCGAGCTTGCTGCCCTTGGCCAGCTTTTGCGGGCCGCCGTTGGCAGTTTTGCCGACCAGCAGCTTTTCGATCCGGTCGAAGGCGTCGGCTTCCACAATGCGCAGCTGGTCATTGAGGTCAAGACGGAAGCGCTTGAGTTCGTCGTCGATGATCTGCTGGGCGCGGCGGTCGCGCACAATGCCTTCACGGGTGAAGACCTGCACGTCGATGACGGTTCCCTGCGAACCCTGGTCAACACGCAGCGAGGTGTCTTTCACGTCGCTGGCCTTTTCGCCGAAGATGGCGCGCAGCAACTTTTCTTCCGGTGTCAGCGTGGTCTCGCCCTTGGGTGTGACCTTGCCAACCAGCGTATCGCCGGGCTGGACTTCAGCGCCAACGTAGATGATGCCGGACTCGTCCAGACGGTTGAGCTGTTGCTCGCTCAGGTTCGGAATGTCACGCGTGATTTCTTCGGACCCCAGTTTGGTGTCGCGCGCCATCACCACCAGCTCTTCGATATGAATCGAGGTGTAGCGGTCGTCGGCCACGACGCGCTCGCTGATCAGGATCGAATCCTCGAAGTTGTAGCCGTTCCAGGGCATGAAGGCGATCAGCATGTTCTGACCCAACGCCAATTCGCCCAGGTCGGTCGAAGCGCCGTCGGCGATCACGTCACCCTTGGCCAGCGTATCGCCCTTCTTGACGATGGGGCGCTGGTGAATATTGGTGTTCTGGTTGGAACGCTGGTACTTGATCAGGTTGTAGATGTCGACGCCGACTTCGCCAGCCTGCGCTTCGGCGTCATGGACGCGAATCACGACGCGGGTCGCATCAACGTAGTCCACCACGCCGCCACGGGTGGCGGTAACAACCGTACCCGAGTCGATCGCGGCAACGCGTTCGATGCCGGTGCCGACCATCGGCTTTTCCGGACGCAGGACGGGAACCGCCTGACGCGACATATTGGCGCCCATCAAGGCGCGGTTTGCATCGTCGTGCTCCAGGAACGGCACCAGCGATGCCGCCACCGACACGATCTGCGCCGGTGAAACGTCCATGTACTGCACGCGTTCGGCACCGACCAGGATCGACTCACCCGCTTCACGCGCCGAAATCAGTTCGCCGGTGAGCTTGCCTTCCTTGTCGAGCGCGGCATTGGCCTGCGCGATCACGTATTTGCCTTCTTCGATAGCGGACAAATAATCGATGTCCATCGTGACCTTGCTGTCGACCACACGGCGATACGGCGTTTCAATGAAACCGTATTCGTTCAGGCGCGCATACAGGGCCAACGAGTTGATCAGACCGATGTTCGGGCCTTCCGGCGTTTCAATCGGGCAGACGCGGCCGTAGTGGGTGACGTGCACGTCACGCACTTCAAAGCCGGCGCGCTCACGCGTCAAACCGCCTGGGCCAAGGGCCGAAACACGGCGCTTGTGGGTGATCTCGGACAGCGGATTGGTCTGGTCCATGAACTGCGACAGCTGCGAGGCGCCGAAAAACTCTTTCAAGGCCGCCGAAATCGGCTTGCTGTTGATCAGGTCATGCGGCATCAGTGGCTCTTGCTCGGCCTGGCCGAGGCGTTCCTTGACGGCTTTTTCGATCCGTGCCAGACCGGTGCGGTACTGGTTTTCAGCCAGTTCGCCAACGCAGCGCACGCGGCGATTGCCAAGGTGGTCAATGTCATCAACTTCGCCGTGGCCATTGCGCAGATCCACCAGGATCTTGACCACAGCCAGGATGTCTTCATTGGTCAGCACCATCGGGCCGGTCGATTCGGCACGGCCCATCTTGGCGTTGAACTTCATGCGCCCGACGCGCGACAGGTCGTAGGTGTCGGGGTTGTAGAACAGACGCTGGAACAGCGCCTGCACCGCGTCTTCGGTCGGCGGCTCGCCGGGGCGCATCATGCGGTAGATGGCAACCCGTGCGGCGAACTCGTCGGTCGTCTCGTCGCTGCGCAGGGTTTGCGAAATGTAGGCGCCCTGGTCGAGTTCGTTGGTATAGATGCAAGGCAGATCCTGCACGCCAGCGCTGCGCAGTTTCTTCAGCAGTGCTTCGGTCAGTTCCTCGTTGGCCTTGGCCAGGATTTCACCGGTGTCGGCGTCAACCATGTTGCGCGCAACGACGCGGCCAATCAGGAAGTCTTCCGGCACGCTGATGTGCGTGGTGCCCGATTGCTCGAGTTCGCGCGTGTGGCGCGCGGTGACGCGCTTGTCCTTGACGACAACGACCTTGCCGCTCTTGTCGGTGATGTCGAAGCGGGCCACTTCACCACGCAGGCGTTCGGCCACGAATTCCATCTGGGCGCCGCTGTCCATCAGGCGGAAGTTGTCATTGACGAAGAAGTTCGCCAGGATGGACTCGTGGTTCAGGCCGATGGCCTTGAGCAGAATCGTGACCGGCATCTTGCGACGGCGGTCAACGCGGAAGTAAAGAATGTCTTTCGGGTCGAACTCGAAATCGAGCCAGGAACCACGGTAAGGGATGATGCGCGCCGAGAACAGCAGCTTGCCCGAGCTGTGGGTCTTGCCCTTGTCGTGTTCAAAGAACACGCCGGGCGAACGGTGCAACTGGGAGACGATCACGCGTTCCGTGCCGTTGATGATGAACGAGCCCTTGCCCGTCATCAGGGGCACTTCGCCCATGTAGACTTCCTGCTCCTTGACTTCCTTGATGACCTTGTTTTGCGAGGTCGAGGATTCACGGTCGTAAATGAAAAGCTGCACCTTGGCGCGCACGGCCGAGGCAAAGGTCAGCCCGCGGGTCTGGCATTCACGCACATCGAAAGCCGGCTTGGCCAGGTTGTACTCGAGGTACTTCATCTCGACAAAACCATTGTGCGAAATGATCGGGAAAGCGGCTTCAAAGGCAGCCTGGAGGCCTTCAACCGTGCGCTTTTTCGGCGGCACGTCGGCTTGCAGGAACGCGGTGTAGGCGTCCTTTTGCATTTGCAGCAGGTAGGGGATTTCCAGCACGCTGTCGCGACTGCCAAAATTTTTGCGAATGCGCTTGCGTTCGGTGTATGTGTAAGCCATGAGATCTCCGGGCAAAGACTAAGGATTCCTGGGGACTTCTTGGTGATTGGCCACTACCAATCATTGGCGGACGGTCGCACATTGCGTGCAACCCGAACCAAGGCATCTTCTACAGTCGGGGGCAGAAGACACTGCAAAACAGACAATAAATCTGCTTTGCGGTGCTCTCTTACAAGCGCCAAAGGCTGGGGGCTCTTTTAAAGCTCCCCAGCCCTTGTTTGGAAGAGCGCTTACTTCAGTTCGGCCTTGGCGCCGGCATCCAGCAGCTTCTTCAGGGCAGCATCAGCGTCAGCCTTGGAGATGGCTTCCTTGACGTTCTTCGGAGCGCCGTCGACCAGGTCCTTGGCTTCCTTGAGGCCCAGGCCGGTGATTTCGCGCACAGCCTTGATGACCGACACCTTGGCAGCACCTGCGTCGAGCAGAACGACGTTGAATTCGGTCTT